>NZ_CP163444.1:1869000-2492000 GCF_041053105.1 Streptomyces sp. R44 | reverse complement strand
ACAGCGAGAGCGGGGTCCGGAGCAGCGCGAGCCACAGCGGGTCCTCGGCCCGTACGGAACCGATGTCCTGGACCGGCTGATAGCCCCAGTCCTGGTTCTGCACGATCTGGAAGAGGGAGGTGAGGCAGACGGCGCCCAGCGTCAGGGGAGCCGCCCTCCACTTCTTCGTGACGAGCGCCGTCCGTACGGTGCTGAACAGCGGCCCCCACTCGCGGTGGGCGAACTCCCTCACTGCCTGTCTCAACGGCTGCTCTCCAGATGCCTGCGGTGCAGCCACTTCGGCAGACCGGGGGCCTCCAGGAAGCCCTCGGCCCGACCGGCGGCGAGGCCGATGCGCAGCAGGTCCGCACTCTTCTCGAAGAGCATGAATCGGGGCTCCCAGATCGGTCGGTACTTGGCGTTGGCGCGGTACAGCGACTCGATCTGCCACCAGCGGGAGAAGAAGCTGAGCAGTGAACGCCACATGCGCAGCACGGGTCCCGCCCCGAGCTTCGAGCCACGTTCGAAGACGGAGCGGAACATCGCGAAGTTGAGTGAGACCTGAGTGATCCCGATCTCCTTGGCGCGCTGCAGAAGTTCGATGACCATGAACTCCATCAGGCCGTTCTCGGAGTCCCGGTCGCGGCGCATCAGGTCCAGCGAGAGCCCCTTCGGCCCCCAGGGGACGAAGGACAGCAGGGCCCGCAGCTCGCCCTTCTCGTCGGTGCACTCCAGCATCACACAGCGGCCGTCCCGGGGGTCGCCGAGCCGGCCCAGCGCCATCGAGAAGCCCCGCTCGGTGGCCCCGTCGCGCCAGTCGTCCGCCTTGCGGAGCAGCTCGGCCATCTCGTCGGCCGGGATGTCCTCGTGGCGCCGGATGCGGACCTCGTACCCGGCCCGCTTGACCCGGTTGAAGGCCTGCCGGACGGTGCGCATGGCCCGGCCGTCCAGGGTGAACTCGTCGGTCTCCACGATCGCCTCGTCGCCCAGCTCCAGGGCGTCCAGACCGTGCCGGGCGTAGATGACCCCGGCCTCCTCGCTCGCGCCCATCACCGCCGGGATCCAGCCGTGCTCGCGCGCCTCGGTGAGCCAGGGCTCGATGGCGCCCGGCCAGGCCTCGGGGTCGCCGATCGGATCGCCGGAGGCGAGCGAGACCCCGCCGACCACCCGGTAGGCGATGGCCGCCTTCTCGCTCGGCGACCACACGACGCTCTTCTCGCGGCGCAGCGCGAAGTAGCCGAGGGAGTCCCGCTCGCCCTGCTTGTCGAGCAGCACCCGGAGCCGGTCCTCGTCCTCCGCGGTCAGCGGGTCGACGGCCCGCCGGGAGCGGAAGGCCGCGAAGAGCACCGCGAAGAGCAGCAGCGTGGACATGATGTTGATGGTGACGTCGACCCAGCCGGGCGGGTGGATGCCGGAGCCGTCGGAGGCCAGTGTGACCAGCCGCATCACGCCGTACTTCCAGCGCTCCAGGAAGGTGGAGCCGGTGGACTCGGTGGTGACGGTCACCAGGACGGCGGCGAGCAGCGAGGTGACGAGCAGTCCGCCCACGGCCACCCCGGCCGCGAGCTTCGGGTTGGAGCGGTCGCCCTTCGCGTAGAACTCCTTGCGGCCGAGGAGCAGCGCGAGCACGAACGCGGCGGTGAGGACCAGCGAGATCCAGTTCTGGGCGTGCTGCCGGATCTCCGGGAAGAACATCACGAGGGCGAAGAGCAGCAGGAAGAGGCCGCTGAGCACGATGTTGAGGATCCACGCGGCCCGTTTGCGGCGCCGCATGGTGATCGCCAGGAAGAGCGTGAAGACCCCCGAGGCGAAGCCCGCGGTGAGCAGGTAGGGGGTGAAGTAGTTGTCCTCGTTGTGGCGGCGCAGGTCCTGTCCGAAGGAGACCCAGACGGCGCCGAGGAAATTGATGAACGTGACGACGCGCAGGTACCAGACGGCGAACGCGGCGCTGCGACGCGAACGGGCGGTCGTGCCCCGGGGTGCTGCTTCGGCAGGCAAGCGGACTTCTCCCATGAAAAGGGATCATATGGGGCATCGCATGCCATGCGGAGACGCCGAAGGCGGCCACGCGCGCGTCGCGCGTGACCGCCTCCGACCTCAGTCGTTCCGTTCCGCCCCCGCTCAGCCCTCCGCCGCGTCCTCGGCATCCGGAGTGGTCGGATCCGGACGCTCGGGCAGCTCCGCGGCGAACGCCGCCGCGGCCTGGACGAGGGGAAGTGCGAGCAATGCCCCGGTTCCCTCACCCACGTGGACGCCGTGATCGAGCAGCGGGCTGAGCGCCATCCGGTCCAGCGCCTTCGCCTGCGCCGGCTCCCCGCTCACCTGACCCGCCAGCCACCAGTCCGGCGCCCGGAACGCCGCCCGCTGCGCCACAAGGGCACAGGCCGCGCCCACCACACCGTCCAGGATCACCGGCATCCGCCGCACCGACGCCTGCAACAGGAACCCGGTCATCGCCGCCAGGTCCGCCCCGCCGACCGCCCCGAGCAGCTCCAGCTGGTCACCCAGGACCGGCCGGGCCCGCCGCAGCGCGTCCCGGATCGCCGCGCACTTGCGCATCCACGCCAGATCGTCGATCCCGGCACCGCCCCGGCCGGTCACCACCGAGGCGTCCGTCCCGCACAGCGCCGCGATCAGCGTCGACGCCGGCGTCGTGCCGCCGACGCTCAGATCCCCGAGCACCACCAGATCGGTGCCCGAGTCCGCCTCCTCGTCCGCGATCGCGATCCCGAGCCGGACCGCCGCCTCGGTCTCCTCGGCCGTCAGCGCGTCCGCCACGTCGATCCGGCCGCTGCCGCGCCGCACCCGGTGCCGTACCACCTCGGCGGGCAGCAGCTCCGGATCGCAGTCCAGACCGGCGTCCACGACCCGTACCGGCACACCCATCGAACGGGCCAGCACGGCCACCGGGCTCGCCCCGTCCAGCACCGCGCGCACCAGCTCGTGCGCCGTACCCGCCGCGCGGCCCGACACATCGAGCGAGGCCACCCCGTGGTCGCCCGCGAACAGCACGACCTTCGGCTGCTCGATCGCCCGCACCTTGACCGAGGCCTGGGCCGCGGACAGCCACTCGCCCAGCTCGTCGAGCCGGCCCAGCGCCCCCGGCGGCACGGTCAGCCGCTCCCGGCGCTCCTCGGCATCACGCCGTATCCCGCCGTCGGGGCGCTCGATCAGATCGGAGAAGTCGTCGAGGTTCAAGGGTTCCGCCTAGTGACAGCCAATTCGGTGATCGCACCCTACCCGCGCAGCACCAGGGCCTGACCCGCGACCACGAGGACGACCTCCTCGCACTCGTCCGCGAAGGCCGCGTTCAGCCGGCCCAGCTCGTCCCGGAACCGCCGCCCCGCCGCCGTCGCCGGCACCACCCCCGAGCCGACCTCGTTCGTCACCGTCACGACCGTGCGGCCCGTCGCCCGCACCGCCGCCACCAGCTCCGCCGTCCGCTCCCGCAGCGCCGCCTGCCCGCCGTCCCGCCACCGCTCGTCGTCCCAGGCATCCACCCGGTCCATGGCATCCGTCAGCCACAGCGACAGACAGTCGATCAGCAGCGCCGGACCGTCCTCCGCGAGCAGCGGTACGAGCTCGCAGGTCTCGGCGGTACGCCACGAGGCCGGCCGCCGCTCCCGGTGCAGCCCCACCCGCTCGGCCCACTCCGGGTCGCCCTCCCTGGTCCCGCCCGTCGCCACGTACAGCACCTCGGGGAAGGTCTCCAGACGCCGCTCGGCCTCCACCGACTTCCCCGACCGGGCCCCGCCCGTCACCAGCGTCCGCCGGGGCACCTCCGGCACCTCGTGGTAGTCGCCGATGTACAGCGTCGTCCCGTCCGGCACCGCCCGCGCCCCCGCCGCCGCGAGCCGCCGGTCCAGCTCCGCGCCCGCCGGCGCGTCATGGTCCAGGTGCACCGCGATCACCTCGGTCGCCGGGCCGATCGCTCCCGTCGACCGCAGCCGGGCCAGGCCGTCCGGCCGCCCGGTGACATCGGCGACGATCATGTCGTACGGCGCGCGGTGCTCGTCCCCGATCCCCGCGGGCGCGCCCCCGGGCGGCAGATACAGCAACCGCTCCCCGTCGGCCGAGGTCACCTCGTACCCGGTCCCCGGGGAGTCCATCGGGACCGCCCGCACCCGGTGCCCGCTGATCAGCGTCAACTCGCGTCCGTCCGGGACGCGCCCGGCAGTGGGAAGCCCGGCGGGCACTTCCACGGCGGGCCCGTCATGCGGATGCGTGAGCAGCACCTGCCGCACTCCCACCAACGAATGCCCCGACCGGGCGGCCGCGAGGGCGGCCCCGGGGGTCAGATCGAGCAACAGGGCCCCGTCCACGAGCAGCGAGGTCGCAGCCCTCGCCCGCCCCCCACGGGACAGCGCGCACACGGCGCAGGGGCAGTCGGGGCGGGGGAGTCCGAGCGGGGCGCCGGTGCCGAGCAGAGTCAGTTCCACCCTCAGATCCTCCCGCGCCACCGCGAGGCGTGCGCGCCCGGCTACGCTGCGGGCAGGAAACCGATCATCCGGTGAGCGCCAGGAGGCTTGCATGGCATGGACGTGGCGGTTCGAGAAGTCCGACGGCACCGAGGTCGAGCCGGTGGTGACCCCCGAGGAGTTCACCACCCAGGGCGACGCGGAGAGCTGGCTCGGCGAGAACTGGCGTGACCTCCTGGGCGGAGGCGCGGACCAGGTGACGCTGTCGGAGGACGGGGCGAAGATCTACGGCCCGATGCCCCTGAACGCGGAGGGCTGAGCACCCCCCGTTGTGGGCGCGCTTCCGTCCGTTGTGGGCAGGCGTTCCGCAAGGGGCGGAACGGGTGGGCACAACGGAACGGCGCCCTTGCCGGCGCCAGAGGCTTCAGCGCCTTGACCCGCACCCCGTGTGCACCGCCGCTCGGGGCGCGGGTCCAGGCGCGGAACGCGGGGGCGCCGCGAGAGGGCGCCGTCCCGTGTGCCCACGTCCCGCCCTGCGGGACGATTGCCCACACGGGCGCGGGCCCCACACGCGGGCGCGCGGGGCTACAGCTCGCCCAGCGTGACCTGGGTCTTGTGCGTCGTCGTGCCGCGCGTGTACACCACCGTCACCACGTCCCCCGGCTTCATCGACGCCAGCGCCTCCGACAGCGACGTGATCGTCGTGATGTCCATGTCGCCGACGCGCGTGATCACATCGCCCGGCTTCAGGCCCGCCTTCCCCGCCGCCCCGTCCGAAGGCGCCTCGACCACCGCCACGCCCGCCGGCTCGTAGTTGTCGTCGAGGACCGTGCGGCCGGTGATGTTCAGGGCGGCCCGGCCGGAGTCCGTCACCTTGCCGCTCCTGACGATCTGGCCGGCGACCGTCTTCACCATCGACGCGGGGATCGCGAAGCCGATGCCGGGCGCCGAGCCCCCGCCCAGCTCGGGATCGGTCGCGGCGAGCGTCGGGATGCCGATGACCTCGCTGTCGAGGTTCACGAGGGCGCCCCCGCTGTTGCCGGGATTGATCGCGGCGGACGTCTGGACCATGTTCCCGATCGTCGCGCCCGTCCCGCCCCCGGTCCGCCCCTCGCTGACCGTCCGGCCGGTGGCGGAGACGATGCCCTGGGTCACGCTGCCGGACAGGCCCAGCGGGGAGCCCATCGCGAGGACGATCTGACCCATGTCGACGGTGGCCGAGTTGCCGAACGTCGCCGCCTTCAGCCCCTTCGGCACGGTGTCCAGCTTGAGCACCGCGAGGTCCTGCTCGGGGTACGAGGAGACGAGCCGCGCCGTCACGGGCTGCCCGCCGGTGGCCGCCGTGACCTTGAAGGACTTCTCCTCGCCGACGACGTGCGCGTTGGTGACGATGTGCCCCTTGGCGTCGTAGACGACCCCGGAGCCGAGGCTGTTCGACGCCTCGATCTGCACGACCGAGGGCAGGACGTTCCTGATGACGGCCTGGTAGTCGTCCTGGAGCTCGTTGGCGGCGAGCGGCGCCGCCGCCTGGGTGGAACGCTCCGGGGCGGCGGCGTCCCCGCCGGAGGAGCAGCCGCCGACCAGCGCGAGGGCGCAGGCCCCGGCGGTGAACGGAAGGAGGAGGCGGCGGCGGGCACGGGATACGGCGTCCATGTCCGGAGTATCCGATTCCGTCCCGGCCCGGGCCCGGCGAGCGCACCCGATCAGGCGTGCGTCGTCAGCCGCGTACCCCGCACAGATGCAGCAGCGCCGCGATCCGCCGGTACGGATCCGTCCGCCCCGCCCGGTCCTCGGCGGCGAGCAGCCGGTCCAGCTCCTCGGCGGCGGGCAGCCCCGCCTCGGCGGGGACGTCGTCCGTGAAGACCCGCACCCCGTACCAGGCGTGCAGCGGCGCCGCGATCCCCGCGAGCGTCGCCGTGAGCGCGTCGAGCCGGTCGGCCCGCACCTTCACGCCGTTGTCGTCCGTGTAGACGTCCGAGTCGAAGGCGGCGAGCGCCCCCGACCAGTCCCCGGCGAGCCCCGGCCGCATGGACAGGGCCTCCGCGTTCCGCACCACCAGGGACAGCAGGCCGCCGGGGGCCAGCATCCGTGCCAGGCCCGCGAGCAGCGCGTCGGGCTCGTCCGCGTACATGAGGACGCCGTGGCAGAGCACCACGTCGAAGCTGCCGGGCAGGAAGTGCACCCCGGTCTCGCGCCCGTCGCCCTCGATCATCCGGACCCGCTCGCGGATCCCGGCGGGCTCCGTCGCCAGCGACTCACGGGCCGCCTTCAGGAGGTCGGGGTCGGCCTCCAATCCGGTCACGGTGTGTCCGGCCCGGGCCAGGCGCAGGGCCTGGGTGCCCTGCCCCATGCCCGCGTCGAGGATCCGCAGTCGCTGCCCCACCGGGTAGCGGCTGGTTATCTGCTCGTCGAGCTGACGGGCGATGATCTCCTGCCGGATGGTGTCCCGCAGCCCGCCGGGACCGGCGGGCCAGTGGGCGACGACGGGCAGCACCGGGCCGCCCGACTCCGACGTGGCTTCGCCGAACGCGCGCCCGTCGAACTCCGAGCTGTCGGCGCTCAGGGCCGCTCTCCGCGCTTGACCTGCGGCTTCGGCAGACGCAGTCGGCGCATCTGAAGCGTGCGCATCAGGCCGTAGGCGATGGCGCCGCGCTTCGGCTCGTTCGGGAAGCGCTCGTTGAGCTGCTTCCGCAGGCGGATCCAGATGCCGATCGAGTCGATGACGATCAGGATGATCACACCGAGCCAGAGCAGCAGGGAGATGTTCTGCAGCGACCGGTTGGCGTTGCCGAACAGCGACAGCACGAGGATCACCACGGCCATCGGCAGGAAGAACTCGGCGATCGCGAACCGCGAGTCGACGAAGTCGCGCACGAAACGGCGGACCGGACCCTTGTCGCGGGGCGGCAGGTAACGCTCGTCGCCACTGGCCAGCGCCTCGCGCTGACGGGCCAGGTCCGAGCGGCGTGCCTCGCGCTGGCGCTTGGCGGCCTCCTTGCGGTCGGTCGGCACCGTCGCGGCGCGGCGGCGCTGGGTCTGCGCCTCGCTCCGCTTCGGGGTCGGGCGGCCCTTGGGGGCCTCGGGGTCGCGGGGCTGCTTGGTGGAGAGGTCCGCCGTCACCTTGTCGGTGGGGGCCTTCTCGTCCTTCGAACGGCTACGGAACACAAAACCCAAGGGTACGGGGTGGCGGGCATGAACCCCATGCTGGGCGGGAACGATCCGCTAACGGACTGCGTCTTGGGCGGTAGGTACGAAGGGCGGGGCGGGGGTCTCCCGGAGATCCGTCTACTCCCTGCGCGGGAGGGAACACCCCGCGCAGTCGTCCTTGGGGAGGAGCGCATCCCGCTCCGAACAGTGCGGTAATGGAGACAGGGCCCGTAGTGTGGATCCTGTTGAAGAGCTGGAGCCGAGTCCGTCAGAAGGGGGCGCGCGAAGCCCATGAGCGGTGTCATGAAGCGTATGGGGATGATCTTCCGCGCGAAGGCGAACAAGGCCCTTGACCGGGCCGAGGATCCGCGCGAGACGCTCGATTACTCCTACCAGAAGCAGCTGGAGCTGCTGCAGAAGGTGCGGCGGGGCGTCGCCGACGTCGCCACCTCCCGCAAGCGGCTCGAACTCCAGCTGAACCAGCTGCAGGGCCAGTCCGCCAAGCTGGAGGACCAGGGCCGCAAGGCCCTCGCCCTCGGCCGCGAGGACCTGGCGCGCGAGGCGCTGTCCCGGCGGGCCGCGCTCCAGCAGCAGGTCAGCGACCTGGAGGTGCAGCACCAGACGCTCCAGGGCGAGGAGGAGAAGCTCACCCTCGCCGCCCAGCGTCTCCAGGCCAAGGTGGACGCCTTCCGCACCAAGAAGGAGACCATCAAGGCGACCTACACGGCGGCCCAGGCGCAGACCCGGATCGCCGAGTCCTTCTCCGGCATCTCGGAGGAGATGAGCGACGTCGGTCTGGCGATCCAGCGGGCCGAGGACAAGACCGCCCAGCTCCAGGCGCGCGCCGGCGCGATCGACGAGCTGCTCGCCTCGGGCGCGCTCGACGACCAGTCGGGCCTGGCCAAGGACGACATCCAGGCGGAGCTGGACCGGCTGTCCGGCGGCACGGACGTCGAGCTGGAGCTCCAGCGGATGAAGGCCGAGCTGGCCGGGGGTCCCTCGTCGCAGCAGCAGGCCATCGAGGGCGGCGGCGCGGCCGCGCCGCAGGACCGCACTCAGCAGCAGCACCCGCGCTTCGAGAAGTAGCCTCGGCGACAGACAGGACGCGTCATGATCGTACGGATCATGGGGGAGGGCCAGTTGACGCTGGCCGACAGCCACATCGTCGAGCTCAACAAGCTGGACGACGAGCTGCTCGCGGAGCTGGAGGCGGGGGACGAGGACGGCTTCCGGCGCACGCTGGGCGCCCTCCTCGACGCGGTCCGCCGCCTCGGCGCCCCGCTGCCGGACGACGCCCTGGAGCCCTCGGAGCTGATCCTCCCGGCGCCTGACGCGGGCCTGGAGGAGGTCCGGGCGATGCTCTCGGACGACGGCCTGATCCCCGGCTGACACCCGCGCCCTGCCCGTGTGGGCAATCGTCCCGCAGGGCGGGACGGGTGGGCACACGGGACGGCGCCCCTAGCGGCGCCTCCGCGTTCCGCGCCCTGACCCGCACCACGAGCGTGCCGTCACCAGGGGTGCGGGTCCAGGCACGGAAGCCTCTGGCGCCGGCAAGGGCGCCGTCCGTTGTGCCCACCCTCCCCCAAGCTCTCGGCTTCGCTCGAGCAGGGGGACCCCCATCGCCCCGGCGGAACGCCTGCCCACAACGGGCGTCCCACAACGGCCCCGTACCGTTGTCTCCCGTGACCCCCACCGGCCCCGCCACCGGCACCCTCTACGCCCGTCTCCGTGACTGGTTCCGCGCGCACCCGCTCGCGTTCGACGCGACCATCGCCGCCGGCGCGCTCGTCGCCATGATCGCCGGGTCGTTCACCGACCCGCACGGCAGCCCGGACGGGCCGACGTTCGGGGACCACAGCCCCGACGTGTGGAGCGTGCTGATCATGATCGCGGGGGCGGCCGCCCTCGTGATGCGCCGCCGCAGCCCCTTCGCGGTGCTCGCCTTCACCGTCACGATCAGCCTCTTCGAACTCGTCAACGACAACCGCCCCGCCCCGATCGCGATGAGCGCCGTCGTCGCGCTCTACACGGTCGCCTCCCGCACCGACCGCCCCACCACCTGGCGGGTCGGTCTCGTCACGATGGCGGTGCTGACCGCCGCGGCCATGGTCTTCGGGCCGACCCACTGGTACGCGCAGGAGAACCTCGGCGTCTTCGCCTGGACCGGCATGGCCGCGGCCGCCGGGGACGCCGTCCGCAGCCGCCGCGCCTTCGTCGACGCGATCCGGGAGCGCGCGGAGCGGGCCGAGCGGACCCGCGAGGAGGAGGCCGGGCGCCGGGTCGCCGAGGAGCGGCTGCGGATCGCCCGCGACCTCCACGACGTCGTCGCCCACCACATCGCCCTGGTGAACGTCCAGGCCGGCGTCGCCGCCCACGTCATGGACAAGCGCCCCGACCAGGCCAAGGAGGCCCTCGCGCACGTCCGCGAGGCCAGCCGGTCCGCCCTGGACGAGCTGCGCGCCACCGTCGGCCTCCTCCGCCAGTCCGGCGACCCGGAGGCCCCCACCGAGCCCGCCCCGGGCCTCGCCGTCCTCGACGGGCTGCTGGACAGCTTCCGCAAGGCCGGTCTCCCGGTCGCCCTGGCCCGCGCCGACGAGGGCCTGACGCTGCCCGCGACCGTCGACCTCGCCGCGTACCGGATCGTGCAGGAGGCACTGACGAACGTCCGCAAGCACGCGGGCCCGGACGCGAAGGCCGAGGTGAGCATCGTCCGGGTGGGCCGTACGGTCGAGATCACCGTCCTCGACAACGGCACGCCCCGGACGGTCCCGCCGCAGGCCTCCGAGCAGCCCCCGGTCGGCGGCCACGGACTGCTCGGCATGCGGGAGCGGGTCGGGGCGCTCGGCGGCACCCTCACCGCCGCCCCCCGCTACGGCGGCGGTTTCCGCGTCCAGGCGATACTGCCGGTGACGTCCCGCACGGGGGAGGACCGCACATGACGATCCGGGTACTGCTCGCCGACGACCAGGCCCTGCTCCGCAGCGCCTTCAAGGTCCTGGTGGACTCCGAGGCCGACATGGAGGTCGTCGGGGAGGCGCCCGACGGCGCCGAGGCGGTCGCGCTCGCCCGTGCCACGCGGCCCGACGTCGTCCTCATGGACATCCGGATGCCGGGCACCGACGGCCTCGCCGCCACCCGGATGATCACCGCCGATCCCGAGCTCGCGGACGTACGGATCGTCATGCTGACCACCTTCGAGGTCGACGAGTACGTCGTGCAGTCGCTGCGCGCCGGCGCCTCCGGCTTTCTCGGCAAGGGCGCCGAACCGGAGGAGCTCCTCGGCGCGATCCGGATCGCGCACGCCGGGGAGGCGCTGCTCTCCCCGGCCGCCACCAAGGGCCTGATCGCCACCTTCCTCGCACAGGGCTCCGGCGCGGAGCCCGTCGGCGAAGGCGCCGGGGCGCGCTCCGAGCGGCTCGGCGCGCTCACCGCCCGGGAGCGGGAGGTCCTCGTCCTCGTCGCGGGCGGTCTCTCCAACGACGAGATCGCCGAGCGGCTCGACGTCAGCCCGCTCACCGTGAAGACGCATGTCAACCGGACCATGGCCAAGCTCGGCGCCCGCGACCGGGCGCAGCTGGTGGTCACGGCCTACGAGTCGGGGCTCGTACGCCCAAGGGTGGAGTGACCCGAGGGGCGGGCGTACTCCAGACGCGGTATGCGCGGCATAAGGAATTGGGCCCGGGGGCCGAGGATCGGGCCCTTCGCGTGGCTGATCGTATAAGCGGACACCCCTGGGGACCCCTGAGGGTGTCCGGCCGCCGAGTACGCCACAGAAGAGAGTCCCCATGTCCTGGCTGTCCAGATTCAGCCTCGCGCAACGGGCCCTGATCGGGCTGATGTCCCTCGTCGCGCTCCTCTTCGGAGTGATCGCGATCCCGCAGCTGAAGCAGCAGCTGTTCCCCTCGATCGAGCTCCCGATGGTCTCGATCCTCGCCCCGTACCAGGGCGCCTCGCCCGACGTGGTCGAGAAGCAGGTGGTCCAGCCGATCGAGAACAACCTCAAGGCCGTCGACGGCATCAAGGGCATCACGTCCACCGCCTCCGAGGGCAGCGCCGTCATCATGGCCAGCTTCGACTACGGGGACGAGGGGACCAAGCAGCTCGTCGCCGACGTCCAGCAGGCCGTGAACCGGGCCCGGGCCACGCTGCCCGACTCGGTCGACCCGCAGGTGGTGGCCGGCTCCACCGACGACATCCCGACCGTCGTCCTCGCCGTCACCTCCGACAAGGACCAGCAGGCGCTCGCCGACCAGCTGGAGAAGACCGTCGTCCCGGTCCTCGAGGACATCGAGGGCGTCGCCCAGGTCACCGTCGACGGGGTGCAGGACCTCCAGGTCTCCGTCACGCCCGACGACCGCAAGCTCGCGGCGGCCGGCCTGAGCCCGATGAAGCTCTCCGAGGCGATCAGGAACGGCGGCGGCACCATGCCCGCCGGCGCCTTCTCGGAGGCCGGCAAGAGCCGCACCGTCCAGGTCGGCGGCGGCTACACCTCGCTCCGGCAGATCGAGGACCTGCGGATCAAGCCCGAGAAGGGCAAGGCGGTCCGTCTCGGCGACGTCGCCACCGTTCAGCAGGAGGAGTCGCGCCGCGTCTCCATCACCCGCACCGACGGCAAGCCCAGCCTCGCCGTGATGGCCACCATGGACAAGGACGGCAGCGCCGTCGCCATCTCCGACGCGGTCCAGGACAAGCTGCCCCAGCTGCGCAAGGACCTCGGCGCGGGCGCCGAGCTGACCGTGGTCTCCGACCAGGGCCCGGCCGTCGCCAAGTCGATCTCCGGCCTCACCACGGAGGGCGCGCTCGGCCTCGTCATGGCCGTCCTCGTCATCCTGGTCTTCCTCGCCTCGCTGCGCTCCACCCTGGTCACCGCGGTCTCCATCCCGCTGTCGGTCGTCCTCGCCCTCATCGTGCTGTGGACCCGTGACCTGTCGCTGAACGTGCTGACCCTCGGTGCGCTCACCATCGCCATCGGCCGGGTCGTCGACGACTCGATCGTGGTCCTGGAGAACATCAAGCGGCACCTCGGCTACGGCGAGGAGCGCCAGGCCGCGATCGTCACGGCGGTCCGGGAGGTCGCCGGCGCGGTCACCTCCTCGACGCTCACCACCGTCGCCGTCTTCCTGCCGATCGGTCTGGTCGGCGGCATGATCGGCGAACTCTTCGGCTCGTTCAGCCTGACCGTCACCGCCGCGCTCCTCGCGTCGCTGCTCGTCTCGCTCACGGTCGTGCCGGTCCTCTCGTACTGGTTCCTGCGCGCCCCCAAGGGCACCCCGGAGGACCCGGAGGAGGCCCGCAGGCTGGCCGAGGAGAAGGAGAACAGGAGCCGGCTGCAGCGCGCGTACGTGCCGGTGCTGCGGTTCGCGACCCGGCGCCGCCTCACCAGTGTGGTCATCGCCCTCGTGGTGCTCTTCGGCACCTTCGGGATGGGCGGTCTGCTGAAGACCAACTTCTTCGACCAGGGCGAGCAGCAGGTCCTGACGGTCAAGCAGAAGCTGGCGCCCGGCACCAGCCTCGCCGCCTCCGACGAGGCCGCGAAGAAGATCGAGAAGGTCCTCGCCGACACCGAGGGCGTCAAGGACTACCAGGTCACCGTGGGCTCCTCCGGCTTCATGGCGGCCTTCGGCGGCGGCACCGGCTCCAACCAGGCCTCCTTCCAGGTGACCCTGGAGGACTCCGCCTCGTACGAGAAGACCCGCGACGCGATCGACGCGGCGCTCGGCCGGCTCGACGGCATCGGCGACACCTCCATCGCGGCCGGTGACGGCTTCGGCAGCCAGGATCTGAGCGTGGTCGTCAAGGCCGGCGACCCGACGGTCCTGAAGAAGGCCTCGGAGCAGGTCAAGAACGCGGTGGCGGAGCTGAAGGACGTCACCGACGTCCAGAGCGACCTGTCGCAGTCGGTGCCCCGGATCTCGGTGAAGGCCAACGAGAAGGCCGCCGACGCGGGCTTCGACGACACCACCCTCGGCATGGTCGTCTCCCAGGCCGTACGCGGCATCCCGGCCGCCAAGGCGACCCTCGACGACACCGAGCGGGACGTCCTGATCACCTCGGCGAAGCCGGCCACCACCCTGGCCGAGCTGAAGGCGCTGCCGCTCGGCCCGGTGAAGCTGGGCGACGTCGCCACCGTCGAGCTGGTCGCGGGACCGGTCTCCATGACCCGGATCGACGGCGCCCGCGCGGCGACGATCACGGCCAAGCCGACCACCGACAACACCGGTGAGGTCAGCGCGGCGCTCCAGAAGAAGATCGACGGCCTCGACCTCCCGGACGGCGCCACCGCCTCCATCGGCGGTGTCTCCGAGGACCAGGCCGAGGCGGCGAGCAGCATGGCCCTGGCGATGCTCGCGGCCGTCGCGATCGTCTTCATGCTCCTGGTCGCGACCTTCCGCTCGCTGATCCAGCCGCTGATCCTGCTGGTCTCCATCCCGTTCGCGGCGACCGGCGCCATCGGTCTGCTCGTCGCCACGGGCACGCCCATGGGCGTCCCGGCGATGATCGGCATGCTGATGCTGATCGGCATCGTGGTGACCAACGCCATCGTCCTGATCGACCTGATCAACCAGTACCGGGCCCAGGGCCTGGGCGTCGTCGAAGCGGTGATCGAGGGCGGCCGGCACCGTCTGCGCCCGATCCTGATGACGGCTCTGGCGACGATCTTCGCGCTGCTCCCGATGGCGCTCGGCGTCACCGGCGAGGGCGGCTTCATCGCGAAGCCGCTGGCCGTGGTGGTGATCGGCGGTCTGATCACCTCGACGCTGCTGACCCTGCTGCTCGTCCCGACGCTCTACGCGATGGTGGAGCTCCGCAAGGAGCGCCGGAGGCTGAAGAAGGCGGGGAAGGCCGCAGCGGACGTCGCCGACGGCATCGACAGCATTCTGGACGTCCTGGGCGCCTGATCCGTACGGCATGAGGAAGGGGCGCCCCACGAGCTCGTGGGGCGCCCCTTCGGCGTATGTACGGGAGAACCGTTACGGCAGAGCCAGCATCCGCTCCAGCGCGAGCTTGGCGAAGCTCTCGGTCTCCTTGTCGACCTGGATCTGGTTGACGAGGTTGCCCTCGGCCAGGGACTCCAGGGTCCACACCAGGTGCGGGAGGTCGATGCGGTTCATCGTCGAGCAGAAGCAGACCGTCTTGTCGAGGAAGACGATCTCCTTGCCCTGGTCGGCGTAACGGTTCGCCAGTCGGCGGACGAGGTTCAGCTCGGTGCCGATCGCCCACTTGGAACCGGCCGGGGCCGCCTCCAGGGTGTTGATGATGTACTCGGTCGAGCCCACGTGGTCCGCGGCGGCGACGACCTCGTGCTTGCACTCGGGGTGGACGAGCACGTTCACGCCCGGGATGCGCTCGCGGACGTCGTTCACCGAGTCCAGCGAGAAGCGGCCGTGCACCGAGCAGTGGCCCCGCCACAGGATCATCTTGGCGGCGCGCAGCTCCTCGGCGGTGAGACCGCCGTTCGGCTTGTGCGGGTTGTAGAGCACGCAGTCGTCCAGGGACATGCCCATGTCGCGGACGGCGGTGTTGCGGCCGAGGTGCTGGTCCGGCAGGAAGAGCACCTTCTCGCCCTGCTCGAAGGCCCAGTTCAGGGCCCGCTCGGCGTTGGACGAGGTGCAGATCGTGCCCCCGTGCTTGCCGGTGAAGGCCTTGATGTCGGCCGAGGAGTTCATGTACGAGACGGGCACGACCTGGTCGGCGATGCCGGCCTCGGTCAGCACGTCCCAGCACTCGGCGACCTGCTCGGCGGTGGCCATGTCGGCCATCGAGCAGCCGGCCGCGAGGTCGGGCAGGACGACCTTCTGGTCGTCGCCGGTGAGGATGTCGGCCGACTCCGCCATGAAGTGGACACCGCAGAAGACGATGTACTCGGCCTCCGGCTTGGCGGCGGCGTCGCGCGCGAGCTTGAAGGAGTCGCCGGTCACATCGGCGAACTGGATGACCTCGTCGCGCTGGTAGTGGTGGCCGAGCACGAAGACCTTGTCCCCGAGCTTCTCCTTCGCGGCGCGGGCGCGCTCCACGAGGTCCGGGTCGGAGGGCGACGGCAGGTCGCCGGGACACTCCACACCGCGCTCGCTCTTCGGGTCGGCTTCGCGACCGAGCAGGAGCAGGGCGAGCGGCGTCGGCTGCACATCCAGGGGCTGGGCGGTGGTCACGTCACGCACCCTTTCTTCGGGGTCTTCGGGAAACGCTTTTCGTCGAAATGACGCTATCTATCATAACCGCTTCACGTCAGGATGACGATGGCCATAGTGTCGATGTGACGAATTCGCTGTCCGCGCTCCTGGACATGGTGTGCGAGCATGAAAGAGGGAAGACCCCACTCGGCCCGGAATGAATCCGGGGCACCGTCGGTTGCAACCGTCGGCAAGCAGTCTCCGTACACCACCGGGAGAGAAGCAGATGTCCGTATCGGACGAGAAGACCACTGTCAGCGACGGCATCCTCCTGTCCGACGCCGCCGCGGCCAAGGTCAAGGCCCTCCTCGACCAGGAAGGCCGTGACGACCTGGCCCTGCGCGTCGCCGTTCAGCCCGGCGGCTGCTCCGGCCTGCGTTACCAGCTGTTCTTCGACGAGCGTTCGCTCGACGGCGACGTCGTGAAGGACTTCGACGGCGTCAAGGTCGTCACCGACCGCATGAGCGCCCCGTACCTGGGCGGCGCGTCGATCGACTTCGTCGACACGATCGAGAAGCAGGGCTTCACCATCGACAACCCGAACGCCACGGGCTCCTGCGCCTGCGGCGACTCGTTCAGCTAAGCCTGTACGTGCGTGAGGGCGGCGGGCCCGGGGAATCCCGGGGCCGCCGCCCTCACGCGTATCCGGGGCCGGCCGCCCGCTCAGCGCCGCGGAACGGTCTGGCCGCTCGCCGCGTCCACCACGGTCCGGTCGCCCAGCGGGCTCTGCAGCGGCACGGTCAGCGTGATCTCCTTCGCGATCATGATGCACGCCACCCCGGGGTCGGACTTCTCGTCGATCCGCACGGTCACCTTCTCCGGGGTCTCCACGGCCTTCGCGGTGTACGTGCTGCACGCCCCGCCCCAGAAGGTGACCGAGAGCTTCCGGCCGTCCTCCGCCGTCCGGTACGACTGGATCTGCCGGACCGGCGCCGTGCCCTCGTCCGGCGCGGGCTTCACCGGCGGCGCCAGGTACTCCGGGGCCACCGCCGTCTCCGTCACCGTGTACGGCGCCGCGTCGACCGGGTCCGCCGTGAACAGCCAGGTGGGCACGAGCAGCCGCTCGCCCGCCACGTCCTTGGCGGCCAGACCGAAGACGGCGGCCGTCACCGGGACCTCGGTCGGCGGCGCCTCGTCCACGCGCGACCGGCAGGGCGCGACCGGATCGTCCTTGCCGTCGCCCTCGACCTGCGCCCCGGCCGGCGGGTCGGTCGCGCAGCCGCCGATGCCGACCGGGCCCGTCCCCTTCGAGTCCTCGTTCAGCTCCGCGAGCGCCTTCGCCGCCCCGATCACCGGGTACGTGTCCCCCTTCACCGGCTCCTTGAGCGTCCCGCTCCCGGCGACCGCCCGGCCGTCCGGGCCGATGTGCAGCCCCGTCGACCAGCCGTAGGTCGGCAGCCCGTCCACCACCGGATCGGCGTTGACCACCCGCACCGAACCGTCCATGACCTGGGTCGCCGTCACCTTCGCGTCGTCCTGGCCGATCGCCTTCAGGACGGGGGCGGCCGCCGCCTTCGCCGCGGCCTCGCTCACCGGTGAACCGCCCCGCGAGGGCTTCGCCTCTCCGGGCGGCGGGCAGGCCTTGCCCTTGAGGCAGGTGTCGCCGACCGGGCCGCCGTCGAACCAGGAGTACGACCAGCTCCCGGGCGCCTTCCGGGCCACGTCGAGGCGCGGCCCCGAAGCGTCCTTCTCGGGCCCGATCGTCCAGACGTCCCCGACGAGGGAGGGCCGGCCCTCGATGCCGAGCGCTTCGGCCAGCCTGGTCACCTCGGCCGAGGTGACCAGGCCCTCGGGCCGGTGGACCGCGGCCGAGGAGGGCCCTTGGGGGAGGGGGCCCTTGGCTTTGTAGACCGTCCCGTTCGATCCGCCGCCCGGGTCGGGCTCACCGGGCGCGATACCGGGACCGCCTCCCGTACCGCCGTCACCACCGCTCTCCAGGCGCAGCGGCGGGGGCGTCCCGAGCGAGTCGCCGGCCTTCGCGGCCGGAGTCGCCGTGCCCGGCGATGTCGCCGCCACCGCCAGATAGACGCCGCCGCCCCCGGCGAGCAGCACACCCGCCGCCACCGAGGCGGCGAGGACGTTCCGTCGCCTCCGCACGTTCTCCGTACCGCTCACCGCAAAGCTCCCTCGTCTCGACCGGACGCCGATGGGACGGAGCGGAGGGGCGGACGGTTCCGTCCGTCAGCCGCCGTACTCGGCGGTGGCGTCGATCAGCCGGGCCGAGGCCGCCGGAACGACGACCCCGTGGATCGACGCGGGCGAGACCGGGAGGGGCTTGGGGGAGACCGGGGTGACCCAGTGGGGGGCCATCCGAGCGCCGTCCCCGCGCAGCTGGGCGAGGCTCAACTCGGACTCGTGTCGCTCACGGGGAGCGGGGTAGGTGGTCATGGGCGCACCGTATGCACCACACCACTCCGGGGAAAAGGCCTACTCTGGGGTAGTTTCCACTGTTCGGCAGGGCGCGCCCCACCCGGTAGCGTGAACTGTCATTACCGCCTTCCCGCAGGAGCGCCCCGCCGTGCGTATCGCAGTCACCGGCTCCATCGCCACCGACCACCTCATGACCTTCCCCGGCCGGTTCGCCGACCAGCTGGTGGCCGACCAGCTCCACACGGTGTCCCTCTCCTTCCTCGTCGACAACCTCGACGTCCGCCGGGGCGGCGTCGGCCCCAACATCTGCTTCGGCATGGGGCAGCTCGGCGGCAACCCGATCCTGGTCGGCGCGGCCGGCTACGACTTCGACGAGTACCGCGCGTGGCTCGACCGGCACGGCGTCGACACCGGCTCGGTGCGGATCTCCGAGGTCCTGCACACGGCGCGCTTCGTCTGCACCACCGACAAGGACCACAACCAGATCGGCTCCTTCTACACCGGCGCCATGAGCGAGGCCCGGCTGATCGAGCTCAAGGCCGTCGCCGACCGCGTGGGCGGCCTCGACCTCGTCCTCATCGGCGCCGACGACCCCGAGGCGATGCTCCGCCACACCGAGGAGTGCAAGACCCGCGAGATCCCCTTCGCGGCCGACTTCTCGCAGCAGATCGCGCGGATGGACGGCGAGGAGATCCGTACGCTGCTCGACGGCGCGACGTACCTCTTCTCCAACGAGTACGAGAAGGGGCTCATCGAGTCCAAGACCGGCTGGACCGAGGCGGAGATCCTCTCCCGCGTCGGCCACCGCGTCACCACGCTCGGCTCGCGCGGCGTGCGCATCGAGCGGGTCGGCGAGACGCCCATCGAGGTCGGCTGCCCCGAGGAGACGGCCAAGGTCGACCCGACCGGCGTCGGCGACGCGTTCCGCGCGGGCTTCCTGACGGGTCTGTCGTGGGGTGTCGGCCTTGAGCGCGCCGCGCAGGTGGGCTGCATGCTGGCGACGCTGGTCATCGAGACGCTGGGGACGCAGGAGTACACGCTGCGGCGGGCGAACTTCATGGAGCGCTTCACGAAGGCGTACGGCGAGGACGCGGCGAACGAGGTCCACACCCACCTCGTCTGAGCCCCCGCCGCCCCGTTGTGGGCGCCGCCCACCCCGTTGTGGGCAATCGTTCCTCCCCCAGACTTCGTCCGGGAGGTGCCCCCAGGGCGGAACGGGTGGGCACAACGGACCCGCGCCTTGCCGGCGCCAGAGGCTTCCGCGCCTGAACCCGCACCGGATGTGCGCCGCCGCGGTCGGTGCGGGTCAGTGCGCGGAAGACGGAGGCGCCGCGGGAGGGTGGGAGCAGGGGGGACCCCCATCGCCCAGCGGGACGATTGCCCACACGGCGCGTGGGCCGGACGGTTACGACACGCGGCGGACCACGTACGCCACCCCGCCCCGAGGCGACGGCGACTCGCCCACGTACTCCTGCCCCCGCATCTCGCACCACGCCGGAATGTCCAGCCGCGCCGCCTCGTCGTCCGACAGCACCGTCACCGTCCCGCCCACCGGCACCTCACCGATCACCTTCGCCAGCTCGATCACCGGGATCGGGCAGCGCTTGCCCAGGGAGTCCACGACGAGGGAGCCCGAGGACGCCGGGGCGGTCGGTACGGCTCCGGGGGCGCCGAGCCGTTCCCGTACGCCCGCCACCACCCCCGGGAGCACGGCGAGGAAGCGGTCCACGTCCTCCTCCGTCGTGCCGGCCGGCAGGGACACCCGGACGTTCCCCTCGCTCAGCACCCCCATCGCGCGCAGCACATGGCTGGGGGTCAGCGTCGAACTCGTGCACGACGAACCGGACGAAACGGAGAAACCCTCCCGGTCCAGCTCGTGAAGGAGCGTCTCCCCGTCGACGTACAGGCAGGAGAAGGTGACGAGGTGGGGGAGCCGGCGCACCGGGTCGCCCACCACCTCCACGTCCGGCACCAGCTCCGGCACCCGTGCCCGGATCCGGTCCACCAGGGCCCGCAGTCGCGCCTCCTCGGCGGCCGCCTCCGCCCGGACGGCCCGCAGCGAGGCCGCCGCCGCCACGATGGCCGGCAGGTTCTCGAAGCCCGGCGCCCGGCCCGACTCCCGTTCGTCCGACGGGCCTTGGGGCGCGAACCGGACGCCCTTGCGCACCGCGAGGAGGCCGACGCCCGCCGGGCCGCCCCACTTGTGCGCGCTCGCCGTGAGCAGCGACCAGCCGCCGTCCACCGGACCCCAGCCGAGCGACTGGGCCGCGTCCACGAGCAACGGCACCTCCGCCGCCCGGCAGGCCTCGGCGACCTCGGCCACCGGCTGCTCGGTCCCCACCTCGTGGTTGGCGGACTGGAGGCAGGCCAGGGCCGTGCCGGATGCGAGCGCCGCGGCGAACGCGGACGCGTCCACCGCGCCCGAGCGGCCCACCGGCACCTCGGTCACCGTGCCGCCCGCCGCCGTGTGCGTCTCTCCCGCGTGCAGGACGGAGGAGTGTTCGACCGCGGAGACCACGAGCCGGTTCCCGACACGCCGACGCGCCGCGAGCGCGCCGGAGATTCCGGCGTGAACCGCGCGCGTCCCCGAAGGAGTGAATACGAGCTCGTCCGGGCGGCACCCCACGGCCTCCGCCGCGGCCTCCCGGGCGGCGTCGAGCAGCAGCCGGGCCCGCCGCCCCTCCCGGTAGAGCCGGGCCGGGTCGGCCCAGCCCTCGTCCAGGGAGGCGAGCAGGGCCTGACGGGCGACGGGGTGCAGGGGAGCGGCGGACGCGGCGTCGAAGTACGGCATCCACCCACCGTAGAACGCGCCGATCCACCACCACGGCTCCGGGGACCCCGGCGCGCGACGAGCCCCTCCTCGGCCCGGGCCCCGGCGCGCGACGAGCCCCTCCTCGGCCCGGGCCCCGGCGCAAGACGGGGCCTGATCCCGCGACGGGGCCTCAGCTCGCGACCGGCCTCGGCTCCCCGATGAGCCCCCGTCAGAACACCGCCCCGGCGCACCGTCAGACCGCCGAACGGGCGTTCCCGACCCCCCTCCGGAAGGCTGGAGTCCACCCCTTCGGGGACTCGGACGGCGCGTTGGGCACCCTCCCCGCGCGACCCCAAATAGCGTCCAGTAGGGTTTGGTCCGCATAAACATCCAAACCCCTGCCCGCGGCCGGGGCGGCGACCGACCAGCGAGACGGACGGCCGTGGCCGACCAACGCGGGCCGAGACTCTCGGGAAGGCGCTACGTGAGTCCCAACGGCTCCGACCGCTCGTCGCGGCGCCCGATGCGGCGGAAGCTGCCGCAGGTGCTGACTGCGGGCCTGATCCTGGCGACAGCCACGGGCTGCTCGTACAACTGGGAAGACTTCCCCCGCCTTGGTATGCCCACCCCCGTCACGGAAGAGGCGCCTCGGATCCTCTCCCTGTGGCAGGGTTCGTGGGCTGCCGCCCTCATCACCGGAATCCTGGTGTGGGGCCTGATCATCTGGTCCGTCATCTTCCACCGGCGGAGCAGGACCAAGGTCGAGGTACCTCCGCAGACCCGTTACAACATGCCCATCGAGGCCCTGTACACGGTCACCCCGCTCATCATCGTCTCCGTGCTCTTCTACTTCACCGCGCGCGACGAGTCGAAGCTCCTCGAGCTCACCCCGAAGCCGGCCCACACGGTCAACGTGGTCGGCTACCAGTGGAGCTGGGGCTTCAACTACGTCGAGGACGTGCCCGGTGTGAAGGGCGACGCCAAGACGGACAAGAACCTGGCCACGATCCCGGACAAGTACATCTCGGACTTCCCGGAGAACGCGGGCGGTGTCTACGACGCCGGCATCCCCGGCGACCGGAACCCGCAGACCGGCAACCCGGGCCCGACCCTGTGGCTGCCGAAGGGTGAGAAGGTCCGGTTCGTCCTGACCTCCCGTGACGTCATCCACTCGTTCTGGGTGGTCCCCTTCCTCATGAAGCAGGACGTCATCCCGGGTCACACCAACTCCTTCGAGGTGACTCCGACGCAGGAAGGCACCTTCCTCGGCAAGTGCGCCGAGCTGTGCGGTGTCGACCACTCCCGGATGCTCTTCAACGTCAAGGTGGTCTCCCCGGAGCGCTACCAGCAGCACCTGAAGGAGCTGGCCGAGAAGGGGCAGACCGGCTACATCCCGTCCGGCATCGAGCAGACGGACCCGGCTAGGAATGCGGAGAAGCACCAACTGTGAGCATCCCCAACGAAACCCAGGGTGCCGCCGCAGCTGAGGACTCGTACGAGAACGAGCTGCCCGTACGGCGCAAGCAGCCCGGCAACGTGGTCATCAAGTGGCTCACCACCACGGACCACAAGACCATCGGTACGATGTACCTGGTCACGTCGTTCGCCTTCTTCTGCATCGGTGGCCTGATGGCGCTCTTCATGCGCGCCGAGCTGGCCCGTCCGGGTACGCAGATCATGTCGAACGAGCAGTTCAACCAGGCGTTCACGATGCACGGCACGATCATGCTGCTGATGTTCGCGACGCCGCTGTTCGCCGGATTCGCGAACTGGATCATGCCGCTGCAGATCGGCGCGCCCGACGTGGCGTTCCCGCGGCTGAACATGTTCGCGTACTGGCTGTACCTCTTCGGCTCGATCATCGCGGTGGCCGGCTTCCTCACCCCGCAGGGTGCGGCCGACTTCGGCTGGTTCGCCTACTCCCCGCTGTCGGACGCCGTCCGCTCGCCGGGTGTCGGCGCCGACATGTGGATCATGGGTCTGGCCTTCTCCGGCTTCGGCACGATCCTCGGTTCGGTCAACTTCATCACCACGATCATCTGCATGCGCGCTCCGGGCATGACGATGTTCCGCATGCCGATCTTCACCTGGAACGTGCTGCTGACCGGTGTCCTGGTCCTGCTCGCCTTCCCGGTCCTGGCGGCCGCGCTGTTCGCCCTGGAGGCGGACCGCAAGTTCGGTGCCCACGTCTTCGACGCCGCCAACGGCGGAGCGCTGCTCTGGCAACACCTCTTCTGGTTCTTCGGACACCCAGAGGTGTACATCATCGCCTTGCCCTTCTTCGGCATCGTCTCCGAGGTCATCCCGGTCTTCAGCCGCAAGCCGATGTTCGGCTACATCGGTCTGGTGGCCGCGACCATCGCGATCGCCGGTCTGTCCGTGACCGTGTGGGCGCACCACATGTACGTCACCGGTGGCGTACTGCTCCCGTTCTTCTCCTTCATGACGTTCCTCATCGCCGTACCGACCGGCGTGAAGTTCTTCAACTGGATCGGAACGATGTGGAAGGGCTCGTTGTCCTTCGAGACCCCGATGCTCTGGACGATCGGCTTCCTGGTCACCTTCACCTTCGGTGGTCTGACCGGCGTCATCCTGGCCTCGCCCCCGATGGACTTCCACGTCTCCGACTCGTACTTCGTCGTCGCGCACTTCCACTACGTCGTCTTCGGCACCGTGGTCTTCGCGATGTTCGCCGGCTTCCACTTCTGGTGGCCGAAGTTCACGGGCAAGATGCTGGACGAGCGCCTCGGCAAGATCACGTTCTGGACGCTGTTCATCGGCTTCCACGGCACCTTCCTGGTGCAGCACTGGCTCGGTGCCGAGGGCATGCCGCGTCGTTACGCGGACTACCTCAACGCCGACGGCTTCACCGCGCTGAACACGATCTCGACGATCTCCTCGTTCCTGCTCGGTCTGTCGATCCTGCCGTTCCTGTACAACGTCTGGAAGACCGCCAAGTACGGCAAGAAGATCGAGGTCGACGACCCGTGGGGCTACGGCCGTTCGCTCGAGTGGGCGACGTCCTGCCCGCCGCCGCGGCACAACTTCCTCACCCTGCCGCGGATCCGTTCGGAATCCCCGGCGTTCGACCTGCACCACCCTGAGATCGCGGCTGTCGACCAGCTCGAGAACAAGCCGCACGAGGCTCCGGCCCTCACGGGCAGCAAGGAGGCCGGCAAGTGAAGATCCAGGGCAAGATGTTCATCTGGCTGAGCGTCTTCATCCTTGCCATGGCGATCCTCTACGGCGTCTGGTCCAAGGAGCCGGTCGGCACGACGGCGCTCTTCCTGGCCTTCGGCCTGGCCATCATGATCGGCTACTACCTGGCCTTCACGGCCAAGCGTGTCGACGCGATGGCGCAGGACGACAAGGAGGCCGACGTCGCGGACGAGGCCGGTGAGGTGGGCTTCTTCGCCCCCCACAGCTGGCAGCCGCTCTCGCTGGCCGTCGGCGGTGCGCTCGCCTTCCTCGCCATCGCGATGGGCTGGTGGATCCTGTACTTCTCCGCCCCGCTGATCCTCGTCGGCCTGTTCGGCTGGGTCTTCGAGTTCTACCGCGGCGAGAACCAGAACCAGTAGCGGTACCCCGCTCCGCACCGGAGCACACCGAGGGGCCCGGACACTTCGTCACCGAAGCGTCCGGGCCCCTCTTTTGCAGCACTCGGCGCGCCGGTGGCGAGGAACGTATCTAGCGTGAAGTCATGAACGACACGCCGCGCATTCGGACTGTTCTGAGCTGCACTCTTCTGGCCGTCACCGTCACCGCGGGTGCCACCGCGTGCGCCGGCTCGGACACCCACCCGCTGTCGGAGAAGGCCTACGACGCGGCCGACCAGCTCGCGGTCAACGCCCCCGCCGACGGCGCCAAGGCGGACCCCGACAAGCCCCTGGAGATCACCGCCAAGGGTGACGACGGCCGGATCACCGACGTCACCGCCACCGACGCCTCCGGGCACCACCTGGCCGGCGAACTCACCGCGGACGGGCAGCGCTGGCGCTCCACGGCCGCCCTGGCGGCCGGCGCCCGCTACACGGTCCGGGTGGCCACCGAGGACGATGACGGCGCTCCAGGCGCCCGTACGTTCACCTTCGAGACGGCTCCGGCCAAACGGGCCCTCACCGTGGCCTTCGGGCCGGAGGCGGGCACGTACGGCGTGGGGCAGCCCATCACGGCGGAGCTCAGCCTCCCCGTCAAGGACCGCTCGGCCCGCGCCGTCGTCGAACGGGCCCTCAAGGTCCGCTCCACGCCCGCCGTCGAGGGCTCCTGGTACTGGGTGGACGACAAGAAACTGCACTTCCGTCCGAAGGAGTACTGGCCGGCCGGGGCACTCGTCCAGGTGACCGGCAACCTGGACGGCCTCAAGGTCGGCGACAAGCTCTACGGCGGCGCGTCCAAGCCGCTGAAGCTCACCATCGGCGACCGGATCGAGGCCGTCGCGGACGCCGCGTCGCACTACATGACGGTGAAGCGCAACGGAGAAGTGATCAACACCATTCCGGTGACCACCGGCAAACCCGGCTTCTCCACCCGTAACGGCATCAAGGTGGTCCTCGGCAAGGAGTACTACGTCCGGATGCGGGGCACCAGCATCGGCATCGCGGAGGGCAGCTCCGACTCGTACGACCTGCCGGTGTACTACGCCACCCGGGTCACCTGGAGCGGCGAGTACGTCCACGCCGCGCCCTGGTCCGTGGGCTCGCAGGGCGTCGAGAACGTCAGCCACGGCTGTGTCGGCATGTCGACGGAGAACGCGGCCTGGTTCTACGAGACCGTCCGCCCCGGAGACCTCGTCCGCGTCGTCAACAGCTACGGCGACGCGATGGACACCTTCGGCAACGGCTTCGGCGACTGGAACATGGAGTGGGCCAAGTGGCGCCAGGGCAGCGCCTTGGTGGAGGCCGCCGGAAACCCGGTGACCCCCACCGAGAAGGCCCGTCTGAGGCCCTCGATCTGAGCGGAGGCGCGCCCCGGACGGCTCAGGCGTCGATCGACAGGCGCGAGCGCAGCAGGGACGCCAGGGACGCCGCGAACTCGACCGGTTCCACCGGAAGGGTGACCGCGGCGTCCGCGCGGCTCCAGGTGGCCAGCCAGGCGTCCTGGGGCCGCCCGATCAGCAGCAGGACCGGCGGGCAGTGGAAGACCTCGTCCTTGATCTGCCGGCACACCCCCATGCCTCCGGCGGGCACCGCCTCGCCGTCGAGCACGCACACGTCGATCCCGCCCTCGTCCAGCCGCTTCAGCACCGCCGGCAGCGTGGCGCACTCGACGAACTCGACCGGGGGAACGTCGGTCGCGGGCCTGCGTCCGGCCGCGAGCCGCACCTGCGCGCGGGTGTTCGCGTCATCGCTGTAGACCAGGACCGTGGCACTCGACTGCATCGTTCCTCCGTGGGGAAGTCCGTGGGAAGGTCGTCGATCGATGCGCCGGATGCTACTCCGGTCCACACCCCGTCAACACCCGTTCAACACCTGTTCGAACGGTGCTCGGCGGCCTTCGCACTGGGCCGTTCGGGCTGGACACGCCCCCCTGACACTCCGAACGGCACCCCCCGGAGTGAGGGCGGGATAAGCGACCGACATAATGTCGGTCGTGGCGACAGTAACGACAGTAGAAACAGGGCACGCGCACCCGTCGGTCAATCGACCGAACCTCACCAGCGTCGGAACCATCATCTGGTTGAGCTCCGAGCTGATGTTCTTCGCGGCCCTCTTCGCGATGTACTTCACCCTGCGATCGGTGACGGGTCCCGAGTTCTGGGCGGAAAAGGCCTCGGCCTTGAACTTCCCCTTCTCGGCGACCAACACCACGATCCTGGTGCTCTCCTCCCTCACCTGCCAGCTCGGCGTCTTCGCCGCGGAGCGGGGCGATGTGAAGAAGCTCCGGACGTGGTTCATCATCACGTTCGTGATGGGTGCCATCTTCATCGGCGGCCAGGTCTTCGAGTACACCGAGCTGGTCAAGGTGGACGGCCTCTCGCTGTCCTCCGACCCGTACGGCACGGTGTTCTACCTGACCACCGGCTTCCACGGCCTGCACGTGACGGGCGGTCTCATCGCCTTCCTGCTGGTCCTCGGCCGGACGTACGCCGCCAAGAGGTTCACCCACGAGCAGGCAACCGCCGCCATCGTCGTGTCCTACTACTGGCACTTCGTCGATGTCGTCTGGATCGGCCTCTTCGCCACGATCTACATGATCAAGTAATCGGCTCCGCCACCACGGCGGACCGAGACATCCAGCAAGCATCGACGCAGAAGATCCTGACACCGGGGTAATCCGTGAAAAAGCTCTCCGCACGACGACGCCATCCGCTGGCGGCGGTCGTCGTCCTACTTCTCGCGCTGGCGGCCACGGGGGGGCTGTACGCCGCGTTCGCGCCCGCGGGCACGGCGAAGGCCGATGAAACCGCCCAGTCCCTCGCCATCGAGGAGGGCAAGAAGCTCTACTCCGTCGGCTGCGCCAGCTGCCACGGAACCGGCGGTCAGGGCACCTCTGACGGCCCGTCCCTCGTCGGCGTCGGCTCGGCCGCGGTCGACTTCCAGGTCGGCACGGGCCGTATGCCGGCCCAGCAGCCGGGCGCCCAGGTCCCGAAGAAGAAGGTCATCTACTCGCAGGCTGAGATCGATCAGCTCGCGGCGTACGTCGCCTCTCTCGGTGCCGGTGCGATCACGCCGACCGAGGGCCAGTACAGCCCTGAAGGTGCCGACATCGCCAAGGGTGGCGAGCTGTTCCGCACCAACTGTGCCCAGTGCCACAACTTCACCGGTGAGGGTGGCGCGCTGACCTACGGCAAGTACGCCCCGAGCCTCGAAGGCGTGGACCCGAAGCACCTCTACGAGGCCATGCAGACCGGCCCGCAGAACATGCCTTCCTTCCCCGACACGACCATGCCGGAGAAGGAGAAGAAGGACATCATCGCGTACGTCCAGGCCGTCAACAGCGACACGTCCGAGAGCCCGGGCGGTCTCAAGCTCGGTGGCCTCGGCCCCGTCAGCGAGGGCCTGTTCGCCTGGGTCTTCGGCCTGGGCGCGCTGATCGCAGTTGCCATCTGGGTCGCGGCCCACACCGCTAAGGCCAAGAAGTCATGAGTAGCCAAGAGATTCCAGAAGAGACCCTGCCGGCAGGGCAGGACACCGCGCACGGCGCGGTGACGGTCGCCGACGACCCGTTCGCCGACCCGGGCCTTCCGCCCCACAAGCCCCGCATCCAGGACATCGACGAGCGGGCCGCCCGCCGGTCCGAGCGCGCGGTCGCCTTCATGTTCACGCTGTCGATGCTGGCCACCGTCGGCTTCATCGCCTCGTACGTGATCTTCCCGGTCGACAAGATCGTGTACATCTGGCCCTTCGGCCACGTGTCCGCGCTCAACTTCGCCCTGGGATGGACCCTCGGTGCCGCCCTCTTCTTCATCGGCGCGGGCGCGGTCCACTGGGCCCGCACCCTGATGTCCGACGTCGAGGTCGCCGACGAGCGTCACCCGATGGCGGCGACCCCCGAGGTCAAGGCGAAGGTCATGGCGGACTTCGCGGCCGGTGCCGCGGAGTCGGGCATGGGCCGCCGCAAGCTCATCCGCAACACGATGTTCGGCGCGCTGTCGCTCGTACCGCTCTCCGGCATCGTCCTGCTGCGTGACATGGGCCCGCTGCCCGAGAAGAAGCTCCGGTCCACGCTGTGGACCAAGGGGCTCCAGCTCATCAACATGAACACGCACGAGCCGCTGCGTCCCGAGGACGTCGCGGTCGGCTCGCTGACCTTCGCGATGCCCGAGGGCCTCTCGGAGCACGACGAGCACTTCCAGACCGAGATCGCCAAGGCCGCCCTGATGATCGTCCGGATCCAGCCGGAGGACATCAAGGACAAGCGCGAGCTCGAGTGGTCCCACCAGGGCATCGTCGCGTTCTCGAAGATCTGCACCCACGTCGGCTGCCCGATCTCCCTGTACGAGCAGCAGACGCACCACGTGCTCTGCCCGTGCCACCAGTCCACCTTCGACCTCTCCGACGGCGCCCGCGTCATCTTCGGCCCGGCCGGTCACGCCCTTCCGCAGCTGCGGATCGGCGTGAACGACAAGGGCTTCCTGGAGGCGCTCGGCGACTTCGACGAGCCCGTCGGTCCTGCCTTCTGGGAGCGCGGATGAGCACCGTGACCACGAGTAAGAAAGCACCCGCCGGTGAGCGGGTCGCGGACTGGGCCGACGGCCGCCTGGGGATCTACACGCTGGCCAAGGCCAACATGCGGAAGATCTTCCCGGACCACTGGTCCTTCATGCTGGGCGAGGTCTGCCTCTACAGCTTCCTCATCATCATCCTGACGGGCGTCTATCTGACGATGTTCTTCCACCCGTCGATGAACGAGGTGGAGTACGTCGGACCGTACGTCCCGCTCCAGGGACAGCTGATGTCCGAGGCGTTCAACTCGACCATGCACATCTCCTTCGAGGTGCGCGGTGGTCTGCTGATCCGGCAGATCCACCACTGGGCGGCGCTGATCTTCCTCGCCGGCATGTTCGTGCACATGATGCGCGTGTTCTTCACCGGCGCGTTCCGCAAGCCGCGTGAGATCAACTGGCTGTTCGGCTTCCTGCTGTTCTTCCTGGGCATGTTCACCGGCTTCACCGGTTACTCGCTCCCGGACGACCTGCTCTCCGGCACCGGTGTCCGCTTCATGCAGGGCGCGATCCTGTCCGTGCCGGTCATCGGCACGTACCTCTCGATGTTCCTGTTCGGCGGCGAGTTCCCCGGCGGCGACTTCGTCGCCCGGTTCTACTCGGCGCACGTGCTGCTGCTGCCCGGCATCATGCTGGGTCTCGTGGTCGCCCACCTCATCCTGGTGTTCGTCCACAAGCACACGCACTTCGCCGGCCCCGGCCGGACGAACGACAACGTCGTGGGCATGCCGCTGCTGCCCGTGTACATGGCGAAGGCCGGAGGCTTCTTCTTCCTGGTCTTCGGTGTCATCGCGGTCATCGCGGCGATCGCCTCGATCAACCCGATCTGGGCCATCGGCCCGTACCGCCCGGACCAGGTGTCCACCGGCGCCCAGCCCGACTGGTACATGGGCTTCGCCGAGGGTCTGATCCGTGTCATGCCGGGCTGGGAGATCAACCTGTGGGGCCACACGCTGGTCCTGGGCGTGATGATCCCGCTGGCGATCTTCCCGGCGGTCCTCGCCGCGATCGCGGTCTACCCGTTCATCGAGTCCTGGATCACCGGCGACAAGCGCGAGCACCACATCGCGCAGCGCCCGCGCAACGCTCCGACGCGCACCGCCTTCGGTGTCGCCTGGATCACCGCGTACATGATCATGCTCATCGGTGGTGGAAACGACCTCTGGGCGACCCACTTCCACCTGTCGCTGAACTCGATCACCTGGTTCGTCCGGATCTTCTTCTTCGTCGGACCGGTCATCGCGTTCATCGCCACCAAGCGGATCTGCCTCGGCCTCCAGCGCCGCGACAAGGACAAGGTGCTGCACGGCCGCGAGTCGGGCATCATCAAGCGCCTGCCGCACGGTGAGTTCGTCGAGGTCCACCAGCCGCTCAGCCAGGGCGAGCTGCACCGCCTCACCGCGCACGAGCAGTACGACGCGGCGGAGCTTCCGCCGGCCGTCGACGAGAACGGCGTGGAGCGCAAGATCGGCCGCATGGAGAAGCTCCGGGTCAAGCTCAACAAGGGCTACTACGGCGACGACAGCCAGATCGCCAAGCCCACGGTCGAGGAGTTCAAGGAGATCCAGAGCGGCCACGGCCACCACTGATCACCTGAACACCTGACCTTCCCCCACTCTCGGCTTCGCTCGAGCGGGGGGACCCCCATGGTCGCCACGGCAAGAGCCCCGTCCATTCGATGGACGGGGCTCTTTGCCGTGCCCGGACATCGATAGGGTGGGTGTGTATCCGTCACGTGATCATCTGGAGCTGCCATGAGCGCTGCGACCCCCGCTGGAGGACCTACGTCGGCGGGCCGCTCCTGGCCCGTCCTGCTGAACGGACTCCTCGACGGCCACGACCTCTCCGCCGACGACACGGCCTGGGCGATGGACCTGATCATGAGCGGCGAGGCGACCGACGCGCAGATCGCCGGCTTCATGGTCGCGCTGCGCGCCAAGGGCGAGACCGTGCAGGAGATCGCCGGCCTCGTCCGGACCATGTACGAGCACGCCAACGTCATCGAGGTGCCCGGGCGGACCGTCGACATCGTCGGCACCGGCGGCGACGGCGCCAAGACGGTCAACATCTCCACGATGGCGTCGATCGTGGTCGCCGGGACCGGCGCCAAGGTCGTCAAGCACGGCAACCGCGCCGCGTCCTCCGCCTCCGGCTCCTCCGACGTCCTGGAGAAGCTCGGCGTCAATCTGAACCTGACCCCGCAGCGGGTCGCCGAGGTCGCCGACGAAGCGGGCATCACCCTCTGCTTCGCGATCAAGTTCCACCCCTCGCTGCGGCACGTCGCCGCGGCCCGCGGCCAGCTGGGCATCCGGACGACCTTCAACGTCCTCGGGCCGCTGACCAACCCGGCCAAGGTACGGGCCCAGGCCGTCGGCGTCGCCGACCCGCGGATGGCGCCCGTCGTCGCCGGGGTCTTCGCCGAGCGCGGCAACTCCGCCCTGGTCTTCCGCGGCGACGACGGCCTGGACGAGCTCACCACGACCTCCACCTCCCGGGTCTGGGTGGTCCGGGACGGCGGCGTCACCGAGGAGCGCTTCGACCCGCGGGACGTCGGCATCGACCTCGTCCCGCTGGAGGCGCTGCGCGGCGACGACGCCTCGTTCAACGCCGACGTCGCCCGCCGGCTGCTCGCGGGGGAGAGCGGTCCGGTACGGGACGCGGTGCTGCTCAACGCGGCGGCGGCGCTCACCGCCCTGGACCCCGGCACGGGCACCCTCGCGGAGCAGCTGGCCGCGGGAATCGCGAGGGGCGCGGAGGCGATCGACTCCGGCGCGGCCCAGCGGTCCCTGGAGCGGTGGATCGCCGCCACCAACCGCTGACGCGCCACGCGCGGCCCCGTCCGGCATACGGACGGGGTTGCGCGGTGTCGATCAGCTGAACTACGTTCTGTATCAGGTCATGAGCGACAGCCCTCAAGCCCCGGCTGGCTGTCCGGCAACCCTCCGTCCGTGGCGGGGTGCCCCGGGTGAAGACCAGGTCGTACGGCAGAAGCCTGCGGCAAGCGCGGACCCCTGCGCACCACCCTGGGGTCCTTGGTCCTCTAGGGAGCGGTGTCTCGTGAGCAAGCGAATGCGTTAGGGCCCTTTCGGCCCCTCTCTCCACCTTTTCCGCCCGTACGCGGCACCCTTCTTCGCGCTGCCCTGCGGGCTCTTTCACGCCTTTTCGCGCCCCTTTTATGCCGGGAGACACCGTCATGTCCGCATGCCCGAACGCCGCCACCGTCGAGACCGCCACCGCCGCCGAGTCCGCCGATCCCTGCTGCGCCGCCCCGCTGCCGGTCCTCGGCCGGGACGTCACCGTCCCGCTCGTCACCGGTGGCGAGGTGACCTACGCGGCGCTCGACTACGCGGCCAGCGCGCCGGCCCTCCAGCGGGTCTGGGACGACGTCGCCGCCTACGCCCCGTACTACGGCAGCGTCCACCGCGGCGCCGGCTACCTCTCCCAGCTCTCCACCGACCTCTTCGAGAACAGCCGCGTCACTGTCGCCGAGTTCCTCGACTGCCGCCCCGACGACCAGGTCGTCTTCACCCGCTCCACCACCGACTCGCTGAACCTGCTCGCCGCCACCCTCCCGGCCGGCTGCCAGGTCTTCGTCTTCGAGACCGAGCACCACGCCTCGCTGCTGCCCTGGCGGGACGCCCGCGTCACCTACCTCGACGCGCCGCGCACCCCGGCCCAGGCCGTCGAGACCCTGGAGCGCGCCCTCGCCGACCGCGACCCGTACGGTCCCGCCCTCGTCTGCGTGACCGGCGCCTCCAACGTCACCGGGGAGCTGTGGCCGGTGAAGGAGCTCGCCGCCGCCGCGCACGCGCACGGCGCCCGGATCGTGCTCGACGCGGCCCAGCTGGCCCCCCACCACCCGGTCTCCGTACGGGAGTTGGACGTGGACTGGGTCGCCTTCTCCGGGCACAAGCTGTACGCGCCCTTCGGCTCCGGCGTCCTCGCCGGCCGTGCCGACTGGCTGCAGGATTCCGAGCCCTACCTCGCGGGCGGTGGAGCGTCCCGCAAGGTAGCCCGTCGGGCCGACGGTGGTGTGGACGTGGAGTGGCACACCACCGCGGCCCGACATGAAGCCGGTTCGCCGAACGTCATCGGCGTCTACTCGATCGCCTCCGCCTGCAAGGCGCTGACCGAGGCCGGCTTCGACTCCCTCGTCGCCCGCGAGCAGCACCTGATCGCCAAGGTCCGCGAGGGCCTGGCCGAGGTGCCTGAAGTGCGGGTGCTCTCGCTCTTCGGCGACGACGCGCCCCGGGTGGGCGTCATCTCCTTCGTCGTGGAGGGCTGGAACAGCTCCCACTTCGCCGCCGTGCTCTCCGCCGAGTACGGCATCGGCGTCCGCGACGGCCTCTTCTGCGCCCACCCGCTGGTCCGCACCCTGCTCGGCAGCGACCCGCAGGACCCGGGCGAGTGCGGCGCCCCCGAGGCGGCCCCGGGGGAGCGCTCGCTCAACGCCATCCGGGTGAGCTTCGGCGCCGGTACGCCGGACGAGCACGTGGACCGGTTCGTCGGCGCCGTGAAGGAGCTCGTCCGGGACGGCGCGCAGTGGAAGTACCGCACCGAGGACGGCCGCTGCGTCCCCGACCGCGGCTGATTGCTCACTCGTACGGGTGAAGGGGGCCTCCCGGTCGGGAGGCCCCCTTCAGTCGTGCCGCGTGCCCGGGGTCAGGACTCCAGGCCGATGGCGAAGGCCGCCTCCAGGTCGTGCTGGGAGTACGTCCGGAAGGCGACGTGCGTGTCCGTGGCCTCGACGCCCGGAATCTTGCTGATACGGCCGGGGATCACGTCCGCCAGGTCGTCGTGGCGCGGCACCCGGACCATGGCGATCAGGTCGTACGTACCGGTGACCGAGAAGACCTCGCTGACGCTGTCGAGCGCGGCGATCGACTCGGCGATCTCGGGGATGCGGTCCACGCTGGTCTTGATGAGCACGATCGCGGTGATCACGGCTGGCTTTCTCCCTCGGTCGCCGCGGCTTGGGCTTTCACTCTATCCCCACCGCGGAAGCGCACCCAGGCGTAGAGGAAGCCGACGGAGAAGCCCACGACGTGGGCCAGATAGGCGACGCCGGGTCCCGCGCCCGCCGCCCGCGCGGCCAGCCACTGGAGCGTGAACCAGAAGATCAGCACGATCCAGGCGGGGAAGCGCAGCGGCAGGAAGAACAGGAAGGGGAAGAGGCTGGTGACCCGGGATCGGGGGAAGAGGAAGAGAAAGGCCCCGAGCACCGCGGAGATCGCCCCGGAGGCCCCGACCAGGGTCTGCTCGCTGTCCGCGTGCGCCACCGCGTACCCGGACAGGGCGATGTAGCCGGTGCCCAGGTAGAAGAGGCAGAACTCGGCGGCGCCCATGCGCTCCTCGGCCATGGCGCCGAAGACGTACAGGAAGAGCATGTTTCCCAGGAGGTGGAGCCAGCTCCCGTGGACGAAGAGCGCGGTCAGCGGGGTGAGCAGGGCGCGCGGGTCGCCGCCGGTCAGCTCGGCGGGCACGACGCCCCAGCGGCGGAAGTAGGCGCCCTGGGCGGCCAGGAGCTCTTCGCCCGTGCCGTACCCCGGGTTGAGTCCGGAGACCGGGCTGACGGCGAAGAGCAGGCAGCAGGCGGCGATCAGTCCGTAGGTCACCGTGGGTCCGCTGCGGGTGCCCCGCCAGGCACCGAGGGCCGCGCCTCGCCAGTCGATCATGGACAGATCATGGCGTACCGGGGCCGAAGTGGACAGAGTGCCTCGCCGTGCCCTGCCCTCCCCGCGAGGCCGTAGGGTTACGGGCACCACCACCGCAGTTCGACGGCGCACCGCGGCACCCGCACCTGGTACCACGCAACAGGAAGAAGGACGGCACCGATGACGACGGTTCCCCTGCCGACCGACGAGACCCGCTGGCGCTGCACGCTCTGCGGCAATCTGACCCGCTTCGACGTGACCCGCTCCTCCAAGGTCGTGGAGTACGTCCATCTGGACCTCGCCGGGGATCCGACGGTCGAGGAGCGGCAGGTGGTCAGTGAGACCATCGAGTCGGTCCGCTGCCGCTGGTGCAACGCGGTGGACCAGATCGAACTGGTGGACAGGCCGGGCGCCGCCTCCTGAGGGACGGCGCGGACGACATAGGGGTGACGGATCGTGGAGCAGCCCGCGCACGGTGGTGAGCCGGCCGGCGCGGCAGGTGACGCTGCCGAGACGCTCGACCACCCATTGCCGGAAGGTGTACGGCGACGGGTCGTCGCGCTGGTCGCGGACGCCTTCGGCGGGCTCACCGTCGCGGAGCTGCCCGCGCCCCTGCGGCAGTACGCCCGCTTCACCGCGAGCCGGCGGGCCAAGTTCGCCGGCAACGCGATGGCCGCCGCCCTGGAGAGCGACCCGCTCTTCCGGCAGCGGATCGGCGAACGGTTCAAGCAGGGTGAGCCCGAGCTGGCCGGAGCCGTGGAGACCGGCACCCCGCCCGCGGCCGCCGACCCCGTCGACGTGGCGGCGGCCGCCTATGTGCTGCGCCCGCCCGGCTGGGTCAAGCTCGTCGCCGCCGCGGGCGAGGAGGCCCAGCGGGCCGACGCCGAGCGGGCCGACGAGGCCGGCCGGCGCGAACTGGAGCGGCTGCGCGAGGAGCTGGCCGCGGCCCAGGACCGCTCCCGGGGCGAGACCGAGCAGCTCAGGCGCGATCTGGACGCCGCCAGGAAGGAAGCGGAATCGCTTCAGCGCAAGCTGCGCAGCGCCCAGAGCGACGTCAAGCGGGGCGAGGCGGCGCTGCGCAAGGTCCAGGGCGAGATCGAGGCCGCGCGGGCCGAGTCGGCGGCCCAGGTGTCGGCCGCCGAGAGCGAGACCCGGCGGCTCAAGGCGCGGCTCGGCGAGGTCGAGGCGGCCCTGGAGGCGAGCCGCAGAACCGCCCGTGAGGGCCGCTCGGTGGAGGACATGCGGCTGCGGCTGCTGCTGGACACCGTCCTCGACGCGGCCCAGGGGCTGCGGCGCGAACTCGCGCTGCCGCCCGTCTCGGTGCACCCGGCGGACACCGTGGACGCGGTGGAGCCGGGGCGGATGTCCCCGAAGGACATCGCGGCGCGGGCGCTCTCCGAGACGGACCCGGCGCTGCTCGACCAGCTGCTCGCGCTGCCGCAGGCGCATCTGGTCGTCGACGGCTACAACGTCACCAAGACCGGCTATCCGACGATGCCGCTGGAGAAGCAGCGGCTGCGGCTGCTCGGCGGGCTCTCGGCCCTGGCGGCCCGCTCGGGCGCCGAGGTCACCTGTGTCTTCGACGGGGCGGAGCTGGCGGCCCCGGTGCTGCTCGCCCCGCCGCGCGGGGTGCGGGTGCTGTTCTCCAAGCCCGGCGTCACGGCGGACGAGTTGATCCGTCAGCTGGTCCGGGCGGAGCCGCCGGGCCGGCCGGTCGTGGTGGTCTCCACCGACCGCGAGGTGGCCGACGGGGTCGCGAAGGCGGGGGCGCGGCCGGTGGCGTCCGCCTTGTTGCTGAAGCGGCTTTCGCGCCTCTCGTGACGCATCGCAAGTCCTGGGCGATATGCCCGAATTCTGGATGGCGCACCGTCAAGTGCCCATCACTGGCCGTGTGATGTATGTAAATAAAGTGGTGCGTGAGCGAGATTTTTGCCAGCGGGATTTGAACTGATCACAACTTGGTCACTAGGGTCGGGCTTCGAACCTTCGCGCGGTTGATCACCCATCCGGGGTGGCAGGCGGAGGAACCGCCTGCCCGTGACCGGTTGGGCGGCTCTGAGGAAGAAGGAGCTCGCCTTCGTGGCGTCCCACCGTCGACCCAAGCAGCCGAGCCGCACCCGTGTGACCGTGCTCACCGTGACCGCGGCCGCCGCCGTGGCCCTCACCGCCCAGTCCGGTGCCCAGGCGGCCCCCGCCAAGCCGAAGATCGACGAGGTGAAGGCGAAGGTCGAGGCGCTCAACCACGAGGCCGAGGAGGCCACGGAGCAGTACAACCTCGCCGACGAGCGCCGCGGCAAGCTGCAGAAGGAGATCGGCGACCTCCAGGACAAGGTGGCCCGCGGTCAGCAGGAGCTCAACACCCTGCGCGACCAGATCGGTTCGGTCGCCAGCGCCCAGTACCGCTCCGGCGGCATCGACCCGGCGCTCCAGCTCTTCCTCTCCTCCGACCCGGACACCTACCTCGACAAGGCGTCCGCGATCGACCAGTTGAGCGCCCAGCAGGCCGACGTGCTCACCTCGATCCAGGCCAAGCAGCGCACGCTCGCCCAGCAGCGGGCCGAGGCCACCTCGAAGCTGGCCGACCTCGAGGACGTCCGCAAGACCCTCGGTGAGAAGAAGAAGAAGTTCCAGGGCAAGCTCGCCGAGGCCCGGAAGCTCCTCAACACCCTCACCGCGGCCGAGCGCCAGAAGATGGAGCAGCAGGAGCGCGAGCAGGCGCAGCGCGCCAGCCGCGACGCCGGCTCCCGGGCCGACCTGGGCAACGAGGTCCCCGCGAACGGCTTCGGTGCCGCCGCGCTCTCGGCCGCCGCCACCCAGCTCGGCAAGCCGTACGTCTCCGGTGCCGAGGGCCCCAACTCGTACGACTGCTCCGGTCTGACCCAGTGGTCCTACCGCCAGGCCGGCGTCACGCTCACCCGCACCACCTACACCCAGCAGAACGACGGCGTGAAGATCGGCCGCAGCCAGCTCAAGCCGGGCGACCTGGTCTTCTTCAACAGCCTGTCGCACGTGGGCCTGTACGCGGGCAACAACACGATCCTGCACGCCCCCAAGCCGGGCGCCGTCGTCCGCTACGAGTCCATGGACTACATGGGCACCTTCCAGTTCGGCGTCCGGATCGGCGGCTGACCCGCCCCCGCGACCCGCTGCGGCACACCGCCCAATCGGGTGGTTCGCCGCGACGCGCACTGACCTGACGCCCCGCCGGTGACCTGTGTTCTCCGGCGGGGCGTCACTTTGTGTGCCCGGCGGCTTCGTTGGACGAGGACTGATCAGCGGCTACTGTCTGCCGCGCCAGTCTGCGTCGAGCCGAACGGAGCGCGATTCGTGGCGTCCCACCGCCGACCCGCCCGGGTCACCGTCCTCACCGCCGCCGCCGCGGCCACCGCGGCGGCGTCCCTCGGGGCCGTCCCCGCGAGTGCCGACCCCGGGGCCACGCCCGCGGCCACCCGCGCCACGGTCGACCGCCTCTTCGAGGAGGCCGAGAAGGCCACCGAGGGCTACAACCGGGCGGACGAGAAGGCGGACGCGCTGCGCAGGACGGTCTCCCAGGCGCAGGACAGCCTCGCCCGCGGCCAGGAGCGCATCAACCGCATGCGGGGCGCGCTCGGTTCGGTCGCCGGAGCCCAGTACCGCTCCGGCGGCATCGACCCCGCGCTCGCCCTGCTGCTCTCCTCCGACCCCGACAGCTACCTGGACCGGGCCACCGCCCTGGACCGGGTCACCGCCCGCCAGAGCGCCGCGCTCGGCGAGCTCCTGCGCGAGCAGCGCGCCCTGAACCAGAAGCGGAGCGAGGCCCGCACGGCCCTCGGCGAACTGGAGCGCAGCCGGGCCGAGGTCGCCCGCCACAAGCGCACCGTCGAGCGGAAGCTCGCCGAGGCCCGCCGGGTGCTCGCCTCCCTCACCGTCGAGGAGCGCGCCGACTACGACCGCGCCTCCCGCACCGGCGAGCGCGCCGACGCGCCCGCCGAGGAACTGCCGCCGCTCGCCGACCTCGGCCCCTCGCGGGCCGCCGCCGCGGTGATCGCCGCCCGCAGCGCGATCGGCAGGCCGTACGTGTGGGGCGCGACCGGCCCGTCCGCCTTCGACTGCTCGGGCCTGATGGTCTGGTCGTACCGGCAGGCCGGGATCAGCCTGCCCCGCACCTCCTCGGCGCAGCGGTACGCCGGCCGCCAGGTGCCGCTCTCGCAGGCGCAGCCGGGCGACCTCGTCACGTACCGCGGCGACGCCAGCCATGTGGCGATCTACGCCGGGAACGGCCAGGTCATCCACGCCCCCTACCCGGGCGCCCGGGTCCGCTACGACCCGGTCAACATGATGTCCCACGTCACAGTGACCCGGGTCTGACGCTTCCCCCTTTACGATCGGGGGCGTGGCGGGCAGGCGGAGTGGAGCGGTGCGCGGTGCGGCGGCGGGGCTGCTGGCCGCGGTGCTCGCCCTCGGCGGATGCTCTGCCCCCGCCCCGGTGGGCCCGGCCTCCGGGGAGATCCAGAGCCTGCTCGACCGGCACGCGCGGGCGCTGCTCGACCGGGACGAGGCCGGTTACCTCGCGGCCCTCGACCCCGCGCTCGTACCGGCCGCGCGCACCGAGTTCGACCGGCTCGCGAAGGTGCCGCTGGGCGGCTGGACCTACCGGGTCACCGATGTCGACCGGGCCGGAGAGGGCCGGGTCACCGCCAGGGCCGAGCTCGGCTACCGGATCAAGGGCTACGACTCCGGGCCCGCCACCACCGAGCGGGTCCTCGACCTCGCCGAGCGCGACGGCCGCTGGTACGTGACCGGCGACCGCGCCGCCGAGGGAGCCCCGCAGCAGCTCTGGCAGCAGGGCGAGGTCACGTCCGTGACCGGCAGGCGCAGTCTCGTCCTCGGCGTGGGGCAGAGCCAGGAGCGGCTGCGGGAGATCGCGGCCGCCGCGGACCGGGCGGTCCCGGCGGTCGGGGACGCCTGGCACGGGAACTGGGCGGGCCGGGTCGTGGTCCTCGTGCCCGGATCGATCGAGGCGATGGGCCGGCTCCTCGGCGGGCCGGCCGCCTCCTACCGGGGCATCGCGGCCGTCACGACCGGCCGGACCGGCGGCGGCCCCCACGCGCCCGCGGACCGGGTGATCGTGAACCCGGACGCGTACGCGGTGCTCGGGGCGTTCGGCCGGCAGCTGGTCCTCACCCATGAGACCACCCATGTCGCGACCCGCGTCCAGACGACGAAGGCCACCCCGGTCTGGCTGTCCGAGGGCTTCGCCGACTGGGTCGCCTACCGGGGGACCGAACGCACCGCCGCCCAGGCCGCCCCCGAGCTGCGCCGCGCGGTCCTGGCCGGCGACCTCCCGGCGGAGCTCCCCGTGGACGAGGCCTTCTCCTTCGGCGGCGACGCGGAGGCCCTGGCGCAGGCCTACGAGGGCGGCTGGCTGGCCTGCGAGCTGATCGCGGGCCGCTGGGGCGAGGAGAAGCTGACCGACTTCTACCGGGCGGTGGGTGCGCACCCGGGCCGGGACGGCGCGGTGGAGAAGGCGCTCCGGGATGTCCTGGACACCACGCCGGAGGAGTTCACCGCCGACTGGCGGGCGTACCTGGGGGAGCGGCTGGCCTAGCCCCGCGGCTGCGGGTCCTCCAGCTCCGCCAGGGCCTCCTTCAGCCAGGCCTTCTCCGCCGTGCCCGTCGCGCGGGCGATCCGCAGCATCCCCTGGCGGAAGAGGTCGGGCGCCCGCTCGACGGTGACCGGGGTCCCGCCCTCGTAGAAGAAGCTGGCCGGGGTGTCCAGGAACTCCTGGCGGCGGCGGAGGACGGCCGCCTGGTCCGCCGGGTCGGGCAGGTGCCGCAGGAAGGCGAGCAGGGTGAAGAAGCGCTGGCCGTCGGTGATCTCGGCGTCCTTGGGCGTGCGCAGCCGGGCGAGGAGCTCCCGGCGGCCCTCGGGGGTGAGTGAGAGCGTGCGGCGCGGGGCCGCGCTCGCGCCGGGCTCCGTACGGCTGTCGACCAGGCCGTTCTTCACCAGTCGTGTGATGGCCGGGTAGAGGGCGCCGTCGCTGACCGGGCGGACGTGGCCGCTCAGGCCCTGGATGCGCTCCTTGAGCTCGTAGCCGTGCAGCGGCTTCTCGTACAGGAAGCCCAGGATCGACAGCTCCAGCACCGGGCACCACTCCTTCGCGCTTGTCGGGGGACTGCTTCCCATGCTACCTCTTTTCGAGGTGCCTCTATTCGAGGTACATCGGAAAGAGGGGGTTCCTTCGTCATGTCCTCGCACCGCCGCACACTCGTCCGGCTCGCCCGCCCGGTCTACTTCGAACTCCTCGCGGGAGTCGCCGCCGGCATCATCAACATGATCTGGGTCGCCCGGCTCGGCGGGGACGCCGTCGCCGCCGTCGCGGTCGCCACCAACGTCGAGAACCTCCTGCTCGGGGTCGTCCTCATGGCCGGCTCCGGCACCACCGTCCTCGTCGCCCGCGCCCGGGGCGCCGACGACCCCGGCGCCGTCCGCGCCGCCGTCCGCGGCGGCACCGCCCTCTGCGCCCTGCTCGTGCCGCCCGTCGCCCTCGGCGGCTACCTGCTGCGCGACCCGCTCGCCGCCCTCCTGCTCGGCGGCTCCGGCCACCCCGCCCACGCCCTGGCCACCGCCTACTTCGCGATCTCGCTCCCCGGCACGGCCGTCTTCTTCGCCACGAACGTCCTCGACGGGATCCTCAAGGGCACCGGCGACACCCGCACCCCCATGCGGCTCGCCTTCCTCGCCAACGGGCTGATCCTCGTCCTCGATCCGCTGCTCATCCACGCGTACGGCGTCCCCGGCGCCGCCCTCGCCACCGTCACCGGCCGCGGCGTCGCCCTCGCCGCCGGCCTCCTCGCCCTGCGCCGCGACCCGCTCCTCAAGGCCGCGCGGGCGGCCCGGGCGGCCCTGCCCACGGCCGCCGCGCTGCGCCGCACCGCCGCCACCGGACTGCCCATGGCCGTCGACTTCGCCGTCCGGATGGCCGGAGCCCTCGCGCTCGTCTCCGTCGTCGCCCGGCTCGGCGTCACCGAGATCGCCGCCTACGGCATCGCCACCAAGGCCATGTACGTGGCGACCATGGCCTTCTACGCCGTCCGGCAGGCCGCCTCCATCCACAGCGCCCACCTCCTCGGCGCGGGCAGGGACGAACGGCGGGCCGTCGGCCGGCAGGCCCTCCTCCTCGGCGGCACCCTCGGCGCGAGCGCCGCGATCCTGCTGCTCCTCGCCGCGGGACCCGTCATGCGGGCCTTCGGCGCCGAGCCCGCGGTGGCGGAGGCGGGCGCGCTCTTCCTGCGCTGCCTCGGCCCCTATCTGCTGCTCATGGCCGGGTACATCGCGCTCGCCGGGGTCTTCGAGGGCACCGGAGCCAGCCCCCACCTCGCCCGGATCACCATGGCCGGCGTCCTCGTCCAGTTCCCGCTCGCGTACGCCCTCTCAGGCGCCGGACTCGGCCTCCCCGGGATCTGCCTCGCGATGGCCCTCGCCATGGGGGCCCAGTGCGCGGCCCTCGGCCTGCTGCACCGCCGTACCGTCACGGCGGCCCCCGGGAAGACTCAGAACGAGCCGGACAGGGCCTTCTCGCGCTCCGGCTGAGCCTCCTGGGCGGGAGCCTTCCCGGCCTCGGCGAGACGCGGCTCCGTCACCGTGTGCCGCCACAGGATCCGGCAGGCGATGACCGTGGCCGCTATCAGCAGACCGTTCCGCGTGAACAGCACCGCCACGCCCAGCGGATCGCTCCGCGTCACGTGCGAGAACCACACCGGGAACTCGAACTGCGTCACCGCCGTCGCCCACAGCACCAGATGCGCGGGCTTCCGCATCCGGCTCGACCGGAAGGCGAGGCACACCGCGGCCAGACCGACCAGCCACAGCATGTACTGGGGGGAGAGCACCCGGCTCGTCGTCGTGAACAGCAGCACCGCCACGAAGGCCGCGTCCGCCACCGTCGACGAGGCGAAGGCCCGCGCCCGGATCCGCCACACGAGCAGCCAGCCGAACGCGGCGACCGTGAGGCCGAGCGCGGCCGTCGACACCGTCGACACGTACGGGCCGAGGAACTCGATCGACCCGTAGTTCATGATCGCCTCGCCCTCCCAGCCGAAGTGCCGGACGACGTGGAAGACCATCGAGCCCAGCGACTCGACCTCCGTGCCCCGGTCCCGCTGGAAGCCGAGGAAGGCCAGCGCCCCCGGCATCCACACCACGCAGAACGCCAGGACCGCGGCCCCCGCGCCCACCGCCGCCGACCAGGACCGGAAGGTCGCCCGCCCCTTCGGCGTGCCCGCGAGCAGCAGCACCGGCCACACCTTCAGGACCGCGCCGAAACCGGCCAGGGCGCCCAGGACGCGCGGGCTGCGGCCCGCCGCGAGCAGCCCCGCCACCGCGACGGCGGTGACCATCACGTCGTACCGGGCGTACGCCGTCGGGCCCAGCAGCGGGACGCCCGCGAGCCAGAACCAGGCACCCCGCGACGAGCGGCCCGCGCGGCGGCCCGTGTGGAGGAGCAGCCCGAAGACCAGCGCGTCGCAGAGGAAGGCGAGGACGAAGAACGCGGAGGCGTAGTCGAGGAACGGCAGCAGACCGGGGGCGAGGATCGCGAACGCCGCGGCCGGCGGGTACTGCCAGGTGACGTCGTCCAGCGGATACGTGCCCGTCCGCAGCACCTCGTACCAGCCCTGGTAGATGTCCCGGACGTCGAAGGTGATGTCGGGGCCGGGGATCACCACGACCTTGAAGACGCAGAGCAGCAGCAGGACCCGGGACAGACCCCAGAGGCCGAGCGGAAGTCGCAGACCCGTGCGTGACCCGTTCTCCACGGCACCCGTCGTCACTGTCGCGTCCTTGTCCTGTCGGCCCGCGGTGGCGGGGCGGTCGTGTTGCCGGGCGGTGGTTGCCATCGCGTACTGTCGGCCACGATGCACAAGACCCTGATCGTAACCAACGACTTCCCGCCGCGTCCCGGCGGAATCCAGGCCTTCCTGCACAACATGGCACTCCGCCTGGACCCCGACCGGATCGTGGTCTACGCCTCCACGTGGAAGCGCAGCCGCGAAGGGATCGAGGCGACGGCCGCGTTCGACGCCGAACAGCCTTTCACGGTCGTACGGGATCGCACCACCATGCTGCTGCCGACTCCTCGGGTCACCGCCCGCGCCACCGCGCTCCTCCGCGAGCACGGCTGCGAGTCCGTGTGGTTCGGCGCGGCCGCACCGCTCGGCCTGATGGCCCCCGCCCTGCGCAGGGCCGGCGCGAAGCGGCTCGTCGCCACCACCCACGGGCACGAGGCCGGCTGGGCCCAGCTCCCGGCCGCCCGGCAGCTCCTCCGCCGCATCGGCGAGGGCACGGACACGATCACCTACCTCGGCGAGTACACCCGCTCCCGGATCGCGACCGCCCTCACCCCGGCCGCCGCCCGACGCATGGTCCAGCTCCCGCCCGGCGTCGACGAGAAGACCTTCCACCCCGACTCGGGCGGCGACGAGGTCCGCGCCCGCCTCGGGCTCAGCGACCGCCCCGTCGTCGTCTGCGTCTCCCGGCTCGTCCCGCGCAAGGGCCAGGACACCCTGATCCGGGCCATGCCCGCGATCCTGAGCCGGGTCCCGGACGCCGTCCTCCTGATCGTCGGCGGCGGACCGTACGAGAAGGACCTGCACCGTCTCGCCGCCGAGACGGGCGTGGCCGGATCCGTACGCTTCACCGGCGCCGTCCCCTGGTCCGAGCTGCCCGCCCACTACGGGGCCGGCGACGTCTTCGCCATGCCCTGCCGCACCCGGCGCGGCGGCCTCGACGTCGAGGGCCTCGGCATCGTCTACCTGGAGGCCTCCGCCACCGGCCTGCCCGTCGTCGCCGGCGACTCCGGCGGCGCGCCCGACGCCGTCCTCGACGGCGAGACCGGCTGGGTCGTCCGCGGCGAGTCCGCCGAGGAGACCGCCGACCGCGTCACCACCCTCCTCCTCGACCCCGAGCTCCGCGCCCGCATGGGCGAGCGGGGCCGGGCCTGGGTGGAGGAGCGCTGGCGCTGGGACCTCCTCGCGGAGCGGCTGCGCGCGCTGCTGTAGGACGCACGGTACGACGAAGGGGCCCGGGGCGAGTGATCGCCCCGGGCCCCTTCGTACGCGCTCCTACTTGGCGTAGATCGCCTCGATCTCGTCCGCGAAGTCCTTCGCCACCACGTTCCGCTTCAGCTTCAGGGACGGGGTGATGTGCCCCGCCTCCTCCGTGAACTGGGCCGGGAGGATACGGAACTTGCGGACCGACTCCGCCTTGGACACCGCGGCGTTGCCGTCGTCGATCGCCCGCTGGACCTCCGCGACGAGCTCCGCGTCCTCACGGAGGGAGGCCGCCGTCGAACCGGCCGGCTTGCCGTGCTCGCTCGCCCAGCGGCCGAGGAACTCCTCGTCGATCGTGACCAGCGCGCCCACGAACGGACGCCCGTCGCCGACCACCATGCACTCCGCGACCAGCGCGTGCGCGCGGATCCGGTCCTCGATGACCGCCGGGGCGACGTTCTTGCCGCCCGCCGTCACCAGGATCTCCTTCTTCCGGCCGGTGATCGCGAGATAGCCGTCCTCGTCGAGCGTGCCGATGTCACCCGTGTGGAACCAGCCGTCCGCCAGCGCCTCGGCCGTCGCCGCCTCGTTGTTCCAGTACCGCGAGAAGATGTGCTCGCCGTGCAGCAGCACCTCGCCGTCGTCGGCGATCCGCACCACCGAGCCCGGCAGCGGCTGACCGACCGTGCCGATCTTCTGCCGGTCCCAGGGGTTGAACGCCGTCGCCGCGCACGACTCCGTCAGGCCGTAGCCCTCCAGGACCGTGAAGCCGATGCCGCGGAAGAAGTGGCCGAGCCGCTCGCCCAGCGGGGCGCCGCCCGAGATGGCGTACTCGCCGCGACCGCCGAGCACCGCCCGCAGCTTGCTGAAGACCAGCTTGTCGAAGACCTTGTGCTTCAGCTTCAGACCGAAGGACGGGCCCTGCGGGGTGCCGATCGCCCGGCTGTACGCGATGGCCGTGTGCGCGGCCTTGTCGAAGATCTTGCCCTTGCCGTCGGCCTGCGCCTTCGCCCGCGCCGAGTTGTAGACCTTCTCGAAGACGCGCGGCACGCCCAGGATCAGCGTCGGCCGGAACGAGGCCAGCTCGTCCGTGAGGTTCTTGATGTCCGGGACGCAGCCGAGCCGGATCGGCGCCATCACGGACGCGACCTCGACGAGCCGCCCGAAGACGTGCGCGGCCGGCAGGAACAGCAGCACCGAGCACTCGCCCGTACGGAAGAGGGGCTTGAGCCGCTCCACGATGTTGCCGCACTCGGCGAAGAAGGCCCGGTGGGACAGGACACAGCCCTTGGGGCGGCCGGTCGTGCCCGAGGTGTAGACGATCGTCGCCGGGTCGTCCGCGTTCGCCGCCGACATGCGCGCGTCGAGCAGCTCGTCGGAGACGTCCGCGCCCTCGGCCGTGAGCCGGGCCACCGCGTCCGTGTCGATCCGCCAGACGGCCTTGAGCTCCGGCAGGTTCGCCCGGACGGAGGCCACCGACTCCTCGTGCGCCTCGCTCTCCACCACCACGGCCGCCGCGCCCGAGTCACCGAGGATCCACTGGATCTGCTCCGGCGAGCTCGTCTCGTACACCGGCACGGTGACACCGCCCGCGCTCCAGATCGCGAAGTCGAGGAGCACCCACTCGTAGCGCGTACGGGAGAGCAGCGCGACCCGGTCGCCCGGCTCCACGCCGGAGGCGATCAGACCCTTGGCGACCCCACGGACCTCCGCGAGGAACTGCGTGGCGGTGACGTCCGTCCAGACGCCGTCGACCTTGCGCCCCATCACGGCGACGTCTGGGTGCTGGGAGGCGTTGCGGCGGATGAGATCCGTCAGGTTGCCGTCCGTGGGGACCTCGTACAGGGCCGGAAGGCTGAACTCGCGCAAGACTGCTGCTCCTCATCGGGCGCCGGCGCCACGGCTCTGTGTGATGCACCGGTGAAGTCCATGATCGGGCAGGTGCTCAGTGGGGGTGAGCACGACTGGACCGCTCGGACGTTACCCACCAGTACATGGTTCCCGATAGGGGGTTCCGGCCAGATGTTCCGTGCGTCACACATGCGTGGCGGTGCTCTGCGCACAGTAATCCACAGGTTTCACGACTCCCAAGTAACCGCAGGTGACACCCCCTAAGGTGGGCTCATGCGAGTCCATGTGGTCAGTGACGTGCACGGCAACGCCGGCGACCTCGCCAAGGCAGGGGAGGGCGCCGACGCCCTCATATGCCTCGGTGACCTGGTCCTCTTCCTCGACTACGCCGACCACAGCCGGGGCATCTTCCCCGACCTGTTCGGCACCGAGAACGCCGACCGGCTCGTCGAGCTCCGCACCGCCCGCCGCTTCGACGAGGCCCGCGACCTGGGCCGCAGCCTCTGGGCCGCGCTCGACGTCGACCGCGACACCGCCATCGAGGCCGCGGTCCGCCGCCAGTACGCCGAACTCTTCGCCGCCTTCCCCACCCCTACGTACGCCACCTACGGGAACGTCGACATCCCCCAGCTCTGGACGGACTTCGCCGCGCCGGGGACGACGGTCCTCGACGGCGAGCGGATCGAGCTCGGCGGACTCGTGTTCGGCTTCGTCGGCGGCGGGCTCCGCACGCCCATGCGCACCCCGTACGAGATCTCCGACGAGGAGTACGCCGCCAAGGTCGAGGCCCTCGGCGACGTCGACGTCCTCTGCTCCCACATCCCGCCGGAGGTGCCGGAGCTGACGTACGACACCGTGGCCCGCCGCTTCGAGCGCGGCAGCCGGGCGCTGCTCGACGCCATCCACCGGGTCCGGCCGCGGTACTCCCTCTTCGGCCACGTCCACCAGCCCCTCGCCCGGCGGATGCGGATCGGGCGCACCGAGTGCGTGAACGTCGGCCACTTCGCCTCGACCGGGACGCCCTACGCCCTGGAGTGGTGACGGCGCGGCCACGGGGGCGCGATAGCCTTCCGTCGGCACGTCTGTGCCCCTTTTCTACTTCCGCCGGACCGCACAGTGGAGGAGCCACCGCGATGGCCGAACACACCAGCTCGAGCATCACCATCGAGGCGGCGCCGGCCGACGTCATGGGCGTGATCGCCGACTTCGCCCGCTACCCCGAGTGGACCGGCGAGGTGAAGGAGGCCGAGGTCCTGTCGTCCGACGAGGCCGGCCGCGCGGAGAAGGTCCGGCTGCTCCTGGACGCGGGCGCCATCAAGGACGACCACACCCTGGCGTACACCTGGACCGGGGACAACGAGGTCTCCTGGACCCTGGTCAAGTCCCAGATGCTGCGCTCGCTCGACGGCTCGTACCTGCTGAAGGCCCTCGGCGACGACCGCACCGAGGTGACGTACCAGCTGACGGTGGACGTCAAGATCCCCATGCTCGGCATGATCAAGCGCAAGGCGGAGAAGGTCATCATCGACCGCGCCCTGCAGGGCCTGAAGCAGCGCGTGGAATCGGGCGCGTAAGCGTTCCGCCCGTTGTGGGCATGCGTTCCGCCGGGGCGGAACGGGTGGGCACAACGGAACGGCGCCCCTGCCGGCGCCAGAGGCTTACGCGCCTGAACCCGCACCGTTGGTGACGGCGCGCATCCGGTGCGGGTCCAGGCTCGGAACGCGGAGGCGCCCCTGAAGGGCGCCGTCCCGTGTGCCCACCCGTCCCGCCCTGCGGGACGATTGCCCACACGGGCGCGGGCGGGGCGCCGCGCTGCGGGGTGCGGGTCCTGCGGGGCGCCCCGGTAACGTTCCGCCGCATGCGGATCATCCTTGTCACCGGACCCGGCGGCGCCGGCCGTACCACCCTCGCCGCCGCCACCGCCCTCGCCGAGGCGCGGGCCGGCCGCCGGGTTCTGCTCGTCTCCGAGGACGCCGACCCGCTCCCGGAGGTCCGGCTGCTGCGACCCCGGCCCGGCGCCGACTTCCGGCGCGAGTTCCTCGCCCTGCAGGAGCGCTCCTCCGCCGCCCTCGACCTCCTCGGCGCCGCCCCCTTCGAGGACGCCGAGCTGACCGAGCTCCCCGGGAGCCGGCAGTTCGCCCTGCTCAGGGCCCTGCGCGACGCCGCCGAGGGCGACCACGAGCTCGCCGTCGTCGATCTGCCCCCGCTCCCCGAGGCCCTCGCCCTCCTCGCCCTCCCCGGCCAGCTCCGCCGCTATCTGCGCCGCCTCCTGCCCCCGGAGCGCCAGGCCGCCCGCGCGCTGCGCCCGATGCTCGCCCAGCTCGCCGGCGTCCCCATGCCCGCGCAGTGGCTGTACGAGACGACCGCCCGCTGGGAGGCCGAGCTCGCCGCCGTCCAGGCCGTGGTCGAAGCCCCCGACACCACCGTCCGGCTCGTCCTCGAACCCGGCCCCGGCGCCGCCCGCGCCCTGCGCACCGCCCGCCTCGGCCTCGCCGTCCACCGCCTCGCCCTCGACGCCGTCGTCGCCAACCGGATACTCCCCGCCGCCTCCGAGGACCCCTGGCTCGCCGGACTCACCGCCGAACAGCACCGGCACCTTGCGGAGCTCCGTACCGCCACCACCGGCGAGCTGTCCGAGCTGCCCCATCTGGGCAGGGCCCCGCGCGGGGCCGAGGACCTGGTGCTCCTCTCTTCCGCCCGGACCGGGAAGCCGGCCCCCGTACCCGAATGGGCCGTCGAGGACCGCCGCGAGGAGGACGGCGTCCTCGTCTGGCACATCCCGCTGCCGGGGGCCGTCAAGGAGGAGCTCTCCCTCGTCCGCCGCGGCGACGAACTGCTCCTGACCGTCGGCGCGTTCCGCCGCGCCGTCCCCCTGCCGGGCGCCCTGCGCCGCTGCACCGTCACCGGCGCCGGGCTCGTCGACGGGGACCTCCGGGTGCGCTTCACACCCGACCCCGGGCTGTGGCCCCGCACCCCCTGAGACGGCGTGTACCGTCGAAGTACGCAGCCACTGAGGAGTACGCCATGAGCGATTCGGACGCCTGGGCCAAGGCCTGTGCCGAGGACCTGGAGGCGGAGAAGGCCCGCCGCCGGGCGCAGCGCGCGGCCGAGCCCGGCTCGCCCGCGGAGGAGTTCCGCAAGCTCTTCGAGGCCGTGGCCGACAAGGTCTCCGGCGGCCTCGGGAGCCCGCTCCTCGGCGGACAGGCCGCGCAGACCGCCGTGGAGACCGTGCAGCAGCTCGTCAACCAGGCGAAGGCCGTCGTCGAGCCCGTCATCGAGCGCAACCCGCAGGTCTTCGACCACCTCGCCGCCGCCGGCAGCGAGCTGCTCGCCGCCTACCGCTCCGCCGTCGAGGGCCACGAGAGCCGCTGGACGCGCGGCGGCTCCGTACCCGACGCCGACGATCCGCGCCGCGACGCGGACACGCCGCCGGAGGGCGACCGCAAGGACGACCGCAAGGGCGACGAGGGGCCCGGAACCGGCCAGCACATCGACCTCGACTGATCGGCGGGCCACCCCCGCTCGGGTACGGTGGGCCTTAGCGGGGCTCGACCGAAAACTGAGGGACACATGGGACTCACCATCGGCGTCGACATCGGCGGCACGAAGATCGCGGCCGGCGTGGTCGACGAGGAGGGCAACATCCTCGACACCCACACCGTGCCCACCCCGCCGACCCCCGAGGGCATCGTCGACGCCATCTGCGCCGCGGTCTCCGAGGCCGGCAAGGGGTACCAGATCGAGGCCGTCGGCATCGGAGCCGCGGGCTACGTCGACGACAAGCGCGCCACCGTCCTCTTCGCGCCGAACATCGACTGGCGGCACGAGCCGCTCAAGGACAAGGTCGAGCAGCGGGTGGGCCTCCCCGTCGTCGTCGAGAACGACGCCAACGCGGCGGCCTGGGGCGAGTACAAGTTCGGCGCCGGCAAGGGCCACGAGGACGTCATCTGCATCACCCTCGGCACCGGCCTCGGCGGCGGCATCATCATCGGCAACAAGCTGCGCCGCGGACGCTTCGGCGTCGCCGCCGAGTTCGGCCACATCCGGGTCGTCCCGGACGGTCTGCTGTGCGGCTGCGGCAGCCAGGGCTGCTGGGAGCAGTACGCCTCCGGGCGGGCGCTCGTCCGGTACGCCAAGCAGCGCGCCAACGCCACCCCGGAGCGCGCGGAGATCCTCCTCGGCCTCGGCGACGGCACCCCGGAGGGCATCGAGGGCAAGCACGTCAGCCAGGCCGCCCGCGCCGGCGACCCGGTGGCCGTCGACTCCTTCCGTGAGCTGGCCCGTTGGGCGGGCGCCGGTCTCGCCGACCTGGCCTCGCTCTTCGACCCCTCGGCGTTCATCGTCGGGGGCGGCGTCTCGGACGAGGGCGACCTCGTCCTCGACCCGATCCGCAAGTCCTTCCGGCGCTGGCTGATCGGCGGCCAGTGGCGCCCGCACGCGCAGGTCCTCGCCGCCCAGCTCGGCAACAAGGCCGGCCTGGTCGGCGCGGCGGACCTCGCCCGTCAGGGCTGACCCTCGCACCACGGCATACGACGACCGCCCGCCGCGTCCTCTCGGACCCGGCGGGCGGTCGTCGTATGTTGACCGTCATGGCGATCAGTGAGCTGCCCAACTCCCGTACCGAGAGCGACGGTTCGGCCGTCCTCCGGGTCCTGAGCTACAACGTCCGTTCGATGCGCGACGACGAGGACGCCCTCGCCCGGGTGATCCGCGCCTGCGCGCCGGACCTCGTCTTCGTCCAGGAGGCCCCGCGCTTCTTCCGCTGGCGCAAACACGCCGCCCGGCTCGCCGCCAAGAGCGAGCTCGTCGTCCTGAGCGGCGGCGCCACAGCGGCCGGACCGCTTCTGCTCTGCTCCCTGCGGGCCACCGTGGAGCGCACGGAGGACGTCCTGCTGCCCCTGACGCCCGGCCTGCACCGGCGCGGCCTCGCGACCGCCGTCGTCCGCTTCGCCGGCGCCAGGCTCGGTCTCGTCAGCTGCCATCTGAGCCTGCGGAAGGAGGAGCGCTACGCCCAGGCCGGGATCGTCCTCGACCGGGTCGCCGCCCTCGGCACCCCGCACGCCCTCGTCGCCGGCGACCTGAACGAACGCCCCGGAGGCCCCGCCTTCACCCGGCTCACGAAGGAGCTCCAGGACGGCTGGGCGGTCAGCCCCTGGGGCGGCGAACACACCTCGACCCCGGCCGACCCGCACCAGCGCATCGACGCGATCCTGGCGACCCCGGGAGTCGAGTTCCTCGGCTGCGGAGTCCCGACGGACCTGAACCCGGCGGACCTACGGGCCGCCACCGACCACCTCCCGGTCCTTGCGGCGGTCCGGGTCCCCGCCTCGTAGGGGGCGCGCCCCCTACACCACAGCCCCGCGCCCCGGGTCGTCGAAGCCGTCGTCATCGTCGTCGTCGTGCTTCATGCGGGCCACCAGGGTCGCGAAGCCGCCCAGGAAGCCGCCCACGCAGAGCGTCGTCAGCCACCAGGTCATGTCCCACTGGAGGAGGACGGCCAGCAGCATCAGGACGGGGCCGCCGACGACCGCGAGCCAGGCGAACTTGGTCGTCGTGTCGGCCTCGGGCAGCGGCGGCGGCTCCGGCGGGACGAAGTGGCCCTCGTCGGCGCCGCCCGCCTCCTCGTCCGGCTCGGCCGGGGAGTAGTCCCGGGGGCCGCCGCTCCGCACCCCGGGAGCGAACACGATCGAGCTGCCGAGCGCCGGCCGCTCCGGGCCCGCCTCCGGGTCCTCGTCCGCCTCGGGGTCCTCGGGCGCGGGCTTCGGCCGCGGCTTCCAGGTCGTGCCCTTCACGGGCCGGACCTCCTCGTCGGGCCCGTCCGTCTCCTCGGGCTCGGGCAGCGACAGGTTCTCGACGGTCCGGAACGGCTTCGTCCCCGGAGGGTCCGCGGGCTCCTCGCCGTACCCGGCGACGATCGCGGCCCAGGCCGCCTCCTCGTCGATGGGCTGCGGCTCCCGCTCCGGGCCGTCCTGCTGCTCAGCCACCGCTCCTGCTCCCCTTCCCGTCGACCAGATCCGGGGCCAGACGCTCGACGAAGGCCAGGCTCTCGTCGAAGATCCGCTCCGCGTCATGGTCCAACGTCGCCACGTGGTAGCTCTGTTCCAGCAGGACCTCCTTCACGTCCGTCGAGGAGATGCGGGAGAGGATCCGGGCCGAGTCGGCGGGCGGCACGACGTGGTCCTGGGGGCTGTGGAGCAGTACTACCGGCTGGGTGACCTGCGGAAGCTCCCCGTCCACCGTCTGGAAGAGGCGGCGCAGGGAGTGCGCGGCGTGCAGCGGCACCCGGTCGTAGCCGACCTCGGTCACGCCCTCCTTGGCGATGTCGCTGGCGATGCCCTTCGTGGAGGGGACCAGGTGCCGGACGACCGGCAGGGCGTGCGCGGCGAGGCCGTGCACCTTGTTGCCCGGGTTGACGAGGACGATGCCCCGCACCGCGTCACCGTGCTGGGCGGCGAGCCGCAGCGTGAGGGCCCCGCCCATGGAGAGGCCGAAGACGAAGACGGTCCTGCAGCGCTCCAGGAGCTCGCGCAGGGCCCGGTCCGCCTCCGCGTACCAGTCGTGCCAGGTGGTGAGCTGCATGTCCTGCCAGCGGGTGCCGTGACCGGGCAGCAGCGGCACCGACACCGACAGGCCGCGCTCGGCCAGGTACTCGGCCCACGGGCGCATCGACTGCGGGGAACCGGTGAATCCGTGACAGAGAAGGACGCCGACCTCTCCGCCTTCATGGCGGTACGGCTCGGCTCCGGGAAGGACCGGCACCGGGGTCTCCTGTTCGGTTGCGACTCCGGCGTTCTCGGGGTGCGCCGGAGCGACGGCAAATGGGGAAGGACCTTCACGGTACGCGACCGGACCGACACCGACCAGGGCCGTAGCGGGGGCCGTGCGCCGGTACGGGATAAAGTCGTGGCGACGGCACACGGAAGGCTTGGCGAGTTGATCTACGGCGCAATGAAGTTCTCCATCGGAGGGTCCCTGAAGCTTGCCTTCCGGCCCTGGGTGGAGGGTCTGGAGAACATCCCCGCCGAGGGACCCGCGATCCTCGCGAGCAACCACCTGTCCTTCTCGGACTCCTTCTTCCTGCCCGCCGTCCTGGACCGCAAGGTCACCTTCATCGCCAAGGCCGAGTACTTCACCACCCCCGGTGTGAAGGGCAAGCTCACCGCCGCCTTCTTCAAGGGCGTCGGCCAGCTCCCGGTGGACCGTTCGGGTGCCCGCGGCGCGGGCGAGGCGGCCATCAAGGCCGGCATCGAGGTCATCGAGGGCGGCGGGCTCTTCGGGATCTACCCCGAGGGCACCCGCTCGCCCGACGGCCGTCTCTACCGGGGCAAGCCCGGCGGACTCGCGCGCGTGGCGCTGGCCACCGGCGCGCCCGTGATCCCGGTCGCCATGATCGACACCGAGAAGATCCAGCCGCCCGGCAAGGTCGTCCCCAAGCTGATGCGCCCGGGGATCCGTATCGGCAAGCCGCTGGACTTCACCCGCTACCAGGGCATGGAGGGGGACCGCTTCATCCTCCGTTCGGTGACCGACGAGGTCATGTACGAGATCATGAAGCTGTCCGGCCAGGAGTACGTCGACATCTACGCGACCGCCGCCAAGCGGCAGATCGCGGATGCGGAGAAGGCGGCCAAGGAGGCCGTCAAGGCCGAGATCGCCGCTCGCGAAGAGTCCGGCGCGTAAGTCCCCGCGAGGGGTTTTCGGGGGGGTGGGGGAGATGGCCAAGCGCGAGCGTGTCGTGCGCATGTCGGTCGAGCAGCCGCTGTGGCGGGCGCTGACCGGCTACCGCGTCCTGACGATGGCCTACGCGGTGCTGATCTTCGTGTTCGGCCGGGAGCGGTACGAGCGGCCCTGGATCGCCGTCGCCTATCTGGCGGTGCTGTGCGTCTGGACCCTCGCCACCCTCCCCAAGGTGGCGAACGCGGCGAGCTGCACCAAGCGCTTCCTCGTCGCCGACCTCGCCGTCGCCCTCACCGGCATCCTCCTCACCCCGCTCGTCGACGCCCAGGCCCAGTCGTCCGACGGCCCCACCCTGCCGTCGATATGGACCGCCGGCTCCGTCCTCGCCTTCGCGATCAAGGGCGGCTGGCGCTGGGCCGGCGTCGCCTCCTCGCTGGTCGCCGTCGCCAACATCATCGAGCGCGGCCATCCCAGCCAGGACACCTTCCACAACGTGCTCCTCGTCTGGGTCGCCTCCATCGCCATCGGCTACGTCGTCGAGGTCGCCCGCGCCTCCGAGCGCACCCTCGCCCGCGCCCTGGAGATCGAGGCCGCGACCCGGGAGCGGGAGCGGCTGGCCCGCGACATCCACGACAGCGTCCTCCAGGTCCTCGCGATGGTGAAGCGGCGCGGCATGGCGATGGGAGGCGAGGCCGCCGAGATCGCCAGGATGGCGGGGGAGCAGGAGGTGGCCCTCCGCACCCTCGTCGCGGGCGGGCTCACCCGGCCCAGTCTCGTCTCGGAGGACGAGTCCGAGGGCGCCTTCGTCCGGGTCGTCGAGGTCGACGACGACCCCCCTTATGGCGCGGGCGACGCGCCCGTCGACCTCCGCCTCCTGCTCGCCCCGCGCGCCGGGGCCAAGGTCACCCTCTCCGAGCCGGGCGCCCCGGTCCTGCTGCCGCCGCCCGCCGCCCGAGAGCTGGCCAACGCCGTCGGCGCCGCCCTGGACAACGTCCGGGTGCACGCCGGGGAGGACGCGCACGCGTGGATCCTGATCGAGGACTGGACGGACGAGGTGATCGTCACCGTCCGGGACGACGGCCCCGGCATCCCGGAGGGCCGCCTCGCGGAGGCCTGGGGCGAGGGCCGGATGGGCGTCGCCCTGTCCATCCGGGGGAGACTGCGGGACCTGGGCGGATCGGCCGAGCTGATCTCGGTCCCGGGGCAGGGCACGGAAGTCGAGTTGAAGGTTCCACGGGGGAAGGCAGGGGAGAAGTGAGCGAGCAGCGGATCAAGGTGATGGTCGTCGACGACCATCCGATGTGGCGGGACGCGGTCGCCCGCGACCTCGCCGAGGCGGGCTTCGACGTGGTCGCCACCGCCGGCGACGGCGAGCAGGCCGTGCGCCGCGCCGTCGCGGCCGGCCCCGACGTCCTCGTCCTGGACCTGAACCTGCCGGTCAAGCCGGGCGTCCAGGTCTGCAAGGAGCTCGTCGGCGGCCGGCCCGAGCTGCGCGTCCTCGTCCTCTCGGCCAGCGGCGAGCACGCCGACGTCCTGGAGGCGGTCAAGTCCGGCGCCACCGGCTACCTCCTCAAGTCGGCCAGTACGGAGGAGCTGACCGACGCGGTGCGCCGCACGGCCGCAGGCGACCCCGTCTTCACCCCGGGCCTGGCCGGCCTGGTCCTCGGCGAGTACCGCCGCCTGGCCTCCGAGCCCGCCCCGGCGGCCGGCGCCGACGAGCCGAAGGCCCCGCAGCTCACCGAGCGCGAGACCGAGGTCCTGCGGCTGGTCGCGAAGGGCCTCAGCTACAAGCAGATCGCCGAGCGCCTGGTCATCTCGCACCGCACGGTGCAGAACCACGTCCAGAACACCCTGGGCAAGCTCCAGCTGCACAACCGGGTGGAGCTCGTCCGGTACGCCATCGAGCGCGGCCTCGACGACGCCTGAGGCGGCCGGGCGTCACGTCGGGCCGTATATTCGCGGATATACGGCCCATCGTGACGTTGAGGGGAAAACCGTGGAAATCCTGGCATTCGGCGTGCAGGCGGACGAGAAGCCCCTCATCGAGAAGGCCTTCGAGGGCCACCACGACGTCCGCTGCCTGAGCGTCTTCCTCAGCGAGGACACCGCCCCCATCGCCGCCGGCTACGAGACCGTCTCCACCAGCGTCAACTGCAGCCTGAACCACCGGGTCCTGCAGACCCTCGCGGCCGGCGGGACCCAGATGATCGCCCAGCGCTCCACCGGCTTCAACAACATCGACCTGGAGGTCGCCGAGCGCCTCGGCCTCACCGTCGCCCGGGTCTCGTCCTACTCGCCGTACTCCGTCGCCGAGTTCGCCTGGACCCTCGCCATGGCCGTCAACCGCCGGATCGTCCGCGCCTCCAACCGGACCCGCGACTTCGACTTCCGGCTCGACGGACTGATGGGCCGTGACCTGCGCGGCCGTACCGTCGGCGTCCTCGGCACCGGCAAGATCGGCGAGGCCTTCACCCGGATCGCCCACGGCCTCGGCATGAACCTCCTCGGCTGGGACATCGCCGAGAACCCCGCCTGCGTCGAACTCGGCATGAGGTACGTCGAGAAGGAACGGCTCTTCGCCGAGTCCGACCTCATCAGCCTCCACGTCCCGCTGCTCCCCGCCACCCGGCACCTCATCGACGCCCGCGCCCTCAAGGCCATGAAGGACGACGCCATCCTGGTGAACTCCAGCCGCGGCGGGCTCATCGACACCGAGGCCCTCGTCACCGAGCTCCGCTCCGGCCGCTTCACCGGCGTCGGCCTGGACGTGTACGAGGCGGAGGCCGGGCTCTTCTTCCTCGACAAGTCCCTGGAGGTCGTCGAGGACGACACCCTGGCCCGCCTCGTCACCTTCCCGAACGTGGTGGTCACCTCCCACCAGGCGTACTACACGACCGACGCGGTCGGCCAGATCATCGCCACCACCGTCCAGAACGTCCTCGACCACACCGCCGGCCGGCGCAGCGAGAACGTCCTGGTACCGAGGGCAGCCTCCTAGACCAGCACGCCCGCGAGCAGCGAGGCGGTCAGCGCCGCCCCGTCCATGGTGAGCACCGACTCCGGGTGGAACTGCACCCCCGCGAAGCCCGGCCCGCGCAGGGCGTGCACCTCACCGGTCTCCGCGTCCCGGCTCACCTCGATGCGGTGCAGCGCCAGCTCCGTCGCCGTCCGGTCGTCGCAGCGGGCGGTGAAGCTGTTGTAGAAGCCGACCGTCTGCTCCTGCCCGAAGAGGTCGATCCGCAGCTGCGCCCCCTGGAACGGGGTCCGCTTGCGGACGATGTCCAGGCCCAGTTCGGCCGCGATCAGCTCGTGCCCGAGGCAGACGCCCAGCAGGCCGTGGCGGTGCCCCCGTACGAGCTCCGCCGTCAGCCCGCGCAGGAAGCGCATCTTCGGGTCGGCCGCGTCCGAGGGGTTCCCCGGGCCGGGCCCGAGGACGACCGGCCCCTCGTGGGCGAGCGCGAGCTCCCGCAGCCCCGGCTCGTCGTACCGCAGCACCGACACCTCAAGGCCCGAGGAGCGCAGCACGTGCGCCAGCATCGCCGTGAAGGTGTCCTCGGCGTCGATCACCAGCGCGTGCCCCGACAGCTCCGCCGAACGGACCTGCATCTTCAGCCAGAACGGCGCGAGGTCCGCCCGGCGGGCGTCGAGCGCGGCCCGCACCCGGGGGTCGTCGGCGAGCCGCGCCGGCACCGGGGCGGTGGCGTCGGCCGGCCGCCCCTCCCGCACGCCGAGCGCCGTCAGCACCCCCGCCGCCTTCGCGTGGGTCTCGGCGACCTCGCCCGCCGGGTCCGAGTGCCGCACGAGCGTGGCCCCCACCGGCACCCGCAGCCGGCCGCCGGCGTCGATGTCGGCGGTACGGATGAGGATGGGGGAGTCCAGCGTCTGCGCCCCGTTCCCGTCCGTGCCGAGCAGCGCGAGCGCGCCCGCGTAGTACCCCCGGCCGCCCTCCTCGTGACGCTCGATCACCCGGCAGGCGTTCTGCACGGGCGAGCCGGTCACGGTCGCCGCGAACATCGTCTCCCGCAGCACCTCCCGCACGTCCAGCGAGGACCGGCCGCGCAACTCGTACTCCGTGTGCGCGAGATGGGCCATCTCCTTGAGCCGCGGCCCGACCACCACCCCGCCCATGTCGCCGACCGTGCACATCATCTTCAGCTCCTCGTCCACCACCATGGAGAGCTCCTCGGTCTCCTTGCGGTCGGCGAGGAAGGCGAGCAGGTCCTCGGCGGTCGGGGCGGCCCCGGCCGGGTAGCGGTACGTGCCGCTGATCGGGTTCATCACGACCGTGCCGCCCGACATCCGGACGTGCACCTCGGGGCTCGCCCCGACGAGCGTCCGGTCCCCGGTGTGCACGACGAACGTCCAGTACGCGCCCCGCTCGCCCGCGAGCAGCCGCCGGAACAGGGCGAGCGTGTCGGCGCGCCCGAAGCCCGGGATCTCGCCGGTGTAGGTGCGCCGGATCACGAAGTTCGCGCCCTCGCCGGAGCCGATCTCCTCGTCGATGACCCGCCGCACGGTCTCCGCGTAGTCCTCGTCGGAGACGTCGAACCCGCCGCCCTCCACCCGTACCTCATGGGCGGGCAGCGCGGCGAGGGCCTCGTCGAGCGGCAGCTCGTACGCCTCGTCGGCGACGAGCACGGAGAGCGGGGTGCCGTCGTCCCGCACGTCGAAGCCGCGCTCGCGGATCTGCCGGAACGGGACGAGCGCGAGCGTCGGCAGCGGGCCCACGGGCAGCTCCGCGAGACGCTCGGCCTCGTGGACCCGGCCGATCAGCACCTCGACGGTGTCGTGGTCACGGCCGGGGGTGCGCCGGCGCAGCAGCGCGAAGGGAGGGCAGGAGGGGGCGAGGAGGCGGGAAAGGTCCATGGGGCGGGTCGTTCCTTCCGAGTGGAGTACGGAGAGGAGGAACGGCCCGGGTACGAGAAAGGCCGCCCCTCGGGCGGCCTTTGCGTGTGTCGGTGTACGCGCAGTCAGTGGGCCGCCGGATGAGCGGTCCACCACCAGTTCTGGATCTGCGAGGTGCACGACATGCGAGCACTGTAACCCAGCCCGGTGCGGAACGGGGCCCGGTCCGCACCGTGGACGGTGCGGGCCGGGCCCCGAGGCCGAGCGAACTCCCCGATCAGAAGACCAGGTTGTAGATCTGCCAGCCGCTGCCGACCTTGACGCGGTTGCCGAACGGCGCGGTGGCGCTGCCGGTGCCGTTGTACAGGTAGAGCGCGCCGGTGCCGTCCCGGGCGACGAGGTCGCCCCGGCCGTCCTTGGTCAGGTCGCTCGGTCCGACGATGCTGTTGTAGCCCTGCCAGCCGGTGCCGACCTTGGCGCGGGGGCCGAACGGAGCGGTGGCGACGCCGGTGCCCTTGTACAGCCAGAACGCGCCGGAGCCGTCGCGGCCGAGGAGGTCCGCCTTGCCGTCCCCGGTGAGGTCACCGGTGCTGATGATCGCGTTGTAGCCCTGCCAGCCCGTGCCGACCTTGACGCGCGGCCCGAGCGGGGCGCTCGGGTTGCCGGTGCCCGGGTACAGCCAGAGAACACCCGAGCTCTCCCGCCCGATCACATCGGGCTTGCCGTCGCCGGTCTGGTCCCGCACGCCGATCACCTGGTTGAAGACGCCCCAGCCGGTGCCCGCCTTCACGCGCGTCTTGAACGGCGAGGACGGGTTCCCGCTGCCCTGGTAGTACCAGAGGGCACCGCTCGTGTCCCGCGCGATCATGTCACCGGTGCCGTCGGCCCGGAGCGCGGTCAGCGGCGTGACCACGTTGTAGCCGCCCCACCCGGACCCGACCCGGTACCGCGCCAGGAACGGCACGGAGGCACTGCCGGTGCCCTGGTACTGCCAGAGGACACCCGAGGTGTCACGGGCGAGGAGGTTGTAGCGGTTGTCCGTCCGGACGGACGCCGCGGTGGCGACCTCCTTGACGTCGCTCGCCTTCACCCACGCCATGCGGTGGTTGTACCGGATCGGGATGAAGATGTTGGTCGTGCCGACGACGCGGGTGCCGTCGGTGTTGTAGGCGCTGTAGTAGTAGTCGCCCGCGACGGCCTCGCCGGCCTTCACGTACGCCTGCCCGGCCGGAAGGCTGTACTTCGTCAGCGACGCGCTGTTGCTGGCCTGGACCGGAACCCCGGTACCCGTGTAGGCGGCGTCCTCGGGGTAGGCGCGGCCGTAGACCGGAATCGAGGTGGCGCCGTCCTTGGCGGTGATGGCCGTCTTCACGCCCGCGGGGGCCGTGTACTGGCCGCCGGGGTTGTAGAACCAGGCCTTCTTGCCGCCGTACCAGATGGCGGTCCAGTCGGCCCGGGACTCGGCGACGACGTGGGTGCTGCCGGCCGTGACCTTGTTCGCCCAGTTGGAGCCGAACTGCCAGCCTGACGTGAAGTACGGGTCGGTCAGCGCCTTCGTCTGGTCGGCCACCGGCTCCGAGTACAGGTAGCCGAAGTTGACCGGCAGCGCCACGGTGGTCTTGGTGACGCCCTCCTCCGTGTACTTCATCTGCTGCTGGTTGGCGGAGGTGAACGGCGGGACGATCCGGACGAGCTGCCCGGCCTGGAGGAGGCCGCCCGCGCCACCGGCACCGGTGGGGGCGCCCACGAGGGTCATGAAGTGGTTCCAGTCCCAGAACGGGCCCGGGTCCCAGTGATCCTGGATCTTGTTGTCCAGGATGCTCGGCACGTCGTCGTGGCCGATGATGTGCTCGCGGTCCAGCGGGATGGAGAACTTCGCCGCCAGGTACTTCACGAGGGCGGCGGAGGACTCGTACTCCGGCTCGGTGTACCAGCCCGCGTCACCCTTGATGGCGTAGCCCTCGTGCTCGATGCCGATCGAGTGCATGTTGAGGGTCTTGTTGCCGGCGTGGTACGCCTCGTTCTTGGTCTCCACCATCTGCGTCACGCGACCGTCGGCGCGGACGATGTAGTGGGCGCTCGCGTAGCTCAGCGGGTTCTGGAAGACGTTGACGGCCCCGTCGTGGTTGCCCTCGATGTCGTGGATGACGATCTGGCGGACGTCGAAGCCGTTCGCGGGACGGCTCGCGATGTTGTAGTTGCCGTCGTTCTGCGAGTAGGCGGCCGGGATGTACGTGCAGGCGAGGCCGGACGGGCATTCGACCGCCGGGGTCTCCGTGGTGGCCGTGAAGCTCGCTGCCAGCGGCACGTTCGACGGCTTGACCGGCTTCACCGACGGGTCCGCCGGCAGGACGACCTGCTCGCCGTCCGCGGTGATCTCGCTCTCGCCCGTCTTGATGGACTCGAAGACGCGCTTCGCGAAGAGGTCGGCACCCTTCCGGTCCTCGGACTGGCTGTAGCGGGCCACAGCCGGATACCAGGCGCCCGGGTCGTCGGACAGCTCGGCGCCGGCCTGCTTCTGGTACTCGGCGAGGAGGGCGGCACCGGCGCGGATCGAGGCGGCCGTGTCGTTCTGCACGGACTCGGTCGAGCCGTCGATCAGCTCGGCGGCCTTGTCGAGCGTGTGCAGCGTCGGGTCGGAGGTGTCGATCTCCTTCTTGGGGAGGGAGGCCAGCGCCTTCTTCCCGTCGAACCGCTTCTCGATGCGCGGGTCGCCGCTCCGGTTCATCAGGTCGAGCAGCTGCTCGTCCGTGTCCTGCTCGACGTCCTCCGGGTCGACCTTCGTCAACCCCATGACGTTGTACGCACCCGTGGTGCTGGGCACGCCGTCGTGCGACTCCCAGCGCGTCTGGCGGTACGACACCGCCATCAGCACGCTCTGCGGGACGTCGAACTCGCGAGCTGCGTTTGCGAACTGCTTCTGGAGGGAAGGGTCACCCCCGGACGTGCCGTCGCCCGCCCCGCCGAGGAGGCCCGGTGAGGCGACCGCGATGGTGCCGATGGTTGCGGTGGCGACGACTGCCGCCGCCGCTCCGTACAAGAGTCGTTTCTTCTTGCGATCCCTGCGGTGCCTCTGGGTCACGCCCACCCCTGTGAACTCGACTTTGCTCTTGTTAAACGGGCCAGAGGGTAACACCACTCGATGGCATGAAGATTCTCGTGTGACATTTCGGGCGCGCGTCTCAGCCAATGGGCAGGGGGACAGGACCGGACGAAGAACCCCGTAATGTTGTGCATGTGACCGTGAACGCTGAATCCCACGCCGTCGCCAAGGCGACCTGGCGAGACCTGCCCGCGGCGCAGCAGCCCGAGTACCCCGATGCCGAGGCTCTGCGCGATGTGATCGCGGACCTCGAGTCGTATCCTCCGCTCGTCTTCGCCGGCGAGTGCGACCAGCTGCGCGCCCGGATGGGAGCCGTCGCCCGTGGCGAGGCGTTCCTGCTCCAGGGCGGCGACTGCGCCGAGGCCTTCGACGCCGTGTCCGCCGACCACATCAGGGCCAAGCTCAAGACGCTGCTCCAGATGAGCGCCGTCCTCACCTACGCGGCCTCCGTGCCCGTCGTGAAGGTCGGCCGTATCGCCGGCCAGTACTCGAAGCCCCGCTCCAAGGGCACCGAGACCCGCGACGGCGTGACCCTGCCGACCTACCGCGGCGACTCGGTCAACGGCTTCGACTTCAACGAGAAGGCCCGCATCCCGGACCCCGAGCGCCTGAAGCGGATGTACAACGCCTCCGCCTCCACGCTCAACCTGGTCCGCGCCTTCACCACCGGTGGCTACGCCGACCTGCGCCAGGTGCACGCCTGGAACCAGGACTTCGTGAAGTCGTCCCCCTCGGGCCAGCGCTACGAGGCGCTGGCCCGCGAGATCGACAACGCCCTGAACTTCATGAAGGCCTGTGGCACCGACCCGGCCGAGTTCAAGGCGGTCGAGTTCTACGCCTCCCACGAGGCGCTGCTGCTCGACTACGAGGGCGCCCTGACCCGTACGGACTCGCGCACCGGCAAGCTGTACGACACCTCCGGCCACATGGTCTGGATCGGTGAGCGCACCCGCCAGCTGGACCACGCGCACATCGAGTTCTGCTCGCAGATCGCGAACCCGATCGGCATCAAGCTCGGCCCGACCACCACGGTCGACGAGGCGCTCACCTACATCGACCGTCTCGACCCGGACCGCGAGCCGGGCCGGCTGACCTTCATCGTCCGCATGGGCGCCGACAAGGTCCGCGACAAGCTCCCCGAGCTGGTCGAGAAGGTCACCGCCTCCGGCGCGGTCGTCGCCTGGGTCACCGACCCGATGCACGGCAACACCTTCGAGGCTGCTTCCGGCCACAAGACGCGCCGCTTCGACGACGTGCTCGACGAGGTCAAGGGCTTCTTCGAGGTCCACAAGGAGCTGGGCACCCACCCGGGCGGCATCCACGTCGAGCTCACCGGTGACGACGTCACCGAGTGCGTGGGCGGCGGCGACGAGATCTTCGTCGACGACCTGCACCAGCGCTACGAGACGGCCTGCGACCCGCGGCTCAACCGCAGCCAGTCGCTCGACCTGGCGTTCCTGGTGGCGGAGATGTACCGCGATCAGTAAGTAGGTTCCTACGGGGATGGGGCACGGATCGCTGTGATCCGTGCCCCATCGTCGTATCGAGGGCTTTTACGCCTCCGAGGCGCCGGGTAAGGTTAGGTTAGCCTTAACGATCTCGGCGGGAGGTGAACCGCGTGTACGTCTGCTCATGCTTCGGTGTCACGGAGAAGCAGGTCAAGGAGCACGCGGACGCGGGCGCCTGCACGCCCCGCCAGATAGCCTCCGCCTGCAAGGCCGGCACGGACTGCGGTTCCTGCGTCCGTCGCATTCAAGCCATTCTCGGGCGCGGCAACTGCCCGCGACGCGAGCTCGTGGACCAGGGCATGCCCGCCCTGACGGCGGAGACGGTCGCGGAGCTCCGGGAAGCGGCCTAGAGCCCCGTCGGACCCAGCAGGGTCAGCTCGGCTGCTCGATGAGCGTCGAGATGTACAGCGACTCACCCAGGGACTCGATCAGCTCCAGCTGAGTGTCCAGGTAGTCGATGTGGTGCTCCTCGTCGGCGAGGATCTCCTCGAAGAGGTTGGCGGACGTGATGTCCCCCTTGGCGCGCATGACCTCGATCCCGCGCTTGAGGCGGTCGATCGCCTCCACCTCGACCTGGCGGTCCGCCTGGAACATCTCGGTGATCGTCTGGCCGACCCGCACATGGAAGAGCCGCTGGTAGTTGGGCAGGCCGTCGAGCATCAGGATGCGCTCGGTCAGCTTGTCCGCGTGCTTCATCTCGTCGATGGACTCTTCGCGGGTGTACTTGGCGAGCTTCGTCCACCCCTTGTTGTCCTGGATGCGGTAATGCAGCCAGTACTGGTTGATGGCCGTCAGCTCGCCGGTCAGCTGCTCGTTGAGGAACTCGAGGACCTCGGGGTCGCCCTGCATCGCTTCAGGATCCTTCCACGGTACGTGTCCATGCCGTCACTAGGCGGGATGGCCGCATCCTCGCACCCCGAATGGGGGGCGTCCAGTAAGTGCAGGCTTAGTCGGAGTTGCCCGAATCGAGCCGCCCGAGTGGTCGCTTGGTCATGACCACCCCTCGCCGTCTGTCACCATGGATGACATGGGTCAGCCGGAGAGCGGAGTACACCGGGAAGCGGGTCAGCCGGATCGTTCGCCGGACCTTCCGCCGGATCTGCCGCCGGGGCAGCGCCTCCAGCGCGGCTGGCCGGTCACCCATTACGGGCCCGTCCCCAAGTTCAAGCCGGACCGCTGGGAGTTCCGCGTCTTCGGGGCGACGGCCGACGGCGACAAGCGGTGCTGGAATCACGAGGAGTTCTCGGCCCTTCCGTTCTCCACGGTCGTGGCCGATCTGCACTGCGTCACGAAATTCAGCATGCTCGGGGCCGAATGGGGTGGTGTCCCCGCCCGTACGGTCCTGGAGCTCGCCCCGCCCGCCCCTCATGTCACGCATGTGATGGTCTGGGCCGAGTACGGCTACAGCGCGAACATGCGGCTCGCCGACTTCGCCTCGGACCGCACGATTTTCGCCACCCACAAGGACGGGGAGCTGCTCACCGCCGAGCACGGCTTCCCGCTGCGACTCGTCGTCCCGCACCTGTACGCCTGGAAGGGGCCCAAGTGGGTCCGGGGCGTGGAGTACATGGCGGCCGACCGGCGGGGCTTCTGGGAGGAGCGCGGCTACCACAACCTCGGCGATCCGTGGCGGGAGCAGCGCTACTCGTACCAGGAGGAACCCGGAGACGGCCCGGAGCTGTAGCGGCTCCGGACCGTCTCGACGGCGGTTCGCCGGCGGTTCAGTGGTGGTACTGGTGGACCACCGCGTGGCCCTTGCCGCGGCCGATCATCCACTTGTTGACCGGGGTGGTCAGCACGAAGGCGACGCCGAGCGAGATCGCGAGGACGATCCAGAAGAGCGGCTCGTCGAGGTGCGCGTCCATGGCGCCGGGCCAGAGGGCGATGACGCCGTTGTCGATGATCTCCATGACGGCGATGGAGAGGGTGTCGGCGGCGAGGGCGACCTTGAAGGCCGTCTTGAAGTCGACGCCGGCGGCCAGGATGCCGCGCAGCGTGAGCGCGTAGCCGAAGAAGAAGGCCAGAATGATCGCGAGGATCATGGTCGGCATGTTGCCCCAGCCGAGCGCGGTGCCGATGATCATGCCGAGGATCTCGCCGATGGCGCAGCCGGTGAGGCAGTGCAGGGTGGCCTGAGCGGCCATGGACCAGGAGACGGAGCCGCCGGGGGTGTGGTGGTGACCGGCGTGGGCCTCGTCGTGGCCGGAGTGGTCCGCGTGGGCGCTGTGGTCGGCGTGGCTCGCGTGGTCGCCGTGGTGGCCGACGTGAGCCTCATGGCCCGCATGGCCCTCGTGGCCCTCGTGGCCGGAATGGTCGTGGTGTGCGTGCGCTTCGTGCTGCATGAGGTGCCCCCAGCCTCGGGTGTACGGCTCTGTCGTCGATAAGAACCGTATACCCCCCTAGGGTATTCCTCAACAGGAAACGATCACCCTCGGCGCTCCCGGAGCTTCTTCAGGAGCTCGATGTCGGCGACGTGCCCTTCCTTGCCGCCCGGGGTCTCGATGATCAGGGGTACGTTCTCGGTGGCGGGGTGTCCCAGGAGCTTCCGGAACGCCTCCTCGCCGATGTGACCTGCCCCGATGTTCGCGTGGCGGTCCTTGTGGGCGCCCACGACGTCCTTCGAGTCGTTGGCGTGGATCAGCTTCAGGCGGCCCTCGCCGACCGTCTCCACCAGGAGATCCAGCGTCTGCGCCGCCCCGTGCGGGCCCGCCAGATCGTGCCCGGCGGCGAAGATGTGGCAGGTGTCGAGACAGACGCCCAGCTTGGGGTGGTGGTCGAGCGCGTCGAAGTACGGGCCGAAGTCCCAGGTGCGCGAGCAGAGCGAGAAGCCCTGGCCCGCCGTGGACTCCAGGAGCAGGTACGGATCGTCCTCGTGGGTCAGCTCGTCGAGGAGCGGCAGCATCCGCTCGCGCACCTGGGCGAGCGCCACCTCCCGCGGGCGGCCGCCGGTCGCCGAGCCGGTGTGGACCACGACGCCCTTGGCGCCGATCTCCCGGCCGCGGCGCAGCGAGTGCCGCAGCGACTCCACGGACTTCTCCACCGTGGCCTCGGTGTGGGAGCCGAAGTTGATCAGGTACGGGGCGTGCACCCACGCCGAGATCGACTCGGCCTCGCACTCGGCCCGGAACCGCTCGTCCTGGGCCGGGTTGCCGACCGGGGTCGCCCAGCCGCGCGGGTTGGCGACGAAGACCTGGACGGTCTCGGCGCCGAGCTCGCGGGCGTAGCCGAGGCCGACCGTGGCGAGGCCACCGGCCACGGGGACATGGCCGCCGACGGGGTTGCGCATGAGTTTCTAGAGTCCCTTGATCGTGATGGTGATGGTGGAGCCCTCGGGAGCGGTCTCGCCGCCCTTCACGGACTGGCTCGCGACCTTGTCGCCGAGGTAGGGGAAGGACTTCTTGACCTCCACCTCGAAGCCCGCGGCCTCCAGGGCGGCCTGTGCGTCGGCGGTCGTCTCCTCGGTCACGTCCGGGACCTCGACCAGCTTCGGGCCCTTGGAGACGGTGAGGGTGATGACGTCGCCCTCGGCGGCCCGGCTGCCGCCGGCGAGGGACTGGGCCGCGACGGTGCCGGCCGCCTCCGGCGAGTTGATCCGCTCCGGGGCGACCCTGACGGTGAGCCCCTCCTCCTGAAGGGCGGCCGTGGCGTCGGCGACGGTCTCGCCGCTGACGTCGGGCACGTCGATCGGGGAGCCCTTGCTGACCACGAGGGCGACGGCGGAGTCGGGGCTGCGCTCGGTGCCGGGCTCGGGGTCGGAGCTGATCACGGCGCCCTGGGCGACGGAGTCGCTGAAGGCGTAGGTGATCACTCCGGGCGCCAGGCCCTCCTGCTCCAGCGCGCGCTTGGCCTCCGCGAGCGGCTTGTTCTTGAGGTTGGGGACCTTCACGATCTCCGGGCCGCGGGAGAGCGTGAGGGTGACCGTGGCGTTGCCCCGGACGCGCTCGCCGGGGGCAGGGTCGACGGCCATGACCGTGCCGCGCTCGTACACGTCGCTGAAATCGCGCTTCGTGGTGCCGACGTCGAGACCGGCGTCGGTGATCCGCTTCGTCGCGGCGGCCTCGGACTGGCCGAGGACGGAGGGAACGCGGGTGAACTGGCCGGAATTGATGTACCAGACGCCGGCGCCGAGGCCGAGGGCGAGGAGGACGGCGGCGACGACGAGGAGGGGGCCGCGCGGGGGCCACCGGCGGGCGGCGGGCGGTGCCTCCGGGGCGGGCAGCCGGTTGGTGTGTTCGGTCTCCGCCGGTACCGGGCGGGCGATCACGCTCGTCCGGTCCTCGGCGGTGTCCCGGGCCTCGGCGCGCGCCAGCGGGGGCACCGCGTCCAGCTGCTCGTCGCCGAGCCCGGCGCGGGCCTCCCGGAGCAGGGCGAGCAGGGCGACGGCGTCGTACGGGCGGAGCTCGGGGTTGCGGGCCGTGGCCGCCGCGACCAGGTCGTCCAGCTCGGGGGCGAGCCCGGGGACGGTGGCGGAGGGGGCGGGCACGTCGGTGTTCAGGTGCTGGTAGAGCACCTGGGCGGGGGTGTCGCCGGAGTGCGGCTTGCCGCCGGTGAGCATCTCGTAGAGGACGACACCGCAGGCGTACACGTCCGCGCGGGTGTCGGCGGTGCCGTGCTCGATCTGCTCCGGCGCGAGGTACGAGACCGTGCCGAGGACCGCGCCGGTGGTGGCGGTCGCCGAGCCCACGGCCCGTACGAGGCCGAAGTCGGCGACCTTCACCCGGCCGTCGTCCCCTATCAGGACGTTCTCCGGCTTCATGTCGCGGTGCACGAACCCGGCCCGGTGTGCGGCGCCGAGCGCGGCGAGCACCGGCTCCAGGATGTCGAGCGCGGCACGGGGCGAGAGGGCGCCGCGCTCGCGCAGGACGTCGCGGAGGGTGCAGCCGGCGACGTACTCCATCGCCAGATAGACGTACGCGCCCTCGGCGCCCTGGTCGAAGACGCCGACGACGTTGGGGTGCGCGAGCCGGGCGACGGACTTCGCCTCGCGGATGAAACGCTCGACGAAGGCTGCGTCGGTGGCGAGGTCGGGGTGCATCACCTTGAGCGCGAGGACGCGGTCGAGGCGGGTGTCGACGGCCCGGTAGACCGTGGCCATCCCGCCGACGGCGATGCGCGCGTCGACGCGGTAGCGGCCGTCGAGCAGCCGCCCGACGAGGGGGTCCTGAAGGGTCGTGTCCACGGCGACGAGTCTACGAGGGCGGTAGGGGGTGCCGGTCCTGGCGGCGCCTACTGCAGCGCACCTGTGACGCGCGGTGCCCCGCCCACCCCCCCGTGTGGGCAATCGTCCCGCTGGGGCGGGACGGGTGGGCACACGGGACGGCGCCCTTCAGCGGCGCCTCCGCGTTCCGCGCCTGGACCCGTGCCACCAGCGCGGCGCGCATCCGGTGCGGGTTCAGGCCCGGGAGCCTCTGGCGCCGGCAGGGGCGCCGTTCCGTTGTGCCCACCCGTTCCGCCCCGGCGGAACGCATGCCCACAACGGGGGTGGGTGTCAGAACGCTGGGCGTTCGGGGTCCAGGTGGGCCTGGCCCGTGGTGGGGGAGGACGGTTCGGCGAAGTGGCGGCGGGGGATGCGGCCCGCCCGGTGGGCCAGGCGCCCCGCCTCCACCGCGTGCCGCATGGCCCCGGCCATGAGCACCGGCTCCTGCGCCCGCGTCACCGCCGACGCCAGCATCACCGCCGCGCACCCCAGCTCCATCGCGAGCGCCGCGTCCGACGCCGTTCCCGCGCCCGCGTCGAGGATCACCGGGACCTCGGCCCGTTCCACGATGAGCTGGAAGTTGTGCGGGTTGCGGATGCCGAGCCCGGAGCCGATGGGGGAGCCGAGCGGCATGATCGCGGCGCAGCCCACGTCCTCCAGCTTCCGGGCCAGGACGGGGTCGTCGTTGGTGTAGGGGAGGACGGTGAAGCCGTCGTCGACCAGGGTCTCGGCCGCTGCCAGGAGTTCCTCGCCGTCCGGGAGGAGGGTGCGCTCGTCGGCGACGACCTCCAGCTTGATCCAGTCCGTGCCCAGCGCCTCCCTCGCCAGCCGCGCCGTGAGCACGGCCTCGCCCGCCGTGTAGCAGCCGGCCGTGTTCGGCAGGACCCGGATGCCGAGGCGCTCCAGGACGGAGAGGACCGAGCCCTGGACCGTCGGGTCCAGGCGCCGCATGGCGACCGTCGTCAGCTCCGTACCGCTGGCGACGAGGGAGCGTTCCAGGACGTCGAGGCTGGGGGCGCCGCCGGTGCCCATGATCAGGCGGGAGGAGAACTCCGTACCGCCGAGGGTGAAGACGTCGTCGGACATCCCTCAGCCTCCCTGTACTGCCGTGAGGACTTCCACCCGGTCGCCCTCGCCCAGCAGCGTCGTGGCCCACTCGCCGCGCGGTACGACCGTCTCGTTGAGCGCCGCCGCGACCCCGGACGGGGCCGTGGTGAGGGTCGCGACGAGGGCGTCGAGGGCGACGGGCCCCGCCAGGACCCGGGGCTCTCCGTTCACGGACACGTTCATGCGGGCTGCTCCTGACGTACAGGGGAGAAACGGCGGGGGGTGAAGGGGCGCGCCTCGTCGGGGAGCGCGCCCGTGGTGAGCGCCTCGGCCATGACGTCGCCGGTGACGGGGGTGAGCAGCACCCCGTTGCGGTAGTGGCCGGTGGCCAGGTGCAGGCCGGGCAGGGCGGTGGGGCCGAGGAGCGGCGCGTTGTCGGGGGAGCCGGGGCGCAGCCCGGCACAGGTCTCCGTGAGCGGCAGTTCCGTGAGGCCCGGGACCAGCTCGTGGGCGTCGCGGAGGAGTTCGTACACCCCGCCCGCCGTCACCGTGGTGTCCCAGCCCAGCTCCTCGCTGGTGGCGCCGACGACGAGCTCGCCGTTCTCGCGGGGCACCAGGTAGACGTGGCTGCCGCGGACGACGGCCCGCACGGTGCGGGAGAGGAAGGGGGCGTACGGCGCGGGGACGCGGAGCCGCAGGACCTGGCCCTTCACGGGGCGGACCGGCGGCAGCACCTCCTCCGGCACGCCCGCGAGCCGCCCGCTGAGGCTGCCCGCGGCGAGCACGACCTGGTCGGCCGTCAGCTCCTCGCCGCCGGTGAGGCGGACGCCGCGTGCCCGGTCGCGTACGACCGAGAGGCGCTCCGCCAGCGTGCGGTGGAAGACCACTCCGGCCCGCTCGCAGGCCGTCACGAGCGCGGCGGCCAGTCGGCGCGGGTCGACCTGGTGGTCGCCGTCGACCCGCAGCCCGCCGCGCACGCCGGGCGCCAGCATCGGTTCGAGGCGGCGGCACTCGCGGCCGCTGAGCCATTCGGAGACGAGCCCGCAGCGGGTCTGCAGGGCGTGCAGTTCGCGCAGGTGGGCCCGGTCGTCGGCGTCGAGGGCGACGGCGAGGGTGCCGCAGGCCCGGTAGCCGACGTCGTGGCCGGCGGCTTCCTCCAGTTCGGCGGCGAACGCGGGGTAGCGGGCGGCGGAGGCGAGGTTGAGCCCGAGCAGGGTCTCCTCGCCGTAGTGGAGTTCGGTGACGGCGGCGAGCATGCCGGCCGCGACCCGCGCGGCCCCGCCGCCCGGATCCGGGTCGACGACGGCGGTGCGCAGTCCGCGCTGCGCGGCCCGCCAGGCCGTGACCAGGCCGATGATGCCGCCCCCGACCACGAGGACATCGGAAGAACGCATGGGCGTCCAGCCCCTCCCTTCGCCGGCATGACCCGGATCAGGTTCGTACGGTCGGAGGCCGTCCCAGCCTCCCTCTCAGCCCGGTGCGTCCGGGCTCCCGCGAGTGCTTTACGCCCGCCAGACTAGCCCGCGTCGATACCGGGCCACAGACCCCTCCCTTCCTGACGGTCCGTCAGATGCGTAAGGTGGTCGGGTGAGCGAGCAGAAGCAGGCCCAGCAGCACGTCGTGATCGTCGGCGCCGGAATGGCGGGCGTCCAGACCGCCGTCGCCCTGCGCGAGCAGGGCTTCACCGGCCCCCTGACCCTCATCGGGGCCGAACCCCACCAGCCCTACGACCGGCCCCCGCTCTCCAAGGCGATCCTCCTCGGCAAGGCCGAGGACTCCGCCTTCGAGATCGACTTCGAGGACCTCGGCATCGAGCTCCGCCTCGGCCTGGACGTCACCGGGCTGCGCGCCGCCGACCACGAGATCGACACCGAGGCCGGGCCCGTCGCCTACGACACCCTCGTCGTCGCCACCGGCGCCCACCCCGTCACCCTGCCCGGCGCCGAGGGCGTCCCCGGGGTCCATCTGCTGCGCACCCTCGACGACGCCGTGCGCCTCGGCCCCGTCCTGGAGCGCCGACACTCCGTCGTGGTGGTCGGCGCCGGCTGGATCGGCGCCGAGTTCGCCACCGCCGCGCGCGAGGCGGGCTGCGCCGTCACCGTCGTCGAGGCCGCCGACCGCCCCCTCGCCGGAGCCCTGCCCGCCGAGGTCACCGCCCCCATGGCCGAGTGGTACGGGGCGAACGGCGCCGAACTCCTCACCCGCGCGCGCGTGCACACCGTCGAGCCCGGCCGCGTCGTCCTCGCCGACGGCCGCGAGATCGCCGCCGACGCCGTCGTCGTCGGCATCGGCGCCCGCCCCGCCACGAGCTGGCTCACCGGCTCCGGCATCGCCCTCGACCCGAGCGGCGCCATCACCGCCGACGACCGGCTGCGCACCTCCCTGCCCGATGTGTACGCCGTCGGCGACTGCGCCTCCTTCCCCTCCGCCCGCTACGGCGAGCGCCTCCTCGTCCACCACTGGGACAACGCGCTCCAGGGCCCGCGCGCGGTCGCCGCGGCGATCACCGGGGCCACCGACGCCCCGTACGACCCGGTGCCGTACTTCTGGTCCGAGCAGTTCGGCCGCTTCGTCCAGTACGCCGGGCACCACGCGCACGCGGACGAGCTGGTGTGGCGCGGCGCCCCGGCCGACGAGGCCTGGTCCGTGCTCTGGCTGCGCGCCGGGGTGCCGGTGGCCCTCCTCGCGGTCGGTCGCCCCCGCGACCTGGCCCAGGGTCGCAAGCTCATCGAGGCCGCCGTCCCGGTCGACCCGGAGCGCGCCGCGGACCCGTCCGTCCCCCTGAAGGCGGCAGTCCGGTAGGGCCCGACTACCGGCTGTCAGTCCGGGATGGCAGGCTTGTCCTGTGACCGAGATTGACGTAAAGATCGATGCGCTCGTCCCCGCCTGGCTCTACGTGCCCGACATCGCGGAGATGCTCGATGTCGACGTGGTGCGCGTGCGGCAGCTGATCAAGGACGGCCAGCTCATCGCCGTGCGCCGCGGCGAGAACAACGCCCTGCAGATCCCCGCTGCCTTCATCCAGGGCGACAAGATCGTCAAGGGTCTCGTCGGGCTGCTGACCGTGCTGCGGGACGACGGCTTCACCAACGAGGAGATGCTGGAGTGGCTCTTCACTCCGGACGAGAGCCTGCCGGGCACGCCCGCGCAGGCGCTCAACGAGAATCGCGGCACGGAGGTGAAGCGCCGCGCCCAGGCGCTCGCCATCTGACGCCCGCGCGCTGACGCACCCACGCACCGAAGACACCACCCGCGGGTGTCGCGGAGCCCGGCCTCTTCACGGCCGGGCGCCGCGGCACCGGCGCACGAACGGGGGGAACCCACCCATGTCCACGCCTCGTGAGCGGCTCGCCGACGCCCGCCTCTACCTGTGCACCGACGCCCGGAAGCGCCAGGGCGACCTGCCCGCCTTCCTCGACGCCGTGCTCTCCTCCGGCGTGGACATCGTGCAGCTCCGCGACAAGGGCATGGAGGCCGGTGAGGAGCTGGAGCACCTCGCCGTCTTCGCCGAGGCCGCCCGCCGGCACGGCAAGCTCCTCGCCGTGAACGACCGGGCCGACGTCGCCCACGCCATCGGCTCCGACGTCCTCCACCTCGGCCAGGGCGACCTGCCCGTGCCCGCCGCCCGCGCGATCCTCGGCGACGAGCTGCTGATCGGCCGCTCCTGCCACGCCGAGACCGAGGTCGCCGCGGCCGCCGCCGAGCCGGGCGTGGACTACTTCTGCACCGGACCCTGCTGGCCCACCCCCACCAAGCCCGGACGGTACGCGCCGGGGCTCGGCCTCGTGCGGTACGCGGCGGAGCTGGCGCAGGACCGGCCCTGGTTCGCCATCGGCGGCATCGACGAGACCAACCTCGACGAGGTCCTGGACGCGGGCGCCCGCCGGATCGTCGTCGTCCGCGCCATCACCGAGGCCGACGACCCCGCCGCCGCGACGGCCGCCCTCGCCAAGCGCGTCCGCGAGCGCGCCGAAGCCTGACGGGCGCGTCCGCGGGGAGCCCGGCACAGCTGTCCGAAAAGGTGTCCACCACTCGGACGCCGTCTACGCGGCTCCCCGGACCGCGTCTAACCTGCCGGTATGGCCCTTGGAACCGCTTCCGTCCGATCGGACCGTGCACGCACGGTGCGCGAGATCCTCGCTGCCGGTGACACGTCGTACTCCTTCGAGTTCTACGCGCCCCGCACCGAGAAGGGCGAGCAGGTCCTCTGGAACGCCATGCGCCGCGTCGAGGCGGTCGGTCCCAGCTTCGTCTCCGTGACCTACGGCGCCGGCGGCTCCACCCGCGGCGGCACCGTCAAGGCCACCCAGAAGATCGCCTCCGACACCACGCTCACCCCCGTCGCCCACCTCACGGCCGTCGACCACTCGGTCGCCGAGCTGCGGAACATCCTCGGGCAGTACGCCGACGCGGGCATCCGCAACATGCTCGCCGTCCGCGGCGACCCGCCGGGCGACCCGCTGGGCGAGTGGGTCGAGCACCCGGAGGGCGTGAAGTACGCCGCCGACCTCGTCCGGCTGATCAAGGAGTCGGGAGACTTCTGCGTCGGCGTCGCCGCCTTCCCGGAGATGCACCCCCGCTCCACCGACTGGGACACGGACATCCGGCACTTCGTGGACAAGTGCCGCGCGGGCGCCGACTACGCGATCACCCAGATGTTCTTCGACCCGGAGAACTACCTGCGGCTCCGCGACAGCGTGGAGAAGGCGGGCTGCGAGACCCCGATCATCCCCGAGGTCATGCCCGTCGTGAACGTGAAGACGCTCGACCGGCTGCCCCAGCTGAGCAACGCCGCCTTCCCCGCGGATGTGAAAGAGCGCATCCTCGCCGTCAAGGACGATCCCGCCGCTGTACGCTCCATCGGTATCGAGTTCGCGACGGAGTTCTGCGCGCGTCTGCTCTCCGAGGGTGTCCCCGGACTGCACTTCATCACGCTCAACAGCTCCACCGCGACGCTCGAGATCTACGAGAATCTCGGACTGCACCAGCAGTCGTGACCGGTCGTACCCGCCCCGACCCGCGGCGGTGACCGTGGAGAGGGGCGGCGGGGCATGGGGTGGACGGTCCTCTACATCGCGTTCGGCGTGGTCGCACTGTGGCTGCTGGGGGAGGTGCTCCTCCAGTACAAGGCGCGGCTGCGCTGGCGCCTGCTCGCCTTCGGCGGCTTCCTCTGCGTGGTCCTCGGCGTCCTGCTGCCCTCGGTCCTCGTCATCATCGCCGGGGCCGTCGCCTTCGCCGTCGGCCAGACCTATGTGACGCTCTCCTTCCGCCGCGGCTTCTCCACCGGCTGGGCGATCGGCGGCAACCCGGGGGCGAGCCGCCGGCGCAAGGCCCCCGCACCGGCCGAGGCCGGGCCCACCCTCGAGGTCACCGAGCTCTCGTACGACACGGAGGACCGGTACGAGGACGGGTTCGGGCACGACGGGCACGACGGGCACCCGGAGACCGCCGCCGAGACGACGGCGGTCTACGAGCCGCAGCCGATGCCCGAGGACACCGGCCAGTACGGCATCTACGAGACCGCCGGCCAGGGCACCGGGTACGGGACGGGGTACGACCCCTACGCGTCCGGGTACCAACAGCCCGGCTACGAGCAGACCTCCTACGAGCAGCAGCCGGCCTACGACTACGGCGCCGCCGCCGGGCAGCAGCAGTACGCCGCGTACTCCGACCCGTACATCGGCCCGGGCACGGACAGCCAGCAGTACGCCCCGTACTACACCGACCCCTACGCCCCCTCGTACACCTACGACACCCCGCCCGGCGGCGTCTGGGTCCCGCAGCAGCGCGACACCGACCAGGCTCCGCAGCAGCAGGCCCCGTACGGCTACGAGCAGCCGCACCCGGACGACCAGTACCGCTACTAGGCCTTCCGGGAGCCACCGGGACCTACTGGGAGCCGCGGAAGTCCGCGCCCTCCACGATGAGTCCGGCCACCAGCGCGCCCGACATGCCCGCGTGGGCGAGCCCGCCGCCCGGGTGCGACCAGCCGCCCGCGTAGTACAGGCCGGGCAGCAGGGAGCGGTTGGCGGCAGGAAGGTACAGACCCCGGGCGCCCGCGAGCGCGGGGCCCGGCACCTCGGCGGCGCCCGTGTCCCGCAGGACGTCCTCCGGGGTGCGGACGTGGCGCCAGAGCAGCCGCCCGGCGAGGCCGGGAACGGCCTGTCCCGCCGCCTCGACCATCCGGCCGGCGATCTCGTCCCAGTCCTCCCCGGGAACCAGGTCCACCGTCGCGGACACCGTCACCGACTCGTGAGCGTCGTCCGGGCGCAGCGCCGGGTCGTCCGGCCGCAGCACGGTCACCGTGGGCACGCCTCCGGAGGCGTGGACGACCGTGCGGTGCACGGCGTCCGGCTCCCGGGCCCCGCGCAGGGCCAGACAGACCGTCATGCGACCCGTCAGGTCCGTCTCGATGGCCCGGGCCTCCACCTGGTCCCGGTAGGGGCCCGGCAGGGGCGCGCCCGCCACGACGTGGTCGGCTTCCACGGTCTCGCCGCCCGCGAGCGCGATCCCGGTCGCCCGGCCGTCCTTCTCCAGGACGCCGGTGACCTCGGCGTCGAAGACGAACTCCACCCGCCGCTTCCGGCATCGCTCGTACACCGCGTCGGCGAGCGCCCGCAGGCCGCCGCCGACGTACCAGCTGCCGAAGGTCTGCTCCAGGTACGGCAGGACGGCGGCCGAGGCGGGGGCATGCGCCGGGTCGAAGCCGTACGACCAGGCGTACGCGTCGAGGAGGGCCGCGAGCCGCGGATCCCGCAGCTCCCGCCTGCCGACCTGGCCGAGCGTCGTCGTCGGGCGCCGCAGCAGGCCCGCCTTCAGCGCCGGGTAGGGCTCACGGGCCAGCGGCGTCGGGTCGGCCGGCTGCGGCTCCTCCAGGAGCGGGCGCCGGGTCCGGTCCCAGGCCTCGCGGGCCCGCGTCAGGAAGTCGCCCCAGCGCTCGCCCGCCCCCGCGCCGAGCGCCGCGTCCAGCGCGGCGACCGTGCCGGCCCGTGAGGCGTTCGGCAGGTCGACGCGGGTGCCGTCGGCGAAGACGTGACGGGCCGCCGGATCGACCTGCGTCAGCGAGACGCAGTCCTCCAGGGGCTCCTTGCCGGTCTTCACGAACAGGTCCCGGTAGACGGCGGGCAGGTGCAGCAGCCCGGGACCGGTGTCGAAGGCGAAGCCGTCGCGCTCGAAGCGGCCGACCGCGCCGCCGTACGTCGACGTCCTCTCGTACACCGTCACCGTGTGTCCGGCGACCGCCAGTCGGGCCGCCGCCGCCATGGCGCCGAGTCCCGCGCCGATCACCACAATCCGTGCCATGCGGGCGAGCCTATCCGGCGCCTCCGACGCCGCCGGAGGGCAGGCCGGGCACGGTCAGAAGTGGTCGGACCCGTCGTCGGGCGGGGCCTGGGCCCGGGGGCGCGCCCCCACGGCCGCGAGCCGTCTCTCCTCCCGCCGCCGGGAGAAGCGCCGCCAGCCGCGGCGGATCTGCTTGGCCAGGAAGAGCAGTATCGCCAGGCCCGCCAGGAGCAGGACGCCCGCGATGACCGAAGCGGCCACGGGATGGAAGACGGCGAAGGTGACGACCGCCGCCACCCCGAGGTCCTCCGCCAGGCTCAGCAGGATGTTCGAGAACGGTTCCGGCGAGGTGTTGACCGCCATCCTCGTCCCGGCCTTGACGAGGTGACTGAGCAAGGCAGTCGAACCGCCGATCGCGCCCGCCGCCAGCTCCGGCAGCGAACCGTTCTGCCCGGCGAGCAGGGCGCCGACCACGGCTCCCGCGATCGGCCGGATCACCGTGTGGACGGAGTCCCATATCGAGTCGACGTACGGAATCTTGTCCGCCACCGCCTCGCACAGGAACAGCACGGCCGCCGCGACGAGGACATCGGTGCGCTGCAAGGACTCGGGCACCTCGTCGGTCAGCCCGGTCGCGCCGAAGACGCCGAACAGCAGGACCACCGCGTACGCGTTGATCCCGCTCGCCCAGCCGCTGGTGAACACCAGGGGGAGTACGGACACGCCCGCGATCGTAACCAGGACTGAGTATCCGTACCTAGGGGTCGAGATGAGTAGGTGCGCGGATGGGGCCGGTACCGGCGGGAGGAGAGAGTGGAGCCCACGGAAGGGGCGCGGCTCCGGTACCGCCGGCACGGGGCTGCGGAACGGGGGCCGCGCACCTGCCGGCACGGGGGTGCGAAAGAAGCCGGTGCGGTGAGGCTCGGGGGGATCGAGCCTCGCCGCACCGGCGTTCTCATGACCTACGCGCGCGGGGGGCGGCGGCCGTCGTGCTGCTGCCTCAGCGGCCGCCCACGCGCCCGTGCAGCAGCCGCGAGAGCGCCGCGTGCACGTCGTCCAGCGAACGCTCGCTCTGGAAGGCCTGCCAGTCGAGCGCCGCCACCAGCACCATCCCGACCAGCGCCGCGGCCGTCAGCTGGACGTCGATCTCCTCGCTCAGCTCACCGGCCGAGACCCCCTCGCGCAGCACCCCCTCGACCACCGCGACGGCCTCCTGACGCACCACCAGGAGCGTGGAGTTCCAGGCCCGGTTGGTGCGCCAGAGCTCGGCCACGTACAGCTGGGTGAAGGCCGGGTAGCGGTCGATGAAGACGAGGCCCGCCCGGATCATCGCGTCCAGCGCGTCGACCCGGCTCCCGCCGCGCTCGGCGGTCTCCTCGGCCGCCGAGCGCAGGGAGGCGGTGAGCAGCGACACCCCGTGGCGCAGCAGCTCCTCGAAGAGCTCCGTCTTGCTCTTGAAGTTGTAGTAGACCGTGCCCTTGGCCACGCCGGCCCTCTCGGCGATCTCGTCCACCGTCGTCGCGGAGAAGCCCTGCTCCGCGATGAGGGTGACGGCCGCCTCGTAGAGCTTCGTGCGCGTGGCCTGGCGTCGGGTGCTGCTGCTGTCCATGGCGTCGATTCTCACAGGTTCAGAGCGACAGTTCGGGGTGGAGCCGGTCCATCGTCCACACCTGCTTCTTGCGTGCCGAGACGGCGGTCAGGGCCAGGGCGCCGACGGTGAAGGCCGCCAGGACCGCGCAGGCCTGCCAGACCGGTCCCATCCCGCCGCCCGTGATCAGCCGGCGCAGCGCGTCGACCACGTGACTCATCGGCAGGAAGGGGTGGACGGCGTTGAAGAAGCCCGGGCTGGTCTGGACGGGGTACGTGCCGCCCGCCGAGGTCAGCTGGAGCATCAGGAACGCGAGCACCAGGATCCGGCCCGCCGCGCCGAAGCGGGCGTTGAGCCACTGGATGATCGCGGCGAAGCAGCAGGTGACCAGGGCGAGGAAGCCGATCGTGCCGGCGGCCCTGGCCATCTGGAGGCCGAGGCCCCAGTGCAGGACCGACATCAGGGCCGCCACCTGGAGGAGGCCGATCACCGCCACCGGGAGCCAGCCCGCGAGCGCGATCCGCCAGGCGGAGCCGCCCGCCGCGAGGGCGCGCCGGTTCAGCGGCTGGATGAGCATGTACGCGACCATCGCGCCGACCCAGAGGGAGAGCGGGATGAAGTACGGGGCGAAGCCGGTGCCGTAGTTCGGCGCCTTGTGCAGGGACTGGGAGGCCAGCTTCACCGGGTCGGCCATGACCTCCGTACGCCGGTCGCGGTCCTGCTCGTCGTAGTCGGGGATCTGGTCGACCCCGTCCTTGAGGCCCGTGGCGAGGCTGCCCGAGCCGTCGGCCAGCTTGAACAGGCCGCCGTCCAGATCGCCCGCGCCCTTCTTGAGCTTGCCGACACCGGTGTCGAGGCTGACCGAACCGGTCTTGGCCCGGGTGATGCCGGTGTGCAGCTGGTCCGCGCCCGTCGCGACCTTCTGCGCGCCCGCGTTGAGCTCGTTGATCTTCCGGATGGCGCCCTCGACGTCCTCGTCGAGGTGCGGGGCGCGGGCGGCCAGCTCGTCGGCCTGCTTCTTCAGCTTGGCCAGGCGCGCGTCCAGGGTCTTCAGGTCGTCGGCGTTGTCCTTGGTGAGCTCGTGCACGTCGTCGGCGATCGTGGCCACGTCCCCGGCGGTGACCGAGGCCTCCTTGAGCTTCTGGCAGATCTTGGGGTCGAGCGGGGGAACGGTGACGGGGGCGTCCACGCACACCTCGCGGTGGAGCCGGGCGAGGCCGTCGTCGGCCTTGTGGGCGGCGGTGCGGACCTGGGGCGCGTGCTTGACCAGCTTGTCCAGGTTGTGGCGGGCGGCCGTGGCCGAGTCGGAGACGAGGCGGGCGGTGTCGCGGATCGACTTGCCGTTGTTCGCCAGGTACGGGCGGACCTTGTCGGCGGTGCCGTTCACCTTGTCGGCGAGGGCCTGCGTGCCGTTCGCGACCTTGCGGGAGCCGTTCTCCAGGTCCGTGGCGCCCTTGTCGAGCTTCTTCAGACCGGTGGCCAGGTCGCCGCTGCCGGCCTTGGCGTCGGTGAGGCCCTCCGACAGGCTCTTGGAGCCCTTCTTCGCCTTGTCCACGCCCTGCTTGAGATCGGCCGCGCCCTTGGCGGCCTTGGCGGTGGCGTCGTGGATGTCGGAGAAGGAGATGAAGATCTTGTCGAGGAAGGTCCGCGAGGACTTCGTGGAGGCCGCGGTGCGCACCTCGGAGAAGACCGTCCGGGAGATCTGGCCGACGATGTAGTTGTTGGCGTCGTTGGTCCGCACCTGGAGCGCGCCCGTCTCGGGGGAGTCGCCGGAGCTGGAGGCGATGCGGGAGCTGAAGTCTCCGGGCATGGTCAGCGACAGGTAGTACGTCCCGTCCTCCACGCCCGCGCGTGCCTCGGCGTCGCTCACCCGGTGCCACTCGAAGGTCTTGCTCTCCAGGAGCCCCTCGGTGATGTCGTCACCGGCGTGGATCTCCTTGTCGCCGGCGGTGGCGCCCCGGTCCTCGTTGACGAGGGCGACGGGGATCTTGTCGAGCCTGCTGTACGGGTCCCAGAACGAGTACAGGTACAGGGCGCCGTACAGCAGCGGCAGCAGCAGGATCGCGACGAGCGCGGCGCGCGGCAGCTTTCCCCTGCCGAAGCGCTTCAGCTCAAGCGCGGCCAGTTTCGGCGAGCGCATCGGCCGCCCCCTCCTCGGTCGTGGCGTCGGTGGTGCCGTCGGTCGCCGTCTCCCCGACGGCGGTTTCTTCGGTGGCCGTCTCGTCGTCGGCGGTGCCTTCGTCGACGGCCTTGTCGGTGGCCGTGCCTTCGGTGGCCGTGGCGTCGACGGCCGTGTCCTCGGCCCGGGCGGGCCCGGTCGCCTTGCTGTCGCCCGGGACCGTCGTGATGCGCAGGGCGTCCTCGGGGGCCTCGCTGCAGACGGCGAGGACGGTCGTCCCCGAAGCGGCCAGGGAGCGCAGCAGCGCCCAGGCCTCGGCGCGGTCGGCGTCCGAGAGCTTCAGGTCGGTGTCGTCCACGGCGAGCAGCCGGGGACGGCCGATCAGGGCCAGGGCGATCGAGAGCCGCAGCGCTTCGAGGCGCTCCAGATCCCGTACGGAGGTCCGCTCGCCCTTCGGCAGGGCGTCGAGGTCCAGACCCGCGGCCTTCACGGCCTCGTCGATCCGGGACCGGGACGTCGCCGCCCGCTCGGCGGGGCGCCGCAGCAGGGCCCGTACGGAACCGTCGAAGCGGCGCTGGAGCAGGGCACGCTCGCGCAGGTGCTCGGCGACCGTGAAGGCGGGGTCGAGCTCGCTGACGCCCGGGACCTGGCCGAGCGCGCTGATCCGGCGCACGGCGGCCATCCTGCGGGGCAGGGGGAGGCCGCCGACCTCGGCGTGGCCCTCCTTGGCCTTCATCCGGCCGGTGAGCGCGAGCAGCAGACAGGTGCGGCCCGAGCCCGAGGGGCCCTCGATCGCCACCAGCGCGCCGGGCTCGGCGCGGAAGGAGACCTCCCGGAAGGCCCAGCCGCGCGGTCCCTTCAGTCCGAAGCCGTCCGTGACGACGGCGGCGCCGTGCGGCTGTTCCTCGGTTTCCGTGCCCACGGACTCACCCCCCATTCCCCTTTTTGAACTGACCAGTCAGTTCAAAAGTTACCCCCGGGTTGGGTTTCAGGCAAAACCCCAGGTCAGCGCGATTGTCAGTGGGGCACGGCACGATGAACACATACGGCCACAGCGCCGTCACGCGACGACAGGAGGCTCGTCATGGCAAGCCCATCCGCAGCAGCCGCGCCCCGCCGCCGTCCCACCCCCGGGGAGGCGGGACCCGGCTCCGACATCCACCCCGTCACGCGCCGCTCCGCCGCCCCGCCCGCCGCCCTCGACCTCCTCGCCAAGTCCCGCGCCGGACTCGCCGAGGCCGCCGTCCTCGACCGCCCCCACGAGCGGTACGCCACCGCCCACCTCGCCGCCCTGCGCGCGGCCGCCGCCGTGCTCGCCGCCCGGGCCAGGCCCGACACCCGGCCCCGCCACCGGCAGCGGATAAGGAGCACCTGGGAGCTCCTCCCCGACCTCGCCCCCGAGCTGACCGAGTGGAGCGCCCTCTTCGCCGCCGGCGCCCCGCGCAGAGCCCGCGCCGAGGCCGGCATCAGCAGCGCCGCCACCCGACGCGAGGCCGACGACCTGCTCAGGGACGCCGCCCACTTCCTGCGCCTGGTCGAGCGGCTGCTCGCCCTCCCGCCGGTACTGCCCCGCCAGCCCGGGGCCGACGAGGCCGGAGGATGATCCGAAAGGCAGGGGCGAGGCCATAGGGTGGGGAGCGTCCGTACCCGTCACCGAGGAGTCAACAGCCGTGCCGGACCCTTCCCCTGTCTTCGGTCGAGAGGCTTCGTCGCGCCCGTCGCGCGCCTCCCTGCGTACCGCCGTCGTCTGGGACGTCCTCAAAGACGCCCTGGACCGCCGGGTCGAGGCCACCGGGAAGGACAGCCTCGACGTCCTCGACACGGGCGGCGGCTCCGGCAACTTCGCGGTGCCGGTGGCCCGCCTCGGCCACCGGGTCACCGTCGTCGACCCCAGCCCCAACGCGCTCTTCGCGCTGGAGCGCCGGGCCGCCGAGGCCGGCGTCGCCGACCTCGTCACCGGCGTCCAGGGCGACATCAAGGGCCTCTTCGACGTCGTCGAGCGCGACGCCCACGACACGGTGCTCTGCCACGGCGTCCTGGAGTACGTCGACGACCCCGCCGAGGGCCTGCGGAACGCGACGGCCGCGCTCCGCCCCGGCGGCAGCCTCAGCCTGCTCGCCGCCGGCGTCGGCGGCGCCGTCCTGGCCCGCGCCCTCGCCGGCCACTTCACCGAGGCCCGGCACGCGCTCGACGACCCGGCGGGCCGCTGGGGCGCCGGCGACCCGGTGCCCCGGCGCTTCACCGCCGAGCAGCTCACCGAGCTCGCCGACGGAGCCGGACTCGCGGTCGGCGCCGTGCACGGTGTCCGGGTCTTCGCCGACCTCGTTCCCGGAGCCCTCGTCGACACCGAGCCCGGTGCCGCCGAGGCCCTGCTCAAGCTGGAGGCGGCCGCCGCGGAGCTGCCCTCCTTCCACGCCATCGCCACCCAGCTGCACGTTCTCGGCGAGAAGCGGGCCTGATCGGGACGGTCACCTGTTCGGCGGTGCGGGCCGCGGTGTGCCATGGAGTACGCCACAGCCCGCCCGATGTGGGGCTCCGCCCCGTATGATCGGGGGACACCATCCGGCATGACGGACAAGGGGCTGGGGAATCAACGCCTCAGCAACCGATCCGCATGGCGGCCCGGATTGGCTATTCGGCATTGAGGGCGGGTTTCACGGGGGCGATTCCCTGCCTATCCTGAAAGGGCCGCAAACCGGTCGCCCCCGCGACCGACGACTAGGAGGACTCCGTGCCGCTCTCGGAGCACGAGCAGCGAATGCTCGAGCAGATGGAGCGAGCGCTGTACGCCGAAGATCCCAAGTTCGCGACAGCGCTCGAGGGAAGCGGACTGCGTACGTACACCCGGCGACGGGTTTACCAGGCAGTCGCCGGCTTCCTGGTGGGTATCGCGCTCCTCATGGCCGGAATGGTCGCACAGCAGATCTGGATCAGCGTGGTGGGATTCCTCGTCATGCTGGGCTGCGCGGTCCTGGCGGTCACCGGATGGCGCAAGGCGCCGAAGCCGGGTGAGCAGCGGGCGGCCGCGGGCCGTCCGGCTCGGCAGCGACGCTCCATGATGGACCGGATCGAGGCGCGGTGGCAGCGGCGCCGCGATGAGCAGCAGGGCGGCGGCCACTGACGGCCCCGATGCGGTAGCCCCGCCCCCGAAACCCCCGAGCCCCGCAGGGCCCGCGCCACTCGGCGCGCCCTCTGCGGGGCTCGACCCGTTCCGGGCGGCCGTTGTGGGCAATCGTTCCGCTGGGGCGGAACGGGTGGGCACAACGGAACGGCGCCACTGCCGGCGCCAGAGGCTTCCGCCCCCGAACCCGCACCCCGTGCAGCGGGTGCGGGTCCAGGCGCGGAACGCGGAGGCGCCGCTGGGCGCGCCGTCCCGTGTGCCCACCCGTCCCGCCCTGCGGGACGATCGCCCACACGGGCGGTGGGCGCCGGCCCCGGTGTGGTCAGCCGGTCTCGTGGGGGGCGCGGCGGAGGGCGGCTGTCGCTCGGGCTGTCAGCGCGTGGCGGCGGGTCGTCCAGGAGGACCAGCGGGTCGACCACGCCCAGCGGAGGCGGGTCGCCGAGCGCGGGGCCAGGAGGGCCCGCAGCCGGGTGATCCGGTCGGCGCCCGCGTGGAAGCCCACACGGACCCGCCCCGCCTCGGAGGCCAGGTCCGCGACCGGCCGCGGCCGGGGCGCGTACAGCACCTCCTCCACCGCCCGCGCCACCCGGTGCACCGCGTCCGCGGACTCGCCCCGCAGCTCACCGAGGCGGACGATCCGCGCCGCCGACTTCCTCGGCGTCAGGGAGTCGTCCGGCTCGACCCCGTGGTCCCAGGCCGTGTCGTTGATCTCCTCCCAGACCGCGAGGGCGCCGCCGCCGCCCGGGCCGAGTCGTCGCGACCGTACCCGCGTCCGCCAGAAGAGGGGGAGGAGGGGGAGCGCGACGAGGAGGAGGACCGCCAGGGACACCAGGAGGACCGTGCGGAGGTCCGGGCCCGAGCCGTCCGAGGACGCGCCGGCCACCGCCGCGTCGGGACCGCAGTCGCCGAGCTTCTTCATCTGCGGGGTGCAGCTCTCGGGGGCGCTCGGCGCGGCGGACGGCTGCGCCGAGGCGCTCTGCTGCGGCTGCGCGGGCCCGGTGGCCGTGCCCGAGGGCGTGTTCGCCTGGGTGTACGAGGGGGTGGAGCCCCGCGAGGGGGTCGGCTCGAACCGCGTCCACCCGGCACCCTCGAAGTACAGCTCGGGCCAGGCGTGCGCGTCCCGGATGCCGACGGAGAGCGAACCGTCGGTCTGCGTCGTGCCGGGCATGAAGCCCACGGCGACCCGGGCGGGGATGCCGAGCGAGCGGGCCATCGCCGCCATCGAGAAGGAGAAGTGGACGCAGAAGCCCTCCTTGTCCTTCAGGAAGCGGGAGATCGCCTGGACGCCGGTGCCGGACTCCACGTCGACGTCGTAGCGGAAGCCGCCGTCCCGGGCGAACCAGTCCTGGAGCTTCACCGCCCGCTCGTAGTCGTTCCGCGCGCCCTTGGTGACGTCCAGGGCCGTGGCCCGCACGTCGGCCGGCAGCGTCGTCGGCACCTTGGTGTACTCGCGGCGCAGCTTCTCCGGGGCGGGCCCGGAGCCGGCCAGCTGCGCGGCCGTCGGCTGCACGTCCAGGCTGGAGACCTGGTAGCGGGCGCCCTTCGTGGTCTGCTTGTCGTCGCCGACGAGCATCCGGCCGGCCGGCTCGTACCGCCAGCGTCCCTCGATGTCGACCCGGCCCGCCGGGTACGGCATGGGCAGCCACTTCTGCTCGTACGCGTCGGAGGCGACGAAGTTGCTGGTCACCTCGGTGATCCGGACACTCTGGGAGAGGCCGTCCGGCCAGGGCAGCTGCTTGGGCACGTCCTCGATCGGGCGGACCGAGGACTTCCACGAGGTGCCGTCGAACTGGTCCAGGGCGACCAGCCGCAGGTACATCCCGCTGGTGTCGCGGGCGTTGGTCCGGTAGCGCAGGACCTCACGGTCCTCCGGCTGGCGCAGATTGTCCTGCAGGGAGACCAGCGGGTTCACCGCGGCGATCGTGCCGCCCTTTCCGGCGCCCCCGCTCCCCTCGCCGTTGCCGCCGAAGAGACCGCCGGAGAAGCCCGGCAGCGCGAACGGCACCACAAGGGCGACGCCCATGGCGACCGCGCCGATCCGGCGGCCGGTGCGCGCCGGGGCGAAGGCGGGGCCGCCGCCGGCGGCGACGCTGGAGCCGGGCCGGCCGGAGCGCTGGGCGCCGCCGAAGACCCGCCCCCACTGGGAGAGCCGGTCACGGCCCTCGGCGAGCAGCAGCAGCAGATAGCCGGTGGCCGCGAGGAGGAACCAGAGCCAGCCCGCGCCGCCGCCGGAGAGGCCGGCGGCCACCGAGTACAGGGCGAGCAGCGGCAGGCCGGCCGGGGCCGCCTTGCGGAAGGTGACCGCGAGGGTGTCCACCAGGAGCCCGATCGCGACGACGCCGCCGACCAGCATGAGCCGGATGCCCTCGGTGTCGGGCGCGGGGATCGCGTACCGGCCGACGTCCTCGGCGCCCGCCTGGAACAGCTCGGCGGCGTGCGTGAAGACCTCGGGGCCCGGGACGAGCCACAGGAAGGCCTGCTCCCGGGCGAAGAACACGGTCAGCGCGAGGACCGCGGTGACGGTCTGCGCGAGCAGGGTCAGCGGCCGGGCCAGCGGCACCCGCCGGGCCAGCGTGCCCACCCCGCTCACCAGGGCGAGGACGAAGGCGGCCGTGAAGATCCAGGTCGCCGGCTTCACCAGGGGGAGCAGCGCCCCGGCGGCCATCAGGGTGGCGGCCCAGGAAGCGAGCGTCAGCCGTGCGCGGCCGCTCATGACCATCCTCCGTAGGTGTCGGCGGCGGCGGACTCCGGGCGGAGCCCGGCCGCCTGCTGCCACAGATCGGCGAGCGAGGCGCCGGCCGGTACGGCGAGCGCCGTCCAGCCCGCCTCGCGCAGCTGCCGCACCCGGTCCTCGACCGCTCCGGGGACCGCGCCGCCGGTGAGCCAGGTGCCGGAGTCCAGGACGAACGCGACGGCCGCGCCGGACCGTCCCCGCATCCGGGCGGCGAGGGCGGCCTGCTCCTCGTCGAGGTCGCCGAGGAAGGCGATGAGCAGTCCGTCGCCGCCGCCGCGCAGCACGTCGGAGGCGCGGGAGAGCCCGGCCCCCTCGGAGTGGTCGACGACCGCGAGGGTGTCCATCATCAGACCGGCCGCTTCGGCCGAGTCCTGTGCCGAGCCGGCGAAGCCCTCGGCCCCCTCGCCGGGGATCGCGCTGCCGGTGTCGGTGAGCAGCCGGACCGCGTAGCCGCGCTCCAGCATGTGGACGAGCGCGGAGGCGGTGCCGGAGACGGCCCATTCGAAGGCCGAGTCGGGGCCCGCGCCCTGGAAGGCGATCCGGCGGGTGTCGAGGAGGACGGTGCAGCGGGCCCGCTGGGGGAGCTCCTCGCGGCGGACCATCAGCTCGCCGTAGCGGGCGGTGGAGCGCCAGTGGACCCGGCGCAGGTCGTCGCCGTGGCGGTAGGTGCGCGGGATGACGTCGTCGTCGCCGGCGAGCGCGAGGGAGCGCGACTGCCCGTCCCCGTACCCCCCGGCCTCGCCGAAGAGCTTCACCGGCGGGAGGGCCTCGGTGCGGGGCACGACGGTGAGGGTGTCGTACGCGCTGAAGGAGCGGGTCAGCTCGCACATCCCGAAGGGGTCGTTGAGCCGCAGCTGGAGGGGGCCCAGCGGGAAGCGGCCGCGCAGGTCGGAGCGGACCCGGTAGGACACCTCGCGCCGGCCGCCCGCCTCGACCCGGTCGAGGACGAAGCGGGGGCGGGGTCCCAGCATGTACGGCACGTGGTCCTGGAGCATCAGGAGGCCGGTGGGGAGCTTGGAGATGTTCTCCATCCGCAGCTGGACCCGCGCCTCGGTGGAGGTCTCCACCCGCTGGGGGGTGAGGCGGCGGGAGGCGGCGACCCGGTAGCGGGTCCGGTGCAGCACGAGGACGCAGATCAGCGGGAGGGCGGCGAGCAGCAGCCCGACGCGCAGCAGATCGGCCTGGCCGAGGACGTACGCGCAGGCGGCGGCGGCCACCCCCGCGGCGAGGAAGGAACGGCCGCGGGTGGTGAGACCGCCGAAGGCGGCCCGCAGTCCGCCCCGGTCGTCCTCGTCGCCCCGCGGTCCGTCCGGCACGGCGGCGCCACTCATCACAGCCGCCGGGCGCCGGGCTGCTGCTGGCCGTAGAGCGGTCCGGCGGGCGGGGCCGCGGCCGGGACGGGGGTGCGCTGGAGGATCTCCTGGACGACCTGCTCGGCGGTGCGGCGGTTCAGCTGGGCCTGCGCCGTCGGCAGCAGCCGGTGGGCGAGGACGGGTGCGGCGAGGGCCTGGAGGTCGTCCGGCAGGACGTAGTCGCGGCCGCTGAGCGCCGCGGAGGCCCTGGCGGCCCGCAGCAGGTGGAGCGTGGCCCGGGGGGAGGCGCCGAGTCGCAGGTCGGGGTGGGTGCGGGTGGCGGCGACGATGTCGACCGCGTACCGGCGTACCGCGTCGGCGACGTGGACCCCGCGCACGGCCTCGATCAGCTTGAGGATGTCGTGGGCGTGGGCGACCGGCTGGAGGTCGTCCAGCGGGGAGACCGAGCCGTGCACGTCGAGCATCTGGAGCTCGGCCTCGGCGCTGGGGTAGCCGATGGAGACACGGGCCATGAAGCGGTCGCGCTGGGCCTCGGGCAGCGGGTAGGTGCCCTCCATCTCGACCGGGTTCTGGGTGGCGACGACCATGAACGGGCTGGGCAGCTCGTACGTCTGGCCGTCGACCGTGACCTGGCGCTCCTCCATGGACTCCAGGAGCGCGGACTGGGTCTTCGGCGAGGCGCGGTTGATCTCGTCGCCGATCACGATCTGGGCGAAGATCGCGCCCGGCTTGAACTCGAAGTCCCGGCGCTGCTGGTCGAAGATCGACACGCCGGTGACGTCCGAGGGCAGCAGGTCGGGCGTGAACTGGATGCGGCGCACCGAGCAGTCGATGGACCGGGCCAGCGTCTTGGCCAGCATGGTCTTGCCGACGCCGGGGACATCCTCGATCAGGAGGTGCCCCTCGGCGAGCAACACGGTCAGCGAAAGCCGTACGACCTCGGGCTTGCCCTCGATCACACTCTCCACCGATCGGCGGACTCGCTCCACAGTGGTGGTCAGATCAGCGAGGCTCGCTCGATCGTCATAGGTCGTCACCCCGGCCCTCCTCGGCCTTTCGGAACTGTCGTCCGAGCATTGTTGTTGCCGTGGCCGGGCCTGTCACTTGCATGCGGACAAGTGCGGGGGAAATGCCAGGGTTTGACGGTTTAAGTGGAGGGTTTAAGCCGGGTCGATCTCGCGCAGCAGGCCCGTCGTCACATCGAAGACGAAGCCCCGGACGTCGTCGGAGTGCAGCAGGAAGGGGGAGGTCCGCACCCGCTGCATCGACTGGCGGACGTCCTGGTCGACGTCGCGGAAGGCCTCGACCGCCCAGGCGGGGCGCTGGCCGACCTCGTCCTCCAGCTCGTGCCGGAAGTCCTCGGTGAGCGATTCGAGACCGCAGTTCGTGTGGTGCACCAGCATCACGCTGCGGGTGCCGAGGGCCCGCTGGCTGATGGTGAGCGAGCGGATCACGTCGTCGGTGACGACACCGCCCGCGTTGCGGATGGTGTGGCAGTCGCCGAGTTCCAGGCCGAGGGCCGCGTGCAGGTCGAGACGGGCGTCCATGCAGGCGACGACGGCGACGCGCAGCACGGGCCGCGCGTCCATTCCCGGGTCGGTGAAATCGGCGGCGTAGCGTTCGTTGGCCTCGACGAGACGGTCGGTGACCGTGGCGCCGGTGCGTATGGCGTCGGCAGAGGGGTGCGCGGAGGTCGACATGGTTCCGACGGTAATGGTCACGCCCCTTTCCGGCCCGCTGTGAGAGGGGACAAAGAACATCAATGAGTCTTGTTGTGAGCTAACCCACAGATGGGGCTCCCCGGGTTGTGCGACCCGCCAGTCGGTTGATTGACCGGCGGGTCCCGTGGACTAAAGTGACGCGGAGTTCACGGAGACAACGAGCGATTTTCCGCGGTTTCTCCCCCGTGTGTGCGGCGGTACCTACGGCTCGGCCTCTCCCGCGGTACGTGCCTCCGCGCCGGATCTGAGAGGGCGCATTGAGCAACGACCGACACGTCCCGGTGATGCTCCAGCGGTGCCTGGACATGTTGGCCCCCGCCCTGCAGCGCCCCGGCGCGGTCGTCGTCGACTGCACCCTGGGCCTCGGCGGCCACAGCGAGGCCCTCCTGCAGCAGTTCCCCGAGGCGCGGCTCGTCGCCCTCGACCGCGACAAGGAGGCCCTGCGGCTCTCCGGCGAGCGGCTCGCCCCGTACGGGGACCGGGCCACCCTCGTCCACGCCGTGTACGACGAGCTGCCCGAGGTCCTCGACCGGCTCGGCATCCCCCGGGTGGACGGCGTCCTCTTCGACCTGGGCGTCTCCTCCATGCAGCTGGACGAGGCCGACCGCGGCTTCGCCTACGCCCAGGACGCCCCGCTGGACATGCGCATGGACCAGACGTCCGGCATCAGCGCGGCCGAGGTCCTCAACACCTACCCGCCGGGCGAGCTGGTCCGGATGCTCCGCGCGTACGGCGAGGAGAAGCAGGCCAAGCGGATCGTCTCCGCGATCGTGCGCGAGCGCGACAAGGAGCCCTTCACCAACAGCGCCCGGCTCGTCGAGCTCATCCGCGACGCCCTGCCCCAGGCCGCCAAGCGCACCGGCGGCAACCCGGCCAAGCGCACCTTCCAGGCCCTGCGCATCGAGGTCAACCACGAGCTCGACAGCGTCGAGAAGGCCATCCCGGCGGCCGTGAAGGCCCTCGCCGTCGGCGGCCGGGTCGTCGTCCTCTCGTACCAGTCCCTGGAGGACCGGATCGTCAAGGGCGTCTTCGCGGCCGGCGCGGCGACCACCGCCCCGCCCGGGCTGCCCGTCGTCCCCGAGAAGTACCAGCCCCGGCTGAAGCTGCTCACGCGCGGCGCCGAGCTGCCCACGGAGGAGGAGGTCGCCGAGAACCGGCGCGCCGCCCCCGCCCGGCTCCGGGGTGTCGAGCGCATCCGGGAAGACGTCCTGTGAGCACGGCGAAGGGGCCCCTCAAAGGGCGGGCCGCGCGACTCGGACGGCTCATGCCGTCGGGGCCCAGCTCGGCCGCCCGCACCCCCTTCGTCCTGCTCGTCTTCGTCCTGCTCGGCGGCGGGCTCATCTCCCTGCTCCTGCTGAACTCGGCCCTCAACCAGGGCTCCTTCAAGCTGAACGAGCTCAAGAACAAGACCACCGAGCTCACCGACGAGGAGCAGGCGCTCCAGCGGGACGTCGACGACTACGCGGCCCCCGACGCCCTGGAGCGGCGCGCCCGCGAGCTCGGCATGGTCCCGGGCGGCAGCCCGGCCTTCCTGGGCCCGGACGGCAAGGTCCTCGGCGAACCCTCGGTGGCGGAGGCCCCGAAGCCGACCCCGAAGCCCAGGCCGAAGCCGTCGGCGACCCCCGGGAGCACACCCGCCACCGGAGCCGGCGCCTCCACGGGCCCCCGCACGTTCGACAGCCCGGCGACCACCGGAACGGCACCGACGAACCCCGACACAAGCCCGACCAGCGTCCTTCCCACCGGCGGGGGGCCCACCGGTTCGGGCTCCTCCGGCATCAGCCGATCAGGGACAGTGCCGGTACCCGAGCCCCACGAGCCCTACGAAACCAGGTGACCGAGCAGTGCCCTCCAAGGAGCCCCCGCGCCGTCGCGTCCCCGGTCCCGCCCGGCCCGCGCGCCCCCGGCCCGCCTCCGCCGGAGCCCGCACGCCCGGAGCCCGTCCGTCCCGCCCGGCGCCCCGCCCGGCAGGGAAGCGGCCCCCGGCCCGGCAGCCCCGCACGATCCGGCTCGGCAGCCCGCGGCCCCGGCTGCGCCTGATCTCCCTCGGGCTGACCCTCGTCATGCTGGTCTTCGTGGTGCGGCTGCTCCAGGTCCAGGCGGTGGACGCCTCCGCGTACGCGGCCAAGGCCGACAAGTACCGCTTCCAGGAGTACACGCTCTCCGCCGAGCGCGGCGAGATCACCGACCGCAACGGCATCGCGCTCGCCTCCAGCGTCGACGCGTACGACATCACCGCCGACCCCAAGCTCTTCACCCCCGAGGAGTCGAAGCTCGCCGACGCCCCCGAGCAGGCGGCCGCGCTCCTCGCCCCGATCCTCGGCAAGCAACCCGCCGAGCTCGCGAAGAAGCTCCGTACCCCCAAGTCCCGCTACACCCTGCTCGCCCGCAAGCAGACCCCGCAGGTCTGGAACCAGATCAAGGACCTCAAGAAGGTCTACGGGCAGAAGGCGCAGGCCGTCGGCGGCAACGGGATCAACCTCCTCGGCGGCATCCTCAGCGAACCCAGCACCAAGCGCGTGTACCCGAACGGCGAGCTCGCCGCCGGGATACTCGGCTACGTGAACGCCGAGGGCAAGGGCGCCGGCGGCGTGGAGTCCATGCTCGACGCGGAGCTCTCCGGCCAGGCCGGCAAGATCCGCTTCACCCAGTCCGGCGGCCGCCAGGTGCCCACCGCGGGCTCCCAGGGCACCCCCGCCGTCCCCGGCTCCGACATCGAGCTGACCATCGACCGGGACATCCAGTGGGCCGCCCAGCAGGCCATCACCGAGCAGGTGAAGAAGTCCAAGGCCGACCGCGGCTACGTCGTCGTGCAGAACACCCGGACCGGCGAGGTCCTCGCCATGGCCAACGCCCCCGGCTTCGACCCCAACGACCTCTCCGCCGCCAACGCCGCAGCCATGGGCAACGCCGCCCTCCAGGACGCCTACGAGCCCGGCTCCACCAGCAAGGTCATGTCCATGGCCGCCGTCCTGGAGGAGGGCAAGGCGGCCCCCGACACCCACGTCACCGTCCCCAACCGGCTCCACCGCGGCGACCGGCTCTTCAAGGACGACATCGACCACATCACCTGGTACCTGACCCTCAACGGCGTCCTCGCCAAGTCCAGCAACATCGGCACCATCCTCGCCACCGGCCAGCTCGGCAAGGACCAGCCCGAGGCGAACCGGGTCCTCCACTCGTACCTGCGCAAGTTCGGCATCGGCAGCCCCACCGGCCTGAACTTCCCCGGCGAGACCCCCGGCATCCTCGCCAAGCCCCAGGACTGGTCCACCTCCCAGCAGTACACGATCCCCTTCGGCCAGGGCCTCTCCGTCAGCGCCATGCAGGCCGCCTCCGTGTACTCGACCATCGCCAACGGCGGCGTACGGATCGAACCGATCCTCGTGCGCGGGACGAAGGGCCCCGACGGGCGCTTCACGGCGGCCCCCGCGCCCAAGGAGTCGAGGGTCATCAGCGAGAAGACGGCGAAGACCCTCGCGCAGATGCTGGAGTCCGTCGTCAAGGACCGGGAGGGCACCGGCACCAAGGCCGCCATCCCCGGCTACCGCGTCGCCGGAAAGACCGGCACCGCCAACCGCGTCGACCCCGAGCTCGGCGTCTACAAGGGCTACACCGCCTCCTTCGCCGGCTTCGCCCCCGCGGACGACCCGCAGATCACCGTCTACTGCGCCATCCAGAACCCCACCAAGGGCAGCTACTTCGGCGGCCAGATCTGCGGACCCATCTACAAGAAGGTCATGGAGTTCGCCCTCAAGACCCTCCACGTCGCGCCCACGGGCAGCGACCCCGCCCGACTGCCGGTCACCTTCGAACCCACCCCGTGACACTCCGGGAGCACCAGTGACAACGATCACCCCTCATTCCGGGAACCGGAAATCGAACTCCGGCGAGGCCCCGGGCTCTTTTGGCCCCGCACAGGGTGCGCCCGGTACGCTCACCGCCGTGCCACACGCTGATCAGTACCGAAACGCCCCACCCCGGCCGGAGCAGGCCCGCCCGACACCCCTGGGCGACCTGGCCGCGCAGCTCGGGACCGACATCCCCCGGGCCGTCGAGATCTCGGGCATCACGCACGACTCGCGAGCCGTGCGCCCCGGGGACCTGTACGCGGCCCTGCCCGGCGCCCGCACCCACGGCGCCGACTTCGTCGCCCAGGCCGCCGGACTCGGCGCCGCCGCGATCCTCACCGACCCGACGGGCGCCGAGCGCGCCGCCGCGACCGGCCTGCCGGTCCTCGTCGTGGAGAACCCGCGCGGCCGGATGGGCGAACTCGCCGCCAGGATCTACGGGCGCCCCGGCGAGGGCCTCCTCCAGATCGGCATCACCGGCACCTCCGGCAAGACCACCACCGCCTACCTGGTGGAGGGCGGCCTGCGCGGCTCCGGGCGGAAGACCGGCCTCGTCGGCACCGTCGAGATGCGGATCGGCGACGAACGCATCAAGTCCGAGCGCACCACCCCCGAGGCCACCGACCTCCAGGCGCTCTTCGCCGTCATGCGCGAGCGGGGCGTCGAGGCCGTCGCCATGGAGGTCTCCAGCCACGCCCTGGTGCTCGGCCGGGTCGACGGCTGCGTCTTCGACGTCGCCGTCTTCAACAACCTCAGCCCGGAGCACATGGAGTTCCACTCCGACATGGAGGACTACTTCCAGGCCAAGGCCGGGCTCTTCACGCCCCGGCGCAGCCGCCTGGGCGTGGTCAACCTCGACGACGCCTACGGCCGCAGGCTCGCCGGGGAGGCGACCGTCCCGGTCGTCACCTTCTCCGCCGAGGGCCGCCCCGAGGCCGACTGGCGCGCCGAGGACCTCGTCCTCGGCTCCCACGACTCGACGTTCACCGCCGTCGGCCCCGAGGGCGAGCGGATCTCCGCCACCGCCCCGCTGCCCGGCCCGTTCAACGTCGCCAACACCCTCGCCGCGATCGCCACCCTCGCCGCCGCGGGTCTCGACCCGAAGGCCGCCGCCGAGGGCGTCGCCGCCGTCCCCGGCGTCCCGGGCCGCCTGGAGCGGGTCGACGCTGGCCAGCCCTACCTCGCGGTCGTCGACTACGCGCACAAGACGGACGCCGTCGAATCGGTCCTGCGCTCCCTGCGCGAGGTCACCGAGGGCCGGCTGCACGTGGTCATCGGCTGCGGAGGCGACCGGGACACCACCAAGCGCGGCCCGATGGGCGCCGCCGCCGCCCGGCTCGCCGACACCGCCGTCCTGACCTCCGACAACCCCCGCTCCGAGGACCCCCTCGCGATCCTCACCGCCATGCTCGCCGGCGCCGCCGAGGTGCCGGCGGGGGAGCGCGGGAACGTCCTGGTCGAACCCGACCGGGCCGCCGCCGTCGCGGCCGCCGTCGCCCGCGCGCTCCCCGGCGACACCGTCCTGGTCGCCGGCAAGGGCCACGAGCAGGGCCAGGAGATCGCCGGGGTCGTACGCCCCTTCGACGACCGCGAGGTCCTGCGCGAGGCGATTCTCCGCCAGCAGAGCCAGCAGGACGCACACCGTCACGAGAACAGTCAGGGATGAAGCAGTGATCGCCCTCTCCCTCGCCGAGATCGCCGAAATCGTCGGCGGGCAGGCGCACGACATACCGGATCCGGCCGCCCGGATCACCGGGCCCGTCGTCATCGACTCCCGCGAGGTGCGGGCCGGCAGCCTCTTCGCGGCCTTCGCCGGTGAGCACGTCGACGGCCACGACTACGCGGAGCGCGCCGTCCGGGCGGGAGCGGTGGCGGTGCTCGCCACCCGGCCCGTCGGCGTCCCCGCCCTCGTCGTCGACGACGTCCAGACCGCGCTCGGGGCCCTCGCCCGCGCGGTCGTGGAACGGCTCGGCACCGATGTCGTCGCCCTCACCGGCTCGGCCGGCAAGACTTCCACGAAGGACCTGATCGCCCAGGTCCTCGACCGGCACGCGCCCACCGTGTGGACGCCCGGCTCGCTCAACAACGAGATCGGCCTGCCGCTCACGGCGCTCCGCGCGAGCGACGAGACCCGGCACCTGGTCCTGGAGATGGGCGCCCGCGGCATCGGCCACATCCGCTACCTCACCGGCCTGACCCCGCCCCGTATCGGCCTCGTCCTGAACGTGGGCACCGCCCACATCGGCGAGTTCGGCGGCCGGGAGCAGATCGCCCAGGCCAAGGGCGAGCTCGTCGAGTCCCTGCCGTCCGCCGAAGAGGGCGGAGTCGCGGTCCTCAACGCCGACGACCCGCTCGTCCGCGCGATGGCGAGCCGGACCAAGGCCCGCGTGACCCTGTTCGGCGAAGCGGACGAAGCGGCCGTACGGGCCGAGAACGTCCGCCTCACAGAGAACGGACAGCCTTCTTTCAGGCTTCACACACCCACCGGGTGCAGTGACGTGACCTTGCGCCTGTACGGTGAGCACCACGTGTCGAACGCGCTCGCAGCGGCCGCCGTCGCGCACGAGCTGGGCATGCCCGTCGAAGAGATCGCCACCGCGCTCTCCGAGGCGGGCACCCTGTCGCGCTGGCGCATGGAGGTCACCGAGCGTCCGGACGGCGTGACGATCGTCAACGACGCCTACAACGCGAACCCCGAGTCCATGCGAGCCGCCCTGCGCGCGCTCGCGGCCATGGGCAGGGCCGCACAGGCCCGAGGGGCTCGTACGTGGGCGGTGCTCGGCAAGATGGCCGAGCTCGGTGACGCATCGCTCGTCGAGCACGACGCGGTCGGACGGCTCGCCGTCCGGCTCAACGTCAGCAAGCTCGTCGCGGTCGGGGAGAGGGAAGCTTCCTGGCTGCAACTGGGCGCATATAACGAGGGTTCGTGGGGTGAGGAGTCGGTGCACGTGTCCGACGCGCAGGCGGCTGTCGACCTGTTGCGCAGTGAGCTGCGTCCGGGGGATGTCGTCCTTGTGAAGGCTTCCAGGTCGGTCGGTCTCGAAAAGGTCGCGCTGGCGCTCCTCGACACCGAGGGCGAGGTCACCGGCCGATGAGGCAGATCCTCTTCGCGGGGGCCATCGGGCTCTTCCTGACCCTGATCGGCACGCCGCTGCTGATCAAGCTCCTTGCCCGCAAGGGCTACGGGCAGTTCATCCGTGACGACGGCCCGCGCGGTCACGCCGGGAAGAAGGGCACGCCCACCATGGGCGGCATCTCCTTCATCCTGGCCACGCTCATCGCGTACGCGCTGGCCAAGGTCATCACCGGTGAGGACCCGACGTACTCGGGCGTCCTGGTGCTGTTCCTCATGGCCGGCATGGGCCTGGTGGGCTTCCTCGACGACTACATCAAGATCGTCAAGCAGCGTTCGCTCGGTCTGCGGGCCAAGGCGAAGATGGCCGGCCAGCTGATCGTCGGCATCGCCTTCGCCGTGCTCGCGCTGCAGTTCGCGGACGCGCGCGGGAACACCCCGGCATCCGAGAAGCTCTCCTTCATCACGGACTTCGGCTGGGCCATCGGTCCGGTGCTCTTCGTGGTCTGGGCGCTCTTCATGATCCTGGCCATGTCCAACGGCGTGAACCTGACGGACGGTCTGGACGGTCTGGCCACCGGCGCCTCGGTGATGGTCTTCGGCGCGTACACCTTCATCGGGCTCTGGCAGTTCCAGGAGTCCTGTGCCAACGCGATCACGCTGACCAACCCCAACGCCTGCTTCGAGGTCCGCGACCCGCTCGACCTCGCGGTCGTGGCCTCCGCGCTGATGGGCGCCTGCTTCGGCTTCCTCTGGTGGAACACCTCGCCCGCCAAGATCTTCATGGGTGACACCGGCTCGCTCGCCCTCGGCGGCGCCCTCGCCGGTCTCGCCATCTGCTCCCGTACGGAGCTCCTGCTGGCCCTGCTCGGCGGCCTGTTCGTGCTGATCACGATGTCCGTGGTCATCCAGGTCGGCTCGTTCAAGATGACCGGCAAGCGCGTCTTCCGGATGGCGCCCCTCCAGCACCACTTCGAACTCAAGGGGTGGTCCGAGGTCCTGGTCGTCGTCCGGTTCTGGATCATCCAGGGCATGTGCGTGATCGTGGGCCTGGGCCTCTTCTACGCGGGATGGGCAGCAGAGAAGTGACAGAACAGCTCGACTGGAACGGCAAGAAGGTCACCGTCGCGGGACTCGGGATCTCCGGCATCCCGGCCGCCCGCGTCCTGCACGCCCGCGGCGCGCTCGTGACCGTCGTCAACGACGGCGACGACGAGCGCTCCCGGGCGCAGGCCGCCGAGCTGGAGGCGGAAGGCATCACCGTCCGCCTCGGCGACGGGGCGACGCTGCCGGCCGGCACCGAGCTGATCGTCACCACCCCCGGCTGGCGGCCCGACAAGCCCCTCTTCACGGCCGCCGCCGAGGCGGGCGTGGAGGTGTGGGGGGACGTCGAGCTGGCCTGGCGCCTGCGTGAGTCCCCTGCGGGAAGACCTGCGGCCCCGTGGCTCGCGGTCACCGGCACCAACGGCAAGACCACCACCGTGCGGATGCTCGCCTCGATCCTGGAGGCGGCCGGTCTGCGGACCGCCGCCGTCGGGAACATCGGCGTCTCGCTCCTCGACGCCGTCCTCGGCGAGCAGGAGTACGACGTGCTCGCCGTCGAGCTCTCCAGCTACCAGCTGCACTGGGCGCCGTCCGTCCGCGCCCACTCGGCCGCCGTGCTCAACCTGGCGCCCGACCACCTCGACTGGCACGGCACCATGGAGGCGTACGCCGCCGACAAGGGCCGCGTCTACGAGGGCAACCAGGTCGCCTGCGTCTACAACGTCGCCGACCAGGTCACCGAGGACCTGGTGCGCGAGGCCGACGTCGAGGAGGGCTGCCGCGCGATCGGCTTCACCCTCGGCACCCCCGGCCCCTCCCAGCTCGGCGTCGTCGAGGGCATCCTCGTCGACCGGGCCTTCGTCGAGAACCGGCAGAAGAACGCCCAGGAGCTCGCCGAGGTCGCCGACGTCCAGCCCCCGGCCCCGCACAACATCGCCAACGCCCTCGCCGCCGCCGCCCTCGCGCGCGCCTTCGGCGTCGAGGCCAAGGCCGTACGGGACGGCCTCAAGGCCTTCCGGCCCGACCCGCACCGCATCGAACTGGTCGAGGAGGTCCAGGGAGTCACGTACGTCGACGACTCCAAGGCCACCAACACCCACGCCGCGGAAGCCTCGTTGGCCGCCTACGAGCCGATCGTCTGGATCGCCGGCGGCCTCGCCAAGGGCGCGACCTTCGACGAGCTCGTCCAGCGGTCGGCGAAGCGCTTGCGCGGCGCCGTCCTGATCGGCGCCGACCGCGCCCTGATCCGCGAAGCCCTGGCGCGACACGCCCCGGAGGTCCCGGTGGTGGACCTCGACCGGACCGACACTGGGGCGATGTCCGAGGCGGTCCGCGAGGCGGCCCGGCTCGCCCAGCCGGGGGACACGGTGCTGCTCGCCCCGGCCTGCGCCTCGATGGACATGTTCACCAACTACAACAAGCGGGGCGAGGCCTTCGCGGACGCCGTCCGCGCCCTCGCCGCCACCGGGGACGCCTGACCCGACCAGCGGGAGGGTCCGGCCGGACCGGGCACGACTGGAGGGGACAGCGACCATGCCGAGCAAGATCGCCGGGACACGCCGGCCCTCCGCCGCAGGCGGCGGAGGGCGGGCCCCCGCGACCCCGCGGCGGGCGCGCGGCGGAGGCCCACGCGGGCTCTACGAGCGGCTCCGCAAGGCCTGGGACCGGCCCCTCACGGCGTACTACGTGATCATCGGCGCGGGGCTGCTCATCACCACGCTCGGCCTGGTGATGGTCTACTCCGCCTCGATGATCACGGCGCTCCGCTACGACCTGGTGCCCTCCTACTTCTTCCGGAAGCAGTTCATCGCCGCGCTCCTCGGCACCGGACTGCTCCTGATCGCCTCCCGGATGCCGGTCAAGCTGCACCGGGCGCTCGCCTACCCGATCCTGGTCGGCGCGGTGTTCCTGATGGTCCTCGTGCAGATCCCCGGGATAGGGCACGCGGTCAACGGCAACCAGAACTGGATCTCCCTCGGCGGCCCCTTCCAGCTCCAGCCCAGCGAGTTCGGCAAGCTGGCGCTGATCCTGTGGGGGGCCGACCTGCTCGCCCGCAAGCAGGACATGCGGCTGCTGACCCAGTGGAAGCACATGCTGGTGCCGCTGGTGCCGGGCGCCTTCATGCTGCTCGGGCTGATCATGCTCGGCGGCGACATGGGCACCTCGATCATCCTCGCGGCCATCCTCTTCGGCCTGCTGTGGACGGCCGGGGCGCCCACCCGGCTCTTCGTCGGCGTCCTCACGGTCGCCGGCGCGATCGGCTTCCTGCTGATCAAGACGAGCGACAACCGGATGAAGCGCTTCGACTGCATCGGAGCGACCGACCCCGGCGGCGAGGGAGCCCCCTGCCTGCAGGCCGCGCACGGAATCTATGCTCTGGCCTCGGGCGGATGGTTCGGTTCCGGACTCGGCGCGAGCGTCGAGAAATGGGGCCAACTCCCTGAAGCACACACCGACTTCATCTTCGCGGTCACCGGTGAGGAACTGGGTCTCGCGGGGACGCTGTCGGTACTCGCCCTGTTCGCGGCTCTAGGCTATGCGGGTATCCGCGTGGCCGGAGGCACGGAGGACCCCTTCGTGAGGTTCGCCGCGGGAGGTGTGACCACCTGGATCACGGCTCAGGCCGTGATCAACATCGGTGCGGTGCTCGGCCTGCTGCCGATCGCCGGTGTCCCGCTCCCGCTGTTCTCCTACGGAGGGTCGGCCCTGCTGCCGACCATGTTCGCCGTCGGGCTCCTCATCGCCTTCGCGCGACAGGAACCCGCCGCGAAAGCGGCCCTGGCCATGCGTCGCCCCGGCTGGGGCAAGCGGGCCGGGAAGAGATGGAAGTCGATGCGACGGCGCGTCAAGAAGCGCCCGTCCGGAGAGCGGTGAATTTCGGTGCATGTCGTACTCGCCGGTGGGGGGACCGCCGGCCACATCGAGCCCGCGCTCGCCCTCGCGGACGCCCTGCGCAGGCAGGACCCCAGCGTGGGGATCACGGCGCTCGGCACGGAGAAGGGTCTGGAGACCCGGCTCGTGCCCGAGCGGGGCTACGAGTTGGCGCTCATCCCCGCCGTACCGCTGCCCCGCAAGCCCACCCCCGAGCTGATCACCGTCCCCGGGCGGCTGCGCGGCACGATCAAGGCGGCCGAGCAGGTCCTGGAGCGCACCAAGGCGGACTGCGTGGTCGGCTTCGGCGGCTATGTGGCCCTGCCCGGCTATCTCGCGGCCAAGCGCCTCGGGGTGCCCATCGTGGTCCACGAGGCCAACGCCCGGCCCGGCCTGGCCAACAAGATCGGTTCGCGGTACGCGGCCGGGGTCGCCGTCGCCACCCCGGACAGCAAGCTCCGCAACGCCCGTTACATCGGCATCCCGCTGCGGCACACCATCGCGACCCTCGACCGGGCGCGGGTGCGGCCCGAGGCGCGCGCCGCCTTCGGCCTCGACCCGAACCTGCCGACGCTGCTGGTCTCCGGCGGCTCCCAGGGCGCCCGGCGGCTCAACGAGGTGATCCAGCAGATCGCCCCGGTGCTCCAGCGCTCCGGCATCCAGATCCTGCACGCGGTCGGCCCGAAGAACGAGATGCCGCGCGTCGACAACATGCCCGGTATGCCGCCGTACGTGCCGGTACCGTACGTGGACCGGATGGATCTCGCGTACGCCGCGGCCGACATGATGCTCTGCCGCGCGGGCGCGATGACCGTCGCCGAGCTCTCCGCCGTCGGGCTGCCCGCCGCGTACGTCCCGCTGCCCATCGGCAACGGCGAACAGCGGCTCAACGCCCAGCCGGTGGTGAAGGCCGGCGGTGGACTCCTCGTCGACGACGCGGAGCTGACGCCGCAGTGGGTGCAGGGCAACGTCCTGCCCGTACTGGCCGATCCGCACCGGTTGTACGAGATGTCCCGCTCCGCTGCCGAGTTCGGCCGCCGGGACGCCGACGACCTGCTCGTCGGCATGGTGTACGAGGCGATCGCCGCCCGCCGGCAGGCGTAGCGGCCCTGAGGCAGGAGGCGCCGGGTGGCAGCGGGACCGACGACCGCGGAGAAGAGCGGGACGAGCAAGACGAAGGGGTCGTCGGAGCGGTCCTCCGGCGCGGGCACCCGGAACCGTCGGTTCCGGGTGCCCGCGCCCCGGGTGCTCCTCGTCGCGCTCGGCCTCGTCGTGCTCGTGGCCGGCGGGGCCTGGGCGCTCTACGGCTCGACCTGGTTCCGTGTAGAACGTGTGAAGACTTCCGGCACGCAGGTCCTGACGCCGGCCGAGGTCGAGGCGGTCGCCGCCGTCCCGATGGGCGCCCCGCTCGTCACCGTCGACACCGACGCGATCGCAGCCCGGCTCCGGCAGAAGCTGCCGCGGATCGAATCGATCGACGTCGTGCGGTCGTGGCCGCACGGAATCGGGCTGAAAGTGACGGAACGGAAGCCCGTTCTTCTTGTCGAAAAGGGCGGAAAATTCACCGAAGTGGACGCGACGGGACTGCGGTTCTCCACCGTCGACACCGCGCCCCGCGGCGTCCCCCTCCTCGTCCTCGACAGCGCCTCCTCCCCGAGCCTCCGCCGCTTCGACGCGGACCGGCTGCTCCGGGAGGCGGTCGGCGTCCGGGGTGAACTCCCCGCGGAAATCGCCCGGGACGCTCGTGTCGTACGCATCACCTCGTACGACTCCGTCACTCTGGAGCTGACCAGGGGCCGAACGGTCTTCTGGGGCAGCGGTGAGCACGGCCCGGTCAAGGCCCGGGTGCTGACCGCCCTCATGAAGGCCACTCCCAAAGCGGGGCACTTCGACGTAAGTGCCCCCACGGCCCCCGCCTCGTCCGGAAGTTGACGGGCATCTCCGCTGGCCAGCACCCTGGTTGGCCATCGCTACGGGTGATCACATAGGGTGAAAAGAAAAACGGGAGGTTCGGCGTGTTCGTTGAACGTGCGCCACTTGTCGACTTAGTGTCCTGTTCGGAAGAGTCCAGCGAACAGAGACACTGGTAACCCTAAACTTCAACGTTAGGGTTTGGGTCGGCGTTTCGGACCGTCCCAATCGGCATCCGTCGGAGCGGCGCGACCAACCGCGCAGCGACGACACGTAACTCGAGGCGAGAGGCCTTCGACGTGGCAGCACCGCAGAACTACCTCGCAGTCATCAAGGTCATCGGTGTCGGCGGCGGTGGTGTCAATGCCATCAACCGAATGATCGAGGTCGGTCTCAAGGGCGTCGAGTTCATCGCGATCAACACCGACGCGCAAGCGCTGTTGATGAGCGACGCCGACGTCAAGCTCGACGTCGGCCGTGAACTCACCCGCGGCCTCGGGGCCGGGGCCAACCCGGCCGTCGGTCGCAAGGCGGCAGAGGACCACCGTGAGGAGATCGAGGAGGTCCTCAAGGGGGCCGACATGGTCTTCGTCACCGCCGGCGAAGGCGGCGGCACCGGCACCGGCGGCGCGCCCGTCGTCGCCAACATCGCGCGCTCGCTCGGCGCCCTGACGATCGGTGTGGTCACCCGGCCGTTCACCTTCGAGGGCCGCCGTCGCGCCAACCAGGCGGAGGACGGCATCGCCGAGCTCCGCGAAGAGGTCGACACCCTCATCGTCATCCCCAACGACCGGCTGCTCTCGATCTCGGACCGCCAGGTCTCCGTGCTCGACGCCTTCAAGTCGGCCGACCAGGTCCTCCTGAGCGGTGTCCAGGGCATCACCGACCTCATCACCACCCCGGGTCTGATCAACCTCGACTTCGCCGACGTCAAGTCGGTCATGTCCGAGGCCGGTTCGGCGCTCATGGGCATCGGCTCCGCCCGCGGCGACGACCGCGCGGTGGCGGCGGCCGAGATGGCGATCTCCTCGCCGCTCCTGGAGGCCTCCATCGACGGCGCCCGCGGCGTGCTGCTCTCCATCTCCGGCGGCAGCGACCTCGGTCTCTTCGAGATCAACGAGGCCGCGCAGCTGGTCAGCGAGGCGGCCCACCCCGAGGCCAACATCATCTTCGGCGCCGTCATCGACGACGCCCTCGGCGACGAGGTCCGGGTCACCGTCATCGCGGCCGGCTTCGACGGCGGTCAGCCGCCGGCCCGCCGGGACAACATCATCGGCTCGGTCTCGGCCAAGCGCGAGGAGCCGGCCCCGGCCCCCCGCATCACCGAGACCCCCCGCCCGCTGGGCGGCCTCGGTACGGTCGCCCCGCGCGAGGAGCCGGCCCCGGTCCCGGTCGAGCCCGCCCCGGTCGTCAACGAGACCCCGCTGTCGGCCGCTCCGCCGGTCGTCCCGCCGGCCCGTCCGTACGCGGACAGCCAGGCCGAGGAGCTGGACGTCCCGGACTTCCTGAAGTGATAGGACACCGCTTCGACGCGAACGGCGCGCACTTCGCCTTCACCGACCGGTGGGGCGGGGTGAGCGCCGTTCCGTACGAGGAGCTCAACCTCGGCGGAGCGGTCGGGGACGAGCCCGCGGCCGTCCTGGCCAACCGGGCGGCCGCCGCCGGGGCCCTCGGGCTCGACCCGGCGCAGGTGGTCTGGATGAACCAGGTCCACGGCGCCGACGTCGCCGAGGTCGACGGACCGTGGGGGGACGCGGTGGTCCCGTCCGTCGACGCGATCGTCACCGCCCGCCCCGGACTCGCCCTCGCCGTCCTCACCGCGGACTGCGTGCCCGTCCTCCTCGCCGACCCGGTCGCCGGAGTCGCGGCCGCCGCCCACGCCGGGCGGCCCGGGATGGTCGCCGGAGTCGTCCCCGCCGCCGTCGCGGCGATGGTGAAGCTCGGCGCCGACCCCGCCCGGATCGTCGCCCGCACCGGACCCGCCGTCTGCGGCCGCTGCTACGAAGTGCCCGAGGCGATGCGCGCCGAGGTCGCGGCCGTCGAACCGGCCGCGTACGCGGAGACCTCCTGGGGCACCCCCGCCGTCGACGTCGCCGCCGGAGTGCGCGCGCAGTTGGAGCGGCTCGGGGTCCCGGACATCGCGGACGCCGGGGTCTGCACCCTGGAATCGCGCGACCACTACTCGTACCGTCGCGATCGCACCACGGGGCGACTCGCGGGATATGTCTGGTTGTGAGAAGAGACATGACGGACCGCACGTCGGAACTCGCCGCGAACCTGGCCCAGGTGGAGGAGCGCATCGCCGCCGCGTGCGCCGCCGCGGGGCGCGCGCGGGAGGAGGTGACCCTGATCGTGGTCACCAAGACCTACCCCGCCAGCGACGTCAGACTCCTGCACGAGCTCGGGGTGCGGCACGTCGCCGAGAACCGGGACCAGGACGCCGCGCCCAAGGCGGCCGCCTGTGCGGACCTCGACCTGACCTGGCACTTCGTCGGCCAGTTGCAGACCAACAAGGTCAGATCCGTGGTGGGTTATGCCGATGTGGTGCAGTCTGTCGACCGCTTGAAGCTCGTTTCCGCCCTGTCCGCGGCCGCGGAGAAGGAGGGCCGCGAGCTCGGCTGTCTGATCCAGGTCGCGCTCGACGCCGAATCCGGCGAGCGGGGCGACCGCGGCGGTGTCGCGCCGGACGGGATCGAGGAGTTGGCCGCGGCGGTGGACGCCGCGCCCGGGCTGCGACTCGCCGGGCTGATGACCGTCGCCCCGCTCGCCGGGGAGTACGCGGGGCGGCAACGCGCCGCCTTCGACCGGCTGATGGATTTGTCGACTGTCCTGCGCGCGACCCGTCCGGCTGCGAACATGGTGTCAGCAGGGATGAGTGCGGACCTCGAGGAGGCCGTCGCTGCCGGGGCGACACACGTACGCGTCGGTACGGCGGTACTCGGTGTCCGCCCGAAGCTCGGGTAACGTCGCGAAGCAAGTCGGACCACAGCAGAAAATATGGTCATTCCGCAGAACGGCGGGGTGGCCCGTGGATCGCCGGCACTTGGTGACAAGGCCGATCCACCACAGAGCGGAGGACTCAGAGAATGGCCGGCGCGATGCGCAAGATGGCGGTCTACCTCGGCCTCGTGGAGGACGATGGGTACGACGGCCGGGGCTTCGACCCCGACGACGACTTCGAACCCGAGCTGGAGCCGGAGCCCGAGCGCGACCGGCGCCACACCCCCCCGCGTCAGGTGGAGCGCGAGGAGCCGGTGCGAATGGTGCAGCCCCCGGCTCCCCGGGAGCCGATTGCCCATTCTGTCCCGGTGCTCGCCGAAAGCGGACGTCCGGCCCGAATTGCCCCCGTGGCATCCATCACACCCGAACGTCCGAGCCTGGAGAAGAACGCACCGGTGATCATGCCCAAGGTCGTGTCCGAGCGGGAGCCGTACCGCATCACCACGCTGCACCCGCGGACCTACAACGAGGCCCGTACCATCGGGGAACACTTCCGTGAGGGCACCCCGGTGATCATGAACCTCACGGAGATGGACGACACGGACGCGAAGCGACTTGTCGACTTTGCCGCCGGACTCGTCTTCGGGCTCCATGGCAGCATTGAGCGCGTGACGCAGAAGGTGTTCCTGTTGTCGCCTGCTAACGTCGATGTCACGGCGGAGGACAAGGCCCGGATCGCAGAGGGCGGATTCTTCAACCAGAGCTGAGAACACGAGAACCGGACGGACCGGTCGCGAAGCGGCCGGACAAGCGAGAGCACGAAAGCCAGGGGAGAGGGAAACGCGGGATGGGCGTCGCACTACAGGTGGTCTACATCGTGCTGATGTGCTTCCTCGTCCTCCTGATCGTCCGGCTTGTCATGGACTACGTCTTCCAGTTCGCCCGTTCATGGCAACCCGGTAAGGCGATGGTGGTCGTCCTTGAGGCCACCTACACTGTCACCGATCCACCGCTCAAGCTTCTGCGGCGACTCATCCCGCCGCTGCGTCTCGGGGGCGTGGCACTCGACCTGTCCTTCTTCGTTCTGATGATCATCGTCTACATCCTGATCTCCATCGTGAGCAGCTTCGCGAGGTGATGGTGGAGGAACGAGTGGACGATACGGTCTTGCCGACTGCCGACGACTACGTAGAGGTGAAGAAGAGATGCCGCTGACCCCCGAGGACGTGCGGAACAAGCAGTTCACGACCGTCCGCCTTCGAGAAGGCTATGACGAGGACGAGGTCGATGCCTTCCTCGACGAGGTCGAAGCCGAACTGACCCGCCTGCTCCGCGAGAACGAGGACCTGCGCGCCAAGCTGGCCGCCGCGACGCGTGCCGCCGCGCAGAACCAGCAGCAGGGCATGCGCAAGCCCCCGGAGCCGCAGGATCGTCCCGTCGGTCCCGGCGCGCCGGTGCCCGCCGCCATATCCGGACCGCCGGCCCAGCAGCAGCAGCCGCAGATGGGTCCGCCGCAGCTGCCGTCCGGTGCCCCCGCGCTTCCCCCCGGCCCCATGCAGGGTGGCCCCATGCAGGGCGGGCCCATGGGCCCCGGCCCGATGCAGGGCGGCCCCATGCAGGGCGGTCCGATGGGTCCCGGCCCGATGCAGGGCGGCCCCATGGGTCACCCGCAGCAGCAGATGCAGCCGCAGATGCAGCAGCCGCAGCAGGGCCCCGGTGGCGACAGTGCCGCGCGTGTCCTCTCGCTCGCCCAGCAGACCGCCGACCAGGCGATCGCCGAGGCGCGCTCCGAGGCCAACAAGATCGTCGGCGAGGCGCGCTCCCGCGCCGAGGGCCTGGAGCGGGACGCCCGCGCCAAGGCGGACGCTCTTGAGCGGGACGCGCAGGAGAAGCACCGCGTCGCGATGGGCTCCCTGGAGTCCGCCCGCGCCACGCTGGAGCGCAAGGTCGAGGACCTGCGCGGCTTCGAGCGCGAGTACCGCACGCGTCTGAAGTCCTACCTGGAGTCCCAGCTGCGTCAGCTGGAGACCCAGGCGGACGACTCGCTGGCCCCGCCGCGCACCCCGGCCACGGCCTCGCTGCCGCCGGCCCCGTCGATGGCCTCGGCGGGCGCGAGCGCGCCGTCCTACGGCGGCAACGGCGCGATGGGCGGTGCGCCGTCCATGGGCGGTGCCCCGTCCTACGGCGGCCAGCAGCAGATGTCCCCGGCCATGACCCAGCCGATGGCTCCGGTCCGGCCGCAGGCGCCCCAGCCGATGCAGCAGGCGCCGGCGCCGATGCGGGGCTTCCTGATCGACGAGGACGACAACTGAGGCGGCGGTCGATCGCGCCCTGAGCGCGTAGCCGTCGGCAGCCTGAAGGGCCGGCTCCCCACCCGGGAGCCGGCCCTTCGGCGTACCTCCCCCGTTGTGGGCATGCGTTCCGCCGGGGCGGAACGGGTGGGCACAACGGACGGCGCCCTTGCCGGCGCCAGAGGCCACGCGCCTGGACCCGCACCGGATGTGCGCCGCCACGATGGGTGCGGGTCAGGGCGCGGAACGCGGAGGCGCCGCTGGGCGCGCCGTCCCGTGTGCCCACCCGTCCCGCCCTGCGGGACGATTGCCCACACGGCAGGGCGGGCGGGCGCGGCCCCACAACGGCGAAGGGCCCGGCGCCAGGGTTGGTGCCGGGCCCTTCGAGGGGTGTTACGCCTTGCGGAGGTGGAAGGTGAGGGTCAGGGGCTCGTCCTCGAAGGCCGGGCCGTACGTCTCGTCCGCCTCGCCCCGCGCGAAGTCCGTCGCCAGCACCTCGTCCGCGATCAGCTCCGCGTGCGCCGTCAGCGCCTCCACCGTCTCCGGGGAGCCCGCCCGCCACCGCAGCGCGATGCGGTCCGCCACGTCCAGGCCGCTGTTCTTGCGGGCCTCCTGGATCAGGCGGATCGCGTCACGGGCCAGGCCCGCGCGCCGGAGCTCCGGGGTGATCTCCAGGTCCAGGGCCACCGTCGCGCCCGCGTCGGAGGCGACCGACCAGCCCTCACGGGGGGTCTCCGTGATGATGATCTCCTCGGGGGTGACGGTGATCTCCTCGCCGTTCACCACGAGGGGCGCCTCACCGGACCGCAGCGCCAGCGACAGCGCCGCCGCGTCCGCCGCGGCCACGGCCTTCGCCACGTCCTGGACGCCCTTGCCGAAGCGCTTGCCCAGGGCCCGGAAGTTCGCCTTGGCGGTCGTGTCGACGAGGGAACCGCCGACCTCCGACAGGGACGCCAGGGACGAGACGTTCAGCTCCTCCGTGATCTGGGCCTGGAGCTCCGGCGACAGCGCCGAGAAGCCCGTCGCGGCGACCAGCGCGCGGGACAGCGGCTGGCGGGTCTTGACGCCGGACTCGGCGCGGGTGGCGCGGCCCAGCTCGACCAGGCGCCGGACCAGGACCATCTGCTCCGAGAGCGTCTTGTCGATCTGCGTCGCGTCCGACTCCGGCCAGGTGGCCAGGTGCACCGACTCCGGGGCGTCCGGGCTCACCGGGACCACGAGGTCCTGCCAGACCCGCTCGGTGATGAACGGGGTCAGCGGGGCCATCAGGCGGGTGACCGTCTCGATGACGTCGTGCAGGGTGCGCAGCGCGGAGGCGTCGCCCTGCCAGAAGCGGCGGCGCGAGCGGCGCACGTACCAGTTGGAGAGGTCGTCGACGAAGGCCGAGATCAGCTTGCCGGTGCGCTGGGTGTCGTACGACTCCATCGCCTCGGTCGTCTCGGCGACCAGCGTGTTCAGCTCGGACAGCAGCCAGCGGTCGAGGACCGTGCGGTCGGCCGGGGCCGGGTCCGCCGCGCTCGGCGCCCAGCCGGACGTACGGGCGTACAGGGCCTGGAAGGCCACCGTGTTCCAGTACGTGAGGAGGGTCTTCCGCACGACCTCCTGGATCGTGCCGTGGCCCACGCGCCGCGCCGCCCACGGGGAGCCGCCGGCCGCCATGAACCAGCGGACCGCGTCGGCACCGTGCTGGTCCATGAGCGGGATGGGCTGGAGGATGTTGCCCAGGTGCTTGGACATCTTCCGGCCGTCCTCGGCGAGGATGTGGCCCAGGCAGACCACGTTCTCGTACGAGGACTTGTCGAAGACGAGCGTGCCGACCGCCATCAGCGTGTAGAACCAGCCGCGGGTCTGGTCGATCGCCTCGGAGATGAACTGCGCCGGGTAGCGGGACTCGAAGAGCTCCTTGTTCTGGTACGGGTAGCCGTACTGCGCGAACGGCATCGAGCCCGAGTCGTACCAGGCGTCGATGACCTCGGGCACGCGGGTGGCGGTCTTCGAGCAGGTCGGGCAGGGGAACGTCACCGCGTCGATGAACGGGCGGTGCGGGTCGAGCTCCGACTGGTCCGTGCCCGTCAGTTCGGTGAGCTCCGCGCGCGAGCCCACGCACGTCAGGTGGTCGTCCTCGCAGCGCCAGATCGGCAGCGGGGTGCCCCAGTAGCGGTTCCGCGAGAGCGCCCAGTCGACGTTGTTCGTCAGCCAGTCGCCGAAGCGGCCGTGCTTGACCGACTCGGGGAACCAGTTGGTCCTGTCGTTCTCCTGGAGCATGCGGTCCTTGACCGCGGTCGTGCGGATGTACCAGGACGGCTGCGCGTAGTAGAGCAGGGCCGTGTGGCAGCGCCAGCAGTGCGGGTAGCTGTGCTCGTACGCGATGTGCCTGAAGAGCAGGCCGCGCGCGTCCAGGTCGGCGGTGAGCGCCTCGTCGGCCTTCTTGAAGAAGACGCCGCCGACCAGCGGCACGTCCTCCTCGAAGGTGCCGTCGGGGCGGACCGGGTTCACGACCGGCAGGCCGTACGCCTTGCAGACCTTGAGGTCGTCCTCACCGAAGGCGGGGGACTGGTGGACCAGACCCGTGCCGTCCTCGGTCGTGACGTACTCGGCGTTCACGACGTAGTGGGCCTCGGCCGGGAACTCGACGAGCTCGAAGGGGCGCTGGTAGGTCCAGCGCTCCATCTCCGCGCCCGTGAAGGACTCGCCCGTGGTCACCCAGCCCTCGCCGAGCGCCTTCTCGACCAGCGGCTGGGCGACGACGACCCGCTCGTCGCCGTCCGTGGCGACCACGTAGGTCACCTCGGGGTGCGCGGCGACGGCCGTGTTGGACACCAGGGTCCACGGGGTCGTCGTCCAGACCAGGAGCGCCGCCTTGCCGGCGAGCGGCCCGGAGGTGAGCGGGAAGCGCACGTACACGGAGGGGTCGACGACCGTCTCGTAGCCCTGCGCCAGCTCGTGGTCCGAGAGGCCGGTGCCGCAGCGGGGGCACCAGGGGGCGACACGGTGGTCCTGGACCAGGAGGTCCTTGTCGAAGATCTGCTTGAGCGACCACCAGACCGACTCGATGTACGAGGGGTCCATGGTCCGGTACGCGTCGTCGAGGTCGACCCAGTAGCCCATGCGGGTCGTGAGCTCGGCGAAGGCGTCGGTGTGCCGGGTCACGGACTCGCGGCACTTCTCGTTGAACTCGGCGATGCCGTACGCCTCGATGTCCTTCTTGCCGGAGAAGCCGAGCTCCTTCTCGACGGCGAGCTCGACCGGCAGACCGTGGCAGTCCCAGCCGGCCTTGCGGGCCACGTGGTAGCCGCGCATGGTCCGGAAGCGGGGGAACACGTCCTTGAAGACGCGGGCCTCGATGTGGTGGGCGCCGGGCATGCCGTTGGCGGTGGGCGGGCCCTCGTAGAACACCCACTCGGGGCGTCCCTCGGACTGCTCCAGGGTCTTCGCGAAGACCTTGCTCTCGCGCCAGAAATCGAGCACGTCGTGCTCCAGCGCGGGCAGGTCGACCTGGGCGGGCACCTGGCGGTACTGCGACATCGATCTTCCTCCGGCGGACGGTTCTCTTCCGTCGGAGGGACGAGAGCGCTGCTCCCGCGGTACCACCCTCCTTGGCCCCGGACGTGATCGCCCTGAGCCCCCTCATTGGGGTCGCGACGCCGGTTCTAGTCACCGCCCTGTCGTGCGGCTTTCTTCCGACGGCTCCGGGGTGATGCTTCACATCGGGCTCGCCCCCGGGCTCTCACCGTCCCCGGGTCGCTCATGGCTGCTTGCGACGCTACTCGTCCCCATCCAAGCCTTTCGCTGTGGCCAGTGTAAGGGGCCGGAGGGGAGGCGGCAGACCGGTTTTCGCGTGACCCGAATGGCCATACGGCCCGGGCCCGACTTCCCGTGCGGCCATGTGGGGGAGGCGCGGGACGGATAACCGGGCGGGGAGCTGGGCACAACGGAGGCAGGCCCGCCCCGTGGGGAGCGGGGGCGGGTGGGAACGGCGGCGTGCCCCGTTGCCGCGGGCCTTGGGCCGATTTATCGTCCCAGCACGATTCGCGAGCAAGATCACAAAATGTGAAGGGGCCGCGACATGGTGGCGAAGAAGACCGCCGCGAAGAAGACCTCGGTCGCCGGTTCCGCCGGTGCGACCGGGGTCGCCGAGGACGTGGCCGCCAAGGACGTGGCCGGCAAGAAGTCGACGGTCGACGGGAAACCGGTCGCGAAGAAGACGCCGGCCAGGAAGACGGTCACGAGGAAGACGGTCGCGAAGAAGTCGGTCGCGAAGAAGGCCGCGTCCCGCAGGACGGTCGCCGCGGACGCGGCCCCGAAGGACGCCGTCGCGAAGGAGGCCGGTGCGGCGGACCCCGCCGACGACGCCCCCGCCCCGAAGACGCCCGCCAAGAAGGCCGTGGCGAAGAAGGCGGCCGCCAGGAAGGCGCCCGCCGCGAAGAAGCAGACAGGAGCCAGGACGGTGGCAGCGAAGAAGACCGCGGGTGGCGTCACGACCGTCGGCGACGAGGCGGCGGTGCCCCCGGCACGGGCCGGTGAGCTCGCGGTGCGTCCCGGCGAGGACCCGTGGACGCCGGAGGAGGTCGCCGAGGCCCGCAACGGCCTCCAGGCGGAGGTGCTGCGGCTCCGCAGCGAGCTCGTCCACTCCCAGGAGGAGCTGACCGGCCTGATGCGGGACTCCGGCGACGGCGCCGGGGACGACCAGGCCGACACCGGCACCAAGAACATCACGCGCGAGCACGAGCTGGCCCTGGCGGCGAACGCCCGGGAGATGCTGGAGCAGTCAGAGCACGCCCTGGAGCGGCTCGACGCGGGCACGTACGGGCTGTGCGAGGTGTGCGGCAAGCCGATCGGCAAGGCGCGGATGCAGGCCTTCCCGCGGGCCACGCTCTGCGTCGAGGACAAACAGCGACAGGAGCGGCGCGGCTGACGATCTCGGCTGCCGGTCTCGTACGCCTGTGCCGTACCCTCGGTGCACGGTCAGGCATCGAGGTCGAGGGACTCACTCACGTGGCAGAGGCGGAGCGCATCATCGGTACGCCGGATTCAGCAGGGGCCGACGAGACGGCCGCCCCGGACGACGGCACGGCCACCCCCGACGGTACGGCCGCTCCCGAGGAGCGGCCCAGGGGCAGGCGCCGGATCGTCGCCCTCTTCGTCGTGGCCGTGCTCGCCTATCTGCTCGACCTCGGCAGCAAGATGCTGGTGGTCGCCAAGCTGGAGGGCCACGAGCCGATCCGGCTGATCGGCGACGTCCTGCGGCTCGACGCCATCCGGAACCCGGGCGCCGCCTTCGGCATGGGCGAGGCCTTCACGATCATCTTCACCTGCATCGCCGCCGCCGTGATCGTCGTGATCATCCGCCTCGCGCGGAAGCTCTACAGCCTGCCCTGGGCGATCGCGCTGGGTCTGCTGCTCGGCGGCGCGCTGGGCAACCTCACGGACCGGATCTTCCGCTCGCCCGGCGTCTTCGAGGGCGCGGTCGTGGACTTCATCGCCCCCGCGCACTTCGCCGTCTTCAACCTCGCCGACTCGGCGATCGTCTGCGGCGGCATCCTGATCGTCCTGCTGTCCTTCCGGGGCCTCGACCCGGACGGCACCATCCACAAGGACTGAGCACCCAGGACCGCGCACTCCCGGCACAGGGCATACTCGACGGGTGAGCACGAGTCCCGAGATCCGCACGCTGCCCGTTCCCGATGGCCTGGAGGGCGAGCGCGTCGACGCCGCCATCGCCCGTATGTTCGGGTTCTCCCGTACGAAGGCGGCCGAGCTGGCCGCCGCAGGGAAGGTCCAGGTCGACGGCTCCGTCGTCGGCAAGTCAGAGCGGGTCAGCGGCGGCGCGTGGCTCGAGGTCGAGATGCCGGGCGCGGCCGCGCCCGTGCAGATCGTCGCCGAGCCCGTCGAGGGCATGGAGATCATCCACGACGACGACGACATCGTCGTGATCATGAAGCCGGTCGGCGTGGCCGCGCACCCCAGCCCCGGCTGGACCGGCACCACGGTCATCGGCGGCCTCGCCGCCGCCGGGTACCGCATCTCCACCTCCGGCGCCGCCGAGCGCCAGGGCATCGTGCACCGCCTCGACGTCGGCACCTCCGGTCTGATGGTGGTCGCGAAGTCGGAGTACGCGTACACCTCGCTCAAGCGCCAGTTCAAGGAGCGCGTGGTCGACAAGCGCTACAACGCGCTCGTCCAGGGCCACCCGGACCCGATGAGCGGCACCATCGACGCGCCGATCGGCCGGCACCCGAACCACGACTACAAGTGGGCGGTCACCGCCGACGGCAAGCCCTCCGTCACGCACTACGACCTCATCGAGGCGTACCGGTCGGCCTCGCTGCTCGACATCAAGCTGGAGACGGGCCGCACCCACCAGATCCGGGTGCACATGTCCGCCCACCGCCACCCCTGCGTCGGCGACCTCACCTACGGCGCCGACCCGACGCTCGCGAAGCGCCTCGGCCTGACCCGGCAGTGGCTGCACGCCGTCCGCCTCGGCTTCGAGCACCCGGGCGACGGGTCCTGGGTCGAGTTCTCCAGCACCTACCCCGAGGACCTGCAGAAGGCCCTCGACCGGATCGCCTCGGAGAGTCAGTGAGTGCCGCGTACACCGTCCGTGAGGCGGTCGCCGAGGGGGACAGGGAGGCCTGCTTCGCGGTGCGCCGCGAGGTCTTCGTCGAGGAGCAGGGCGTTCCGCAGGAGCTGGAGTACGACCCGTACGACGCGACCGCGGCGCACGTCCTCGCGCTGGGGGCGGACGGACTGCCGCTGGGCACCGGGCGCCTGCTGTACGGGGCGGACGCGGCCGGCAAGACCGGCGGCGACGCCTCGGTGGGCTCCCTCGGGCGGCTCGCGGTCGCCAAGGCGGCGCGCGGCCTCGGGGTCGGCGCGGCGCTCGTGCGGGCCATCGAGGACGTCGCGCGGGAGCGCGGTCTGAGCGCCGTCGACCTGCACGCGCAGACCCACGCGCTCGGCTTCTACGAGCGGCTCGGGTACGTGGCGTACGGCCCCGAGTTCCCGGACGCGGGGATGCCGCACCGGGCCATGCGCCGGGTGCTCTGAAGCGTTCAGCGGGGGGCAATCGCCTCCAAAACGGACGTACGTGACAGGGTGGGGCCGTGGATCAATTGGCCCTGCTCTTCCTGCTGCTCCTCGGCGCCCTGCTCACCGTGCCCCTCGGTGAGCGGCTCGGGCTGCCGGCGCCCGTCCTGATGACCCTCATCGGGATCGCGCTGGCCTTCCTGCCCTTCGTGCCGAACGTCGACATCCCGCCGGAGTTCATCCTCCCGCTGGTGCTGCCGCCGTTGCTCTACGCCTCCGTGCAGCGGACCTCCTGGCGGCAGTTCGCGGCCAACAGACGGCCCATCTTCCTGCTCGCGGTCGCCCTGGTCTTCGTCACCACGGCGGCCGTCGGCGCGGTCGCGCACTCGCTCGTACCGGGCCTTCCGCTGGCCGCCGCGCTGGCGCTGGGAGCGCTCGTCGCGCCGCCGGACCCGGTCGCGGCGACGGCCGTGGCCGGCTCGCTGGGGCTGCCCCGCCGACTGGTGTCGATCCTGGAGGGCGAGGGGCTCTTCAACGACGTCACCGCGATCGTGCTCTACCACGTGGCGATCGCCGCCGTCGTCAGCGGCTCCTTCTCCTGGCCCGAGGCGCTCGGCGAGTTCGTGCTGTCGGCCGTGGTCGCCGTGATCGTCGGTCTTGCGCTCGGCTGGCTCTGCAACAAGCTCATCGGCCTCCTCGGCGACGCCACCCTGCAGACCGGCCTCACCCTCCTCGTCCCCTTCGTGAGTTACGTGATCGCCGAGGAGCTGCACGGCTCCGGCGTCCTCGCCGTCCTGGTCACCGCGCTCTTCCTGGCCGAGCACGCGGCCGACGCCGACGACGTCATGGGCCGGCTCGCCGGGCAGACCTTCTGGCAGATCGTCGACACCCTGGTCACCGGCATCGCCTTCGGGCTCATCGGCCTGGAGCTCGTACATGTCTTCGGGGTCGCCGAGGGCCGCGGCCGGCAGATGCTCGGCTGGGGCGCCGCCGTGGTCGGCGTGGTCGTGGGGGTCCGTCTCCTGTGGCTGCTGCCCGCGACCTGGCTGGCGAAGAGGCTGCACACGCTCCGGGACGTCGACGAGGAGATCCCGATGAGCTGGCGGGAGACCGTCGTCATGTGGTGGGCGGGGATGCGCGGGGTGGCCTCGGTCGCGCTGGCCCTCGCCATCCCGTTCCGTACCGACGACGGCTCGCCCTTCCCCGGCCGTGACGAGATCGTCTTCATCGCCTTCTGCGTGATCATCGCCACCCTCGTCTTCCAGGGGCTCACCCTGCCCTGGCTGGTGAAGCGGCTCGGGGTGCGGGCGGACACGGACGCCGAGCGCGCCCTGGAGCGGGAGCTCGCGATCCGGGCCGCGAAGGCCGCCAAGCGCAGGCTCAAGGAGATCGAGGAGGTCGAGGAGCTGCCCGAGGAGGTACAGGAGCGCTTGCTGCGCGGGGCGTACGACATCGGGGCGCGGATCAGTCCCGACATGGTGGACGACGAGCGGCGGGCCGCCTTCATGGAGCGGACGAAGCGGTTCAAGGCCGTGCAGCGGATCCAGCGGGAGCTGATGTCGGCCGCCCGGCACGAGGTCCTCGCGGCGCGCAGCGAGCCGGGCGCCGACCCCGAGGTGGTGGACCGGGTGCTGCGCCACCTGGACGTGCGCAGCATGCGCTGACCTCTCCAGGGCCTGCCCGGTCCTGTCGGCGGCGGGTGGCAGGATGGGACGCATGGACATCATGCTCTTCCACTCGGCCTACGGGCTGACCCCTTCCGTCGAGGCGGCCGCCGAGCGGCTCCGGGCCGCCGGCCACCAGGTCTGGACTCCGGACCTCTACGACGGACGGACGGTCGGGACCGTCGAGGAGGGCGTGGTGCTCCGCGACGAGATCGGCAAGGACGAGCTGCTCAAGCGGGCGGTCCTGGCCGCCGCCCCGTACTCCGAGCGCGGTCTGGTCTACATGGGCCTCTCGCTCGGGGCCTCGATCGCGCAGACCCTGGCGCTCGGCGACGAGCGGGCGCGCGGGCTGCTGCTGCTCCACGGCACCTCGGACATCGCGGAGTCGGCCGAGGTGGACGAGCTGCCGGTCCAGCTGCACGTGGCCGAGCCGGACCCCTTCGAGACGGACGACTGGCTGTCCTCCTGGTACCTCCAGATGCGCAAGGCCGGGGCGGACGTGGAGATCTACCGCTACCGGGGCGCGGGCCACATCTACACGGACCCGGAGCTGCCGGACTACGACGAGGAGGCCGCGGAGCGGACCTGGTCGGTCGCACTGTCCTTCATCGACAGCCTGTAGGACGCAAAGGGGTGTGGCCCCCGGGAGTTCCCCGGGGGCCACACCCTTTGGTGCGCGGACGGGCCGTCAGGCGCGGTACGCGGTCCAGGCGTCGTTCATCCGGGTCACCTGGCCCGCGGTGAACTGGTACATGCAGGAGTCGTACGTGTAGTCCATGAAGTTGTGGATCGGGTCCACGCCGGCCTTGGAGGTGCAGGAGTCACGGCCGGTCGGGCACTCGTACGCCGGGCTCTTCTCGGCCGGGGTGTCGGCGACGTAGTCGCCGTTGCCCGTGCAGCCGCCCTGGAAGGTGTGGTAAAGGCCCATCCAGTGGCCGACCTCGTGGGTGGCGGTGTCACCCTCGTTGTAGTTGGTCGCGGAGCCGCCCGGGAGCGAGGTGTCGAGGATGACGACGCCGTCCATCTTCGGGCTGGAGTTGTACGAGGACGGGAAGGTCGCCCAGCCGAGCAGGCCGCCGCCGAGGTTGGCGGTGTAGACGTTCAGCGCGTTGGCGCCGCCCTTGCGCAGGGTGTTCTTCATGTCCTTCTCGGCCTGCGAGCCCGAGGAGACGTTGTACCAGGTGGCGTTGTCCGTGTAGTCGGTCGCGGCCAGCGAGAACTGGAAGCCCGTGTTCACGTTGCCGGTGCCCTGGCCCGCGTAGGCGGCGTTGAGGACGGCCATCTGGTTGCTGATGGCGGTGGCGCTGAGCTTGCCCGTCGTGCCGCTGTGGATCACGTGGAAGTAGACGGGGATGGTGGCGCCGGCGGCGACGGAGGTGGCGCCCACGCGGCCGGAGTTCCGGGCGGCGGCGACCTTCTTCTTCAGGTCCTCGTCCATGGCCTTGGCCTGCGCGGCCGTGACGTCGTTGGGCTCGGCCTTGGTGGCGTCGCCCTTCGCCTTGCGGGCGCCGGACAGCGCGGTGGTGCCGTCCGCGCACTTCTCGGCGGAGGCCAGCGTCGTGGTCGACGGGGTGGCCGCCGGGGCGGACAGCGGGGCCAGGGCCAGGGTTCCGGCCATCACGGCGGTGCCGAGCATACGACGTGACATACGCGGCGATATACGGACAAGAGCACGCACGGGTGACTCCTCGCGGGGGGTGGTGGGAGGAACTTCCTCGCCACGCCGGGGAGATTACGCGTCCATGTCACGCACCGTTGAGAAGTGATCAGGCCCAATCATTCGTCGGGCAATTCGGGTCATCGGGAAGAAAAACTTGCGTCGCTTCCGGAGTTTGAGACGTCGACGTAACAGGCGGGGTGACGGAGGCGGGTGGTGTGTCCGGATTCGATCTCCCGAACCCACCACCCGGCGTAGCGATGTGATCTCCCGTTAACAGAAGAGATCATGGCTGAAAATCGCCGTTGAGGGTGCGGCTAGAGCACCGGCTGGTACACCCGCTCGACACGCTGCGTTCCGCTCAGCGTCCGGTACGAGCGCGCCCAGGCCGTCGTCGCGGCCGGGTCCGTCTTGTCGGAGACCGTGTAGTAGTCCATCTGCGAGCGCTCGGCCGTCACATCGAGCACGCCATAGCCGTGGTGGTCCATGTCCACCCACTTCACATGGCGGTTGGCGGCCTTCACGGCACCCGCGGCCACCACCGAGAGCGTGCCCGGCGCCACGTGCAGCAGGTCGTCCAGGTTGTCCGAGGTCACCGAGGTCACCACGAACTCGGTCGCCGCCGAGGCCGAGAGCGGATACGTCGCGGCCTTCACCGGCACGTCGTTGGCCCAGGCCATGTGGATGTCGCCGGTCAGGAAGACCGTGTTCCGGATCGCCCGCGCGGTCAGGTGCGCGAGCAGCTCCTTGCGGTCGTCCGTGTAGCCGTCCCACTGGTCGACATTGACCGCGATCCCCTCCTTCGGCAGGCCGAGGAGCCCGGCGAGCGGCTCCAGGAGGTACGCCGGCAGGGAGCCGAAGGCGACCGGCGAGATCATCACCGAGGTGCCGACCAGCTGCCAGGTCGCGTCCGAACCGGCGAGCCCGGCCTTCAGCCAGTCCAGCTGCGCGCGGCCCGTGATGCTCCGCTCCGGGTCGTCGACCGTGCCGCTGCCCGTCTTCGCCGGGGCGGACCGGAACGAACGCAGGTCGAGCAGATGCAGATCGGCCAGCTTGCCGAAGCGCAGCCGCCGGAAGACCGTGCCCTCCGTGGAGGTGCGGACCGGCATCCACTCGAAGTACGCCTGCTTCGCGGCGGCCACCCGGGCCGCCCACTCGCCCTCGGCGCCCGGGGTGTGGTTCTCGGCCCCGCCCGACCAGGCGTCGTTGGCGAACTCGTGGTCGTCCCAGATCGCGATGACCGGGTGCGCCGCGTGCAGCGCCTGGAGGTCGGCGTCCGTCTTGTACTTCCCGTGCCGGGTCCGGTAGTCGGCGAGGGAGACGATCTCGTGGCGCGGCTCGTGCTGCCGCACGACGTACTTCGCCTCGGGGTAGGCGCCGGTGGCGTACTCGTACAGGTAGTCGCCGAGGTGGAGGATCGCGTCCAGGTCCGCGCGGGACGCGAGATGGCGGTACGCGGAGAAGTGGCCGGACTCCCAGTTCGCGCAGGAGACCACGCCGAAGCGGACACCGGGCGCGGCGGTGTCGGCGGCCGGCGCGGTGCGGGTGCGGGCGCTGGGGGAGACGGCGGAGCCCGTGGTGAAGCGGAACCAGTAGGCGGTGGCCGGGCGCAGGCCCCGGACATCGGCCTTCACCGTGTGGTCGGAGGCGGCGCTCGCCGTGGTGGTGCCGGAGGCGACGACCCGGGCGAAGGAGCGGTCCTCGGCGAGCTCCCAGCCGACCTGGACGTCGGGGCCGAGACCGGAGCCGGGCACGGCGTCGGGAGTGGGGGTGACGCGCGTCCAGAGCAGGACGCCGTCGGGCAGCGGGTCGCCGGAGGCGACGCCGTGGAGGAAGGCGGGTGCCCCGGAGTCCGCGAGTGCCGGAGAGGCCGCGCCGAGCACGGCGGGCGTGGCGACGGCGGTGACGGCGGCGGCCTTGACGACGGCGCGCCGCGTGGGGGCAGGGGATATGAAACGACTGGTCACGGGCAGTCAGATTACTGACGGGTACGCCCTGGGGGCAGACGAATTCCGGAAGTTCGCCGACTCGTCGCCCCCCGGACGCCCGAGCCGGGTACGCCTCGGCCCCGGACCGAAGGGGTCCGGGGCCAGGACGGTTCCTGCCTGGTGGGGCGTCAGGCCTTGAGGGCCGCGTCGATCGCCGTGTTGAACTCGGCCACCGTCATCGGCGGGTTCTTCGTGCCCTGGACCGTGACGGCCTTGCCGTTCATCTTCAGGGTCGGCGTGCCCTGCACCCCGCTCGCGTCGAAGGCCTTCGACATCTTCATCGCCCACGCGTCGAAGGTGCCGTCCTCGACGTTCTTCTTGAACTCGGCGTTGCCCTTGAGGGCCGGGACCGAGTCCGCCACCTCCAGCAGGTAGGAGTCCTTGGCGAACTTGTCGTCCTTCTCCTCCGGGTGGAACTGCGTGGAGTAGAGCGCCGCCTTGTACTTCAGGAAGGCCTCCGGGCTCACGTTCAGCGCGGCGCCGAGCGCCGAGAGGGCGTTCTTCGAGCCCTCGCCCGGGATGCCGTTGTCGATGAAGGTCGCGCCCACGTACCTGATCTTGTACTTGCCGGCCTCGACGTCCTTCTCGACCGTGGAGCCCACGGTCTGCTCGAAGGTCGCGCAGACCGGGCAGCGCGAGTCCTCGTACAGCTCCAGCGTCCTCTTCGCGGAGTCCTTGCCGATGACGACGGTCGTGCCGTCCGTGCCCGTGGTGTTCTTCGGTGCCGTCACGCTCTTCGCGTCGGCCGCCGCCTCCCACTGGGTGGGCTTGTTCGACTGGACGACCGCGTAGCCGATGCCGCCGGCGGCGGCCAGGACGGCCACGGCCGAGACGCCGACGATCAGCTGCCGGCGCGCCCGGTCCTTCTTCGCCTGGCGCTCGCGCTCCTCGCGCAGTCGCTCGCGGGCGGCGGCCTTGTTGGCGTGGCTGTTGCGTGCACTCATGATCGTGTTCTCCGTGAAAGGTGGGAAAGGCAGGGGGAGGCGCGGGGCCCGCTCAGACGAGAGCGAGCACCGGACGCGGCGGCCCCCGCCGCCCGACGGAGTGCACGAGGAGCCGGGCGCGGGAGGACCGGGGCCGCCCGGCGGGCCGGCCGGCCCGCAGCGGCGCCGGACCCGAGGCCCGGAAGAAGGCGACCACGAGCAGCAGCGGCCGGAACGCGAAGGCCTCCACCGCGCGGAGCAGCCGGGCGAGCGCCCGCTCCCCGCCGCGCAGCCAGCAGGCCGCCGAGAGCCCCACGCCCACATGGGCCAGGAGCAGCAGCCACGGCAGCGCCGGATCGGGGGAGTCGAGCAGCGCGGCCGCGCCCCCGCTCTCGGGGGTCACCACCCCGGGCAGCGGCGAGCCCACGGCGCCGCCGCAGAACACGTCCACCCCGACCGCGCGCAGCGAACCGGCGACCGGGCCGCCGGCGGGGCCGTAACAGACCGCCTGCCCGCTGGTGAAGAGGGTGTCGGCGGCCAGCTCCAGGGGGACGAGGAGCCCGGCGATCGGGCCGAGGCCGCGCTCACGGCCGGCCAGCGCGTACGCCACGGCGAAGACGCCGACCGCGACCGGGACGACCGTCCCCAGCGGCAGCGGCACGCGGGAGAGCAGCACATGGGACGCCACGGACAGCGTCACGACCAGTGCCGTGAAGAACGCCGCCCGCAGCGCCCTCAGCTGCGTCCCTGCCATGTCCATCGTCGTGGAGTGTCCCATGCCCGTGCGTAAGACGGCCTTAAGCGCAGCCTGTGGACCCGCCCCTACAGCCCCGGAACCCGGCCCTACAGCCCCGGGATCCGGCCGTTGCGGAAGAGGTCCACGAAGATCTGGTGGTCCGCCCGCGCCCGCGCCCCGTACGTGTGGGCGAAGTCGACCAGGAGCTCGGCGAAGCCCTCCTCGTCGGCGGCGATCGCCGCGTCGATGGCCCGCTCCGTCGAGAACGGGACCAGGGAGTGGCCGCTGGAGTCGTCCGCCGCTGCGTGCATCGTGGCCGTCGCCCGGCCCAGGTCGGCGACGGTGGCCGCGATGTCCTGCGGGTCGTCGATGTCCGACCAGTCCAGGTCCACCGCGTACGGCGACACCTCGGCGACCAGCTGGCCCGCCCCGTCCAGCTCCGTCCAGCCCAGCCACGGGTCGGCGTGCGCCTGGAGCGCCCGCTGCGAGATCACGGTGCGGTGGCCCTCGTGCTGGAAGTAGTCCCGTACCGCCGCGTCCGTGACGTGCCGCGAGACCGCCGGGGTCTGCGCCTGCTTGAGGTAGATCACGACGTCGTTCTCCAGGGCGTCGCTGTTTCCCTCCAGGAGGATGTTGTACGAGGGGAGGCCGGCCGAGCCGATGCCGATCCCGCGCCGCCCGACGACGTCCTTCACCCGGTACGAGTCGGGGCGCGCGAGGGAGGACTCCGGCAGGGTCTCCAGGTAGCCGTCGAAGGCCGCGAGCACCTTGTACCGGGTGGCCGCGTCCAGCTCTATCGCGCCGCCGCCCGCCGCGAAGCGGCGCTCGAAGTCGCGGATCTCGGTCATCGAGTCGAGCAGCCCGAAGCGGGTCAGCGCCCGGGCCTCGCGCAGGGCGCCGAGCAGCGCCCCGTCGGCGGTCTCCAGGGTGAAGGCGGGGACGTCGTCGCCCTTGGCGCCGGTGGCGAGGGCGTGGATCCGCTCCCGGTACGCGGCCGCGTAGATCCGGACGAGCTCGGTGATCTGCTCGTCACTGAGCGCCTTGGCGTAGCCGATCAGGGCGAGCGAGGCGGACAGCCGCTTGAGGTCCCAGGTGAAGGGGCCGACGTACGCCTCGTCGAAGTCGTTGACGTTGAAGACGAGCCGCCCGTTGGCGTCCATGTACGTGCCGAAGTTCTCGGCGTGGAGATCGCCGTGGATCCAGACCCGGCCGGTCTGCTCGTCCAGGTACGGGCCGCTGTGCGCCTCCCCCTCCAGGTCCGCGTAGAACAGGCACGCCGTGCCCCGGTAGAAGGCGAAGGCGGAGCCGGCCATCTTCCGGAACTTGACGCGGAAGGCCGCGGGGTCGGCGGCGAGGAGCTCGCCGAAGGCGGTGTCGAAGACGGCGAGGATGTGCTCACCGCGCTCGGCTGCGGTGGGCTGCGGGACCGACATCGAGGGTGCCTCCTGGTGCAAGACTGCTCATGACAAATGGGACAGGTGTTCCGGTCCTCCAACGCGCGACCGTACCCCCGAGTGCCCGCCCGTCGCCCGACCACCACCCCTCATCGAGGGGCTTCGCCCCGCAGTGTTGCATTCCAGCCGTTGTCAGTCGGCCGACGTAGACTTCCACGCTGTCCCCCCAGAAATTCAGTCGGAGGCCTCCCCCGTGACCAAGCCGCCCTTCACGCACCTCCACGTCCACACCCAGTACTCGCTGCTGGACGGTGCCGCGCGGCTGAAGGACATGTTCAACGCGTGCAACGAGATGGGCATGACCCATATCGCCATGTCCGACCACGGCAACCTGCACGGGGCGTACGACTTCTTCCACACCGCGAAGAAGGCCGGGGTCACGCCGATCATCGGCATCGAGGCGTACGTGGCGCCCGAGTCCCGGCGCAACAAGCGGAAGATCCAGTGGGGCCAGCCGCACCAGAAGCGGGACGACGTCTCCGGTTCCGGCGGTTACACCCACAAGACGATCTGGGCGGCGAACGCCACCGGACTCCACAACCTCTTCAAGCTCTCCTCCGACGCGTACGCCGAGGGCTGGCTGCAGAAGTGGCCCCGGATGGACAAGGAGACCATCTCCCAGTGGTCCGAGGGCCTGATCGCCTCCACCGGCTGCCCCTCCGGCGAGCTCCAGACCCGGCTGCGCCTCGGCCAGTTCGACGAGGCCCTGAAGTCCGCCTCCGAGTACCAGGACATCTTCGGCAAGGACCGGTACTTCCTGGAGTTGATGGACCACGGCATCGAGATCGAGCACCGGGTCCGCGACGGGCTCCTGGAGATCGGCAAGAAGCTCGGCATCCCGCCGCTGGTGACGAACGACTCGCACTACACGTACGCGCACGAGGCGGGCGCGCACGACGCCCTGCTCTGCATCCAGACCGGCAAGAACCTCTCGGACCCGGACCGCTTCAAGTTCGACGGCACCGGCTACTACCTGAAGTCCACGGACGAGATGTACGCCGTCGACTCCTCGGACGCCTGGCAGGAGGGCTGCCGCAACACGCTGCTCGTCGCGGAGCAGATCGACACCAGCGGCATGTTCGAGGCCAAGAACCTCATGCCGAAGTTCGACATCCCGGAGGGCTACACCGAGGTCACCTGGTTCCGCGAGGAGACCATGCGCGGCATGCACCGCCGCTTCCCCGGGGGCATTCCGGACGACCGCCTCAAGCAGGCCGAGTACGAGATGGACACCATCATCTCGATGGGCTTCCCCGGCTACTTCCTCGTCGTCGCCGACTTCATCATGTGGGCGAAGAAGCAGGGCATCGCCGTGGGCCCCGGCCGAGGCTCCGCGGCCGGCTCGATCGTCGCGTACGCCATGGGCATCACCGACCTCGACCCGATCCCGCACGGCCTGATCTTCGAGCGCTTCCTCAACCCCGAGCGCATCTCGATGCCCGATGTCGACATCGACTTCGACGAGCGCCGGCGCGTCGAGGTGATCCGGTACGTGACCGAGAAGTACGGCGCCGACAAGGTCGCCATGATCGGCACGTACGGAAAGATCAAGGCGAAGAACGCCATCAAGGACTCCGCGCGCGTCCTCGGCTACCCGTACGCCATGGGCGACCGGCTCACCAAGGCCATGCCCGCCGACGTCCTCGGCAAGGGCATCGACCTCAACGGCATCACCGACCCCTCGCACCCCCGCTACAGCGAGGCCGGCGAGATCCGCGCGATGTACGAGAACGAGCCGGACGTCAAGAAGGTCATCGACACCGCCCGCGGCGTCGAGGGCCTGGTCCGCCAGATGGGCGTGCACGCCGCCGGCGTGATCATGTCCAGCGAGCCGATCGTCGACCACGCCCCGATCTGGGTGCGGCACACCGACGGCGTCACCATCACGCAGTGGGACTACCCGCAGTGCGAGTCGCTCGGCCTGCTGAAGATGGACTTCCTCGGCCTGCGCAACCTCACGATCATGGACGACGCCGTCAAGATGGTGAAGTCCAACAAGGGGATCGACATCGATCTCCTGGCGCTGCCGCTCGACGACCAGAAGACCTTCGAACTGCTCCAGCGCGGTGACACCCTCGGCGTCTTCCAGTTCGACGGCGGCCCCATGCGCTCGCTGCTCCGGCTGATGAAGCCCGATAACTTCGAAGACATCTCCGCCGTGTCCGCCCTGTACCGGCCGGGCCCGATGGGCATGAACTCGCACACGAACTACGCCCTGCGCAAGAACGGCCAGCAGGAGATCACCCCGATCCACCCCGAGCTGGAGAAGCCGCTCGAAGAGGTGCTCGCGGTCACCTACGGCCTCATCGTGTACCAGGAGCAGGTGCAGAAGGCCGCCCAGATCATCGCCGGCTACTCGCTCGGCGAGGCCGACATCCTCCGACGGGTGATGGGCAAGAAGAAGCCCGAGGAGCTGGCGAAGAACTTCACCATCTTCCAGGCCGGCGCCAAGAAGAACGGCTACAGCGACGAGGCCATCCAGGCCCTCTGGGACGTCCTGGTCCCCTTCGCCGGCTACGCCTTCAACAAGGCGCACTCCGCCGCGTACGGCCTGGTCTCCTACTGGACCGCCTACCTCAAGGCCAACCACCCCGCCGAGTACATGGCGGGACTCCTCACCTCGGTCAAGGACGACAAGGACAAGTCCGCGGTCTACCTGAACGAGTGCCGCCGCATGGGCATCAAGGTCCTGCCGCCCAACGTCAACGAGTCCGAGTCGAACTTCGCCGCCCAGGGCGACGACGTGATCCTCTTCGGCCTCTCCGCCATCCGGAACGTCGGCACCAACGTCGTCGAGTCGATCATCAAATCGCGCAAGGCCAAGGGGAAGTACTCCTCCTTCCCCGACTTCCTCGACAAGGTCGAGGCCGTCGTCTGCAACAAGCGGACCGTCGAGTCGCTGATCAAGGCCGGCGCCTTCGACGAGATGGGCCACACCCGCAAGGGCCTGGTCGCCCACCACGAACCCATGATCGACAACGTGGTGGCGGTCAAGCGCAAGGAGGCCGAGGGACAGTTCGACCTCTTCGGCGGAATGGGCGACGAGGCGAGCGACGAGCCCGGCTTCGGCCTGGACGTCGAGTTCTCCGACGTCGAGTGGGAGAAGTCGTACCTGCTCGCCCAGGAGCGCGAGATGCTCGGCCTGTACGTCTCCGACCACCCGCTCTTCGGCATCGAGCACGTCCTGTCCGACAAGACGGACGCGGCGATCTCCCAGCTGACCGGCGGCGAGCACGGGGACGGCGCGGTCGTCACCATCGGCGGCATCATCTCCGGCCTCCAGCGCAAGATGACCAAGCAGGGCAACGCCTGGGCGATCGCGACCGTCGAGGACCTGGCCGGCTCCATCGAGTGCATGTTCTTCCCGGCCACGTACCAGCTGGTCTCCACCCAGCTCGTCGAGGACACGGTCGTCTTCGTCAAGGGCCGCCTCGACAAGCGCGAGGACGTGCCCCGCCTCGTCGCCATGGAGCTGATGGTCCCCGACCTGTCGAACGCCGGGACCAACGCGCCGGTCGTCCTCACCATCCCGACGGTGAAGGTGACCCCGCCGATGGTCAGCAGGCTCGGCGAGATCCTCAAGCACCACAAGGGCAACACCGAGGTGCGGATCAAGCTCCAGGGCCCCCGCACCACCACCGTGCTCCGGCTCGACCGGCACCGGGTGACGGCCGACCCGGCGCTCTTCGGCGACCTGAAGGTGCTGCTCGGCCCGTCCTGCCTGGCCGGCTAGCCACACCGGTTCGACCCATGCGCAAGGGGCGCGCCCGTCGTCACGGGCGCGCCCCTTTGCCGTCAGCCGCGTCAGTTGTGGCCGAAACGCTTCTGACGGCCCTTGCGGGCCATGTCACCCGGAGTGACCTGGCTCGCGCGCTGCTCGGCCTGCGACTCCATCGACGACTGCTGCGCCTGCTGGGCGCCGCGCTCGGCCGGCGACTGCTGCTTCTGACTGCGGTTCTGGTTGCGGTTCTTGGCCATGGGGTTGCCTCCTCAAAGGGACCTAGGGGCCAGGGCCGCTGTCAGACTCACACACGGTACGAACCGCCGCATGTTGGATCATTACGGAGCGTAGGGGGCCGGCGGGCGTGATACTCGCCACGCCGATGATCCAGTTCCGGACGTCAACCACCTGGCCGTCGGGCAGACTCGAAGGAACCCGAAGCACCCTTTCGAACCCGAGGCTCCCGAAAGAGGGTGGAACACGTGGACCGCTGCGTCGTCCTGGTGGACGCCGGCTACCTGCTGGGCGCCGCCGCCAGTCTCCTCGCCGGGGAACCGGCCCGTTCCAGGATCACCGTCGACCACGCCGGTCTCATCCAGCAGCTGCGGCAGCGCGCCGAGGCCGAGACCGCGCTGCCCCTCCTGCGGATCTACTGGTTCGACGGCGCGCCCGACCGGGTGCCCCAGCCCGAGCACCGCAGGCTCCGCGTGATGCCCCGGGTCACGGTCCGCCTCGGTGCTCTGACCAGGAGCGACGGACGCTGGGCGCAGAAGGGCGTCGACGCGGCCATGCACACCGAGCTGACCGAGCTGGCGAGGAACAGGGCCTGCTCCGACATCGTGCTCGTCACCGGCGACGGCGATCTGCTGCCCGGCCTGATGTCGGCCAAGGAGCACGGCGTCGCCGTCCACCTCTGGGCCGTCCAGGCCGCCGACGGCGACTACAACCAGTCCGAGGACCTCGTCGCCGAGGCCGACGAACGGCGGGTCCTCGACCGGGCCTGGATCACCCGCGCCGTCCGCGCCAAGGACCTCACCGGCATCTGCGCGCCGCCGCCCGCCCCGCGCCCGGAGATCGCCGCCATCCTCTCCGCGCCGCTGCCCGAGGCGGCCCTCGCCGCCTCCGCCGAACGGGCCGCCGAGGCAGCCGCCACGGCCGTACGGAACGGGGGACCGGCCCCCGTCGACGCGAACGGCGACGGCGGCCACGAGCACCTCCGCGCCAACGGACACGTCGGCGCCGACGAGCACATCGACGGCGAGGGCGTCCCCGCCCCCGCGTCCCCGGGCAGAGGCGTCCCCACCCCCAAGGACCTGGCCGGACTGCGCGGCCCCGGCGCCCCCGCCACCCCCGTCCCGCAGGGCGCGAGCGCGCTCCGCTGGTCCTCCGACCGGGGCTGGGTCGAGCGCCCCGCCCCCTCCCTCGGCGAACCGGCCGAGACCGCCACCCTGCCCACCCTCGCCACCCTCACCAGCGCCGAGCAGCGCTGGGCCGACCGCGAGGAGGACATCACCACCGTCGGCGGCGACCCCTTCGAGGTCGGGCAGGTGTTCGCCCGCCGCTGGATGGAGCGGCTCCCCGAGCAGAGCCACGTCCAGAAGCTCTCCACCCTCTACCCCCGCATCCCGCACCGCATCGACGGCGAACTCCTCCGCTACGCCGCCCGTTTCGGACTTCTCGCCCACAAGGACGACCAGATCGACGAGCACGACCGGTACGCGATCCGGGCCGGGTTCTGGCGCGAGATCGACGTCCGGGCCGCCGCCGAACACGCCCCCGCGCCCGGAGCGGCCCCGCCGACCCCGTAGGCTCTTACCCCGTGAGTACGGTGTGCGTGGTGCGGGATCTGGTCAAGACGTACCCCGCCACGCGCGGCAGGCGCGGCGCGCCCGCGACCCCCGAGGTGCGGGCCACCGACGGGATCAGCCTCGACGTGCGCGGCGGCGAGATCTTCGGCCTGCTCGGCCCCAACGGCGCCGGCAAGTCCACCCTGGTCCGCCAGCTCACCGGGCTCATGCGCCCCGACTCCGGCACCGTCGAACTCCTCGGCCACGACCTCGTGCGCCACCCCGAGCGCGCGGCCCGGCTCCTCGCCTACCTCGGCCAGGAGTCCACCGCCCTCGACGAGCTGACCGTCTCCCTCGCCGCCGAGACCACCGGACGGCTCCGCGGCCTCACCGCCCACGACGCCCGCGCCGCCCGCGACGCCGTCCTGGACGAGCTCGGCCTCGGCGAGCTCGCCGGCCGCCCCCTCAAGAAGCTCTCCGGCGGACAGCGCCGGCTCGCCTGCTTCGCCGCCGCGCTCGTCGGCGAGCGGCCCGTCCTCGTCCTCGACGAACCCACCACCGGCATGGACCCGGTCGCCCGGCGCGCCGTCTGGGCCGCCGTCGACCGGCGCCGCGCCGAGCACGGCACCACCGTGCTCCTCGTCACCCACAACGTCATCGAGGCCGAGACCGTCCTCGACCGGGTCGCCGTCCTCGACCGCGGCCGGGTCATCGCCTGCGACACCCCCACCGGACTCAAGGAGCGGGTCGCCGGCGAGGTCCGCGTCGAGCTGGTGTGGCGCGACGCGCCGCCGCTCCAGCTCCCCGAGGTCGCCGCCCTGCGCCCGCTGGCCCAGGAGACCGGACGCCGCTGGCACCTGCGGCTCGCCCCCGACGAGGCCCGCGCGGCCGTCGCCGCCGTCACCGGCGGGGCCGCGTTCGCCGCGCTCGACGACTTCACCCTGGCCACGCCCAGCCTGGAGGACGTGTACCTCGCCCTGGGCGGCGCGACCGGGGGACTGGTGAAGGCGTGACCCCTCCCGTACCGCACGCACCGCACGTCACCCTCAGGAGCTGTACGCAGTGAGCACCCTGCCCGCCGAGGCCCTGCCGACCGGCGCGCTCCCGGCCACGGGCCGGGGCGCGGCGGACACCGCCGCGCCCCTCGCCCCGCGCGCCCGGCTCCTGCCGGCCCTGGCCGCCGTCTACCGCGCCCAGCTCTCCCGGGCCCGCGTCGCCCGCATCCCGCTGCTCTTCGTCGCCACCTTCCAGTCCATCGGGATCATGGTCCTGATGCGTGGGGTCGTCGACGGCGGCTCCGAGGCGCGCGCCGTCGTGGCCGGCTCCACCGTCCTCGTCGTCGCCTTCGTCGCGCTCAACCTGCTCGCCCAGTACTTCGGGCAGCTGCGGGCCGGCGGCGGCCTCGACCACTACGCCACGCTGCCCGTGCCGCCCGCCGCCGTCGTGCTCGGCGCGGCCGGGGCGTACGCCTCCTTCACCGTGCCCGGGACCGCCGTCACCGCCGTCGCCGGCTCGGTCCTCTTCGGGCTGCCCCTCGGCCATCTGTGGATCCTCGCCGCCGTCGTCCCGCTCGCCGGGGCGGCCCTCGCCGGGCTCGGCGCGGCCCTCGGGCTCCTCGCACCCCGCCAGGAGCTGGCCACCCTGCTCGGCCAGCTCGGCATGTCGGCGGCCCTGCTCCTCGGCGTCCTCCCGGCCGAACGGCTGCCGGGACCGATCGGCTGGGCGCGGGACCTGCTGCCGTCGACGTACGGCGTGGAGGCCCTGGCCCGCACCTTCGACCCGCACCCCGACTGGGCGGCCGTCGCCGTCGACCTCGCCGTGTGCGGGGCGGTCGGCCTCGCCTCGCTCGCCGTCGCCACCTGGGCCTACCGCAGGGCCGCCGTCCGCTGAGGCGGGCCACAGGGACACCTGGCACGATGGCGGAGTGACCGCACCTCTGACTCCGCCTCACCAGCCGCAGCCGCACGATCCCGACTGGCCCCCGCCGCCTCCGCCGCTGGACGGCCCGGCCGGTGACCCGATCACGGCCGCCGAGGTCCTGCAGGGCGTGCTGGTGACCCTCGCCTCCGCGCTCGCGGGGGCGCTGCTCGGGGTGCTGTGGCTGAACCTGGCCCCGCGCGTCCTGCTCATCTCGGACGGCAAGGGCGTCTACCTCCGGAACTCGGAGGGGGAGCAGGCGATCGGCGCCGACGGAACGTTTGTCCTCCTCGCGCTCGCCTTCGGCGCGGTCGCCGCCCTCGTCGTCTTCCTGCTGCGCCGCAAGGGCGGCGTCCCGCTCGTGCTCGGCCTGGCCCTCGGCGGTGGCCTGGGCTCGCTGCTCGCCTGGGGGATCGGCACCTACTTCGGCCCCACCGACGACGTCGTCGCCCACGCGAAGGCCGTCGGCCCGAACGTCACCTTCGAGGCGCCGCTCGAACTGAACCTGGGGGCCGCCGCGATGCTGGCCTGGCCGCTCGCCGCGATGATCGTCCACCTGGCGCTCACGGCCGCCTTCGGACCCCGCGACCCGGAGCCGGAATCCTGGGGGCAGCCGAAGCCGTACACCCAGGGGCCGGGCACCCACTGAGGCCCGCGCGAGGCCGCGCCTGAGGTCAGGCGCGGCCGATCGGGGCCACGACCGCCGAGGTGAGGGCGGCCAGGTCCGCGGGGGAGAGCTCCACCTCAAGGCCGCGGCGGCCCGCCGAGATGCAGACCGTCGCGTGGTCGGAGGCCGAGGAGTCGAGGACGGTACGCAGCCGCTTGCGCTGGCCCAGCGGGGAGATGCCGCCCCGGACGTAGCCCGTCGTGCGCTCCGCCGCCGCCGGGTCGGCCATCGCGGCCCGCTTCCCGCCGACCGCCGTCGCCAGGGCCTTCAGGTCCAGCTGGCCCGCCACCGGGACCACCGCGACCGTCAGCTCTCCGTCGACGTCCGCGACCAGCGTCTTGAAGACCCGGTCGGGGGAGACACCGAGGGCCTCCGCCGCCTCCTCGCCGTACGAGGCCGAGGCCGGGTCGTGCTCGTACGCGTGCAGCGTGAACGGGGTGCCGGCCGCCGTCAGGGCCACCGTCGCCGGAGTGCCTCCGCTGTTCTTCTTCTGCTTCTTCGCCACGCGCTCTTCCTCGGCTCGGTCGGCTCGGTCGGCCCGGCGGGGGCCGGCTCAGTTCGGGTACGTCGGGGCCTGCGTCAGGTCCACCACCGGCAGCGACGGCAGATGCCGCAGCACCGCCGTCTCCGCGCGCAGCAGCGTCAGCTCCTCGCGCAGCCGGGTCGCCGTGTCCGGCGCCTGGAGCAGTCGCTGCTTCGACGGGGTGTCCAGCACCGCGGCGGCCGCGACCAGGTACGACACCACGGAGGGCTCGTCCGGCAGCTCACTCGTCGTCAGCGAACGCTCCCGGGCCCCCGCGAGGCGCTTCTGGTAGTTCCGGAAGGCCCGCAGCACCCCCTCGGCGAGCGTGCCCGCCTCCTCGCCCTGCTCCTCGGGGATCTCCTCGACCTCGGCCGTCAGGAACGGCCCGCTCGCGTCGACCGACAGCAGCTTCACCCGGGTCGTACCGGTCGCCATCACCTCGAAGCTGCCGTCGGCGCGCTCCCGGATCGACGCCGCGTCGGCGATACAGCCGACGCGGTGGAAGGACTGGATGGGATCGGCGCCGAAGCCCGCCGCCGGGCCCTTCTCCGGCAGCGCCGTCTGGTCCGGCATGCCCGGGGCCGTCGGCGCGACCTCGCGGCCGTCGCGGATGGCGACGACGGCGAACCGGCGCGGCTGGGCGTCGTCGAGCGTGAGCAGCTCGCGCATCATGGCGCGATAACGCTCCTCGAAGACGTTCAGGGGCAGTACGAGGCCCGGGAACAGCACCGTGTTGAGCGGGAAGAGAGGCAGACGGGCGGTGGTCACAGCCGCCAAGCCTAATGGCCGCCGGGCCCGCCCCGTCCGGCCCTTCCACGACCCGTGCCGCTGAGGGGTGTCCGGCGGGCCGGTTTGCCCCGCACCCGGTCCCGCGCGGCCAGGAAACCGAGCAGGGGATCCTGCGGTGCGGCGCCCCGCGCGGCACCCCAGGGGAACGAGGTCGCGTACGGGCCGATCCGCCCGAACTCCTCCCACGCCTCCTCCCGGCGCCCCAGCTCGACCAGCACGTACGCGAGCAGGTTGCGGACCTCCGCCGGCCACGGGTCGCCCGGCGGGAACTCCGCCGACAGGGCCAGCGCACGGGCCACCGCCCGGTCGACCCGCGCGGCCGGCACGGACCCGTCGGGACCCGGCGGCACCCGGAGCCCGTCGTAGGCCGCGCGGACCGGCAGCGCCCCGACGAGCGAGCCCCGCGCGGCGTCGTCGGCGGCCTGCTCGGCGAAGTCGAAGGCGGCGCGGTGCGAGCCGTACCACTGCGCGGAGAGGTACTTCAGCGCGGCGACATGGCAGCCGTAGTGGTGCGGGGAACGGCGCACGGCCTGCTCCCACAGCGACTCGAAGACCGCGTGCCCGGCGTGCGCCCCGCGCGCGTGGTCGAGCGCGAGCCGCCACGGCACCGGGTCCTGCGGAGCCTCCCGGGCGATCTCCTGGATCAGCGGGGCGAGCTCGCGCAGCCGCTCGGCCCGCGCCGGGGACTCCCAGGCCCGGCGGACGGCGAGCTGTGCCGTGACGAGGAGGGCGTCGGGATCGCGGGGCGTGGCGGCGGCCCACCGGGTGAGCCAGTCGCCCCTGTGGTACGCGAAGGTGGCGAGCCGGGTGACATACCGGTCGCGGTCCTCCCACTCGCCGGCGCCCCGGGTGGTGGCGAGCAGCTTCGCCGCGGGCTCCGGATCGCCGAGGGCGGCGGCGACCAGGGCGGGGGCGAGCCGCTCGTCCGGGGCGTCGAGCAGCACGTCGTCGTCCGGCACGAACCCCGCGGCGGGCCGCGGTGCGTGCCGGGCCGAGCGGAGGGTGCCGACCAGGGCGCGGAGCAAGGACATGGTGCTGTGCATTCTCCCCCGGCCCGGCCCGCCCCGGCAGCCGCATCACCAGGTCACGACAGCACCCTCACCGGGCCGTGACAGCACTCTCACCCCCTCTGCGGGAGCACCGCCTCGCCTCCTCCGTACGCACACGGCCCTCACCGGAGCACGCCCCCTCCGCGCGGCCACGGCCCTCACCCCCGCCGCAGCAGCCGGGTCGCGCCCGCCGCCACCGTCGTCGCGAGGATCCAGCCGAGGAGGATCAGCGCCGCCGCCGCCCACTGCCAGATGCCTTCGAGCCGCCAGTAGCCGTCCTGCCCGAGGTTGATCACGGGCAGCAGCAGATCGAGGGCGTACAGCGTGCCGTTCCACTCGGGCGCCTCGTCCGCCTTGAGCGCGATCGGGCGGTAGTGGGAGAAGGCGACCGTGCCCGCCGCCCACAGCACGGCCATCCACAGCGCCGCCCGGCCCGGCCGGTAGCCGTACGCCACCGTCCAGTCCTGGAGGTACCCCCACAGCTTCCCCGCGATCGGCAGGGTCTCTCGTCTGCGCCGCTGCTTGGCGAGCAGCACCTCACGGGCGTCCGCGTCCTCGCCGCTGTTCCGCAGCACCGTCGCGAGCCGCTCATAGGGCTCCGGGGCGTACTCCGGGGTCGCCGCAGCCACCCACTCCAGGCGCCGGGCCAGCGGGAAGTGCCCGTACGGCACGAGGTTCTCGTAGACGAAGCCGCCCATCGCGAGACCGCCGGGCCCGGGCCAGCTTGTCGACAGGTCGATCAGGGTGACGACCTTCGCGCCGTTGAGCACCACCCTTCCCTCCTCCGGCCGCTCGCCGTTGAACCGGAGCTCCGGGGTGACGATCCGGCGCAGCGACAGCTCGTCCCGGCGCGCGCCGTTCAGCAGGAACCGGGCGCTGTGCAGGTCCACCGCGTCACCGAACCGGCCGTCGTCGAGCCGCACCCCGCCGTGGCACTCCACCGGCTTGCGCCGGGTGCCCTGGGCGGGCGTCACCCCGTACGGCGGCGTGGCCGTGGTGTTCCCCGTCCGGCCCGAGCTCCCCGACTCCTCGTACACCCAGGCCGCGTTCAGGTAGAGCGAGCGCTCCACCGTCAGCTGCGGGGCGTTCAGCGCGCGGCGGCCCTGCGCCCCGCGCAGCACGCTGCCCCGCAGGCTGAGCGAGACCCCGACCTTCGCCCCGCGCAGGCTCAGCTCCCCGTGGGTCTCGATCAGCTCGGCCTGGACGTCCTGGGCGACCACCATCCCGTCCGCCGTGATCGCCCGCCCCCGCCGGTCCGGCCACACCTGGATCTGGTTGATCAGCAGGTCCGTGCCGATCTGGGCGTCCGTCAGCCGGATGCCCCGGCGCACCCGGCAGCGCGGCAGGTGCAGGTCCCCCTCCGTGTGCAGCCGGGCCGCCTCCAGGCGCGGCAGCGCGCACTCCACCATCCGCAGCGTGCCGAACCGGGCCTCGGGCAGCACCACCTCGCCGTCGAACCGGCAGCCGTGCAGCTCCACGTACGGCCCTATCGTCCCGCCCGCCAGGTTCAGCACGCCGGTGATCCTGACCCCGCGCAGTTTCAGCGCGGCCACCCGCCCGGACCGGGCCGGCGGCCCGTCGAGCAGCAGCAGCGCCACCACATCGGCGCGGACGCTCCGCTCCTCTCCCCACTCCCGTCCCCCGAAGGGGTCGTCCCGCTCCGCGATCCCCTCCGTCAGATCGCAGGTCCTGCCGATCCGGAACGCCCGCCACACGGCCCGCTCCGGACCCGTGAGACCTTCCGGCATCCCGTCCTCGTGCGGCTCGGTCACTGCCGCCCCCTCGCTCTCCCCGATGCGCTCCCACGACTCCGCTTTCCGGGATTCGTGGATTCGTACAGTCGTTCTTCCCGCGCTGTGACGGGCTGAACGCTAACGGTCAGGAGTGGCGAGGAGACGCCACCGTGGTGTGTATCAGCCAGTGATACGGGCGACCGACGCTGAGGGCCGTCTGAGAGAATTGACCCGTGATCTCTCGAATCGATCTGCGCGGCGAGACCCTCCCCGAGGGTTCCGCACTGCGCGACCTGCTGCCCCGTGCCGAGTTCGACGTGGAAGCCGCCCTGGAGAAGGTGCGGCCGATCTGCGAGGACGTACGGCATCATGGCGCAGCGGCGGTGATCGACTACGGGGAGAAATTCGACGGCGTCCGCGTCGACAGCCTGCGCGTCCCCGCCGAGGCGATCGGCCGCGCCCTCGACGAGCTCGACCCGGCCGTCCGCGCCGCCCTCGAGGAGTCCATCCGGCGCGCCCGGCTCGTCCACCGCGAGCAGCGCCGCACCACCCACACCACCCAGGTCGTCCCCGGCGGCACGGTCACCGAGAAGTGGATCCCCGTCGAGCGCGTCGGTCTGTACGTGCCGGGCGGCCGCTCCGTCTACCCGTCCTCCGTCGTGATGAACGTCGTCCCGGCCCAGGAGGCCGGCGTCGAGGGCGTGGCCATCGCCTCGCCCCCGCAGAAGGAGTTCGGCGGCCTCCCGCACCCGACGATCCTCGCCGCCTGCGCCCTGCTCGGCGTCGACGAGGTCTACGCCGCCGGCGGCGCCCAGGCCATCGCCATGTTCGCGTACGGGACCCTCGGCACCACGGCCACCGCCGGCGAGCCCGGCTGCGCCCCCGTCAACCTGGTCACCGGCCCCGGCAACATCTACGTGGCCGCCGCCAAGCGCCTCCTCAAGGGCCGCATCGGCATCGACGCCGAGGCCGGCCCGACGGAGATCGCGATCCTCGCGGACTCCACCGCCGACCCCGTGCACGTCGCCGCCGACCTCATCAGCCAGGCCGAGCACGACCCGATGGCCGCCTCCGTCCTCGTCACCGACTCGGACGAACTGGCCGCCGCCACCGAGGCCGAGCTGAAGACCCAGGTCGCCGCCTCCAAGCACGTCGACGACCGGATCGTCCCGGCCCTGGCCGGCCGCCAGTCCGCGATCGTCCTCGTCCGCGACCTCGCCGACGGCCTCAAGGTCGTCGACGCGTACGGCGCCGAGCACCTGGAGATCCAGACCGCCGACGCCGCCGCCGTCGCCGACCGCGTCCGCAACGCGGGCGCGATCTTCGTCGGCCCGTGGGCGCCGGTCTCGCTCGGCGACTACTGCGCCGGCTCCAACCACGTCCTGCCCACCGGCGGCTGCGCCTGCCACTCCTCCGGGCTCTCCGTGCAGTCCTTCCTGCGCGGCGTGCACATCGTGGACTACACGCGCGACGCCCTCGCCGACGTCGCCCACCACGTCGTCACCCTCGCCGAGGCCGAGGACCTGCCCGCCCACGGCGCGGCGATCAAGGCCAGGTTCGGATGGAAGGTCCCGCAGCAGTGACCGGTATCGACGATCTGCCCGTCCGGGACGAGCTGCGCGGCAAGTCCCCCTACGGCGCGCCCCAGCTCGACGTCCCCGTCCAGCTGAACACCAACGAGAACCCCTACCCGCTGCCCGAGCCCCTGGTGGCGCGGATCGCGGAGCGGGTCGCCGAGGCCGCCCGCGGCCTCAACCGCTACCCCGACCGCGACGCGATCGAGCTCCGCACCGAGCTCGCCGCCTACCTGACCCGGACCGGCGGCCACCGCGTCGGCATCGAGAACGTCTGGGCGGCCAACGGTTCCAACGAGGTCCTCCAGCAGCTCCTGCAGACCTTCGGCGGCCCCGGCCGTACCGCGATCGGCTTCGAGCCCTCGTACTCGATGCACGCCCTGATCGCCCGCGGCACCGGCACCGGCTGGATCTCGGGACCGCGCAACGAGGACTTCACGATCGACGTGGAGGCCGCCGTCCAGGCCATCGCGGAGAACACGCCGGACGTCGTCTTCATCACCTCGCCCAACAACCCCACCGGCACCGCGGTCGCGGCCGGCACCGTCCTCGCCCTGTACGAGGCGGCCCAGGCGGCCAAGCCCTCGATGGTGGTCGTGGACGAGGCGTACGTGGAGTTCAGCCACCGCGACTCGCTGCTGCCCCTCATCGAGGGCCGCCCGAACCTGGTGATCTCCCGGACCATGTCCAAGGCCTTCGGCGCCGCCGGGCTCCGCCTCGGCTACCTCGCCGCCCACCCGGCCGTCGTCGACGCCGTCCAGCTGGTCCGCCTGCCGTACCACCTCTCGGCCGTCACCCAGGCCACCGCGCTCGCCGCCCTGGAGCACACCGACACCCTCCTCGGGTACGTCGAGCAGCTCAAGGCCGAGCGCGACCGCCTCGTCGCCGAGCTGCGCGCCCTCGGCTGCGAGGTCACCGACTCCGACGCCAACTTCGTGCAGTTCGGGAAGTTCCCCGACACGCACGCGGCCTGGCAGTCGATCCTCGACCGGGGCGTCCTGGTCCGGGACAACGGCGTACCGGGATGGCTGCGGGTCACCGCCGGCACCCCCGAAGAGAACGACGCGTTCCTCGACGCGGTCCGTGAACTGATGAAGGAGCAGAAGCGATGAGCCGCGTAGGCCGCGTTGAGCGCACCACCAAGGAGACCTCCGTCGTCGTCGAGATCGACCTCGACGGCACCGGAAAGGTCGATGTGTCGACCGGGGTCGGCTTCTACGACCACATGCTCGACCAGCTCGGCCGGCACGGGCTCTTCGACCTGACCGTCAAGACCGACGGCGACCTCCACATCGACTCGCACCACACCATCGAGGACACCGCCCTCGCCCTCGGCGCCGCCTTCAAGCAGGCCCTCGGCGACAAGGTCGGCATCTACCGCTTCGGCAACTGCACCGTCCCCCTGGACGAGTCGCTCGCCCAGGTCACCGTGGACCTCTCCGGCCGCCCGTACCTCGTGCACACCGAGCCCGAGAACATGGCGCCGATGATCGGCTCGTACGACACGACGATGACCCGGCACATCCTGGAGTCCTTCGTGGCCCAGGCGCAGATCGCGCTGCACGTCCACGTGCCGTACGGCCGCAACGCCCACCACATCGTGGAGTGCCAGTTCAAGGCCCTGGCCCGCGCGCTGCGCTACGCTTCCGAGCGCGACCCGCGCGCCGCCGGAATCCTCCCCTCCACGAAGGGCGCGCTCTAGTCGTGAACGGCCTCTCCACCATCCTGATCCTCGTCGGGCTCTTCCTGCTCGGCGGCATCTACTCCTTCGTCAAGCAGCAGATGCCCAAGGGCCTCATCGTGCTCCTCTCCATCGGCGCCGCGATGTCCCTCTCCGCCGGTGTGCTGCGTCTGGACGTGTGGTCATGAGCACGACTTCCCCGAAGAAGGTCGTCGTCTTCGACTACGGCTTCGGCAACGTGCGCTCCGCCGAGCGCGCCCTCGCCCGAGTCGGCGCCGACGTCGAGATCACCCGCGACTACGACAGGGCCATGAACGCCGACGGACTCCTCGTCCCCGGCGTCGGCGCGTTCTCCGCCTGCATGCAGGGCCTCAAGGAGGCCCGCGGCGACTGGATCATCGGCCGCCGGCTCTCCGGCGGCCGCCCGGTCATGGGCATCTGCGTCGGCATGCAGATCCTCTTCGCCGAGGGCATCGAGCACGGCGTCCAGACCGAGGGCCTCGACGAGTGGCCCGGCACGGTCGAGCCGCTGAACGCCCCCGTCGTCCCCCACATGGGCTGGAACACCGTCGACGCGCCCGCCGACACCCAGCTCTTCGCGGGCCTCGACGCCGACGCCCGGTACTACTTCGTGCACTCCTACGCGGTGCGCGAGTGGACCCTGGAGGTCGGCAACCCCAACATCCGCGCCCCCAAGGTCACCTGGGCCACCCACGGCGAGCCCTTCGTGGCCGCCGTCGAGAACGGCGCCCTCTGGGCCACCCAGTTCCACCCCGAGAAGTCCGGCGACGCCGGCGCCCAGCTCCTCACCAACTGGATCGGAACCCTGTGAGCACTCTCGAACTCCTCCCCGCCGTCGACGTCCGCGACGGCCAGGCCGTCCGCCTCGTCCACGGCGAGTCCGGCAGCGAGACCTCCTACGGCTCCCCGCTGGAGGCCGCCCTGGCCTGGCAGCGCGCCGGCGCCGAGTGGCTCCACCTGGTCGACCTGGACGCCGCCTTCGGCACCGGCGACAACCGTGACCTGGTCCGCCAGGTCACCGAGGCCATGGACATCAAGGTCGAGCTCTCCGGCGGCATCCGCGACGACGCCTCCCTGGCCGCCGCCCTCGCCACCGGCTGCACCCGCGTCAACCTCGGCACCGCCGCCCTGGAGACCCCCGAGTGGGTCGCCAAGGTCATCGCCCAGTACGGCGACAAGATCGCCGTCGGCCTCGACGTGCGCGGCACGACCCTGCGCGGCCGCGGCTGGACCCGCGACGGCGGCGACCTGTACGAGACGCTCGCCCGCCTCGACTCCGAGGGCTGCTCCCGCTACGTCGTCACCGACATCGCCAAGGACGGCACCCTCCAGGGCCCCAACCTGGAGCTCCTGAAGAACGTCTGCGCGGCCACCGACAAGCCCGTCGTCGCCTCCGGCGGCGTGTCCTCCCTGGACGACCTGCGGGCCCTGTCCGGCCTCGTCCCGCTGGGCGTCGAGGGCGCGATCATCGGCAAGGCGCTGTACGCCAAGGCCTTCACCCTGGAAGAGGCGCTCGCGGCGGTGGCGTCGTGACCTCCGAGATCCGCAAGGTCGTCACGGGGGCTCCCTGGGAGGAGCAGTTCGGCTACTCCCGCGCGGTGGAACTCCCGAACGGCACGGTCCTGGTCTCCGGCTGCACCTCCGTGGTCGACGGCCAGATCACCGACGGCGGCCCGTACGACCAGGCGGTCAACTCCTTCAACGTGGCCTTCGGCGCGCTGAAGCAGCTGGGCCTGGGCGCCGAGCACGTCGTCCGGACCCGGATGTACATCACGCACGCCCGGGACGTGGAGGAGGTCGGCCGCGCCCACAAGGAGCTGTTCGACGACGTCCGCCCCGCCGCTTCCATGATCATCGTCTCCGGCTTCGTCGACCCGCGTCTCGTGGTCGAGGTCGAGGTCGAGGCACTCCGCCCTGCGGGACAGAGGGGTGAGGAAGCATGAGTCTCGCCGTACGAGTGATTCCCTGCCTGGACGTGGACAACGGCCGGGTCGTCAAGGGCGTCAACTTCCAGAACCTCCGGGACGCGGGCGACCCCGTCGAGATGGCCAAGCTGTACGACGCCGAGGGCGCCGACGAGCTGACCTTCCTCGACATCACCGCCTCCTCCGGCAACCGGGAGACCACCTACGACGTGGTGCGCCGCACCGCCGAGCAGGTCTTCATCCCGCTCACCGTCGGCGGCGGCGTACGCTCGGCCGAGGACGTCGACAAGCTGCTGCGGGCCGGCGCCGACAAGGTGGGCGTCAACACCGCGGCCATCGCGCGCCCCGAGCTGATCCAGGAGATCGCGGAGCGCTTCGGGCGCCAGGTGCTCGTCCTGTCCGTGGACGCGCGCCGCACCGCCTCGGGCACCTTCGAGGTGACGACGCACGGCGGCCGCAAGGGCACCGGCATCGACGCGGTCGAGTGGGCGCACCGGGCCGCCGAGCTGGGCGCGGGGGAGATCCTGCTCAACTCGATGGACGCCGACGGCACCAAGGACGGCTACGACACCGAGATGATCGCGGCCGTGCGCAAGCACGTGACGGTCCCGGTGATCGCCTCCGGCGGCGCCGGCAAGCTCGCCGACTTCCCGCCGGCCGTCGCGGCGGGTGCGGACGCGGTGCTCGCGGCCTCCGTCTTCCACTTCGGCGACCTGCGGATCTCGCAGGTCAAGGACGCGCTGCGGGAAGCCGGTCACCCGGTCCGCTGAGCCGCCGTTCCGCTTGAGAGAAGGGCCCCTTCGGGGGCCCTTCTTCGTTCCCGGATGCGTCCCCAGATGCGCAGGATCAGTTCCGCAATTTTTGTTGCGCAAGTTTTCTTTCGTATCTATGGTCGTGGACATGACCTCGCAGGAGAACCGCCGCATCGACGACCTCGGCACCCTCAAGGCCATCGCACATCCCCTGCGCATGCGCCTCTACCGGAACCTGTTCGTCGCCCGTACCGCCACCGCCTCCCAGCTCGCCGAGCAGGTCGACGAGGCCGTCTCCCTCGTCAGCTACCACCTGCGCAAGCTCGCCGAGCACGGCCTCATCGAGGAGGCCGAGGCGCAGTCCGCCGACGGCCGTGAGCGCTGGTGGCAGCCGAGCTCGTACGGCGTCTCCATCCGCGACGAGGACGTCCGCGGGAACCCGGAGCTGGCCGCCGCCAGCGACGCCGTCGGCCGCACCATCAACGAGCAGCGCACCGAACTACACCGCCGCTACCTCGACGAGCGCCTCACCTGGTCCGACGAGTGGCGCTCGGCCGCGATCAGCTCCGAGTGGCTGCCACGCCTCACCGCTCCGGAGCTCGCCTCCCTCGGCAAGGAGCTGGACGCGCTTCTCATGAAGTACGACCAGGCGGCCCGCGCCGCCGAGGCCGCCGGCGACACCGAGGGCCGCGAGAACGTCGCCGTCCACCTGCACGGCTTCCCCTACCGAGGCTGAGAGACCATGACCACGGCCACCGCCACGCCCACGGCTGCCCGCCCCGCCCACCGCAACCCCCAGGTCCTGCGCTGGCTCGGCGCCTACACCGCCTCCACGCTCGGCGACAGCGTCTTCTACCTCGCCCTCTCCTGGACCGCCGTGAGCAGCGGCACCCCCGCCCAGGCAGGGCTCGTCATGGCCGTCTCCGCCGTGCCCCGCGCCCTGCTCCTGCTCGTCGGCGGGGCGATCGCCGACCGCCTCGGCCCGCGCCGGGTCGTCATCGCCTCCGACACCGTCCGCTGCCTGGTCGTCCTCGGCCTCGCCGCGACCCTCTTCCTCGCCTCGCCCGGTCTCTGGGCGCTCGCCGCCGTCGCCCTCGTCTTCGGCGTCGTCGACGCCGTCTTCCTGCCCGCCGTCGGCGCCCTGCCGCCCCGCATCACCGAACGCGACCAGCTGGCCCGCGTCCAGGGCATGCGCGGCCTCTCCCACCGGCTCGGTGCCGTCCTCGGCGCCCCCTTGGGCGGCCTCGCCGTCGCCCTCGGCGGCTCCGCCACCGCCTTCGGCATCGCCGGGATCCTCTTCGCGTTCTCCCTGCCCCTGCTCGGCGCGCTCACGCTCCGCCCGCTGCCACAGGAGGACGAGGCGCGCGACGGCACCGCCCTGCGCGACCTCGCCGACGGCCTGCGCTACCTCCGAGGCCACAAGGCGCTCGGCCCGCTGATGATCGTCGTCCTCCTCGCCGACCTCGGCTTCGCCGGCCCCCTCAACGTCGGCCTCGCGGTCCTCTCCGACCAGCGCGGCTGGGGCGCCTCCGGCATCGGCTGGGTCCTCGCCGGCTTCGGCGTGGGCGCGGGCGGTGCCTCCCTCCTGCTGACCGTCAAGGGACGCATACCCCGGGCCGGCGTCGTCATGGGCTGGACCATGGTGCTCGGAGCCGTCTCGATCGGCGCCCTCGCCCAGGTCCCCCAGCTCCCCTTCGCCGGCCTCGTCGCGATCTCCATCGGCCTGCTCGCCGGACTCTCCGGAGCCCTGTGCAACGCCCTCGTCCAGACCGAATGCGACCCCGCCTACCTCGGCCGGGTGAGCGCCGTCTCCAGCCTCGGCAGCCTCGGCATCGCCCCGCTGAGCTTCCCGGTCACCGGCGCGGCCATCGGCCTCTGGGGCCCCGGCCCGGTCTTCGTCGTCAGCGCGGCGGTCTGCGCCCTGTCCGGCGTGTACGCCCTCGCGGTCACGCCCGTCCGCCGCGCCGAACTGCCCCGCTAGGGCCTGTCTGACAATTCCCGCCGGGTCCGGCCGGGGCGAATTGTCAGACAGGCCCTAGCTCAGATCCCCAGCTGCTTCGTCTCCCGCAGCCGCTCGATCGCGTCGGGCTCGCCCTCCAGGGCCACCTTCGCCGAGTCCCGGCGGCCGTACAGGTACATCACCAGCTCGCCCGGCTCCCCGGAGGCCGTCACCACCGGGGTGCCGCGGTGGGCGACCGCCGTCTGGCCGTTCGGACGGCGCAGGACCAGGCCCACCGGCGCCTTGCGGCCGAGCAGCCGGGCCATCCGCTCCAGACGGGACCAGAGGGCGTCCGCGAAGACCGGGTCCAGCTCGCGGGCCGACCAGTCGGGCTGGGCCCGCCGGACGTCCTCCGCGTGCACATAGAACTCGACGACGTTCGCCCCCTCGTCCACCTGCTTGATGGTGAACGGCGAGAACTTCGGCGGACCCGAACGGATGAGCTGGATCAGCTCCTCGTACGGCTTCTCGGCGAATTCCGCCTGCACCCGGTCGAGCCGCTCCTTCAGCGCCGGTACGAGGTTGCCCGCCGCCGCGTCCGGACGCCGCTCCCGCACCACCACATGGGCCGCGAGGTCCCGGGTCCGCCAGCCCTCGCAGAGCGTGGGCGCGTCCGGGCCCGCCGCCTCCAACAGATCGGCGAGCAGAAGCCGTTCACGTTTCGCATGGGTCGACATGTCCGCCAGCGTACGACCGGCGCCCGCGGTCCGCCCAGTGGACGCCCCGCCGGACAACCCCCCGGAGCGCGGCACAATGGCGCCATGAGCAGCACGCCCCGGACCCCCAGCGACCTCGACCCGGCCATCGCCGCCCGCCTCAAGCGCAGCGCCGACGGGCTCGTCCCCGCCATCGCCCAGCAGTACGACACCGGTGAGGTGCTGATGCTGGGCTGGATGGACGACGAGGCCCTCCACCGCACCCTCACCACCGGCCGCTGCACCTACTGGTCCCGCAGCCGGAACGAGTACTGGGTCAAGGGCGACACCTCCGGGCACGTGCAGCACGTCAAGTCCGTCGCCCTCGACTGCGACGCCGACACCCTCCTCGTCAAGGTCGACCAGGTCGGAGCCGCCTGCCACACCGGCGCCCGCACCTGCTTCGACGCCGACGTGCTCCCCGTCTCCCAGTAAGGTCCGGTGCCATGGATCTCGAGACCTTCCGCAAGCTGGCGGCCGACCGCCGCGTCATCCCCGTCAGCCGCAGGCTCCTCGCGGACGGCGACACCCCGGTCGGGCTCTACCGCAAGCTCGCCGCCGAACGCCCCGGCACCTTCCTGCTCGAATCCGCGGAGAACGGCCGCAGCTGGTCCCGCTACTCCTTCATCGGAGTCCGCAGCGACGCCACCCTGACGGTGAGGGACGGCGAGGCGCACTGGCTCGGCACCCCGCCCGTCGGCGTCCCCGTCGACGGCGACCCGCTCGCCGCCCTGCGCGCCACCGTCGAGACCCTCCACACCCCGCGCGACCTGGCCTCCGGCATGCCCCCGTTCACCGGCGGCATGGTCGGGTACCTGGGCTACGACATCGTCCGCCGCCTGGAGAAGATCGGCGACTCCACCCGCGACGACCTGGAGCTCCCCGAGCTCACCATGCTCCTCACCAGCGACCTCGCGGTCCTCGACCACTGGGACGGCTCGGTCCTGCTGATCGCCAACGCGATCAACCACAACGACCTGGAGACCGGCGTCGACGAGGCGTACGCCCACGCCGTCGCCCGCCTCGACGCCATGGAGGCCGACCTGGCCCGCCCGGTCGAGACCGCGCCGGCCGCCCTGCCGCCCTCCGAGCTCCCCGAGTTCTCGGCCCTCTGGGGCGGCCCCGCCTACCAGGACGCCGTCGAGGACATCAAGGAGCGCATCCGCGCGGGCGAGGCCTTTCAGGTCGTGCCCTCGCAGCGCTTCGAGACCCGCTGCACCGCCTCCGCGCTCGACGTCTACCGGGTCCTGCGGGCCACCAACCCGTCCCCGTACATGTACCTCTTCCGCTTCGAGAACGGCTTCGACGTCGTCGGCTCCTCGCCGGAGGCCCTCGTCAAGGTCGAGGACGGGCGCGCGATGCTCCACCCCATCGCCGGCACCCGGCACCGCGGCGCCACCCCGCAGGAGGACCACGACCTCGCCGAGGAGCTGCTCGCCGACCCCAAGGAGCGCGCCGAGCACCTCATGCTCGTCGACCTCGGCCGCAACGACCTCGGCCGGGTCTGCACGCCCGGCTCGGTGGAGGTCGTCGACTTCATGTCGATCGAGCGCTACTCGCACGTCATGCACATCGTCTCCACCGTCACCGGCGAGGTCGCCGACGGCCGCACCGCCTTCGACGTCCTCACCGCCTGCTTCCCCGCCGGGACGCTCTCCGGGGCGCCCAAGCCCCGCGCGATGCAGATCATCGAGGAGCTCGAACCCTCCCGGCGCGGCCTGTACGGCGGATGTGTCGGTTATCTCGATTTCGCCGGCGACGCGGACACCGCCATCGCCATCCGTACGGCACTGCTCCGTGACGGAACGGCGTACGTGCAGGCGGGAGCGGGTGTCGTCGCCGACTCCGACCCGGTCGCCGAGGACAACGAGTGCCGCAACAAGGCCGCGGCCGTCCTCCGCGCCGTCCACACCGCCAACCGGATGAACGGCGACTGAGCACGTAGGGGATAGTGGGGTACGTGAGTGCCGTACCCGTACCCCAGCCCCGGGCCGCCCGCGCGGCCGTCCCCACCGGCGGCCGCCGCAGCCTGGCCGCGGCCCTCCTCCTCGGCGCCCTCGGCGCCACCGTCGTCCTGCTCTCCGCGGGCCAGATCTGGGCGGAGGGCACCGCGTCCGTCGGCGGCGGCAGCGTCCCCGTCGAGGCCGACGGCGGCACCGTCACCGGCGTGCCGACCGCCCTCGCGATCGTCGGCCTCGCCGCGCTCTTCGCCGTCTTCGCCGTCCGCCGCACCGGCCGCACCCTCGTCGCCGCGCTCCTCGCGCTCAGCGGCGCCGGCGCCGCGCTCGCCGCGGTCCTCGGCGCCTCCGACAGCGCCGCGCTCGACGCCGAGGCCGCCCGCATCAGCGGCGACACCGCCGCCGCGGTCGCCGGCCTCAGCCACACCATCTGGCCGTACGTGACCGCCGCGGGCGCCGTCCTCATCCTGCTCGCCGGCCTCTTCGCCCTCCGCTTCGGCAAGAACTGGCCCGCGATGGGCGGCCGCTACGAGCGCTCCGGCACCCCGCGCGCCGGCCGCAAGGCCCCCACGACCGATCCGGACCGGCCCGAGGACCTGTGGAAGGCCCTGGACCGCGGCGAGGACCCCACCCGGGGCGAGTGAATCGTTCCGTCCGCGACGCGTGATCGTCCGGGCACCCCCGATTCACCCTCGCGCGCCCACGTGCGGGACAATGAGCGCCGAGTGTCCGCGCACGCGAGACCTCACCATCGAGCAACTGCAACGAGGAGCAACTCATGGCGGGCAGCGCCCACGGACACACCCCGGCCGCCTGGACCGGTGTCATCATCTCCTTCATCGGCTTCTGCATCGCCGGCGTCTTCATGGTGGCCGCCAACCTGCCCGGCTTCTGGGCCGGCGTGGGCGTCATCGTCCTCGGCGGCATCATCGGCGGCGCGATGAAGGTGGCGGGCCTCGGCATGCCGAAGGACTCGGAGGCCGTCATCGCCGCCCGCGAGGCCGCGACCGCGACCGCGAGGGCCCGCGCCTGACGCGACACGACGCACCCGAGGGCGCAGTCCGGCCGAGCCGGGCTGCGCCCTCGCGCGTCAGGGGCCACAATCACCGGGTGGACGCGCAGCCGACGGCCGGAGCCGTGACCGACGATTCCCCCACCCAGCCGGGTGAACCCGCGGGCCCGATGGGAACGGGACACCGGGACGCACCGGTGCCGCCGGGCGCGGCTGGGCCGAATGGGGCTGCACCGGGTGGGGTCGTGGCGCCCGGCGCCGTACCGCCCGCCGTCGCCTGGCCGGGCGGGTCCCTGCCCGCGCCGCCGCCCGCACCGCCGCGGTCCCTCGTGCGGCGGCTGCTGCCGCCCGTCGCCACCCTCTCCGGGGTCGTCGCCGCCTTCGCCTACGTCGGGGCCGTCGACCCCAACGAACCCGGGCACTACCCCGTCTGCCCGCTCCTCCGCTTCACCGGCGTCTACTGCCCCGGCTGCGGCGGGCTCCGCAGCGCCCACGCCTTCGCCCACGGCGACCTCCCGGCCGCCCTCGGCGCCAACGCCCTCGCCGTCGTCGGCTACGGAATCTTCGCCGTCGTCATCGCCGTCTGGCTGATTCGAGCCGTCCGCGGAGTGCCCATGCGCCTCGCGATCTCCCCGGTCTGGTGGTGGGGGATCGGGGCCGTTCTCGCCGTCTTCACCCTGGTCCGGAACCTTCCGTTCGGCTCCGCGCTCGCCCCTTGAGAGCCGGTCCGGAGTCCCAGCAGGTGGGACGCCGCTCCGGCCGATGCGAATCCGGGGCCGTCCTGCGGATAGGATCGAAGTGGCTGAACCTGGTTCATCATCACCGTCACCGTCCCGGAAGGGGGCCCCTCGCGTGAGTGTGCTCGACGAGATCATCGAAGGCGTACGCGCCGACCTCGCAGAGCGGCAGGCGCGGGTCACCCTCGACGAGCTCAAGGAGCGCGCCGCCAAGGCGCCGCAGGCCAAGGACGGCGTCGCCGCACTGCGCGGGGACGGCGTCAAGGTGATCTGCGAGGTCAAGCGCTCCAGCCCGTCCAAGGGCGCGCTCGCCGCCATCGCCGACCCGGCCGGTCTCGCCGCGGACTACGAGGCGGGCGGCGCCGCCGTCATCTCCGTCCTCACCGAGCAGCGCCGCTTCGGCGGCTCGCTCGCCGACCTGGAGGCCGTCCGCGCCCGGGTCGACATCCCGGTGCTGCGCAAGGACTTCATCGTCACCGCGTACCAGCTCTGGGAGGCCCGGGCGTACGGAGCGGATCTCGCGCTCCTCATCGTCGCCGCCCTGGAGCAGGAGGCGCTGGTCTCCCTCATCGAGCGTGCCGAGTCCATCGGTCTCACCCCGCTGGTCGAGGTCCACGACGAGGAGGAGGTCGAGCGCGCCGTCGAGGCGGGCGCCCGCATCATCGGCGTCAACGCGCGCAACCTCAAGACCCTCAAGGTCGACCGCTCCACCTTCGAGCGCGTCGCCCCCGAGATCCCCGCGCACATCGTCAAGGTCGCCGAGTCCGGCATCCGCGGCCCGCACGACCTCATCGCCTACGCCAACGCGGGCGCCGACGCGGTCCTCGTCGGCGAGTCCCTCGTCACCGGCCGCGACCCGAAGGCCGCCGTCGCCGACCTCGTCGCCGCCGGCGCCCACCCCGCCCTGCGTCACGGCCGGAGCTGACCGAGCCATGACCACCGTCCGCACCACGCCGACCGCCCCGGGTTCCGCCCCGGGCGGCCCCGGCGTGCCCGCGGACGCCTCGGGCCGGCGCGGCAGGCTCCGTACCGCCGCCGCGCCCGTCTCCAAGCACGCCCCCCTGGCGAGGGGGTGCCGCCCGCGCGGCTGCCGCGCGCCCGCCCGCCGTGTCCACGGCCGCCGGGTCCGCTACGTCATCGGCTCCGAGCCGGGCCAGGTCAACGGCATGCGATGGCGCCCGCGCCCCGCGCGCGTTCTCACGTACGACGCCTAGCCACCGCCGGCTCCGCCGCACCACTCCCGTGTGGGCAATCGTCCCGCTGGGGCGGGACGGGACGGCGCCCTTCAGCGGCGCCTCCGCCTTCCGCGCCCTGACCCGCACCACCAGTGCACTGCGCACGGGGTGCGGGTCCAAGCGCGGAAGCCTCTGGCGCCGGCAAGGGCGCCGTCCGTTGTGCCCACCCGTTCCGCCCCGGCGGAACGCATGCCCACAACGGCGGTGCTCTCGTACGGGAACGGCTCGCGCGCATACCGTGACCATCAACCCCACGTATCCCGGGGCACCCGCCCCGCGAGGAGCATCCGCATGTCCAGCGAGTTCTTCATCCCGGACCTGGAAGGCCAGGTCCCCAGCCCGGAGGGCTACTTCGGCGCCTACGGCGGCAAGTTCATCCCGGAGGCCCTCGTCGCCGCGGTCGACGAGGTCGCCGTCGAGTACGAGAAGGCCAAGGCCGACCCCGAGTTCGCCCGCGAGCTCAACGACCTGATGGTCAACTACACCGGCCGGCCGAGCGCCCTCACCGAGGTCCCCCGGTTCGCCGAGCACGCCGGCGGTGCCCGGATCTTCCTCAAGCGCGAGGACCTCAACCACACCGGCTCGCACAAGATCAACAACGTGCTCGGGCAGGCCCTCCTGACCAAGCGCATGGGCAAGACGCGGGTCATCGCCGAGACCGGCGCCGGCCAGCACGGCGTGGCCACCGCCACCGCCTGCGCCCTCTTCGGCCTCGACTGCACCATCTACATGGGCGAGGTCGACACCCAGCGCCAGGCCCTCAACGTGGCCCGGATGCGGATGCTCGGCGCCGAGGTCGTGGCCGTGAAGTCCGGCAGCCGCACCCTCAAGGACGCCATCAACGAGGCGTTCCGCGACTGGGTCGCCAATGTGGACCGGACGCACTACCTGTTCGGCACGGTCGCGGGTCCGCACCCCTTCCCCGCCATGGTCCGCGACTTCCACCGGGTCATCGGCGTCGAGGCCCGCCGCCAGATCCTGGAGCGCGCCGGGCGCCTGCCCGACGCGGCCATCGCCTGCGTCGGCGGCGGCTCGAACGCCATCGGCCTCTTCCACGCCTTCGTCCCGGACGCGGACGTCCGCCTGATCGGCTGCGAGCCGGCCGGCCACGGCGTCGAGACCGGCGAGCACGCGGCCACCCTCACCGCCGGCGAGCCCGGCATCCTCCACGGGTCCCGCTCCTATGTCCTCCAGGACGAGGAGGGCCAGATCACCGAGCCGTACTCGATCTCCGCCGGACTCGACTACCCCGGCATCGGCCCCGAGCACGCGTACCTCAAGGACAGCGGGCGCGGCGAGTACCGGGCCGTCACCGACGACGCCGCCATGCAGGCGCTGCGGCTGCTCTCCCGTACGGAGGGCATCATCCCGGCCATCGAGTCGGCGCACGCCCTCGCCGGGGCGCTGGAGGTCGGCAAGGAGCTCGGCAAGGACGCCCTGCTCCTGGTGAACCTCTCCGGGCGCGGCGACAAGGACATGGATACCGCCGCTCGCTACTTCGGTCTGTACGACAACGGCGCCGAGGGGGGCTCCAAGTGACCACGGGGAACATCCAGCTGCTGAGCGACACCCTCGCCAAGGCCAAGGCCGAGAACCGGGCGGCGCTCATCGCGTACCTGCCGGCCGGCTTCCCGACCGTCGACGGCGGCATCGCCGCGATCAAGGCCGTCTTCGACGGCGGTGCCGACGTCGTCGAGGTCGGTCTCCCGCACAGCGACCCGGTCCTCGACGGGCCGGTCATCCAGACCGCCGACGACATCGCCCTGCGCGGCGGCGTGAAGATCGCCGACGTCATGCGGACGGTCAAGGAGGCCCACGCGGCCACCGGCAAGCCGGTCCTCGTCATGACGTACTGGAACCCGATCGACCGGTACGGCATCGAGCGCTTCACCGAGGAGCTCGCCACGGCCGGCGGCGCGGGCTGCATCCTGCCCGACCTGCCGGTCCAGGAGTCCGCCGTCTGGCGCGAGCACGCCGACAAGCACGGTCTCGCGACCGTCTTCGTCGTCGCGCCCAGCAGCAAGGACGAGCGCCTCGCCACCATCACGGCCGTCGGCTCCGGCTTCGTCTACGCCGCCTCGCTCATGGGTGTCACCGGCACCCGCGAGTCGGTCGGCGAGTCGGCCGCGGACCTGGTCCGCCGTACCCGCGCCACCTCCGAACTCCCGGTGTGCGTGGGCCTCGGCGTCTCCAACGCCACGCAGGCGAAGGAGGTCGCCGGCTTCGCCGACGGCGTCATCGTCGGCTCCGCCTTCGTGCAGCGGCTCCTCGACGCCGACGGCGACGAGGCGGCCGGCCTCACCGCCGTAAGGGAACTGGCGGCCGAACTCGCCGAGGGCGTCCGCCGCGTTTCGTAGCCCATCCGGGTGGATCTGGGACCGGGGAGGCGCGGATGTGCCTCCCCGGTTCGTTGCCTGGGGCGTGAGCGAGAAGAACAGTGGTGACGGTAACCGGAGCGCGCGGGAGCGCCTTCAGCAGCAGCGCGAGCGCGACAAGGCCCGCGAGAAGCAGCGGCGCGTCCTGATCGTGTCGGCGGCGGTGGTCGGCGTCCTCGGCCTGGCCGCGGTCGTCGGCGTGATCGCCGCCGGCGGCGACAAGAACAGCGGGTCAGACAAGGCCGGCCCGGTGGTCGCGCCGACCGGAGCGACCGACGAGGACGCCAAGCCGGCCATCCCCACGGGCAAGGCGGACGCCCCGTCGACGCTCGTGATCTGGGAGGACTTCCGCTGCCCGGCGTGCGCCCAGTTCGAGAACGTCATGCGGGACTCCATCCACGAGCTGGAGGCCTCCGGCGCGCTCAAGGCCGAGTACCACCTCGCCACCCTCATCGACGGGAACATGGGCGGCAGCGGCTCGCTGCGCGCGGCGAACGCGGCCGCGTGCGCCCAGGACGCGGGGAAGTTCACCGCGTACCACGACACGCTCTACATCAACCAGCCGCCGGAGACGGACGACGCCTACGGCAACAACGCCAAGCTGATCGAGCTCGCGGCGAAGGTGCCGGGGCTCGACACGCCCGCCTTCCGCAGCTGTGTGAACGACGGAACGCACGACAGCTGGGTGAAGAAGTCGAACGAGGCCTTCCAGAACGGCGGCTTCCGCGGCACCCCGTCCGTCCTCCTCAACGGAGAATCGATCTTCCCGACCAAGGGGAACGAGCAGATCTCCCCGGAGAACCTGAAGAAGTGGGTCGCCGAGGCCAACAAGGGCAAGAAGCCGGGCACCGCCTCCCCGTCGGCCTAGCCGGAGGCGTACCCGGCGGATTGGTTACCCAGAAGTTGCCGGGTGGGCTGCCGTCCCGCCCGCCCGGCAAGGTAGCGTCGGTCCTGCCATGGACCTTGCCTACATTCCCAGCCCGTCGACCGGCGTGATCCACCTCGGACCGATCCCGCTGCGCGGCTATGCCTTCTGCATCATCATCGGTGTCTTCGTCGCCGTCTGGCTCGGCAACAAGCGCTGGATCGCCCGGGGCGGCACCGCCGGCACCGTCGCCGACATCGCCGTCTGGGCGGTGCCCTTCGGCCTCGTCGGCGGACGCCTCTACCACGTGATCACCGACTACCAGCTGTACTTCAGCGAGGGTGAGAACTGGGTCGACGCCTTCAAGATCTGGGAGGGAGGCCTCGGCATCTGGGGCGCCATCGCGCTCGGCGCGGTGGGCGCCTGGATCGGCTGCCGCCGGCGCGGTATCTCCCTGCCCGTGTACGCCGACGTCATCGCCCCCGGCATCGCCTTCGCCCAGGCCATCGGCCGCTGGGGCAACTGGTTCAACCAGGAGCTGTACGGCAAGCCGACCGATGTGCCGTGGGCGCTGAAGATCACCGAGGGCCCCAACCGCGAGGCGGGCCTGTACCACCCGACCTTCCTGTACGAGTCGCTGTGGAACGTCGGCGTCGGCTTCCTGGTCATCTGGGCCGACCGCCGCTTCAAGCTGGGCCACGGCCGCGCCTTCGCGCTGTACGTCGCCGCGTACTGCTCGGGCCGCGTGTGGACGGAGGCCCTGCGCGTCGACGAGGCGCACCACATCCTCGGCCTGCGGCTCAACGTGTGGACCGCGATCATCGTGGGTCTGCTCGCCGTGGTCTACATGGTGATCTCGGCGCGTGTCCGGCCGGGCCGCGAGGAGATCGTGGAGCCGAGGAAGGCCGAGAAGGCCGAGGGCGCCGTGGACGGTGGCGAGGAGGGCGAGGCGAAGGACGCCGAGCCGAAGGACGCCGCTCCGGACGAGGACTCCTCCGCGGAACCGGAGGAGTCCGATACCGAGAACCCCGAGAACCCCGAGAAGACCGAGAAGTCCGAGAGGTCGGGCAACGGTGCCGGGTCGGCCGCCAAGAGCTGATCCTTCGTAGTGTGAGGGCCGTCGGGACTGGAGAAGTCCCGGCGGCCCTTTCCTGTGTCACCCCGCACGGGCCGCGAGCGCGAGGACCCGGTGGGCTCCCTCCACCACCGCCGCGTCGACGAAGCGGCCGTCCGGGAGCGCGAGGGCGCCCCGCTCGGCCGCGGCCGCCTCGACGACCTCACGGGCCGCGTCGACCTCCTCCGGGGTCGGGAGGTAGGCGCGCTCGATGACCGGGAGCTGGCGCGGGTGGATCGCCGCCCGGCCGAGGAAGCCCATGGCCCGGCCCCGGGCGCAGCCCGCGGCCAGCGCGTCCAGGTCGGCGACGTCCGGGTGGACGGACTGGGCCGGCGGCGGGAGGGCGGCCGCGCGGGCCGCGACCACCACACGGCCGCGCGGCCAGTCGAGCGCGCTGTCCTCCCGTACCCCCAGGTCGGCGCGGAGGTCGGCCTCGCCGAGGGCGATGCCGCGGACGGCGGGATGGGCGGTGGCGATGGCGTACGCGTGCTCCACGGCGAGGGCGTTCTCCAGGAGCGGATAGAGGGGGAGGCCCGGCGCGAGGCCCGCGATCCGGTGGATGTCAGTGGCGTGTGTCACCTTGGGTACACGGAGACCGCGGAGGCCGGGGAGGGGGGCCAGGGTGGGGATGTCGAGCGGCGTGTGGACGCGGACGTGGACCGGGACGGGATGGACGTCCGCGAGGAGATCGACGGTGGCGTCGAGGGCGTACGCCTTGCGGTGCGGGGCGACCGCGTCCTCCAGATCGACGATCACGACGTCGGCGCCGGAGGACAGGGCCTTGCGGACGACCTCGGGGCGGTCACCGGGTGCGTACAGCCAGGTGAGGGGGGTGCGGGGGCTCATACCGCGCCCTGCTCGCGGAGGGCGTCGATCTCGGCGGGGGTGAGGCCGAGTTCGGAGAGGACGGCGGTGGTGTCGGCGCCGTGCGGCCGGCCGGGCCAGCGGATGGCGCCCGGGGTCTCGGAGAGGCGGAAGAGGACGTTCTGCATCTTGATCGGACCGAGTTCGGGATCCTGCACCTCGGTCACGGTGCGGAGCGCCTGGTACTGGGGATCGGCGACGACATCCCGGATGTCGTAGACGGGGGCGATGGCCGCCTCCGCCTTCTCGAAGGCCGCCATCGCCTCGTCACGGGTGTGGCGGGCGATCCACGAGCCGACCGCCTCGTCGAGGACGTCCGCGTGCTCGGCCCGGCCCGTGCCGTCGGCGAACCACGGCTCGTCGATCAGCTCCGGGCGGCCGACGAGCCGCAGCACCCGCTCGGCGATCGACTGGGCGGAGGTGGAGACGGCGACCCAGGAGCCGTCGGAGGTCCGGTAGGTGTTGCGCGGGGCGTTGTTGCGGGAGCGGTTGCCGGTCCTGGGCTGGACGTAACCGAGCTGGTCGTACCAGAGGGGGTGGGGTCCGATGACGGAGAGCATCGGTTCGATGATCGCCATGTCGACGACCTGGCCGCGGCCGGTCGCCGTCCTCGCGGTGAGCGCGGTCATCACCGCGTACGCCGTGGCGAGGGCGGCGATCGAGTCGGCGAGGCCGAAGGGCGGCAGGGTCGGCGGGCCGTCCGGCTCGCCGGTGATCGCGGCGAAGCCGCTCATCGCCTCGGCGAGCGTGCCGAAGCCGGGGCGGTGGGCGTACGGGCCGAACTGGCCGAAGCCGGTGACCCGGGCGAGCACCAGACGCGGGTTGACGGTGGAGAGCTCCTCCCAGCCCAGACCCCAGCGTTCCAGGGTGCCGGGGCGGAAGTTCTCCACGATCACGTCCGCCTCGGCGGCGAGCGCGAGCAGGGTGTCGCGGCCGCCCGGCGAGGAGAGGTCGAGGGTGATCGCCCGCTTGTTCCGGCCGAGGACCTTCCACCACAGGCCGATGCCGTCCTTGGCGGGGCCGTGGCCGCGCGACGGGTCCGGCTTGCGGGGGTGCTCGACCTTGACGACGTCGGCGCCGAAGTCGCCCAGCATCATGGCGGCCAGCGGGCCGGCGAAGAGAGTCGCGAGATCCAGGACGCGCAGCCCCTGCAGGGGCGCCGTGGGGTTCTCGGGCGTGGTGGTCGGGGCGTGGGCGGTCATACGGCGTCGGCCTCCAGGGTGTGGGGCGAGCGGAAGGCGGCCTCGATCTCGACGCGGTACGGCATCGAGGTCGACGCGCCCTCGCGCTGGACGGAGAGCGCGGCGGCCGTCTGCGCCCAGGCGAGGGCCTCCGGTGCGGGACGGCCCTCGCCGAGGGCGACCGCGAGGGCGCCGACGAAGGTGTCGCCGGCCCCCGTGGTGTCCACGGCCCGGACCCGGGGCGCGGGCACGGCGACCGGTTCCGCGCCGCGCACCGCGTAGAGGCTGCCGGCCGCGCCCAGGGTGACGACCACCTCCGGGACGTCCCGCAGCAGGGCCTGCGCGGCTTCGCGCGGGTCGGTGAGCCCGGTGAGCGCGGCGGCCTCGTGCTCGTTGGGCACCAACAGGTCGGTGGCGGCGAGGAGTTCCGGCGGGAGGGGCTGGGTGGGGGCGGGGGTCAGCACGGTACGGACGCCGAGCCGGCGGGCGGTGACGGCGCCCTCGACGACGACGGAGAGGGGGAGTTCGAGCTGGAGGAGCAGGGAGTCGGCGGTGCCGATGAGGGCCTCGTCGCCATGGGTGAGGGAGGTGACGGTGCCGTTGGCGCCGGGGACGACGACGATCGCGTTGCCGCCCTCGTCGTCGACCACGACATGAGCGGTTCCGGAGGAGCCCTCGGCGGTGCGCAGCAGATCGGTGTCGACCGCGCAGTGCTCCAGGGTGGCGCGGAGCCGTGCCCCGAAGTCGTCCGCGCCGACCGCGCCGATCATCGCCACCTCGGCGCCCGCGCGGGCGGCGGCGACGGCCTGGTTGGCGCCCTTGCCGCCGGGGATCGTACGGAAGGAGCGGCCGGTGACCGTCTCACCGAGGGCGGGGGCCCGTGGCACATAGGTGACGAGGTCCATGTTCGTGCTGCCGAGCACGACGATGCTGGTCATGGGCGTACTGCCTCCGTGTGTGTCAGTTCGGCCAGGGTGTCGAACCCGATGCCGTCGAAGGACGGCACCGAGGTCGCCAGCCGGTTCTTGAGCGGGGCGGTCCAGCGCTCGGGCAGCCGGTGCGGGTGCCCGGCCAGCAGCCCGGCGACCGAACCGGCGGTGGCGCCGTTGGAGTCGGTGTCCCAGCCGCCCGAGACCGCCGCGCAGACGGAGCGGGAGAAGTCGCCGTCGGCGTGGGTGAGGGCGGCGGCGAGCAGGGCGGCGTTGGGGACGGCATGCACCCAGTGGTACCCGCCGAGTTCGGCGTGCAGACGGTCGACGACGGTGTCGAAGTCGGGCTCCGTGCCGGCGTACGCGATGCCCCGCCGGACGCCCTCCGCGAGCCGCGAGCGCGGCGGGATCACGCCGAGGCCGGCGGCGAGGGACTCGTGGACGTCCGCCGTCCCGGTCGCGGCGGTGGCAAGGGTGGCGGCGACGAACATGGCGCCGTAGACGCCGTTCGCGGTGTGCGTGAGCACCGCGTCCCGGTGGGCCTGCGCCGCGGCGGCCACCGGGTCGCCGGGGTGGGTCCAGCCGTGGACGTCGGCCCGGATCTGGGCGCCGATCCACTCGCGGAAGGGGTTGCGGCGGAGGGCGGTCAGTGGGGGTTCGACGCCGTCGAGGAGGTTGCGGTAGGCGACGCGCTCGGCCGTGAAGGTGCGGCCGGCGGGGAGCTCGTCGAGCCAGAGGCGGGCGACGTCGGCGGTGGTGAAGTCGCGGCCGTACCGCTGGAGGAGCAGCAGGTCGAGGAGGGGGTAGTTGAGGTCGTCGTCCTCGGGCATGCCGTCGATGTTCTCGGCGAGGGAGGTGGCGGCGGAGCGACGGTTCCACGGATGGGCTGCGAGCAGCTCGGGCGGGACACCGCGGGCGGTGAACCAGGTGGTGAGGGGCCAGTTGCCGGCGGCGCGGGCGAGGGTGCGGATGGCGGAAAGGGGGAGCTTCTCCACGGGCTTGCCGAGGAGGCACCCGACGGCGCGGCCCAGCCAGGCGGCGTGCAGGCGGTCTTGGAGCCCCGTTGTGGGCAGTCGTTCCGCAGGGGGCGGAACGGGTGGGCCCGTTGTGCACCCGTCCCGCCCTGCGGGACGATTGCCGACACGGGGGGTCGTCGACGCCCGGATCGCGGGCAGGGCCGTGGGCTCGTGGGCCGACAGGGGTGCGGGGAGGGACGCCAAGGCGTCCAGGAGTTCTTCCGCCAGGGGGCGGAGGTCCGGGCGGGGGGTTTCCGAGGCGCCGGCCGACGTCGGGGCGGGGGGGCCGCCCGCCGCCGTCCAGCGGGCCGCCAGGGCACCGGCGTCGCGGCCGTCCTCCGACGCCTGGCGGAGTTCGTGGCCCACCAGGTCCTCCGGCTGGACCCAGGTCACGCGCAGGGTCATCGGTCCGCGCTCGTCAGCGTCGCGAAGGCCGATTCGTGGGACCGGCGGGCTTCCACATCCCTGGCGAAGATCTCGTGGGTCACTTCCGCCAGCGCCCGCGCCGGGGCGTGCAGGTCCAGGCGGCTCGCCTCCGCCACCTGCTTCGCCCACTCCGGAGGGACCGCGGACTCGCCGTGCAGCGCGCCCACGATCGCGCCCGCCATCGTGGCGATCGAGTCGCAGTCGCGGCCGTAGTTGACCGCGCCCAGGACCGTACGGCGGTAGTCGCCCTCGCCGACCAGGAGCATGCCGAGGGCGACGGGGAGTTCCTCGATCGCGTGCAGCCGGGAGGGGCGGCGGGCGCCGAGGGAGGGGGCCCGGTAGTCGGGGCCGACCGTGTCGAAGGGGGCCACCGCCCTGCGGAGGGGGACGAGTGCGGACTCGAAGTCCCGGTGTCCGGCCGCGACTTCGGTGACCGCCTTGATCGCCGCGCGCGTTCCGTCCTTCGCCAGGGACAGCGACTCCTCCACCACCGACGCCGGCGTCGCGCCCGGCGCGCAGGCCGCCGCGACCGCCGCCGCGAAGACACCCGCGGCCTCCCGGCCGTAGGAGGACTGGTGCGCGCCCGCCAGGTCGATCGCCTCGGCGTAGGCGGCCGCCGGGTGGGCGGCGTTGACCAGGCCGACCGGAGCCATGTACATCGCGGCACCGCAGTTGACGATGTTTCCCGTCCCCGCCTCCCGGGGGTCGACGTGGCCGTAGTGGAGCCGGGCCACGATCCACTTCTCCGCGAGGAAGATCCGCTGGAGGGGGAGCGCCTCGGCCTCCAGCTCCGGGATCCAGACGGGGGAGCCCATGAGTTCGGGGACGAGGTGGTCCGCGACCGCGTACGCGTCGAGGTGGCCGCGGACCTTCTCGTACACCCGGATCAGCGCGTGGGTCATCAAGGTGTCGTCGGTGACGTGCCCGTCGCCCTTGTGGTACGGCGCGATGGGCCGGGCGGTGCGCCAGTCGCCGCCGTTCCAGGGGCCGACGATCCCGGTGACGCGGCCGCCGTGGCGTTCCAGGATCTGTTCGGGGGTGTAGCCCTCGACGGGGCCGCCGAGCGCGTCGCCGACGGCGGCCCCGAGGAGGCTGCCGGTGATCCGGTCATCCAGTGTGGGTGTCATGTCGGAATTGTCCACCTGGGGCGGCCGGTTCCGTGGCTCCCAGCAGCCCGGCGAGTTCCACCAGGTCCGTACCCGCGAGGCGGGGCAGCGCGCAGCCCGCGAGCGTCCTGCACGTCTCGCGCCAGCTCGCCGGGACCGAACGGCCGCCGCCCAGCGCGCCGGTGAGCGCGCCCGCGAGCGCGGGGGCCGAGTCGGCGACCCGGGAGAGGCAGGCGGCGGCCGGTACCGCGGCCGTCATCGCGCCCCGGGCGGCGGTGGCGAGGGCCAGGGCGACCGGTACGGTCTCGGCGGCGGCGATGCCGTAGCTGTAGACGTGGTCCACGATCTGGTGCTCCAGGAGCGGGACCAGCTCGAAGGCGGAGTCGGCGGCCTGGGCGAGCTTCACGGCGTGCCGGGCGTTGCGGCCGATCTCGGTGACGGGCGGGAGTTCGGCGAGCGCCGCCTCCACGGCCTCGTCGACCGTCGCCCCGCCGAGGGCCGCGGCGACGGCCGCCGCCGTCGCACGGGCGCCGTGGACTCCGTCGCCGTCCTGCGTGTACCGCGCGTCGAACTCGGCGAGTTCGGCGGCCGCGCGGGGGTCGCCGGGGTGGACGACGGCGAGGACCGCGGCGCGGACGCAGGCGGCGTCGTCGAAGAAGTGCGGGTTGTCGTGGCCCGTGGCGGGCGGGCGCAGGCCGGTGGCGAGGTTGCCGAGGCCCGCGCGGACCGAGATCCGGGCGCGGAGGGGGAGTACGGCCGACTCGACCTCGGGGGCGCGGTCGGCGGCGGCGGCGACCTGGCCGGCGAGGGCGTTCCAGGCGAGGTCGACGGCGGCGCGGAGCCGGCGGTCCGGGGGGAGGGCGGCGAACACGGGGCCGTCGGCGGTGAGGATCGCCTCGGCGGTGAAGACCGCCCACTCGGCGTCGTCGGAGGGGCCCAGACGGAGGGGCTCGGGGGGCTGGTTGAGGGCGATGGGGACGGGGAGGGTGGTCGTCGCGTTCTGCTCGGCGAAGGTGTCGAGTTCGCGGGTGAGGCGGCGGGTCCATTCGGGCATGCGGGCGGCGCGGTGGCGGGCGGCGGGCCAGCCGGCGGCGTCGCCTGCGGCGAGCCCGAGGAGGAGGCCCTCGACTGCGTCGCGCCCGGCCCTGCGAGGGGCGTCGAGCTGCGGGAGCTCTTGGGCGCCGCTGCCCCAGGTGCCGGTGGCCCGCACCGGGACGGGTCCCTGCGGGGCCAGGTTCAGCTCGTTCGTGCCCGGCACCGGCGGCATCGGGTCCTGCGGGTCACCGAGCAGGGAGCCGGAACCCGGCATCGGGGGCTGTGCCCACCCTCCCCCAAGCTCTCGGCTTCGCTCGACCAGGGGGGACCCCCCTCGCCCTGCGGAACGATTGCCCACGGCGGTGGTGGCGGCAATGGTGTCCGCCACGGCGCCCGCAGCGCCCGCGGCGGTTTCGGTCTCGCCCGCCGTCGTCAGGTCCGCGCTCATGCCGCCTCCTCCGGGGTCAGGAGGTCCGCCACGTCCAGGACGTGGTAGCCGCGCATCGACGGGAGGCAGCTGCCGGTCACCGGGGCGATGGCCGAGGCCCAGTCGGACGGGATCGCGTTCACCCCGCCCGCCGCGCCCGCCAGGGCGCCCGCCACCGCCGCCGTCGTGTCGGCGTCGCGGCCCATGTTGACCGCCGTCAGGACCGCCGTACGGAAGTCGCCTCGGGCCGCCGCGAAGGCCCCGAAGGCCAGGCCCACCGCCTCCGGGGCGAGGTCCGTCCACGGGTAGCCGCCGATGACGACCGCCGAGCGGACCTGGCGTTCGCGGGTGAGCGGGTCCGGCTGGACCCGCTGGGCCGCGACGACCGCGCGGCGCAGCGAGCGGGCCGTCCAGGAGTCCATGGGGACGACCGAGAGCGCTGCCGCGATGACCGACGTGACCGTCGCTCCCGTCATCGCCGCCGCCACTCCCGCCGCCACGGCCTGGCCCCCGTAGATGCCTTCGCCGTCGTGGCTGACGCTGCCGTCGATCGCGACCAGTCGCGCCGCCTCCGCCGGGCGGCCCGCCGCGAACACCCCGAAGGGGGCGGCGCGCATCGCGAGGCCGTCGCTCCACGCGTGGCGGTGCTGGGCCGAGATGGGGGCCGCGAGGCCCCGGCGGAGGTTCTCCAGGGTGCCGCGCTCCGAGAAGCCCGCGCCGCGGAAGGGGCCTTCGTCGAGGTCGGCGATCCAGTGGTGCCAGGCCCGCTCGACGTGGTGGACGGTGAGGGCCGAGCCGTGCCGGGCGAGGAGCAGCCCCGAGAAGATGGCGTACTCCGTGTCGTCGGTGCCCGCCGGGCTGTCCGTCACGAAACCCTCGATGCGGCCCCAGCGGCGGCGGATCTCGGAGGGCCGCATGTTCTCGGCGGGCGCGCCGAGGGCGTCGCCGACGGCGAGGCCGAGGAGCGCCCCTCTCGCCCGTTCACGCGTGTCGCAGGCCGTGCTGTTCACCATCTCGCGCCCCTTCCTTCGGTGGAGGCGCCGACAGCGGCGCCCCGTTGCCTGGATCTGTGCCACCAGGGGCCGCGAAGTCGCCGAAGAAACGTCTCTGTCACCCGCCTGACACCTCGCCAGGTTGGGTTGCCCTCACTGAGGCGGGCCTTAGTAAGTACGGCCTGGCTTGCTGGCGCGCCCCTTACATCGGGCGTATTTTCGACGGTGTTGGGGGCGGCGGGTGCATCCCGGCCCGCCGGAACGAGGGGAGAACCATGTCCATCATCGAAGCTCAGGCGCCACTGCACGAGGCCCACCGCGACAACCACACGCACCGTGACGTGAACGGCGGTTGGCTGCGCCCGGCGGTGTTCGGCGCGATGGACGGACTCGTCTCCAACCTCGCCCTCATGACCGGTGTCGCCGGTGGCGCGGTCTCCTCGCAGACCGTCGTCATCACCGGCCTCGCGGGCCTCGCCGCCGGCGCCTTCTCCATGGCGGCCGGCGAGTACACCTCCGTCGCCTCGCAGCGCGAGCTCGTCCAGGCGGAACTGGACGTCGAGCGCCGCCAGTTGCGCAAGCACCCGATCGACGAGATGGAGGAGCTCGCCGCGCTCTACGTCTCCCGCGGCGTCGAGCCCGCGCTCGCCCGCGAGGTCGCGATGCAGCTGTCGAAGGACCCCGAGCAGGCCCTGGAGATCCACGCCCGGGAGGAGCTCGGCATCGACCCGGACGACCTGCCGTCGCCGATGGTCGCCGCCGTGTCCTCCTTCGGCTCCTTCGCGCTCGGCGCGCTCCTGCCCGTCCTGCCGTACCTGCTCGGCGCGACCGCGCTCTGGCCCGCCGTGCTGCTCGCGCTCCTCGGGCTCTTCGCCTGCGGCGCCCTGGTGGCCCGGGTGACCGCTCGAGGCTGGCTCTTCAGCGGTATGCGCCAGCTCGTCCTGGGTGGTGCCGCCGCGGCCGTCACGTACGGGCTCGGCATGCTCTTCGGGGCCGCTTTGTAGCCCTGCGGGACCGGTGCGGATTCCGCACCCCGACAGAAGACCGAGAGGCCCCCGAAAGGGGCCTCTCGGTCTTTTCGGGGCACCTTTTCGGGATATACGGTGTGGATCGGCTGTGACGTATATCCCTGGCCCGATCCGCCACGACGGTGAGACACTATGCGCGACGCCACATAAGTAGCCGGTTACTCGGCGGTTTCGAACCCGTGACCAACGGGAAAGAGGCCTGAGCGTCACCGGGCAACGAAGCCCACTCCCAGCGGCGGGTCGCCGGAGACCCGAAAGCACTCTCCGGACCTTCGATCCGTCCCCCGCGGGACAGCCTCTGTCGCCGCACCCCACAGGTGAACCCACACCACCGCTCCGTATCGGCGGTGTCCGCATGCTGGAATGAGCTATCCACTTCGCGAGAAGCCAGCCATCATGTAACCTGCACGAAATTTCGCGGAGGGCCAACGTCGTCCCTCGGCAGCTCCATATGCCACGACGACGACGGGAGAGCCGATGCGTTCCGACGCCTGGTCGCCCATGGACGGTCGCCCCGCTCAGCAGGGGATGTACGACCCCCGTAACGAACACGACGCCTGTGGTGTCGGGTTCGTGGCCACCCTCACCGGTGTAGCCAGCCACGCGCTGGTCGAGCAGGCGCTGACCGTACTGCGCAATCTCGAGCACCGCGGCGCCACCGGCTCCGAGCCCGACTCCGGTGACGGCGCCGGCATCCTGCTCCAGGTCCCGGACGCCTTCCTCCGCGAGGTCGCCGGATTCGCCCTCCCCGAGGCCGGCGCGTACGCCGTCGGCATCGCCTTCCTCCCCGAGGACGGCACCGACGAGACCGTCGCGAAGATCGAGACGATCGCCGCCGAAGAGGGCCTCACCGTCCTCGGCTGGCGCGAGGTCCCCGTCGCCCCCGAGCTGCTCGGCGCCTCCGCCCGCGCCACCATGCCGGTCTTCCGCCAGCTCTTCGTCGCCGACGGCGAGCACACGGGCATCGCGCTCGACCGCAAGGCCTTCGTCCTGCGCAAGCGCGCCGAGCGCGAGGCCGCGACGTACTTCCCGTCGCTCTCCGCCCGCACCATCGTCTACAAGGGCATGCTGACCACCGGCCAGCTGGAGCCCTTCTTCCCGGACCTGTCGGACCGCCGCTGCGCCACCGCCGTGGCCCTGGTCCACTCCCGGTTCTCCACCAACACCTTCCCGAGCTGGCCGCTGGCCCACCCGTACCGCTTCGTCGCCCACAACGGTGAGATCAACACCGTCAAGGGCAACCGGAACTGGATGACCGCCCGCGAGGCGCAGCTCGACTCCACCGTCTTCGGCGAGGGCTCCCTGGAGCGGATCTTCCCGATCTGCACCCCGGACGCCTCCGACTCGGCCTCCTTCGACGAGGTCCTGGAGCTCCTCCACCTCGGCGGCCGCTCCCTGCCGCACGCGGTCCTGATGATGGTCCCGGAGGCGTGGGAGAACCACGAGACCATGGACCCGGCCCGCCGCGCCTTCTACCAGTACCACTCCACGATGATGGAGCCCTGGGACGGCCCGGCCTGCGTCACCTTCACCGACGGCGTCCAGGTCGGCGCGGTCCTCGACCGCAACGGTCTGCGCCCCGGCCGCTACTGGGTCACCGACGAGGGCCTCGTCGTCCTCTCCTCCGAGGTCGGCGTCCTCGACATCGACCCCGCCAAGGTCGTCCGCAAGGGCCGTCTCCAGCCCGGCAAGATGTTCCTCGTCGACACCGCCGAGCACCGCATCGTCGAGGACGACGAGATCAAGGCCGCCCTCGCCGCCGAGCACCCCTACGAGGAGTGGCTGGAGACCGGCGAGATCGAGCTCTCCGACCTCCCCGAGCGCGAGCACATCGTGCACACCCACGCCTCGGTCACCCGCCGCCAGCAGACCTTCGGCTACACCGAGGAAGAGCTCCGCGTCATCCTCGCGCCGATGGCCCGCACCGGCGGCGAGCCGCTCGGCTCCATGGGCACGGACTCGCCGATCGCGGCCCTCTCCGCCCGCCCGCGGCTGCTCTTCGACTACTTCACGCAGCTGTTCGCGCAGGTCACCAACCCGCCGCTGGACGCCATCCGCGAGGAGCTCGTGACGAGCCTCCGGTCCTCGCTGGGCCCCCAGGGCAACCTGCTGGAACCGACCTCCGTGTCGTGTCGCAGCGTCACCCTGCCCTTCCCGGTGATCGACAACGACGAGCTCGCCAAGCTCATCCACATCAACGCCGACGGCGACATGCCCGGCATGAAGGCCGCGACCCTCTCCGGCCTCTACCGGGTCTCCGGCGGCGGCGACGCCCTCGCCGCCCGCATCGAGGCCATCTGCGCCGAGGCCGACACCGCCATCGAGGGCGGCGCCCGCCTGATCGTGCTCTCCGACCGGCACTCCGACGCCGAGCACGCGCCGATCCCCTCGCTGCTGCTCACCGCGGCCGTCCACCACCACCTCATCCGTACCAAGCAGCGCACCAAGGTGGGTCTGCTGGTCGAGGCCGGCGACGTCCGCGAGGTCCACCACGTCGCCCTGCTCATCGGCTACGGCGCCGCGGCGGTCAACCCGTACCTGGCGATGGAGTCCGTCGAGGACCTGGTCCGCGCCGGCACCTTCATCGAGGGCCTGGAGGCCGAGCAGGCCATCCGGAACCTGATCTACGCGCTCGGCAAGGGCGTCCTCAAGGTCATGTCCAAGATGGGCATCTCCACCGTCGCCTCCTACCGCGGCGCCCAGGTCTTCGAGGCCGTCGGCCTCGACGAGACCTTCGTCGCCACGTACTTCAACGGCACGGCCACCAAGATCGGCGGCGCCGGTCTGGACGTCGTCGCCAAGGAGGTCGCCGCCCGCCACGCCAAGGCGTACCCCGTCTCCGGCGTCCCCTCGGCGCACCGCGCCCTGGAGATCGGCGGCGAGTACCAGTGGCGCCGCGAGGGCGAGCCGCACCTGTTCGACCCGGAGACCGTCTTCCGCCTGCAGCACGCCACGCGCACCAAGCGGTACGACATCTTCAAGAAGTACACGGAGCGGGTGAACGAGCAGTCCGAGCGCCTCATGACGCTCCGCGGCCTGTTCGGCTTCACCTCGGACCGCCCCTCGATCTCGATCGACGAGGTCGAGCCGGTCTCCGAGATCGTCAAGCGCTTCTCCACCGGCGCCATGTCGTACGGCTCCATCTCCCGCGAGGCGCACGAGACGCTCGCCGTCGCCATGAACCAGCTGGGCGCCAAGTCCAACACCGGTGAGGGCGGCGAGGACCCGGAGCGCCTGTACGACCCGGCGCGCCGCTCGGCGATCAAGCAGGTCGCCTCCGGCCGCTTCGGCGTCACCAGCGAGTACCTGGTCAACGCGGACGACATCCAGATCAAGATGGCCCAGGGCGCCAAGCCCGGCGAGGGCGGCCAGCTGCCCGGCCACAAGGTCTACCCGTGGGTCGCCAAGACGCGTCACTCGACGCCCGGCGTCGGCCTCATCTCGCCGCCGCCGCACCACGACATCTACTCCATCGAGGACCTGGCTCAGCTGATCCACGACCTCAAGAACGCCAACCCGGTCGCCCGCATCCACGTGAAGCTGGTCTCCGAGGTCGGCGTCGGCACGGTCGCCGCCGGTGTCTCCAAGGCCCACGCGGACGTCGTCCTCATCTCCGGCCACGACGGCGGTACGGGCGCCTCCCCGCTGACCTCCCTGAAGCACGCGGGCGGCCCCTGGGAGCTCGGTCTCGCCGAGACCCAGCAGACGCTGCTGCTCAACGGCCTGCGCGACCGGATCGTCGTCCAGACCGACGGCCAGCTGAAGACCGGCCGCGACGTCATCATCGCCGCGCTGCTCGGCGCCGAGGAGTTCGGTTTCGCGACCGCGCCGCTCGTCGTCTCCGGCTGCGTCATGATGCGCGTCTGCCACCTGGACACCTGCCCGGTCGGCATCGCCACCCAGAACCCGGTCCTGCGCGACCGCTTCTCCGGCAAGCCCGAGTTCGTCGTCAACTTCTTCGAGTTCATCGCCGAGGAGGTCCGCGAGCTCCTCGCCGAGCTGGGCTTCCGCTCGATCGAGGAGGCCGTCGGCCACGCCGAGCTGCTCGACACCAGCCGCGCGGTCACGCACTGGAAGGCGCAGGGTCTCGACCTGGAGCCGCTCTTCTACGTGCCCGAGCTGCCCGAGGGCGCGGTCCGCCACGCCCGGGTCGAGCAGGACCACGGCCTGGAGAAGGCCCTCGACAACGAGCTGATCCAGCTCGCCGCCGAGGCCCTGGGCGCCGCCTCCGCCGAGGAGGCCCAGCCGGTCCGCGCCCAGGTCGCGATCCGCAACATCAACCGCACGGTCGGCACCATGCTCGGCCACCAGGTGACGAAGAAGTTCGGCGGCGCCGGCCTCCCGGCCGACACCATCGACATCACCTTCACCGGTTCCGCGGGCCAGTCCTTCGGCGCCTTCCTGCCGGCCGGTGTCACGCTCCGCCTGGAGGGCGACGCCAACGACTACGTCGGCAAGGGCCTCTCCGGCGGCCGTGTGATCGTCCGCCCCGACCGGGGCGCCGACCACCTGGCCGAGTACTCCACCATCGCGGGCAACACGATCGGCTACGGCGCCACCGGCGGCGAGCTGTTCCTCCGCGGCCGCACCGGCGAGCGCTTCTGCGTCCGCAACTCCGGCGCCCTGGTCGTCTCGGAGGGCGTGGGCGACCACGGCTGCGAGTACATGACCGGCGGCACGGCGGTCGTCCTCGGCGAGACCGGCCGCAACTTCGCGGCCGGCATGTCGGGCGGTGTCGCCTACGTCGTCGACCTCGACCGGGACAACGTCAACTCCGGGAACCTGGAGGCGATCGAGGCCCTGTCGGACACCGACAAGACCTGGCTGCACGACGTCGTGCGCCGTCACTTCGAGGAGACCGGCTCCACGGTCGCCGAGAAGCTCCTCGCCGACTGGGACGCCGCGGCGGCCCGGTTCAGCAAGATCATCCCCACCACGTACAAGGCAGTGCTCGCCGCCAAGGACGCCGCTGAGCTCGCCGGTCTCTCCGAGACCGAGACCACCGAGAAGATGATGGAGGCTGCGTCCCATGGCTGACCCCAAGGGCTTCCTGACCACCGGGCGTGAAGTCGCCCAGACCCGACCGGTGGGCGAGCGCGTCAGGGACTGGAACGAGGTCTACGTCCCCGGCTCCCTGCTCCCGATCATCAGCAAGCAGGCCGGCCGCTGCATGGACTGCGGCATCCCGTTCTGCCACAACGGCTGTCCCCTCGGGAACCTGATCCCCGAGTGGAACGACTACGCCTACCGCGAGGACTGGTCGGCGGCGTCGGAGCGGCTGCACGCCACCAACAACTTCCCGGAGTTCACCGGCCGTCTGTGCCCGGCTCCGTGCGAGGCCGCGTGCGTGCTCGGCATCAACCAGCCGGCCGTCACCATCAAGAACGTCGAAGTCTCCATCATCGACAAGGCCTGGGACGCGAACGACGTCAAGCCGCAGGCGCCCGACCGCCTCTCCGGCAAGACCGTCGCCGTCATCGGCTCCGGCCCGGCCGGACTCGCCGCCGCCCAGCAGCTGACCCGGGCCGGCCACACCGTCGCCGTCTACGAGCGCGCGGACCGCATCGGAGGCCTCCTCCGGTACGGCATCCCCGAGTTCAAGATGGAGAAGCGGCACATCAACCGCCGCATCGAGCAGATGCGCGCGGAGGGCACCAAGTTCCGCACGGGCGTCGAGATCGGCCGCGACATGCCGGCGACGGCGCTGCGCAACCGGTACGACGCGGTCGTCATCGCCGCCGGTGCCACCACCGCCCGCGACCTGCCCGTCCCGGGCCGGGAGCTGAACGGCATCCACCAGGCGATGGAGTACCTGCCGCTCGCCAACAAGGTCGTCGAGGGCGACTTCGTGGCCCCGCCGATCACCGCCGAGGGCAAGCACGTCGTCGTCATCGGCGGCGGCGACACCGGCGCGGACTGCGTCGGTACGGCACACCGCCAGGGCGCGGCCTCGGTCACGCAGCTGGAGATCATGCCGAAGCCGGGCGACGAGCGGAACGCCGGCCAGCCCTGGCCGACCTTCCCCATGCTCTACAAGGTCACCTCGGCGCACGAGGAGGGCGGCGAGCGGGTCTACTCCGTCTCCACCACCCACTTCGAGGGCGACGAGGACGGCAACGTCCAGTTCCTCCACCTCATCGAGGTCGAGTTCGTCGACGGCAAGCTGACCCAGAAGCCGGGCACGGAGCGGAAGATCCCCGCCCAGCTCGTCACCCTGGCCATGGGCTTCACCGGCACGGACGTCGAGAACGGCCTGGTCGCGCAGTTCGGTCTGGACCTGGACGAGCGGGGTAACGTCGCCCGTGACGCGGACTTCGCCACCAACGTCGACGGCGTGTTCGTCGCCGGTGACGCCGGCCGCGGCCAGTCGCTCATCGTCTGGGCCATCGCCGAGGGCCGCTCGGCAGCCCGCGGCGTCGACCGCTACCTGACCGGCGCCAGCTCCCTGCCGGCCCCGATCCGCCCGACGGACCGCTCCCTGACGGTCTGATCCCACCGGATCACCCCTTGAACGTCCCGTACAACGACGTGCGGAACTGAGCGCAGCACCTCCCGAATGTCCCCGACCGGACGCCTGGGAGGTGCTGCGATGCTTTCCTACCGGGGCCCGCGAAAGCACGGGATCACGTGCTCCCCCCACTGCCTGATCGTCTCCAGGCAGACCTCCTGCGGCACCGTGCCCATCTGGATCAGGCACATCACCTCGTCGACGCCGATCTCGCGGAGCCGCTCCACGTAGGCGATCGCCGTCGCCGCGTCCCCGTAGGCGTGGTCGGTGTTGTACGTGCCCGTGTCGACCGGACGGGCGGGGATGTCCGCCTCGTGCAGGCGGGCGACCAGCTTCTGGCGCTGCTCGTCCAGCGCCCCGGTGTGGTCCTCGTCCTCCGCGTAGCCCGTGGGGGCGGGGGCGCCGCCGTACCAGTGGGCGATCGACTCGGCGAAGAAGCGCTGGCCCCGGGTGCCGAGCCGGAGCGCGCGGGCCGGGTCGTCCAGGACGATCGTCGGGCACAGGGCGGAGAAGTGGTCGTTGACCTCCGTGGAGACGAACCGGGAGCCGTCCCTGGAGGCGAGGGCCTCGTCGTACACCGCGCGCATCGCCCGGACGTCCTCCGCGCCCGCGAAGCCCATCACCAGGGCACCGATGCCGAGTTCGGCCGCCTGCCGGAGGGACTCGTGCTGCGAGCAGGCCATGAAGAGCGGCGGATGCGGGGTCTGTACGGGGCGGGGGAGGACCGCGCCGGGGCCGATGTCCAGGGAGCCGTGCCATTCCAGCTCCGGCTCCCGCCAGGCCGAGGCGAAGATCCGCAGGGCCTCCTCGGTCTGCGGGCGGGTGTCCTCCGGGCGTACCCCGAACATCCGGGTCTCCTGGCGGGTCGCGCCCCGGCCGGCGCCGACGTCGACCCGGCCGCCGGAGAGCACGTCGAGCATGGCGGCGCGCTCGGCGACCCGGACCGGGTGCTGGTAGCCGAAGGGCATGGTGACCACGCCGTGGCCGACCCGGATCGTCCGGGTGCGGGCCGCTACCCAGGTCAGGAAGATCTCGGACGCGCTCATGTGGGCGTACTGGACGAGGGAGTGGTGCTCCACCGCCCAGATCCGGTCGAAGCCCATCTCCTCGGCGAGGACGGCCTGTTCGACGCAGTCGTGGAGGACCTGGTGTTCGCGGGCGGGGGTGGGGTCGACGAGCTGTGCTTCGAAGATCATGGAGAACTTCACGGGCGCTCCTCCCGGGGTAGGCCTTTCTCTATGCCTAATCGAAATACTTCTAGCAGGCATAGGGAGGGGAAGGAAGGGCCGTAGACTGCCGTCCGTGGTGGACCGAGAGAGCGTGCCAGAGCTTCCCGCGACCAGCTGGGCCGTGCTCGGACTGCTCTCCCACGGACGGGAGTTGTCCGGCTACGACGTCAAGAAGTGGTCCGACCGGTCCCTCGGCCTCTTCTACTGGAGCCCCTCCTTCAGCCAGATCTACAGCGAGCTCAAACGCCTGGAGAACAGCGGGTACGCCACCTCGCGGCTCGTCGCCCCCGAGGCCGGCACGCGCGACAAGCGGGTCTACCGCATCACCGACGAGGGCCTCGGCGCCGTCCGCACCTGGGCCCGCACGGCCCCCCTCGACCCGCCCGTCCTCAAGCACGGGCCGATGCTGCGGCTCTGGCTCGGCCACCTCCTCGAACCCGAGCGGATGCGGGAGATCCTGGCCGCGCACCGGGAGTACGCCGAGCGCATGCGGCAGCGCGCCGAGACGGACGTGGCGGACGCGGGGGCGGACGAGGCCTGGGCGTACCCCCGGCTCACCCTCGCCTGGGCGGAGCGGTACTACGCGGCCGAACGCGACCTGGCCGACGCCATGCTCGCGGACATCGAGGAACTGGAGGGGGAGCAGTAGATGGCACTGAGCCTGCGGAAGGTCGAGGAGACCGCACCCGCCCTGGTGAGTCTCTACAAGGAGGCCGGGGCCTCGCTGGAGCGGCACGGGATCGGCGGACAGCGGGTCGCCGTCTACCTCGTCGTCGACTACTCCGGCTCGATGAAGCCGTACTACGCCAACGGCGCCGTGCAGGCCCTCGCCGACCGGGTGCTCGGCCTCTCCGCGCACCTCGACGACGACGGACGGGTCCCGGTCGTCTTCTTCTCCACCGGCATCGACGCCGAGACCGACATCCGGCTCGACGACCACGTCGGCCGGATCGACCGGATCGTCGCCGGGCTCGGCCACATGGGCAAGACGAGCTACCACCTCGCCATGGACGCCGTCATCGACCACTACCTGGACAGCGGCTCCAGCGCGCCCGCGCTCGTCGTCTTCCAGACCGACGGAGGGCCGATCAACAAGCTCGCCGCCGAGCGGTACGTCTGCAAGGCGGCCCGGCTGCCCATCTTCTGGCAGTTCATCGGCTTCGGCGACCCCGGAAGCCGGCAGTTCGAGTTCCTGCGCCGGCTCGACGAGCTGGACGTGCCGGCGAAGCGGCCCCTCGACAACGCCGGCTTCTTCCACGCGGGCCAGGACCCCAGTCGGGTCCCCGACGCGGAACTGTACGACCGGCTCGTCGCCGAGTTCCCCGCCTGGCTCGCCGCGGCCCGGGCCCAGGGCGTCGTCCGGTCATGAACCCGAAGCCGCTCCCAGGCGGGCGAACTGCTCCTCGGTCAGGGTGACGTCGAGCGCGCCCAGGTTCTCCACGAGGTGGGCCGCCGAGGACGTGCCGGGGATCGGGAGGATGTGCGGGGCCCGGTGCAGGAGCCACGCCAGGGCCGTCTGGGACGGGGTCGCGCCGACCTCGCGGGCCACACGGGCGACGGGCCCGTCCGGGCCGGCGTGCCCGCCCATGGCGACCGGGAAGAAGGGGACGAACGCGATCCCGCGCCCGGCCGTGTGGTCGACGACCGGCTCGTGGTCGCGGGTCGCCAGGTTGTAGAGGTTCTGCACGGCCGCGATGGGTGCCGTCGCCTCCGCCTCGGTGAGCTGTTCGACCGTCACCTCCGAGAGCCCGATGTGCCGGACCTTGCCCTCCTCCTGGAGCCGCTTCAGGGCGCCGACCTGCTCGGCGACCGGGACGTTCTCGTCGAGACGGTGGAGGTACAGGAGGTCGATCCGCTCCGTACGCAGCCGGCGCAGACTCAGTTCGGCCTGCTGGCGCAGATAGGCGGGGTGGCCCAGCGGCACCCACTCGGTGGGGGAGGGACGCACCACGCCGACCTTGGTGGCCACCGCGACCCCCTCGCCGTACGGGTGCAGCGCCTCGGCGAGCAGCTCCTCGCCGGCCCCCAGGGCGTACGCGTCGGCCGTGTCGAAGAGGGTCACGCCCGCCTCGACGGCGGTGCGCAGCAGCTTCACCGCCGCCGACCGGTTCGCCGGGGCCGTCCAGATGCGGGCCTCGGGGCCGGTCGGATCGCCGGGACCGTCGGCGAGTCGCATCGTGCCGTAGCCGACACGCCGGACCGGGAGGTCGCCGCCGAGCTGGAATATCGTCTGGTCCGAGGACTTGGTGTCTGTCGTCATGCTCGGAACCGTAGGAGCTCACACGGATGTGAGGTTCAAGCGCGGACGGGCGAATGTGAGGGGGGTCACATGAAGATCGGTGAGCTGGCGCGCGAGACCGGGGTGAGCGTCCGGCTGCTCCGCTACTACGAGGAGCAGGGTCTCCTCGACTCGGAGCGCACCCCCGGCGGCCAGCGGGTCTACGGCCCCGACGCCCCCGCCGTCGTACGCCGCATCCGCGCCCTCCTCGGCGCCGGACTGCCGACCCGGGTCATCGCCGAGGTCCTCGACTGCGTCTGCGGCAGCGAGGCGGAGATCGAGCCCTGCCTCAGCCCGATGCTCGTCGCCCAGCTCGACGCCATCGACGAGAGGATCCAGGACCTCCAGGGCACCCGCTCCTCGCTCGCCGCACTCGTGGCGGTCACCGAGGGCAGGCAACTCGCCGCCAGCGACTGAAAGTTGGGAAAACGGGTGGCTCCTGGTCGTGGGTGAGGGAGATCATGCGGCCCATGACTTCTCTCGTACGACACGTGACCATCGACTGCGCCGACGCCTACGCCCTGGGGAGCTTCTGGGCCGCCGCCCTCGACGCGAAGCTCGCCGACGACGACTTCCCCGGCGACCCGGAGGCGCTCGTCGAGTCGCCCGGCGCGAACCTCCTCTTCATCCAGGTCCCCGAGGGGAAGTCGGTGAAGAACCGCGTCCACCTCGACCTCCAGCCGCAGGACCGCACGCGTGACGAGGAGGTCGAGCGGCTGCTCGGCCTCGGCGCCACGCTGTTCGAGGACCACCGGAACCCGGACGGCACCGGCTGGGCGACCCTGACGGACCCGGAGGGCAACGAGTTCTGCGTGGAGCGCAGCAAGGCGGAGCGCGCGGCGACCGCCTGACCCCACGCGCGGCGACCGCCTGAACCCGCTGGTGAGTCCGGAGTAATCCGGACCGTGGCTGTCGGGATTCCGGTGTTTCCTGGACTCATGGGAGACACAGTCATGGGAGACACCGGAACCACCTGGCCTGCCTTCGAGGCCGAGGAGCCCGAGTTCGCCGCCCTCGTGCGGGAACGCTTCGGGCAGTACACCCACCACGCCCTCGCCACCCTCCGCAAGGACGGCTCGCCCCGGCTCAGCGGCATCGAGGCCGACTTCCGCGGCGGGGAGCTCTGGCTCGGCATGATGCCGAACTCCCGCAAGGCGCTCGACCTGCGCCGCGACCCCCGGTTCGCGCTGCTCGCCAACCCGGGCGGCGGCACCGACATGGGCGGCGGGGACGTCCGGATCTCGGGGCGGGCGGTCGAGGTCACGGACCCGGAGAAGCTGGACCGGTACGCGGCCGAGGCGGGCGCGCCGCAGCCCTTCCACCTGTTCCGGGTGGAGCCGACCGAGGTCGTGCGGACCTGGGTGGACGGCGAGGAGATCGTCTTCCGCAGCTGGGCGCCGGGGCGCCCGACCAGGACGCTCCGGCGCGGCAACGACGACAGTCCGCCCCGCGAGGACACCTGACCCCACCGGCCGCCCGCGCGGAGGACCACAATGGGCACGTGCCGAACACTGCAAGCAAGAAGAAGACCCAGGTGAGCGGCGGGCCCGAGCGGCGCCGTGAACTCCTCGACACGGCGGCCGAGGTGTTCGCCGCCCAGGGGTACAACGCCACCACCGTCCGCAAGATCGCGGACGCCGCCGGGATGCTCGCCGGCAGCCTCTACTACCACTTCGACTCCAAGGAGTCGATGCTCGACGAGATCCTCTCCACCTTCCTGAACGAGCTGTGGGAGGGGTACGACGCCGTGCTCGACGCCGGGCTCGGCCCCCGCGAGACCATCGAGGCCCTGGTCACCGAGTCCTTCCGGGAGATCGACCGGCACCGCGCCGCCGTCGCGATCTACCAGAAGGAGTCGCTGCACCTCGTCGACCAGCCCCGCTTCGGTTATCTGGCCGACTCGCAGCGCAAGTTCGAGAAGGCCTGGCTCGGCACCCTGGAGCGCGGTGTCGCCGCCGGGGTCTTCCGCGCCGACCTCGACATCCGGCTCACCTACCGGTTCGTCCGCGACACCGTGTGGGTCGCCGCGTCCTGGTACCGGCCGGGCGGCCGGCACAGCCCGGAGGAGATCGCCCGCCAGTACCTGTCGATGGTCCTGGACGGGGTCGCCGTACGCCGCGACTGACCGGACCGCTGTGACGCCGCTCACGGCGGGACGCCGAACCGGGCGGTCGAGGGAGGGTCGAGGGGTGCCCGAGGGGGCGGCCGGGGCGGGAAGGTCCCGAGGCGCACTATTGTTCCGGGTAGAAACAGCCGGGGCCCGCATCGCGCAGGTGCGGGCCCCGGCTGTGCCGCGCACCGGCCAGGAAGGCACGAATGACCCGCTCCGAACGCCCCCACAAGCGCGGCCCCCGCACCGCCCAGGCGAAGTCCACGTCCCAGCCGAAGGGCCCCCGCGGCGGCCGTCGTCCCGCCGCGCCCCCGCCGCCGCAGGAGTTCACTCCTCCGGAGACGGTGACGCCCGCGCTGCCTCCCGTGGCCTCCTTCGAGGACCTGGACATGCCGGCCGCGCTGCTGCGGACGCTCACCGAGCAGGGTGTGACGGAGCCGTTCCCGATCCAGGCCGCGACCCTGCCGAACTCGATCGCCGGGCGTGACGTCCTCGGCCGGGGGCGTACCGGCTCCGGCAAGACCCTCGCCTTCGGGCTCGCGCTCCTCGCCCGCACCGCCGGCCGCCGCGCCGAGCCGACCGCGCCCCTCGCGCTGGTCCTGGTGCCGACCCGCGAGCTCGCCCAGCAGGTGACCGACGCCCTCACCCCGTACGCCTCCGCGCTGCGGCTGCGGATCACCACGGTCGTCGGCGGCATGTCGATCTCCCGGCAGTCCTCGTCCCTGCGGCGCGGCGCCGAGGTGCTCATCGCCACGCCCGGCCGGCTGCACGACCTCATCGAGCGGGGCGACTGCCGCCTGGACCAGGTCGCCGTCACCGTCCTCGACGAGGCCGACCAGATGGCCGACATGGGCTTCCTGCCGCAGGTCACGAAGCTGCTGAAGCAGGTCGAGCCGGGCGGTCAGCGGCTGCTGTTCTCCGCGACCCTCGACCGGAACATCGACAAGCTCGTCAAGATGTTCCTGGACGACCCGGTCGTGCACTCCGTCGACCCGTCGGCCGGCGCGGTCACCACGATGGAGCACCACCTGCTCTACGTGCTCGACGAGACCGACAAGAAGGCCGTCACGCTGCGGATCGCGGCCCGCGAAGGCCGGACGATCCTCTTCATGGACACCAAGCGGTCCGTGGACCGGCTGGTCAAGCGGCTCCTGGCCAACGGCGTCCGGGCCTCCGGGCTGCACGGCGGCCGCTCGCAGCCGCAGCGCAACCGGACCCTGGACCAGTTCAAGACCGGCCAGGTCACCACGCTCGTCGCGACGAACGTGGCGGCCCGCGGCATCCACGTCGACGACCTCGACATGGTCGTGAACGTGGACCCGCCGATCGACCACAAGGACTATCTGCACCGGGGCGGCCGCACGGCCCGCGCCGGCGAGTCCGGCAGCGTCTTCACCCTGGTCCTGCCCGAGCAGAAGCGGGACATGGGCCGGCTGATGTCGAACGCGGGCATCAGCCCCCGCACGGCGCAGATCAGGTCCAGCGACGAGGAGCTCGCCGAGCTCACCGGCGCCCGGGAGCCCTCGGGCGTCCCCGTCGTCATCGAGGTCCCGCAGCCGACCCCGCCGCGCAAGGCGACGGGGACCGGCGGCGCCGGCACGGGCGGCCGCCGCCGTCGCCGTCCGGCCGGTTCGGGAGCCGGGAACGGTGGTACGGACACGGCCGCACCGGCCTCGGGCCGCGGCTCCGGCACGTCCGGCGGCCGCGGGTCCGCCACGCCCACCGGCCGGGGCTCCGGCGCCGCGACGGGCACGGGCCGGGGTTCCGGCGGCGCCGGCGGCTCCGGGCGCGGAGCGGGCGGCTCGGGGCGCGGCTCCGGCACGGGCCGGGGTTCCGGCGCGGGTGCCGGGCGCGGTGCGGCGGCCGGCGCGGGCCGGGGCGGGCGTCAGGCCTCCGGCACGAGCCGTTCGCGGAGCGCCGCGAGCTCGCGCAGCTCCAGGCCGAGGCCGACGGACACGTAACGGAAGAGGCTCCCGTACGAGGTGCGGACCTGGTCGAGGGCGGTGTCCAGGTACTCGGCCCGCACCTCCTGGAGCGGCACGATCAGGTCCGGGTTCTGCATGAGCCCGCCCTGCTTCAGGCCCTCCCGCACGCGTGCGTCGTAGGCGGCGCGGAAGGTGTTGGAGGCCAGGTAGTCCGCGCGGGCGGAGCTCTCCGGAACCCCGAGGAGGGTGAGCAGGAGCCAGCTCGTCCAGCCGGTGCGGTCCTTGCCCGAGGTGCAGTGCAGGAGCAGCGGCCCCCGGCGGGGGTCGGCCAGGTCCCGCAGGGTGGCCGCGAGGGCGGCCCGGTTGGCGGCGTCGGTGACGAAGGTGCGGTACACCTCGCGCATGAAGGCGGCGGCCCGCCCGCCGCCGAGCATCTCCTCCTGCCGCACCGGGTCGCGGGAGCCGATCGCGGCCATCAGCTGCCCGAAGAGCCCGTGGTCGGTGATGGGCCGGGCGACCGGGACGGTACCGGCGGGCAGCCGGTCGGCGCCGTCGTACCCGACCTCCAGCGGGATCCGCAGGTCGACCACGGTGCCGAGGCCGAGCCCGGCGAGGGTGGTGAGGTCGGCGTCGGTGAGCTTGGCGAGGTGGTCGCCGCGGTAGGCGAGGCCCTGCCGGACCCGGGCGCCGTCGTAGGTGACGTACCCGCCGAGATCGCGGACGTTGACCGCGCCCTGGAGCGGGATCTGCCGGATGGCGGTCGTCGAGAAGGGGCGGGGGCGGGCGCTCGCCTGCGTGGGCAGCACCGAGAGCAGGGTGGCTGCGCCGGTGGTGGTGAGCAGTGCGCGTCTGGACAAGGGCATGGCTGGACTCCCTTACGGACTGACGGACGTACGGCGGACGGCCGTACGGCTGACGGACTCGGGTGGGACAGCCGTGGGCGGACGGGCCCGCGGGGCCGCTCCTCCATCTAACGTTAGTTAGGTGGTGTGCTGGCGAGGAAGGTAGCAGCCGGGAGGGCCGAACGGGAGGGGTGTGCGTACCCCCGTCACTCTGTGAGGCGCCTGGTGGCGGCGCGCTGGCGTTCGGTCGCGCCCGTCAGGAAGCGGGTGATCGTCGCCAGTTCCTCGGTCGTGAACTCCTCGTAGAGCTCGTGCACCTCGCGGGCCCAGTCGTCGAAGAGCGGGGCCAGCTCCGCCAGCTTCTCGGGGCGGGGCTCGACGAGCACCCGGCGCTTGTCCGTCGGGTGCTTCACCCTGCGCACGAAGCCCTTGCGCTCCAGGCGGTCGACGAGCCCGGTGACCGAGGCGGGGGCCAGGCCCGAGTGCTCGGCCAGCTCCTTGGCGGTGAGGGGGCCGTGCCGTTCGAGCAGGTCGAGGGTCTTGGTCTCGGTGGCGCCCAGGTCCTGCTGGGCCGCGATCGCCGAGTGGAAGGCGACGGAGGCGGCGCTGGAGTCCCGGCCGGCGGCGGTGAGGGCGGCGACGACCGCGCCCCGGTCCTGGTCCCGGTCCTGGTGCTGCGCGCCGCCCCGCCCGCTGTCCTGCTCGCTCATGGCGGCAGCCTAGCAAAATTCATTTCGTTCGGCCGAACGAAAGACTTGCGATCAAGGGGTGGCGCATGCCATTTTTATTTCGTTCGCTCGAACGAAATAAAAATCGAGAGGGAGGGCCAGATGTCCACGACCGTCACGACCGCCGCCACCGGCGCTCCGTTCACCGTCCACCCGCGCCGCTGGGCCGCCGCCGTCGTCATGATGGTCGCCGCCCTGATGGACCTCGTGGACGTCACCATCGTCAACGTCGCCCTGCCCTCCCTCGGGCACGGGCTCGGCGCCTCCGAGAGCGCCCTCCAGTGGACCGTCTCCGCCTATCTCCTGGGCTTCGCCGCGACCCTCGTCGTCGCGGGACGGCTCGGCGACCGGTACGGCCGCAAGGCGCTCTTCCTCGCCGGCACCGCCGGCTTCGGCCTCGCCAGCCTCGCCTGCGGCATCGCCCAGAGCCCCGGCCGGCTGATCGCCGCCCGCGCCGTCCAGGGCGTCGCCGCCGCCGTGCTCATGCCGCAGGTGCTCGGCTCCTTCCAGAGCCTCTTCCAGGGCAAGGACCGCGGCAAGGTCTTCGGGATGTACGGCGCGGTGGCCGGCTTCGCCTCCGCCATCGGACTGCTGCTCGGCGGGGTCCTCACCGACGCGGACCTCTTCGGGCTCGGCTGGCGCAGCGTCTTCCTCGTCAACGTGCCCGTCTCCGTCCTCACCCTCGCCGCCGCCGTCGTCCTCGTCCCCGGCACCCGCGAGCACGCCGCCACCCGGCCCCCGCTGCTCGGCAGCCTCGTCCTCGCCGCCGGACTCGTCGCCGTCGTCCTGCCGCTCGTCCAGGGCCGCGGCTGGGGCTGGCCGCTGTGGGGCTGGGTCCTCCTCGCCGCGGGCGCCCTCGCGGTGGCCGGGGTCGCCGTCCGCGGCTCGGTGCTGCCCCGGCGGATCCTCACCGTCCCGGCCTTCTCGTACGGTCTCGCCGTCCAGCTGCTCTTCGCCCTCGGCATGCAGGGCTTCTTCCTGGTCCTCGCGATCTGGCTGCAGGGCGGCCAGGGCTACACCCCGACGCAGGCGGGCGTCCTGATGGCCGCCTTCTCGGCGGGCGGCTTCCTCACGGCCCCGGCCGCCGAGCCGCTCGCCGCCAAGCTCGGCCGGTACGTCCCCACCGCGGGCGCCCTCCTGATGGCCGGCGGCTACGGCTGGGTCTGGTACGCGATGGAGGGTGCCGCACCCGTCCACACCGGCGCCTGGCCGCTGGCCCCCGGCCTCGCCGTCGCGGGCGCCGGCCTCGGCCTCCTCGTCGTCCCGCTCGTGGGCATCGTCCTCTCGGCCGCCCCGGCCGAACTCGCGGGCGGAGCGTCGGGGGTCTTCTCCACCGCCCAGCAGTTCGGCGGCGCCCTCGGCGCGGCCGCCATCGGCACCGCGTACTTCGCGGACCTCTCCCTCTCCGCCGCGATGCCCTGGGTCCTCGCGGCCTACGCCGGCGCCGCCCTGCTGAGCCTGCGGCTCCCCGCCGGCGGGCGGTGACGCCCCCTCACCCGCGGCGGAGCGCCGGGACCCGGAGGGGTCCCGGCGCTCCGCGTGCGCGTCCACCGGATCCGCACGTTGGGGAGGAACCGGTTAACGTCCGGGGAATTCAGGGGCGTTGGGGTTCCCGACGGGGATCTACGCGCGTCATCATCACAGCCATGCGAATCCCCCCTCGATTCACCCTCGCCGGCGGTGTCGCCACCGCCCTCCTCTCCTCCCTCCTCCTCGGCGCCCCGGCCACCGCCGCACCCGCCCCCGCACCCGTCGCCGCCGTGTCCACCCTCGCGGCGACCGCGTCCGTCGGGGACATCTGCTACTCGGCCCTGCCCAGCCAGGCGTACGACACCCTGCGCCTGATCGACGCGGGCGGCCCCTTCCCCTACAGCCAGGACGGGGTCGTCTTCCAGAACCGCGAAGGCGTCCTGCCGGCCCACGACTACGGCTACTACCACGAGTACACGGTGAAGACCCCGGGCGTCTCCACCCGCGGTGCCCGCCGGATCGTCACCGGGAGCACGGCGGACGAGGACTACTACACCTCCGACCACTACGCCACGTTCGACCTCGTCGACTACGCCTGCTGACGCCCGATCTCAGCCGCGGCGCGGGGTCGTCCACTCCAGACGGGTCCTGACCCGCGGGTCGTGCACGTGCTCCAGGGCGGCCAGCGCCGTCTCGCGGGCCGCGCCGTCCGCCTCCCCGTCCGCGAGGATCGACGCCAGCGCGTCGACGGCGCGCGGGTCCTGACGGATCGCGAGCCCGCGCGCCGCCTCCGCCGCGGTCTCCGGATCGGTGTCGCCGAGCCGCTCCGCGAGCCCCTCCCGTACGAGAGGGGTGTCGTCGGGCAGCTCGGCGAGCGCGAGCGTCGCCCAGTCCCGCACCCGGGCGTCGCCGTCCCGGCTCAGTGCGAGCACCACCCCGAGCGCCTCGACGTGCCCGGCCGGCACGATCCCGGCGAGGGCCGCCGCGACCGCCCGGCGCACCACCGCGTCGGGATGCGCGGCCGCCGCGAGCAGTTCGGGCACGGCGGCCGCGTCCGCGCACTCCCCGAGCGCGACCACCGCCGAGAGCACCGGTTCCCGCGCCGGGGGCACGGCCTCCGCCGCGAGGCGCCGCAGGACCGGGGCCGCGCTCGGGCCGAAGCCGGGCAGCACGCCGAGCACCCGCGCACCGAGGGCCCGGCGCAGCGGATCCCGGTAGGCGCACCATCCGGCCGCCGCCACGAAGGTCTCCTCGTCGGCCCGGCCCGCCAGTTCGGCCACGGCCGTCGTCCAGTCGTCGAGCTCCGGGTCGCCGCAGTGCAGGGCCCGCGCCGCGAGCTCCTCGTGCGGGGTGCGCAGGCCGAGGGCCGCCTCCAGGAGCGTGGCGATCGCCGCGTGACCGGTCTGCCGGTCGTCGCCGCGCCCGGGGGCGCCGTTCTCCCGCAGCAGTTCGACGCACACCGTGATCCCGCCGTCCTCCCGGATCCGCCGGACGACCGCCTCGTACGTCTGCCCGCCCTCGTTCCCGGCCACGAGCCCGCGCCGCAGCTCGGCGGCGATGTCGACGCCGATCCACCGCCGGGCCTCCCGCAGCGCGGCCTCCCGGGCCTGCGCCCCGTGGTCGAGGAGCGCCCGCACGCAGCCGCTGGAGCCGCGCCGGGCGGCGGCGACGAGCGGGAGGACCCCGTCCGGCCCTGGCCGGTCCGGGTCGGCGCCGTGCTCCAGGAGGACCCGGGCCGTGCCGGCATGGCCGAGGCGGAGCGCCCAGGCGAGGGCCGTGAACCCGTACGACTCCTGCTGGTCGGCCGCCGCGCCCGCCGCGAGCAGCGCCCGCGCCACCTCGGTGTGCCCGCCGCAGGCCGCGCCGCACAGCGGCAGGTCGCCCTCCTCCTCGCCGCTGAGCCGGGCGGGGTCGGCCCCGGCGGCGAGCAGGACCCGCACGATCCCGGCCTCGCCGTCGACGGCCGCACGGTACAGGGCGGTCTCCCCGTCCTCCCGGCCCTCGGGGTCGGCCCCGTCCCTCAGGAGCCGCACGGCCCCGTTCTCGTCCCCGGCCCGGATCGCGTCGAACAACGTGCTCATGCCCCGACCCTGACGCGCCGTCGGTGCGCGGCGCAAATCGATTCCTCCGTCCCCGTGTCAGGTGGCGCAGTCCAGGACCGAGCCGCACACCCCGCACCGGGCCCGCAGCGTCCGCCCGGCCGGGATCCGCAGGCGCTGGGCGCAGACCGGACAGAGGAAGGAGACGCCGGTCGCCGGCGCGCCGCCCTCGAAGGCGTACGGAGCGTCCTCGGCGGCCCGGCCCCGGCGCCGCTGCGCGGTGTACCGGCGGCGCTCGGCCCAGCCCGCCCCGGCGAGCGGCGGCGCGGTCCGCTCCCGCGCGGCCTCCGCCCGGCCCCGTACCCACGCCCCGTACGCCACCGCGCTGGTGAACCAGGGCGAGGGGTCCTCGCCGAAGACCTCGGCCCGCTTGGCGAGGACGTAGCCGAACTCCTCCGGGGTCAGATAGCCGAGCTTCTGGCTCTCGACGCCGTCCCGCCGGTACGCGTCGAGCAGCAGCCAGCCGGCGCCCAGATAGGCGGTGGTGACATCGGTGAGGACCTCGTTCTCGGCGGTGGTGGGGAAGCCGAGGCCGAGCCGGTGCAGCAGCACATGGGTGATCTCGTGGGCGAGGGCCGCGCCGATGTCCCTGCGGCGGGTCCGGAAGCGGTCGTTGAGCTCCACGAAGTACTCGGGGCCCGCGGTGAGCTCGACGGCCGCCGCGTACTCCATGGGCCGGAAGCTCACCACGATGCGCGCCTCGGGCAGCCTCAGGTGCCGGACGAGGGCGTGGGCCACCCGCTGGGCGCCGAGGTGGAGGTCCTCGTCGTCGCCGAGGGCCACGTCCGCGGCGGTCACGCTGACCGGGTAGCGGTGCACGCCGTCGGGGGAGAGGCGGCGGTAGAGCGCGGTGAGCGAGGCCCGCACGGTGGCGCGGTGCGGGAAGCCGTGGATGACACGGTCGGCCTCATGACGGTTCTGCATGCCGGATCCCCTCTCCCGACCACTGTACGGTCCCCCCACCGGATCTGGCCGAAAAGGCTTTCTTGTGGCGGCAGTTGAGCGCTGTCCATAATCCGGACGTGCCTTGACGAGCGCATGTCACCGACTCGTGCGGTGTCCTCGCCCGTCGGGGCCGACCCCCCACGAGAGAAGGAAGACACGTGAAGCAGCAGAACCGCATGGTCCGTGCCCTCCAGAAGCTGGCCGCCGCCGGCGCCGTCGTCCTGGCGGCCGTCAGCCTCCAGCCCACCACCACCGCCTCCGCCGCCCCGGCCCCCGTCGTCGGCGGCACCCGCGCCGCCCAGGGCGAGTTCCCCTGGATGGTCAGGCTCTCCATGGGCTGCGGCGGCTCCCTGATCACCCCTCAGGTCGTCCTCACCGCCGCCCACTGTGTGAGCGGCTCCGGCAACAACACCAGCATCACCGCCACCGCCGGAGTCGTGGACCTCCAGTCCAGCAGCGCCATCAAGGTCCGGTCGACCAAGGTCCTCCAGGCCCCCGGCTACAACGGCCAGGGCAAGGACTGGGCGCTGATCAAGCTCGCCAGCCCGATCACCTCGCTGCCCAACCTGAAGATCGCCGACACCACCGCGTACAACAGCGGCACCTTCACCGTGGCCGGCTGGGGCGCCGCCCGCGAGGGCGGGTCGCAGCAGCGCTACCTGCTCAAGGCGAACGTCCCGTTCGTCTCCGACGTCAGCTGCCAGGCCGCCTACGGCAGCGACCTCGTGCCGGCCGAGGAGATCTGCGCCGGCTACAGCCAGGGCGGGGTCGACACCTGCCAGGGCGACTCCGGCGGCCCCATGTTCCGCAAGGACAACAACGGGGCCTGGATCCAGGTCGGCATCGTGAGCTGGGGCGAGGGCTGCGCGCGGGCCGGCTACCCCGGCGTCTACACGGAGGTCTCGACCTTCGCCGCCGACATCAAGTCCGCCGCCGCGACGCTGTAGCGGACCCGGCGCCGCTGTCACACCCGGCCCGCATGGCCCGGACCCAGCGGCAACCGTGAACGGGTGCCCCGGAGCGGCCTCGGCTCCGGGGCACCTCCACGTTCACGCCGGGTCCAGGACCGGCCCCGTCCCGGGGCCGCCCTCCAGCTCCAGCACCCACACCTCGTTCGCGCCCTCCCGCAGCACCGGGCCCGGCACGAACAGCGCCTCCTGCGGGCCCGTCGCCCAGTAGCGGCCCAGGCAGAAGCCGTTCACCCATACGAAGCCCCGGGTCGAGCCCGGCAGCCGCAGCCACGCGTCACCCGCGCCCGTCACGTCGAGCGTCCCCCGGTACAGGCCCGGGCCGTCGGAGACCGGCCCGAACGGCACCTTGCCGACCGCCGCCGCCTCGAAGGCGTCCAGCCGCAGCCCCCGCGCCCGTACCCCGTGCAGATACTGCCGCTCGTGCAGGACGCCGCCCGTGATCCCCTTCGGCTCCGCGACCCGCGGCCCGTAGTTGACCCGGCCGAGCGACTCCACCCACAGGTCCACGAGCGCGGGCCCCGCCACCGGCTCGGGAAGCACGCAGTCCTCCTCGTCCAGCACCCCCGCCGGCCGCCCGTCGACGTACACCACGGCCCGGTCCCGCAGCCCCGTCACGCCCAGCGGGTACGGCTGCCGGGGGCCCGGCACCGCCACCCGGTAGCGGACCAGACCCCGGTCCACGCCCAGCTCCTCGAAGGCCGGCGGCATCGGCGCCACCGTCTCCTCGCCGCCGAGCACCTCCAGGACCCCGTCCAGCGGCGCCCACCCGTCGAGCGCACCGGACACCGGCGCCGCGAGCCGGGCCGGCGGCTCGGGCGGCTCCGGCAGCGGCCCCGCCGCGTACGCCGCGAGCACCTCGCGGAAGGCCCAGAACTTCTCCGTCGGCCGCCCCGCCTCGTCCACCGGCGCGTCGTAGTCGTACGAGGTCACCGTCGGCCGCAGCGGACCGTCGTGCAGCTCACCGTCCCGGTTCGCCCCCGCCCAGCCGCCGAAGTTCGTCCCGCCGTGCGCCATGTACACATTGACCGAGGCCCCGCACTCCAGGATCTCCCGCAGCGCCGCCGCCGCGTCCGCCGCGTCCCGTACGGAGTGCTCCGTGCCCCAGTGGTCGAACCAGCCGCACCAGAACTCCATGCACATCAGCGGCCCCGACGGCTGGTGCCGCCGCAGCGTCGCGAAGCCCTCCCGCGCCCCCGAGCCGAAGTTCGCCGTCGCCAGCACCCCCGGCACCGAACCGCCCGTCAGCATGTGGTCCTCGGGCCCGTCCGAGGTGAACAGCGGCACGCTCACCCCGCACTCCCGCAGCAGCCCCGCCAGCCACTCCAGATAGCCCAGGTCGCTCCCGTAACTCCCGTACTCGTTCTCCACCTGCACCAGGACCACCGGCCCGCCCCGGTCGACCTGCCGCTCCACCACCTGGGGGAGCAGCCGCCGGAACCAGGCCTCCACCGGCGCCAGGAACTCCGGGTCGAGGGTCCGCACCCGCCGCCCCAGCGGGCCGGTCAGCCAGTGCGGAAGCCCGCCGTTCTCCCACTCGGCGCAGATGTACGGGCCCGGGCGCACGATCGCCCGCATCCCCGCCCGCCCCACCGCGTCCAGGAACCGGCCGAGCGCCGCCACGTCCGCGTACCGGCCGGGCTCCGGCTCGTGCAGGTTCCACGGGACGTACGTCTCGACGCAGTCGAGGCCCATCGCGCGCAGCATCCCGAGCCGGTGCTCCCAGTGCCCCTCGTGCACCCGGAAGTAGTGCAGCGCCCCCGAGAGCAACCGCACCGGCCGCCCGTCGAGCAGAAAGTCCTCGTCACCCACAGCGAACGTGCTCATGGCCTCACCCTGACCCCCTGGCGGCGGCGCGGTCCATGGACAAAGATCGTCGCAGTTTGGACGTTAGAGAGAGCGGGCTGCGCGATGTACCACACCTGGATGCGTTACTTCACGCCCAGCCCCGTCCACCACCGCCTCGGCCTCGTCTGCCTCGGCGTCGGACTCCAGCACGGCACCCTGCCCACCGTCGGCCCGCGCACCCTCGACCACCACGTCGCCGTCGTCGTCTCCGCCGGCGGCGGCTGGTACCGGGGCGCCGACGGGCGCCGCAGCACCGTCACCGCCCCCGCCCTCCTCTGGCTCACCCCCGGCACCCCCCACCACTACTCCGCCGACCCCGTCACCGGCTGGGACGAGGCCTTCGTCGACTTCTCCGGACCCGCCACCGCGACCTACACCGAACTCGGCTACATCGAGCCCGACCGGCCCGTCGTCCCCCTCTCCGACGCCGCCCCCGCCCGCGCCGCCATCAGCCGCATCGCCCGCGCCGCCCGCCCGGGCAACCCCCTCCTGGAGGTCGAGACGGGGGCCGCCGTCCACGAACTCCTCGTCGCCCTGCGCCGGGCCCGCGCCGACACCAACGCCGACGGGGACCCCGTCCTCGCCGCCCTCGCCCGCGACGCCTTCCAGCCGTTCTCCGTCGCCGACCACGCCGCCCGGCACGGCATGACCGCCGCCGAGCTGCGCACCGCCGTCCGCCGCGCCGCCGGATGCAGCCCCAAGGACTATCTGCTCACCGTCCGCCTCGGCCGTGCCAAGGAGCTCCTCGCCGCCACCGAGCTGCCCGTCGCCGCCGTCGCCCGCCGCGTCGGCTACGACGACCCCGCCTACTTCTCCCGGCTCTTCACCCGCCGGGTCGGGATCGCGCCCATCCGATTCCGCGAACAGCAGGGGCGGTCCGTGCACGGCGGCTGGAGCAACGTCGTTCCGGATCCCGAACACCCGCCCACGATCGCCGCCAGATCCGTCTAAGCTCGCAGATCATGAGCGACACCAGCGACACCAGTGCCATCGACCCGACCGTCATCGCCGAACTGACGCGGCTGCGCGAAAGCATCGACAACATCGACGCCGCGGTCGTGCACATGCTCGCCGAGCGCTTCAAGTGCACCCAGCAGGTCGGCGTCCTCAAGGCCGAGCACCAGCTCCCGCCCGCCGACCCCGCCCGCGAGGCCCGCCAGATCGCCCGGCTGCGGGAACTCGCCGAGAGCGCGAAACTGGACCCGGCCTTCGCGGAGAAACTCCTGAACTTCATCATCGCCGAGGTCATCCGGCACCACGAGACGATTGCGGACGGAGCACGCTGATGGGCCGCGTCACTGTCTTCACCCTCGGAGGCACCATCTCCGCCCGAGGCGGTGACGCCGCCCGCATGACCGGCCAGGAGGTCCTCGCCGGACTCGGCGCCCCCGAGGACGTCGAGCTGCGGGACTTCCGCCGCGTCCCCAGCTCCACCCTCTCCTTCGAGGACCTCGCCGCCCTCGCCGACGAGGTCCGCAAGGCCGTCGCGGACGGCTCCGGCGTGGTCGTCGTCCAGGGCACCGACACCCTGGAGGAGACCGCCTTCCTCCTCGACCTGCTCTGCACCACCGAGCAGCCCATCGCGGTCACCGGCGCCATGCGCCGGCCCGACCTGCCCGGCGCCGACGGCCCCGCCAACCTCGCCGCCGCGCTCGCCGTCGCCGCCGACCCCGCCTGCCGGAACCTCGGCGTCCTCGTCGTCCTCGCCGACGAGATCCACGCCGCCCGCCTCGCCCGCAAGACCCACACCACCTCGATCGCCACCTTCGCCTCACCCGGCGCCGGACCGATCGGCACCGTCGTCGAGGGCGAGCCCCGGATCCTGCTCCGCCCCGCCGCCCCCACCACGCTCTGCGCCCTGAAGCTCGACCCCGCCGTAAGGGTCGCCCTGGTGACCCTCTCCCTCGGCGACCGCGGCGAACTCCTCGACGCCGTCGACGACCGCTTCCAGGGCCTCGTCGTCGCCGCCTTCGGCGCCGGACACGCCCCCGCCCCGCTCGTCGAACCCCTCGCCGAGATCGCCCGCCGCATCCCCGTCGTCCTGGCCTCCCGCACCGGCGGCGGCGCGACCCTCTCGCACACCTACCGCAGCCCCGGCTCCGAGTACGACCTGCTGCACCACGGACTGATCCCCGCGGGCCCGCTCGACCCCGCCAAGGCCCGGATCCTGCTCCACACCCTCATCTCCAGCGGAGCCGCCGGACCGACCGGCTACGACCGGCCCCGCATCGCCGCCGCCTTCACCCACCTGAACGGCTCCGGCCTGGCCTGAGGCCCCACACCCCCTGCCCCGGAAGAGAGTGATCGGGCAGCATAGGGCCCATGTCCGTACTGACGCGCGACGAAGCGCAGACCCGTGCCCAGCTCCTCGACGTCCACCACTACCGCGTGGACCTCGACCTCACCACCGGCGACGAGACCTTCGAGTCACAGAGCCTCATCCGCTTCACGGCCCGCGCCGCGGGGGACACCTTCGTCGAGCTCAAGCCCGAGACCCTGCACTCCGCCGTCCTCGACGACGAGCCCCTCGACGTCACCACCCTCGACGGCAACCGGCTCCCGCTGACCCTCACCGAGGGCGAGCACACCCTGCGCATCAGCACCACCATGCGGTACTCCCGCACCGGCGAGGGCATGCACCGCTTCACCGACCCCACCGACGGCGAGTCGTACGTCTACACCCAGCTGTTCATGGAGGACGTCCAGCGCGTCTTCGCCGGCTTCGACCAGCCCGACCTGAAGGCCGTCTTCGAGGTGGGCGTCAAGGCCCCCGAGGGCTGGACCGTCCTCTCCAACGGCATCACCGAGCGGCAGGAGGACGGCCGCTGGCAGGCCGCCCCCACCCCGCTGCTCTCCACCTACCTCGTCTGCGTCGCCGCCGGCCCCTTCCACAGCATCCGCACCGAGCACGCCGGCCTGCCCTTCGGCATCCACTGCCGCCGCTCCCTCGCCGCCCACCTCGACGCCGACGCCGACGAGATCCTCGCCGTCACCAAGGCCTGCTACGACCGCTACCACGAGAAGTTCGAGGAGCCCTACCCCTTCGACTCGTACGACCAGGCCTTCGTCCCCGAGTTCAACGCCGGCGCCATGGAGAACCCCGGACTCGTCACCTTCCGCGACGAGTTCGTCTTCCGCTCCGCCGTCACCGTCACCGAACGCCAGACCCGCGCCATGGTCATCGCCCACGAGATGGCCCACATGTGGTTCGGCGACCTCGTCACCCTGCGCTGGTGGGACGACATCTGGCTGAACGAGTCCTTCGCCGAGTACATGGGCTACCAGACCATCAACGAGGCCTGCTCCGACCTCTTCCCCGACACCTGGATCGACTTCGGCGTCACCCGCAAGTCCTGGGGATACGAGGCGGACCAGCGGCCCTCCACCCACGCCGTCGCCCCCGACCCGGAAGCCGTCCCCGACACCGCATCCGCCCTCCTCAACTTCGACGGCATCTCCTACGCCAAGGGCGCCTCCGCCCTGCGCCAGCTCGTCGCCTGGCTCGGCGAGAAGGACTTCCTCGCCGGCATCAACATCCACTTCAAGCGCCACAAGTTCGGCAACGCCACCCTCGCCGACTTCATCGACAACCTGGCCGCCGCCACCGACCGCGACGTCCACGGCTGGGCCGCACAGTGGCTGCGCACCACCGGCGTCGACGTCCTCACCCCCCGCCTCGACGGCGAGGGCACCCACTGGCAGCTCGCCGTCGACCGCGACGGCAGCCGCCCGCACCGCATCCGGGCCGGGATCTACGACCGGCAGCCCGACGGCGAACTCGCCCTGCGCGAGCACCGCGAGCTCGACGTCCCGCAGGAGGCGCCCGCCGAGCTCGCGGGCCCGCGCCCCGCCCTCGTCGTCCTCAACGACGGCGACCTCACCTACACCAAGCTCCGCTTCGACGAGATCTCCGGCGAATCCGCCCTCCGCGGCCTCTCCCGCATCCCCGACGCCCTCACCCGGGCCGTCGTCTGGAACGCGATGCGCGACATGGTCCGCGACGGCGAACTGGAGCCCGCCGCCTACCTGGAGACCGCCCTCGCGCACCTGCCCGAGGAGACCGAACTCGCCCTCGTCCAGGGCGTCCTCGGCTTCGCCCGCACCCAGATCGCCGACCGGTACGTCCCCGAGGCCGAGCGGCCCGCCGCCCTCGCCACCCTCAGCGAGATCGCCCGCGCCCTGCTGCGCCGCACCGAGGACGGCGAGGAGCCCGGACTGCGGCTCACCGCCGTCCGCGCCTGCATCGACAGCGCCACCACCCCCGACAAGATCGCCTCCTGGCTCGACGAGGGCACCGTCCACGGCGGCCCGGAGCTCGACCCCGAGCTGCGCTGGCGGATCCTCGCCCGCCTCGCCGTCCTCGGCGCCACCGACGAGACCGCGATCGCCGCCGAACTGGAGCGGGACCCCAGCGCCACCGGCCAGGAGGGCGCCGCCCGCTGCCGGGCCTCCCTGCCCACCCCCGAGGCGAAGGCCGCCGCCTGGTCGGCGCTCTTCGACTCCGACGACCTCTCCAACTACCTCTTCACCGCCACCGCCCGGGGCTTCTGGCAGCCCGAACAGGCCGAGCTCGTACGGGAGTACGTGCCGCGCTTCTACGCGGCGGCCGTCGCGCTCGGCGACCGCCGGGGCCCCGCGATGGGCGAGGCCGCCGGCCGCTACGCCTTCCCCGCGTACGCGATCGACGCCGACTCCCTGGCCCTCGGCGAGTCCCACCTCGCGGACGACAGGATGATCCCCGCCCTCCACCGCTGGCTCGTCGACCAGCTCGACGACCTGCGCCGGGCCCTGCGCTTCCGCGGCTAGACCGGTCCTCCCGACCAGTCCCAGCCGGTCAGCGCCGCGTGCATCAGGCGCGCGGCGCCGGCCGGACGGCCGTCGGCGTACCGGAGCAGGGTGAGGGTACGCCGGCAGTCGGGGCTGTCCACGGCGATCCAGGCGACGGGGGCGCGGGTCGCGCTGCGCCGGGCCATGTCCGGGATGAGGCCGATGCCGAGCCCTGCCGCCACCAGGATCGCGGTGGCGCTGGGCTCGTCGCCCTCGCAGACGATCCGCGGGGGCGCCTGGCCGTTCCCGGTGAAGAGCCGGTCGAGGAGCCTGCGCTGCCAGTGGCCCGTGCGTGTGGTCACGAAGGGCTCGTCGGCGAGCTCGCCGACGGTCACCGAGTCCCGGCCCGCCAGCGGGTGGTCGAGCGGCGCGACCACCCACACCGCCTCGTCGAGCAGCCGGACCGCCTCCAGGCCCTCCTGCGGGAACGGCTGCGAGGCGACGCAGAGGTCCACCTCCTGGCTGCGCAGACTGCGGGCCATCTCCTCGGCGGCCATCTGATGGAGCTCGACCTCGACTCCGGGATGGGCCCGCTTGAACGCCCCCAGCGGCCCGGTCAGGGTCAGGAACGTCTCCGAGGCCACCCGTACGGTGCCGAACTCCCCGCCCGAGATCGCGGCGACGGCCCGGCGGCCCGCGTCCAGCTCCCCGAGGGACCGCTCGACGTGCCGAAGGAAGACCCTCCCCGCGTCGTTCAGCCGGAGCCGGCCGACCCGGTCGAACAGCGGAGTGCCCAGCTCGCTCTCCAGCCGGGCCACGGTGCGGCTCAACGAGGGCTGGGCCACACGGAGTTCCTCGGCCGCGCGGCTGAGGTGCTCCAGGCGGGCCACGACGACGAACTGGCGGAGCGCGTGGAGATCCATCATGCCCCCAGGGTCATATCCCGATAGCGATACTGATCTTGGACAGATTATCGCCCCGGCCATAGCGTCATGACCGTTCCGCGCCGACAACCAGGGGGAGAGCGCGTCATGTTGAGGGGTGTGTGGAGAGCCGCCGTCACGGCGCACGTGGTGGCGGTCTTCGGCCAGCCGGTGTTCGCCGGCGTCTATCTGAGCGGCGACTTCGACGGTCTCGGCATGCACGGGACGGGCGCCGACGTCGTCACCTCGCTCTGCCTCGTCCAGCTCGTCGTCGCGATCGTGGTCTGGGCGCGGCTGCGCCGCTCCTGGCCGTTCTTCGTCACGCTGGGGCTCGCGGTCGCCGAGACGGTGCAGTACTTCGCCGGGGCCGCCGGGGCGCTGTGGCTCCACATCCCCCTGGGCGTGTTCACCGTCGCGGCCGTCGTCGTGCTGTTCACGGCGGTGTGGCTGCGGCCGCTGGAGCGCCGGGAGGCCGTCGATGCCTGAGCCGACCAGGCGCCGGGTCCTCGCTGTCGGCGGGGCGCTCGGACTGATGGCGGCCGGCGGTCTCACGGCGGCCGCCGGCCTGTCCCGCCGCCCGGCGGCCACCGGGGCGGAACTCCGCAGCGGGGTACCGCTGCCGCCGCCGTTCCGGGTGCCGCTGCCGCTGCCGTCGGTGGTGAAGCCGGTCGCCACGTCCGGCGGTGCGGACCGCTACGAGATCGTCCAGCGTGAGGTGACGGCGGAGATCCTGCCCGGCGTACGGACACGGCTGTGGACGTACGGCGGTACGTTCCCGGGGCCCACGATCGAGTCGCGGCGGGGCCGCCCGGTCACGGTCTCGCACCGCAACGAACTGCCCGTGCCGACGGTCGTGCACCTGCACGGCGGACGCACGCCCGCGGCCTCGGACGGCTACCCGACGGACCTGGTGCTGCCCGAGGGCTGGAGCGGCCATGCCGGCGGCCACCACGGGGGGATGCACGACCCGCGGGCGGTGACGACCGAACTCACCCGGGACTACACCTTCCCGATGGACCAGCGGCCGACGCTGCTCTGGTACCACGACCACCGGATGGACTTCACCGCCCCGGCGATCTGGCGGGGCCTCGCCGGACTGCACATCGTGCGCGACGACGCCGAGGAGGCCCTCGGACTGCCGTCGGGGCCGCGCGAACTGCCCCTGATGATCGCGGACCGTTCCTTCGCCGCCGACGGCAGCCTCGACTACCCGTCCCTCGACCCCACGCTGCGGGGCCGCCCGGGCGTCCGCGAGCCCTACGTGGCCGGGGTCCTCGGCGACGTGGTCCTCGTCAACGGCGCGCCCTGGCCCGTGCACGAGGTCGACGCGGCCCGCTACCGGCTGCGCCTCCTGAACGCGTCGAACGCCCGGCACTACGAGCTGGCGTTCGTCGACGAGGGCGACGGGCGCATGCTCGAGTTCGCCCAGATCGGGTCGGACCAGGGCCTGCTGGCGGCACCCGTGAAGCACTTCACGCTGCCGGTCGCCCCGGCCGAACGCTACGACCTGGTCGTCGACTTCGCCCGAGTCCCGGTCGGGACCCTGGTGAAGCTCGTCAACCGCCTGGGCTCCGGCCGCACCCGTGACGTGATGGCCTTCAGGGTGACCCGCAAGGCGGCGGACGACAGTCGCGTCCCGCCCGTCCTCTCGCCGGACCTCCCGAGGTGGCGGCGGTCGGAGGCGGTCCGGGTCCGCGACTTCTCCTTCCGCGCGGGCCGCATGGGCGAGGACGGCGGCCACGGCTGGCTGATCGGAGGCCTCCCCTTCGACCCCGCTCGCAGCGATGTCACGGTCCGCCTCGGCGACGTGGAGATCTGGCGCCTGGTCGCGGACGTCCACCACCCCGTCCACCTCCACCTGACGGGCTTCCGCATCCTCTCCCGGGGCGGCGAGGCGCCGCTGCCGCACGACGGGGGCCTGAAGGACACGGTGTCCCTCCGGCCGGGCGAATCGGCGGAGATCATCACGCGGTGGGAGGGCTACCGGGGCCGGTACCTCTTCCACTGCCACAACGCGGAACACGAGGACATGGGCATGATGGCAAACCTCCAGGTCACCTGAACCACCCCCGTTGTGGGCAGGCGTTCCGCAAGGGGCGGTGCCCACCCGCAACGGAGCGGCGCCGTCCCCGTTGTGGGCAGGCGTTCCGCGAGGGGCGGAACGGGTGGGCACAACGGACGGCGCCCCTGCCGGCGCCAGAGGCTTCCGCGCCTGGACCCGCACCCCGTGCACCGATCCGGTGGTGCGGGTCCAGGCTCGGAACGCAGAGGCGCCGCTGAAGGGCGCCGTCCCGTGTGCCCACCCGTCCCGCCCTGCGGGACGATTGCCCACACGGCGCCGGGGCGCGGACGCGTCGCGTGTCCCTCGTTCGGGTCACATCGGGGGACTCCCCGGACAGCGCCCCGCAAGGCCCGCCACCCTGTCGTCCATGCGTGCCGCACCCCCGCCCCTCGCCTCCGACCCCACCGCCCTCAGCCGCCTCCTCGGCACGGTCCTCGACGCCCTCCGCGAGGGCGCGCAGGTCAGGGGCGGCCCCCTGCCGGCGGGAGGACCGGAGGCCGTGGCCCGGCGGATCGCGGCGCTCGGAGCCGTACTCCCCGACACCGGCACCGGACCCGACGAAGCCCTCCGTACCCTCGTGCAGGCCCTCGCCGAGGGCGCCGCCGACCCCGCTCACCCCCTCTGCGCCGCCCACCTCCACACCCCGCCCCTCGCACTCGCCGCGGCCGCCGATCTCGCCGCCTCGGCGCTGAATCCGTCCATGGACTCCTGGGACCAGGCCCCCGCGGCCTCCGCCCTGGAGGCCGAGGTCACGGCAGCCCTGGCCGCCGAGGTCTTCCCCGAAGCGGAAGCCCCCGACGCGCTGGTCACCACCGGCGGCACGGAGTCCAACCAGCTCGCGCTGCTCCTCGCCCGGGAGCGGCACGGAGCCGGACTGCGGATCGTCGTCGGCGCCAACGCCCACCACTCCTTCCGTCGCGCCGCCTGGCTCCTCGGCATGGCAGAGCCGGTCACCGTGCCCACCCCGACAGGGGTCATGGATCCGGCGGCCCTCGCCGAGGCCCTGGACCGGGAGACGGGGCCCGTTCTCGTCGCCGCCACCGCCGGGACCACCGACGAGGGCCTGATCGACCCGCTCCCCGCGATCGCCGACGTCTGCGGGCACGCGACCTCCCGCGCCGAGCTGCACGTCGACGCCGCGTACGGCGGGCCCGTCCTTTTCAGCCGTACCCACCGCCGTCTCCTCGACGGCCTCGACCGGGCCCGTACCGTCACCGTCGACCTGCACAAACTCGGCTGGCAGCCGGCCGCCGCGGGACTCCTCGCCGTACGCGACACCGCCGACCTCGCCGTCCTCGGCCACACCGCGGACTACCTCAACGCCGACGACGACACCGAGGCCGGTCTCCCCGACCTCCTCGGCCGTTCCCTGCGCACCACCCGCCGCCCCGACGTCCTCAAGACCGCGGTGACGCTCCGGGCCCTCGGCCGCACCGGCCTCGGCGGGCTCGTCGACACGTGCATGGACCTCGCCCAGGAGCTCGCCGATCTGGTGGAGAAGGCCCCCGGCCTCGACCTCAGGGAACGCCCCACCCTCACCACCGTCCTCTTCCGGCCCACCGGCGCCGACGACACGACCGTCGCCGCGATCCGCCGCACCCTCCTCGCCGAGGGCCGCGCCGTCCTCGGCCGGGCGCGGGCCGACGGCCGTCTCTGGCTCAAGGCCACCCTGCTCAACCCCCGCACCACCTCCGGCGACCTCGCCCGGATCCTCACCCTCGTGGAAGGCAGCACGCACCGATGACCGGCAGCACCCCCGAGCAGGACCTCGACCAGCCCCACGACCTGGTGGGCGTCGGCATCGGCCCCTTCAACCTCTCGCTCGCCGCCCTCGCGCACGGCGTCCCCGGCGGCCTCGCCGCCGCCTTCTACGAGCAGCGGCCGGCCTTCCACTGGCACCCGGGGCTGCTCCTCGACGGCGCCACCCTCCAGGTCCCGTTCCTGGCCGACCTGGTGACCCTCGCCGACCCCGCGAGCCCCTGGACCTTCCTCAACTACCTGAAGAGCCGCGAGCGCCTCTTCCCCTTCTACTTCGCCGAGAGGTTCCACATCCAGCGCGCCGAGTACGACGCCTACTGCCGCTGGGTCAGCGAGCGGCTCCCCGGCCTGCACTTCGGCCACCAGGTCGACTCCGTCCGCTGGAACCCCGAGCGGCGCCTCTTCGAGGTCGACTTCACCCAGATCGACCCGGCGGGCGAGGCCGAGGCCCTGGGCCGCGCCTACACCCGGAACGTGGTCCTGGGCGTCGGCACCGAGCCGTACGTCCCCGAGCCGCTCCGTCCGCTCGCCGACGCCCCCGGCATCCCGGTGATCCACTCCGCCGACTACCTCACCCACCGCGAGACGCTGCTGCGCGCCGGTCACGTCACCGTCATCGGTTCCGGCCAGTCCGGCGCCGAGGTCTTCCTCGACCTGCTCCGCGCCCGTCCCGCCGGAGCCGAGCGCATCCACTGGCTCGCCCGCACCGAGGCCTTCGCGCCCATGGAGTACTCGAAGCTCGGCCTGGAGCACTTCACCCCCGACTACACCCGCTACTTCCACGCCCTGCCCGAGCCGGTGCGCGGCGAACTCGTGCCCCGCCAGTGGCAGTTGCACAAGGGCATCGACGCGGACACCATCGCCGCCATCCACGACGAGCTCTACCGCCGCACCCTGCACGGCGGCTGGCCCGACGCCGTCCTCACCCCCGGCGTCCGGGTCCGCACCGCGGGCCGGGTCGCCACCACCCAGGTCGAACTGCACCTGGAGCACGTCCAGGAGGGCAGCCGCTCCCGGCTCACCACCGACGCCGTCGTCCTCGCGACCGGCTACCGGGAGCGCCCGGTGGACCGGATGCTCGCCGGACTCGACCCGTATCTGCGGCATGACGCCGCCGGCCGCGCGCGGGTCGACGAGCGGTACCGGCTGGTCCTCGACCCGTCCGTCACCGGCTCCGTGTACGTCCAGAACGCCGAGCGGCACACCCATGGTGTCGGCGCCCCCGACCTGGGCCTCGCGGCCTGGCGCAGCGCGACCATCCTCAACTCGGTCACCGGCAAGGAGCCGTACCCGCTGCCGCGCCGCACGGCCTTCACCACCTTCGGCCTGGAGACGCGAGAGGCGCCGAGCATCCCGGCCCAGGACCGGAAGCTGACGCCTCTCGCTCAGAACGTGTGACGACTAGAAGACCGGAACGCCGTCCCGGGTCAGCTTCCAGCCCACCGATGCGAAGGTGCCCGGGTCGACCGTGCCCTTGGCCTTCACCCACTGGATGATCGTGTTGCGGATCTCGTCCGAGTTCGCCCACAGCTGCTGGGCCTTGGCGACGTGCGGGAAGGCGCCGCCGCCGGAGGCGCGGTAGTTGTTGACCGCGAGGACGAACTGCGCGGCCGGGTCGAGCGGCTTGCCCTGGAAGGACAGGCCGCTGATCCGCTGCCCGACGGGCTTGGCGATGTCGATGTCGTACGTCAGGCCCGACACGGCGTCGTAGTTGTAGTCGGGGGTGGCGTCCGCGTTGGTGAGCTTCGCGGTGTCGACGGGCGCGCCCGCCGGGGTCTGGACGTAGTACTTCGCCGAGTACTCCAGGTAGTCCTTCAGCTGGGCGCCCGTCATCAGTCGGGCCTCCAGGGTGTTCTCGAAGGGGTAGAGGCCGGCGGCGTCCTTGATGCTGATCTCGCCGGCCGGGATCCGGGCCGTGCGGGAGAAGCAGGAGGCCTGCGAGAGCACCGGAAGACCGGCGTACGCGCCGCCCGCGAGCGCCGCCTTCACCGTCTCGGCCTGGACGACGTTGATCAGGTCGATGATCGGCTCGTCCTTCCACGGCGCGTCGGCCGTGGTCATGGCCGCCGTGGAGGTGCCGATGACCTGGTTGACGTACGCGACGACCTTCTTGTGCTCGTCCGCGAGCAGCCCGGTGATCTCCGGGTCCTCGGCGACCGTGTTGGAGTTGAGGACCTGCGCGCCGGCCTTCTCGACGACCCAGCGGCCCTTCTCCCACACCAGGTCGAAGGAGAAGAGGGTGAGGCGCTGGCCCCACTTCAGCGGCTCGGAGAGGACGACGTCCTTGCCGGTCTCCTTGTTCTTCACCCGGTACTCGGGGATCTCGGTGTGCGCGTGGCCGACGAGGATCGCGTCGATGCCCGGGACCTGCTCGGCGACGAGCCCGGCGGCGTTCTCGATGTACGGGAGCTGGTCACCGTACGAGGAGGTGCCGGAGGAGCCGGAGTGCGCCGAGACGACCACGACGTCGGCGCCCATGGAGCGCAGCTTCGGCACCCACTTCGCCGCCTGCTCCTCCAGGCCGGGGAAGACCATCTTGCCGGTGACGTTCGCCTTGTCCCAGATGGCGATGCCCGGGTTGGTCAGGCCCAGGACCGCGACCTTGACGTCCCTGCCGTGCGGGGTGCGCAGACAGTGCATGCTGTACGGCGCGAAGGCCGGGCGCAGGGTCTTGGCGTCGAGCGCGTTGGCGCCGAGCAGCGGGAAGTCGCACTGCTCCTCGAACTTCCGGAGCACCGGGATGCCGTAGTTGAACTCGTGGTTGCCGAGCGCGGCGGCGTCGTAGCCGATGGCGTTCATGGCCTGGGCCATGGGGTGGACGGGGCCGCCGGTCTGCGTGATCGGGTCGACCTTGGCGTAGTAGTAGGACAGCTGGGTGCCCTGGATGGTGTCGCCGGCGTCGATGAGGAGCGTGTTCTCCTCGCCCTTCTCCGCGCGCACCTGGTCGACCAGGGTGGAGATCTTGGCGAGGCCGACGTCGTTGTGCGCCTTGTCGTCGAACTCCTTGTCCGTGAAGTAGTCCCAGTTGAAGACGTTGCCGTGCAGGTCGGTGGTGCCCATCACGGTGAACGAGTACCGCTTCTGCGGACGCGGCCGGCCGTTGCCGAGGGGCTCGGCGGCGGCCTCGGCGGGAACGGCGGCGACTCCGGCGACGGCCACTCCGGCCCCGGCGGCGGCCGAGCGCTCCAGGAACGTCCTGCGGTTCAGCGGCATCTGTTTTCTCCCCTTTGGTTCTGTGGCGCCGGCGCCAACCGTGGCGCACAACGCGCGTAGATTCTGGCTCAGACCGCACCGTCGCAACAGTCCTTGTGGGTTACGGAGTGGGAAAGTGTTCGGTATGACACAGCCACACGCGACCCCGGACGCGCCCCAGGTGACGGTCCGTGGCGAAGGACGTCTGGAGATCGAGCCCGAGCTCGCCCGGATCTGGGTGACCGTCTCCGCCCGGGGGACGGACCGCGCGGAGACGCTCGCCGATCTGACCCGCCGCAACGCGCGGGTGCTCGACCTGGTCAAGGCGCTCGGCGACGCGGTCGAGAAGCTGGAGACGGGCAGCTTCTCGCTCTCCCCCGAGCTGACCCGGAAGGGGCGGGGGGAGCGCGTGCACGCCTATACGGGCCGGGTGCGGCTGACGGCCGAGCTGACCGACTTCACCGCGCTCGGCGAGCTGGTGACCCGGCTGGCCGACCTGGAGATGACGAGCGTCGACGGCCCCTGGTGGACCCTGCGACCGGCCTCCCCGGCGTACGCGGAGGCGCGCGGGCGTGCGGTCGAGGAGGCGGTGCAGCGGGCCCGGGCCTACGCGGAGGCGCTCGGCACCTCGCTCGCCTCACTCCTCGAACTGTCGGACGCCGGGCTCGCGGAGCCGCTGCGGCCGCGGCGCGGCGGCTTCGGCGGGGCGGCCGTGGCCTACTCGGCGGAGGCGGCCGGCGAGGCGCCGCCGCTCGATCTCGAACCGCAGCGGCAGACGGTCACGGCCGAGGTCGTGGCCCGGTTCACGATGAGGCCGCCCGCACTCTGAGACGGGGGGCTCGGGGGCGCGAAAATCGCTCATCGGAGCACGCCGGTGCACAGATTCAAGACTTGTCAACAAGCTTTCACGGAAAGGTTGTTGAGTAGTCATGCCGAGCCAATTTCCTACTGATGGGTAAGGCCTAGGCTCGACTCATGCGCCGAGCGAAAATCGTTTGTACCCTTGGGCCCGCCACCGAAACATACGACCAGATCAAGGCGTTGATCGAGGCCGGAATGGACGTGGCCCGCTTCAACCTCAGCCACGGCAGCTATGCCGAGCACGAGGAGCGCTACCAGCGCGTCCGCAAAGCCGCCGACGAGACCGGCCGCAGCGTCGGGGTCCTCGCCGACCTTCAAGGCCCGAAGATCCGCCTCGGCCGCTTCCGCGAGGGGCCCGTACTCCTTGAACGCGGCGACGAGTTCACCATCACCGTCGAGCCCAGGGAGGGCGACCGCCACGGCTGCGGGACGACCTACGCCGGCCTCGCCGGGGACGTGACCCCGGGCGAGCGCGTCCTCGTCGACGACGGCCGCGTCACCCTGGAGGTCACCTCCGTCGACGGCCCGCGCGTGCGCACCCGCGTGATCGAGGGCGGCATGGTCTCCGACCACAAGGGCCTCAACCTGCCCGGGGTCGCCGTCTCCGTCCCCGCCCTGTCCGAGAAGGACATCGAGGACCTGCGCTGGGCGCTGCGCACCGGCGCCGACGTCGTCGCCCTCTCCTTCGTCCGCAGCGCCCGCGACATCGACGACGTGCACCGGATCATGGACGAGGAGGGCCGCCGGCTCCCCGTCATCGCCAAGATCGAGAAGCCGCAGGCCGTCGAGAACATCGAGGAGATCGTCGCCGCCTTCGACGGCATCATGGTCGCCCGCGGCGACCTGGGCGTCGAGATGCCCCTGGAGCAGGTGCCGATCGTCCAGAAGCGCGCCGTGAAGCTGGCCAAGCGCAACGCCAAGCCGGTCATCGTCGCCACCCAGATGCTCGACTCGATGATCGACAACTCCCGCCCCACGCGCGCCGAGGCGAGCGACGTGGCGAACGCGGTCATCGACGGCACCGACGCCGTGATGCTCTCCGGCGAGACCAGCGTCGGCCGCTACCCGATCGAGACGGTCCGCACCATGAGCCGGATCGTCGAGGCCGCGGAGGAGGACATCCTCGCCAAGGGGCTTCCGCCGCTCACCGAGCGGAACAAGCCGCGCACCCAGGGCGGCGCGGTGGCCCGCGCGGCCGCCGAGATGGGCGACTTCCTGGGCGCCAGGTTCCTGGTGGCGTTCACCCAGTCCGGCGACACGGTCAAGCGGCTCTCCCGCTACCGCTCGCCGATCCCGCTGCTCGCCTTCACGCCGGACCCGGCGACCCGCTCCCAGCTCAACCTGACGTGGGGCGTCGAGACCTTCCTCGGCCCGCACGTGGACTCCACGGACGCGATGGTGGCCCAGGTCGACGAGGAGCTGCTGCGGATCGGCCGCTGCCGGCCGGGCGACATCGTGGTCATCACGGCGGGCTCCCCGCCGGGCGTCGCGGGCTCCACGAACCTGGTCAGGGTCCACCACATCGGAGAACCACTCGCCTAGGGTCTAGAGTCTCAATCCTTGGAATCAAAGGTAAAGTGCCCCGGGTGGGATTCGAACCCACGCTGTATGGTGTTTGAGACCACTGCCTCTTCCGCTGGGCTACCGGGGCATCCTTCGAAACGAAGGTCGGTGATCACCCGCCGTGTCCCTACCTTACAGGAGGTAGGTAGGCTCATGGGGAGCAGTATCCGCCTCGGAACGAGGCCATCGAACGAGGAGCCCGCGTGACCGCCCCCGAGTCGCCCCAGCCCGCCGACGACGCCGAGGCGTCGCACGTCCCGCCGCTGACGACCCGCGTCGTCATCGCCGAGGACGAGGCCCTCATCCGCCTCGACCTCAAAGAGATGCTGGAGGAAGAGGGCTACACGGTCGTCGGCGAGGCCGGGGACGGCCAGACGGCCGTCGAGCTCGCCCGCGAGCACCGCCCCGACCTCGTCATCCTCGACGTGAAGATGCCCGTCCTCGACGGCATCTCGGCCGCCGAGAAGATCGCCGGCGAGTCCATCGCCCCGGTCCTCATGCTGACCGCCTTCTCGCAGCGCGAGCTCGTCGAGCGGGCCCGGGACGCCGGCGCCATGGCGTACCTGGTGAAGCCGTTCAGCAAGAGCGACGTGGTGCCGGCCATCGAGATGGCCGTCTCCCGCTTCGCCGAGCTCCGCGCCCTGGAGAAGGAGGTCGCCGACCTCTCCCAGCGCCTGGAGACCCGCAAGCTCGTCGACCGCGCCAAGTCGATCCTGCAGACCCAGTACGGCCTGACGGAGCCCGCGGCCTTCCGCTGGATCCAGAAGACCTCGATGGACCGCCGCATGTCGATGCAGCAGGTCGCCGAGGCCGTCATCGAGGACGCCGAGGAGAAGAAGGCGGCCAAGGGGCAGTAGTTGCCCATTGCTTCCGTACACGAGAAGGCCCGCCCCACGACCTTGTGGGGCGGGCCTTCGGTTCGTGGGGCTCAGTCCTCGCCGAGGTACGCCTTGCGGACGGACTCGTCGTGGAGCAGGTCCTGCCCCGTGCCCGAGAGCACGATCTTGCCGATCTCCATGACGTGACCGTGGTCCGCCAGGGCGAGCGCGGCCTGGGCGTTCTGCTCGACGAGCAGGATCGTGGTGCCCTGGGCCTTCAGCTCGGCGATCGTCGCCATGATCTTCTGCATCATGATCGGCGAGAGACCCATCGAGGGCTCGTCGAGCATGAGCAGCTTCGGCTGGGACATCAGCGCCCTGCCCATCGCGAGCATCTGCTGCTCACCGCCGGAGAGCGTGCCCGCGGCCTGCTTGCGACGCTCGCCCAGGATCGGGAAGAGGTCGTAGGCGCGCTGGACGTCCTTGGCGATGCCGGCGGTGTCCTTCCGGAGGAAGGCGCCGAGGAGGAGGTTCTCCTCGATCGTCATCCGGGGGAAGATGTGCCGGCCCTCGGGGGAGTGGGCCAGACCCAGCGAGACGATCTTGTGCGCGGGGATCTTGCGGAGGGACTTGCCCTCGAACTTGATCTGGCCGCCGACCGGCTTGAGGAGCCCGGAGAGGGTCCGCAGGGTGGTGGTCTTCCCGGCGCCGTTGGTGCCGATGAGGGTGACGACCTCACCGGCGTCGACGGAGAAGGAGATGCCCTTGACGGCCTCGATCTTTCCGTAGGCGACGCGCAGGTCCTCGACTTCGAGCAGTGCGGTCATGCGTCGTTCTCCTTGCTGTCCTCCGAGGGCTCCTCGTCGGTGTCTGCGGCGGGCTCGTCGGCCGCCGGGGCCTCGTCGGCCGGGGCCTCGGAGGTCTCGTCGTCCTCGGAGGTCTCCGAGTCCTCGACCGAGGAGTCCTCCGGGCCGTCCTCCGACTCCTCCTCCGCGACCTCCTCGGCGGCGGCGGCGGCCGGAGCCGCCTCGACCGGCTCGCCCAGGTACGCGGCGATGACCCGCTCGTCGCCCTGGACGGTCGCGCTGTCGCCCTCGATCAGCTTCTGGCCCTGGACGAGCACGGCGACCCGGTCGCAGAGGTTGAAGATGAACCGCATGTCGTGCTCGATGACGAGCACGGCGATGCCCATGTCCCGGATGGCGAAGATGAGTTCCTCCGCCGCCCGCGTCTCCTGCGGGTTCATGCCGGCGGTGGGCTCGTCGAGCAGGATCAGACCGGGGTCGCTCGCGAGGGCGCGGGCGATCTCCAGCTTGCGCTGCTCTCCGTACGGGAGGTTCTTGGCGAGGTGCTGCGCCTTGTCCTGGAGGCCGATGAACTCCAGGAGCTCCATGGCCCGCTTCTCGGAGGCCGCCTCGGCCTTCTTGAAGCCGGGGCCGCGGAGCAGGGCCGACCAGAGGCCCTCCTTGGTGCGGGTGTGACGTCCGACGAGGACGTTCTCCAGGACCGTCATGTTGCCGAAGAGACGGATGTTCTGGAAGGTGCGCGCGATACCGGCCGCGGTGACCTTGAACGACTTCGGCGGGAGGACCTGGCCCTTGTAGCGGACCTCGCCCTCGGTCGGGATGTAGAGACCGGTGAGGCAGTTGAAGAAGGTGGTCTTGCCGGCGCCGTTGGGGCCGATGAGACCGACGATCTCGCCGCTGTTCACGGTGAGGTTCACATCGCGCACGGCGGTGAGGCCGCCGAACCGCATGGTGACCCCGCGCGCGTCGAGCACGGTCTCGCGGGCGGCCGGCTCGGTGGTGGCCTCGGCCTTGTTGGTGGTGGTCGTCATGGTTCAGGCACCTGCCTTGGCGAGCGTGGCGGGCGTCTCGTCGTTCTCGTGGAACTCCAGCTGGTTGCGCCGGTTGGCGATCATGCCCTCCGGGCGGAAGCGCATGAGCAGGATCAGCGCGACACCGAAGGCGAGCAGCTGGTATTCGCCCATGAACTGGAGCTTGTTGGGGATCAGGAAGAGCAGCGACGCACCGACCAGCGGACCGCTCATGGTGCCCATGCCGCCGAGGACGACGGCCGCGAGCAGGAAGGCGGAGTTGGGCGGGATGGGACCGGCGAAGACGTACTGCTCCGGGGTCACCGTGTAGGTGACGTGCGCCTGCACGGTGCCGGCCAGGCCGGCGAGCGAGGCGCCGAGCGCGAAGGCGATGAGCTTGACCCGGAAGCCGTTGATGCCCATGGCGAGCGCCGCGGTCTCGTCCTCGCGGATGGCGACCCAGGCGCGGCCGATGCGGGAGTCGCCGCTGCGCCGGAAGACCAGCACGACGACCGCCATGATCAGCAGCATCAGGAAGAAGTAGTTCGCGAACCGGCCGATCGTGAAGCCGGCGATGGAGTGCTCGGCGCCGAAGTCGAACCCGAACATGTCGAGGTTCGGGATGGACGCGATGCCGTTGGAGCCGTTGGTGATGTCGGGGCCGGAGGTGCCGTCGGCGTTCATCACGGCGATACGGAAGATCTCACCGAAACCGAGGGTGACGATGGCGAGGTAGTCGCCGCGCAGTCGCAGCGTCGGGGCGCCGATGAGCACACCGAACACCAGGGACGCGGCCGCGCCGACCAGGACGGCGGCCCAGAAGGGCAGGTGGATGCCGAACGGCGAGGTCGGGGCGCCCGAGACGAGGGCGGCCGCGTAGGCGCCGACGCCGAGGAAGGCGACGTAACCGAGGTCGAGGAGACCGGCGAGGCCGACGACGATGTTCAGGCCCAGGGCGACCGTGGCGAAGATCAGGATGTAGACGCCGAGCGTCGCGTACTGGTCGTCGGTCTGGGTGAAGGGGAAGAGCGCCGCGGCGGTGAACGCGCCCGCGATGGACAGGTTCTGGTGCTTGCCCGTGAGCTGCGTGGCCTGCGCCGTGAGCCCCGACTTGTTGACCGCCGCGAAGCCGATGCCGGTCGTGATCAGGAAGCCGAGGAACTGCTCGTCGTACTCGGTGCCGACACCGTAGGTGAAGACGCCCAGCGCCACGGCGAGGACTCCGGCGATGATCAGGATCTCGACGGCGGAGTTCATGGCCGGCAGCTTGCGCACGGGGCCACTGGAGAAGGAGGACCGGAAGGTCGCCCAGCCGTTGCTCCAGCGGTGCTTGAACTGGTCCCAGCCGGCGTCCTCGGGGTCCACCGGAAGCAGCTTCGGCCGCTCGAAGGGGAGCGCGAAGGCGCCGAGGAGAGCGAGCAGGGTGGCGAGCGCGACGACCGCGCCGCCCGGCTCCAGGTTGACCGGGCCGCCGAGCTCGACGCTGATCGCGCCGACCGTGAACCAGGCGGCCGCGAAGTTGGCCAGCGCGGCGAGCTTGAGGGCTCCGTCGCCGCCGGCCGGGGTCAGCCAGCGGGTGCCCTTGACGCCGTACGAGGAGAGGGCGAAGAGGGTGGTCAGCAGGCCGGTGACCAGGACCTGGAGCTGGAGGCCGCCGGGGTTGCCGTAGAACGTGAGGTCACCCGGGAAGCGGGCGGTCCAGGTCCAGGCGAGGAAACAGCTGGCGACGGTGAGGACGCCGCCGCCCAGGGCGAGCGGGCGGGCGATGCCGGCCGGGATGAAGCCGATGAGGCCGTTCGCCTCGGGGGAGGCCTCGGCGGCCGTGGGTGCGTTGGGGTTCTCGGAGATGGTGGTCATGGTGCTCACGCCCTGTCCGCGACGCGCTCGCCGAGCAGGCCTTGTGGCCGGGCGAGGAGTACGACGATGAGGAGTACGAAGGCCCAGACGTCGGCCCAGGACTGGCCGCCGAGCTGCTGCATGCCGGGGATGTGGGCGATGTAGGCCGTCGCCATCGTCTCGGCGATGCCGAGGACGAGTCCGCCGATCATGGCCCCGTAGATGTTGCCGATGCCGCCGAGGACCGCGGCCGTGAAGGCCTTGAGTCCGAGGAGGAAGCCCATCTTGAAGTCGACGACGCCGTACTTGAGGCCGTAGGCCACGGCACCGACGGCGGCGAACGCGGCGCCGAGGGCGAACGCGATCACGATGATCCGGTCGGTGTTGACGCCCATGAGCTTCGCGGTGTCCGGGTCCTGCGCCGTGGCCTGCATGCCGCGACCGGTGCGCGTGCGCATGACGAAGAAGGCGAGGAAGGCCATGCAGACGGGGGCGGCGATCAGCAGGAAGACGTCGCCGGTCTGGATGGTGACCGGTCCGAGCTCGATCGGGCCGCCGGGGATCTGCGGGAAGGTCCGGGCGGACTTCGCCTCCGGGTACAGGGACCAGACGGCCTGCTGGAGGGCGAGCGAGAGACCGATGGCGGTGATGAGCGGGGCGAGGCGGGGGCCACCGCGCAGCGGGCGGTAGGCCAGGCGTTCCGCCCCGACGGCTATCGTCGTCGCGACGAGGATGGCACCGATCAGCATGAGGGGCAGAGCGATCCACATGGTGGTGCCGGTGGGCAGGATGAGCCAGACCGTGAGCGCCCCGAAGCCGCCGGTCATGAAGATCTCGCCATGGGCGAAGTTGATGAGCTGGACGATGCCGTAGACCATCGTGTAGCCGACGGCGACGAGCCCGTACATGGATCCCAGTAGCAGGCCGTTGACCAGCTGCTGCGGCAGTTCGTTCACCGCATTGTCCTCCGAGACTTTCGACGGATGTGACACCGCGCGGGGAGCCTGTGTGGCGCCCCCGCGCGGTGAAGGTGGTGCTGAGAGATGGGGCTGCTGAGGATCAGCCGCCGAAGGTGCCGGACTTGACCGGCTTGAACGCGCCGCCCTCGACCTTGTAGACCGTGAGCTGCTTGTTGGTGGTGTCACCGAACTCGTCGAAGGCGACCGAGCCGGTCACACCCTCGAAGGAGACGCCCTGCATGGCCTCGACGACCTTGGCGCGCTCGGGGAGCTTGCCGCCGTTGCCCTCGACGGCCTTCTTGACGGCCTCGATGATCGCCCAGGTCGAGTCGTAGGCGTAGCCGCCGTAGGCCTCGTAGGCCTCCTTGTAGTTCTCGGCCTTGTAGTTGGCCAGGAACTCCTTGGCGGAGTCGAGGGACTCGATCGGCGCGCCGACCGAGGTGGCGAAGTCGCCCTCGGCCGAGGCCGCGCTGGCGAGCTTCACGTACTCCGGGCTGAAGATCGCGTCGCCGCCGACGACGGTGACCTTCGCGCCGGCCGCCTTGATCTGCTTGGCCAGCGGGCCGGCGGCCGGGTACTCGCCACCGTAGTAGACGACCTCGGCACCGGAGCTCTTCACCTGCGTGGCGACCGCGGCGAAGTCCTTGGTGTCCGGGTTGATGTGCTGGGTGCCGACGACCTTGCCGCCGAGCTTCTCGAACTCGCCCTTGAAGGTGCCCGCGAGACCGGCGCCGTAGGTCTTCTTGTCGTCGATGATGAAGGCCTTGGTCTTCTTGGCCTCCTTGAAGACGTACTGGGCCGCGAACGGGCCCTGGATGGCGTCGGTGGTGGCGGTGCGGAAGTACGACTTGTAGCCGCGCTTCTTGTCACCGGAGGCCCAGTTCGGGCCCTGGGAGAGCGACGGGTTGGTGTTGGCCGGGGAGACCTGCACCAGCTTCGCGTCGTCGAAGACCTTCTGCATGGACTCGGCGACACCGGAGTTCAGCGGGCCGACGACGCCGAGGACGGACTTGTCGGCGACGAACTTGGTGGCGTTCTGCTGGCCGGAGGAGGGCTGCGCCTGGTCGTCCAGGGACTCCAGCTTGAAGGTCACGCCCTTGACGTAACCCTTCTTGTTGGCCGTCTTGACCGCGAGGTCGGCCGAGTTCTTGATGCCCTGGCCGAGGGCGGACAGCTCACCCGTCAGCGGCGCGTCCAGACCGATGGTGACGGTGACGTTGCCGCTGTCGCCGTTCTCGGCGCCGCCCTTGTCGTCACGGGAACCACAGGCAGTGAGCGTCAGCGCTCCCGCGGTGACCGCGGTGGTGAGTATGAGCAACGAACGGTTTCGCACGAAGGGTCCTTTCCCTGGCGCGGCCCCCTCGGAATGAGGCGGTGCCGTGAAGCTGCGGAGCGAGGGGTGCCGTTTTGGAACGCCGGGCCGTACTGGGTTTGGTACAGGGCCGTGCACTAGGACGCGCCCGGCGGCGCGGTGACTGGCCGTGACTCTAAGCGCAGGTGGGGAGGGTCGGGGAGCGGCGAGGACAGGATGTGACTGTCTTGTTATGCCGACGGGGAAATGGTGTGCGCGCCGCATGGGTAAACCGGGGCATTAGGGTCTGTAATGCAGTGTTCACATACTGAGAACGTGCAGTTCCGCTAAGGGGCTTGAGTGAATCTTGGTCCTGTCGCGCCCTCCGCTCGACTCTCCGGATATCGGACAGTGGCAGAAACCTGAGCGGACGAAAGCGTTCGCCCGTCCCGCCCGATTCCACATCGTGCGAAGATCACGCAGAGTGACGGCGGGCGGGGCGGGGTCGGGACGGGGACGTCAGGGAAGCTGGACGTACGGCTTCAGGAAGTCACGCGCGCCGGGAGTGTCCAGCCGATAGACCACATTGGTCGCGTAGCACGGCGTATCACCGGTGATCGTCGTGGCCACCAGCGTCCGCCCGCCCTTCAGCTCCGCGAAGTTGGGGCCGCCCGAGTCGCCGTAGCAGGCGCCGCCGTTCCCCTGGGGCGCGGTCATGGAGAGCCGGATCCAGGCGCTGTTGAGCGCGTTGAACGTGACCGGCGCCTTCATGCGGACGCCGCCGCCCGGGTGCGTCTGGCCGCCCGGGCCGCGCTCCGCCTCCTCGGTGCCGTAACCGGCGACCAGGAAGGAGGTGTCGTTCAGACCCTGCGGGCCCAGTGCGTCGAGGGCGCCCGCCCGGGGCAGGGGGGCCGGGGTGAAGGACCACCGGGCCTTCACGGCGGAGGCCGGGAGCTCGATCACCGAGATGTCGTGCGTGTCGGAGGCCGGGCCCGGGTAGGCCGGGTGGCTGTGGGCGGTGCCCTCGACGGCCACGCTCCGCGCCTGGGCGGCCGGGTCGCCCGGGTGGGCGGCGGCCGCGCGGTCCAGGCCGGCCTGCACGTCCTGGTCGAGCGAGACGTAGAAGCGGACGTTCGCCGGCCAGTCGGTGGTGCAGTGCGCGGCCGTCAGGAAGGTGTTCCCGTCGATCATGGTGCCGGAGCAGACCCAGTCGACGCGATCGGGCGTCGCCGGGTCGTCGTCGTTGTCCCAGGTCGCGACGAGCGCGCCGACCTCGGTGCGCTCGGGGGCCGGGGTCGCGTTGTACGAGTTGATCGCCGTGGCCGGCATCGCGGTGGCGAGGACGGCGGCGCAGGCGGCGGCGGTGACGGTGGTCATCGCGTAGGTGGTGCGACTGGCGGTCACGAAGAACCCCTCGGTGTGTGAGTGGATCGGGTGTTCTCCTGTGGGGGAGGTTCGCCAGTGAAGCGTCTGTGGCCGCGCGGGGCAAGAGGTCCTGGAGGTAGGGGAGTTGAAGCACGAACGGCGCGACGCGGGACGACTGCTCGTCCCACGCCGCGCCGTTCACGCCGGCTCGGTTCGCCGGGCTCGGCTCAGGGGCGGGGCCGCGGCGTGTCCGGCTCGGGGTGCGGGCCGCTCTGCTCAGGCCTCCGCGTGGCCCGTTCGGGGTGCGGGCCGCTCTGCTCAGGCCTCCGCGTGACCCGCCGACGGCAGGTCGCCCGCGTCCTTCGCGGTGATCTCGCGGAGCAGGCAGGTCAGCCGGGCCGAGCACACCCGCTTGCCCTGCTCGTCGCTGATCACGATCTCGTACGTGGCGGTGGTCCGCCCGCGGTGGACCGGGGTCGCCACGCCGGTCACCAGACCGCTGCGCACCCCGCGGTGGTGGGTGCAGTTCAGGTCGACGCCGACGGCGATCTTCGAGACCCCGCCGTGCAGCATCGAGCCGACGGAACCCAGCGTCTCGGCGAGCACCGCCGACGCACCGCCGTGCAGCAGCCCGTACGGCTGGGTGTTGCCCTCCACCGGCATCGTGCCGACGACCTTCTCGGCGGAGGCCTCCAGGATCTGCACGCCCATGCGGTTCCCGAGGTGCCCGGCCGAGAAGAGCGCCGGGAGGTCGACGCCGAGCGCCGCGTATTCGTCGATGACCTCCTGCGGGAACTTCACGTGCTGCTGCTCACCCATGGGCCCGGCTCCGTTCGTCTTCGTACGGCTGATCTGCCTGAGCAAACGCTTAGGCAGGTCGTGAGTCTAATCGCCGCCCATGAAGACCCGACAGAGGTGATCGGCCTCGAAACCCGGCTCGTGGCAGGGAGTGAGCCGGACCGGCCCGACCTGGACGAGGAAGAACTGCTCGGGAGCGGTCGGCAGGGCCTCCGCGCGGAACGGTTTCGTCCCGTCCTGGATCACCAGCTCGCCGCGCGTGCCCGCCGCGTCCCGATAGGCCGCCGCGATCTTCCAGTCGCAGCTCTCCGTACCGACCGCGGCCGCGACGAGCAGCGCGCCCGGCGTGCTGCCGCCGCCGAGATCGATCTTCCGGCGGTCGAAGTACCGCTCGCCCTGGTCCTCGCCCTCGTCGGTGATGACGGGAGCGGGGTCCTGGCGCCGCAGATCGAAGAAGACGCCCGGGTAGGGCGCCTCGCCCTGGGCGGGGTGGTGGAGGAGGAACCGCGCGGCCGAGGGACGGCAGTCGACGTCGACCGCGCGCATGTCGGTGACCGACAGCTGGGAGGCGCGGTCGCTGAAGAGGTTCAGCCTGAAGGCGGTCGTCGGGCCGGAGCGGATCGTGCCGTCCCCTGAGAGGTGAGGGGTCGTGCCGATGACCCTCGCCCCGAGCGGCCCCAGGATCCGCCACGCGTCCCGCCCGTATCCGGTGGGCGTGATCGGCAGCGCCTGGAGCGCGCGCTGCTCGGCCGGGGCGAGCGGCCGGTCCAGGACGATCGACCACTCGTCCCGGTCGAGGGCGGACAGATCGGCGTCCACCGCGGTCGTGAACGGGGCCTCCTCCTGGTCCAGTTTCTTCCCGGCGTCGTCCTCGGCCCGCACCCGCGACTCGGCGAACAGGGTGTCGTAGACGTAGGTGACGACCTGCCCGAGGGCCGCGGTGGCGAGCAGCCCGGCGGCGATCACCAGCAGCCCCCGGGCCAGCACCCGGCCCCGCCGGGCGGGCGGCACGTGCGCCGACCCGGGCAGGATCCGCTCCAGGGCGAGCTCGCTCAGCGACGGTTCCGGCGGCTCGGGTGCCGGCGGCGGGGGAGTCGGAGCGGGCCCTTCCGCGGGGGCCGACGATGCCGGGGCCGGACCGGGATCCGGGGCAGGAGCCGGACCGGGACCCGGGGCCGGGGCAGGAGTCGGAGCCGGGGCCGGACCCGGAGCCGGAGTCGGTGGGCGGTCGGCAGGTGGGCGGTCGGGCGGCGGCGGTGGAGCGGGAGGTGGAGTGGACAACGGGGCCCCCGTGGCGCACGCGAGTGGGAGTGGAGGGTACCCCCGCACCCACGGCTCAGGTCAGTACGTAACCGGCCATCGGGTGCCCCGCCGCCCTCGCCCCCGCGATCAGTCGCCCGTCCGCACGGGGACCAGACGCACGATCACCGACTTGCTGGCGGGGGTGTTGCTGATGTCCGCCGTGGACTCCAGCGGCACCAGGACGTTCGTCTCCGGGTAGTAGGCCGCCGCGCAGCCCCGGGACGTCGGGTAGTGCACGACCCGGAAGCCGGACGCCCGCCGCTCGGTGCCGTCCGTCCACTCGCTCACCAGATCCGTGTACGCCCCGTCCGCGAGGCCGAACGCCGCCGCGTCCTCGGGGTGCACGAGCACCACCCGGCGGCCGCCCTTGATCCCCCGGTAGCGGTCGTCCAGGCCGTAGATCGTGGTGTTGTACTGGTCGTGCGAGCGCAGCGTCTGCAGCAGCAGCCGGCCCTCGGGCACCCGCGGGTACTCGACGGGGGCGGCCGTGAAGTTGGCCTTGCCGGTCTTCGTCGGGAAGCGGCGCTCGTCGCGCGGGCCGTGCGGCAGCGCGAAGCCGCCCGGGTTCGCCGCGAGACGGGCGTTGAAGTCCTGGAAACCGGGCACCACGCGCGCGATGCGGTCCCGGATCCGGGCGTAGTCCGCCTCGAACTCCTCCCAGGGCGTGGCCGACGCGTCGCCGAGCACGGCCCGCGCCATCCGCGCCACGATCGCCGGCTCGGACAGCAGGTGCGGGCTCGCCGGCGGCAGGTTGCCCCGGGAGGCGTGCACCAGGCTCATCGAGTCCTCGACCGTCACGAACTGCTTGCCGCTCCTCTGCACGTCCTTGTCGGTGCGGCCGAGCGTCGGCAGGATCAGCGCGCGCGTGCCCGTCACCGCGTGCGAGCGGTTCAGCTTCGTCGAGACGTGCACGGTCAGCCGCGCGTTCCGCATCGCCGCCTCCGTCACCTCCGTGTCGGGCGTCGCCCCCACGAAGTTGCCGCCCATCGCGAAGAACACCTTCGCCTCGCCGTCGCGCAGCGCCTGGATCGAGCGCACCACGTCGAAGCCGTGATGGCGCGGCGAGACGATCCCGAACTCCTTGTCCAGGGCGTCGAGGAAGGCGGGCGCGGGACGCTCGAAGATGCCCATCGTGCGGTCGCCCTGCACGTTCGAATGGCCGCGCACCGGGCACACCCCGGCGCCCGGCCGCCCGATGTTCCCGCGCAGCAGCAGGAAGTTGACCACCTCGCGGATCGTCGGCACGGAGTGCTTGTGCTGGGTGAGGCCCATCGCCCAGCAGACGATCGTCCGCTCCGAGGCGAGCACCATCTCCAGGGCCCGCTCGATCTCCGCGCGGTCCAGGCCGGTCGCGGCCAGCGTCTCGTCCCAGTCGGCCGCCTTCGCCGCCGCCGCGAACTCCTCGTACCCATGGGTGTGTTCCCGTACGAAGTCCTCGTCGACCGCCCCGGCCGTCTCCAGGACCAGCTTGTTGAGCAGCCGGAACAGCGCCTGGTCGCCGCCGATCCGGATCTGCAGGAACAGGTCCGTGAGCGCCGCGCCCCTGAGCATGCCCTGCGGGGTCTGCGGGTTCTTGAAGCGTTCAAGGCCCGCCTCCGGCAGCGGGTTCACCGAGATGATCCGCGCGCCCGCGGCCTTCGCCTTCTCCAGGGCCGAGAGCATCCGCGGATGGTTCGTCCCCGGGTTCTGCCCGGCCACGATGATCAGGTCCGCCCGGTGCAGGTCCTCCAGGGAGACGCTGCCCTTGCCGATGCCGATCGTCTCCGTCAGCGCCGAGCCCGAGGACTCGTGACACATGTTGGAGCAGTCCGGCAGGTTGTTCGTGCCGAACTCGCGGGCGAAGAGCTGCAGCAGGAACGCCGCCTCGTTGCTCGTCCGCCCCGAGGTGTAGAAGAGCGCCTCGTCCGGCGAGCCCAGGGCCCGCAGCTCCTCCGCGATGACCGCGAACGCCCGCTCCCAGCTCACCGGCTCGTACCGCTCGCCGCCCTCCGGCAGCAGCATCGGCTGCGTGATCCGGCCCTGCTGGCCCAGCCAGTACCCGCTGCGGGTCGCCAGGTCCGCCACCGGATGCGCGGCGAAGAACTCCGGCGTCACCCGGCGCAGCGTCGCCTCCTCGGCGACCGCCTTCGCGCCGTTCTCGCAGAACTCCGCCACATGCCGCTTGTCACCCTCCGGCCAGGCGCAGCCGGGACAGTCGAAGCCGTCCTTCTGATTGACCTTGAGCAGGGTCCGCGCGGTGCGCCGCAGACCCATCTGCTCCTGCGCGATCCGCAGGGTGTGCCCGATGGCGGGCAGGCCGGCGGCGGAGTGCTGCGGCTCCGTGACCTGCGGTGCGTCCTGGACCGGGTCACCGGCAGGCGGCTTGCTGACCATCGCGCTCTCCCTTGAGCGGTAATCCTGTGGCGTACGTCTCCGATCCTGTCACGCGGCACCGACAGACCGGCACCCCGGCCGCCGTGGACGGGATTGTCAGTGGACCGTGGCAGGATCGTCGTGTGGCCGAGACAGCATCGAAGACCCCCGCAGACACCCGCCCCCGCCTGCTCCTCATGGACGGGCACTCGCTCGCGTACCGGGCGTTCTTCGCGCTGCCCGCGGAGAACTTCACCACCGCGACCGGACAGCCGACGAACGCGATCTACGGGTTCGCCTCGATGCTGGCGAACACGCTCCGCGACGAGGCGCCCACCCACTTCGCGGTCGCGTTCGACGTGTCCCGCAAGACCTGGCGGTCCGAGGAGTTCCCGGAGTACAAGGCGAACCGCTCGAAGACCCCCGACGAGTTCAAGGGGCAGGTCGAGCTGATCGGCGAGCTCCTCGACGCGATGCACGCGCCGCGCTTCGCCGTCGACGGCTTCGAGGCCGACGACGTCATCGCCACCCTCGCCACCCAGGCCGAGGCCGAGGGCTTCGAGGTCCTCATCGTCACCGGCGACCGGGACTCCTTCCAGCTGGTCACGGACCACACCACCGTGCTCTACCCGACCAAGGGCGTCTCCGAGCTCACCCGCTTCACCCCGGAGAAGGTCCAGGAGAAGTACGGCCTGAGCCCCTCGCAGTACCCGGACTTCGCCGCCCTGCGCGGCGACCCGTCCGACAACCTGCCGGGCATCCCCGGCGTCGGCGAGAAGACCGCCGCCAAGTGGATCAACCAGTTCGGCTCCTTCGCCGAGCTCGTCGAGCGCGCGGACGAGGTCAAGGGCAAGGCCGGCCAGAACTTCCGCGACCACCTGGAGTCCGTCAAGCTCAACCGCGTCCTCACCGAGATGGTCCGGGACGTCGAGCTGCCGAAGACCGTCACGGAGCTCGCCCGCGAGCCGTACGACCGCACGGCCGTCGCCCTCGTCCTCGACACCCTGGAGATCCGCAACCCCTCGCTGCGCGAGCGGCTCCTCGCCGTCGACCCCGGCTCCGCCGAGGAGACCGCGCCCGCTCCCGCCGCGGGCGTCGAGCTCGACTTCACCGTCCTCGGCGCCGGCGAGCTCGCCCCCTGGCTCGCCGAGCACGGCACCGAACCCCTCGGCATCGCCACCGTCGACAGCTGGGCCCTCGGCACCGGGAACGTCGCCGAGATCGCCCTCGCCGCGGCCGGAGGAGCCGCCGCCTGGTTCGACCCCAGCACCCTCGACGAGGCCGACGAGCGGGCCTGGGCCGCGTGGATCTCCGACCCCGACCGGCCGAAGGTCATGCACAACGCCAAGGGCGCCATGCGGGTCTTCCCCGAGCACGGCTGGTCCATCGCGGGCGTCACCATGGACACCGCCCTCGCCGCCTACCTGGTCAAGCCCGGCCGGCGCTCCTTCGCCCTCGACGCCCTCACCGTCGAGTACCTCGGCCGCGAGCTCGCCCCGGCGGCCCCCGCCGACGGACAGCTCGCCTTCGGTGCCGACGACACCGCCGAGGCCGAGGCCCTCATGAGCCAGGCGCGGGCCGTCCTCGACCTCGGCGGCGCCTTCGACGAGCGGCTCGCCGAGGTCGGCGCCCGTGAGCTCCTCCACGAGGTCGAGCTCCCCACCTCCGCCCTCCTCGCCCGCCTGGAGCGGCACGGCATCGCCGCCGACCGCGACCACCTGGAGGCCATGGAGCAGCAGTTCGCCGGCGCCGTGCAGCAGGCCGTCAAGGAGGCCCACGCCTCCGTCGGCCACGAGTTCAACCTCGGCTCGCCCAAGCAGCTCCAGGAGGTCTTCTTCGGCGAGCTGAACCTGCCGAAGACCAAGAAGACCAAGACCGGATACACGACGGACGCCGACGCGCTCGCCTGGCTGGCCGGCCAGACCGAGCACGAACTGCCGGTGATCATGCTCCGCCACCGCGAGCAGGCCCGACTGCGCTCGACGGTCGAGGGCCTGATCAAGACGGTCGCGGCCGACAACCGCATCCACACCACCTTCAGCCAGACCGTGGCCGCGACCGGCCGCCTCTCCTCGACCGACCCGAACCTGCAGAACGTGCCGGTGCGGACGGACGAGGGCCGCGCCATCCGGCACGGCTTCATCGTCGGCGAGGGCTTCGAGGCCCTCATGACCGCCGACTACAGCCAGATCGAGCTGCGCGTCATGGCCCACCTCTCCGAGGACGAGGGCCTCATCGAGGCCTTCACCTCCGGCGAGGACCTGCACACCACCGTCGCCTCCCAGGTCTTCGGCGTCGAGCGGTCCGCCGTCGACGCCGAGATGCGCCGCAAGATCAAGGCCATGTCGTACGGCCTGGCCTACGGCCTCTCGGCGTTCGGCCTCTCCCAGCAGCTGAACATCGACCCGGGCGAGGCCCGCGGCCTGATGGACACCTACTTCGAGCGCTTCGGCGGGGTACGGGACTACCTGCGGCGCGTCGTCGACGAGGCCCGCGCGACCGGGTACACCGAGACGATGCTGGGCCGCCGCCGTTACCTCCCGGACCTGAACAGCGACAACCGTCAGCGCCGCGAGGCCGCCGAGCGGATGGCGCTCAACGCCCCCATCCAGGGCACGGCCGCGGACATCGTCAAGGTCGCCATGCTGAACGTGGACCGCGCCCTCACCGACGCGGGCCTCGCCTCCCGGATGCTCCTCCAGGTCCACGACGAAATCGTCCTCGAACTCGCCCCCGGCGAGCGCGAGCAGGTCGAGACCCTGGTCCGCGCCCAGATGTCGGCCGCCGCCGACCTCCGAGCCCCCCTGGACGTCTCGGTAGGAGTAGGCCCGAACTGGGACTCGGCAGCCCACTGACGCGACCCGCCGCCCGTTGTGGGCAATCGTCCCGCCCTGCGGGACGATTGCCCACACGGCGCGGGGCGTGTGCGCCAGGTGGACCAGTCAAGGGGCGGCCCCGGCGCACGGCTCCCGACACTGGGGGACATGTTCACGCGCCGCCACTCCGTCCTCCCCAGCTGCGCCCTCCTCGGCGCCCTCCTCGGCGCGTCGGCCACCATTTGGGCCCACCCCGCCGAGGCACACCCCGCGCCCACCCTCTGCACCTCGTCCCGCGAGCCGGCCCTCGCCGCCCGCCTGTCCCAGGACATCACCGCGGCGCTCAAGGGCCGCGAGAGCACGGTCGCCCTCGCGGTCCACGACCCCGGGCGCGGACTGCGCTGCCGGCTCGACGACACCCTCGCGTACGACTCCGCCAGCATCGCCAAGGTCCTGATCATGCAGGCCGTCCTCGGCCGCGCGGAGGAGCTCGGCCGGGCGCCCACCCCGCTGGAGGCGCGGCGGCTGAAGGCGATGATCACCCGCTCCGACAACAAGGCCGCCACCGAACTGTGGGACGGACTGTCCCGTGCCCGGCTGAACAGGGTGCTGCGGGAGGCCGGCGCCCAGGACACCGTCCTCGGCCGCGGCCGCTACTGGGGCCTCACCCGTACCACCGCACGCGACCAACTCGCCCTCCTCGCCGCGGTGTCGCGCCGCACCGGGGCCCTGGCCCTGATGGGGCAGGTCGTCCGCGCACAGGCCTGGGGCGTCACGGCGGGCGCGCCCCGCACGGTCAAGGTCCACCTCAAGAACGGCTGGCTGCCCCGCGCGACGCACGCCTGGCGCGTCCACAGCGTCGGCATCGTGCGCCCGGCGACGACGGACACGGGCACGGGCACGGGCACAAGCAACGACAAGGGCACAGGCACGAAACCGGACACGGACACGGACACCGCCACCGAGAGCCCCGCGGTCGACTACCGAATCGTCCTCCTGAGCCACGACAACCCCACCATGCGCTACGGCGTCCGCACCCTGGAGAGGGTCTCCCTCGCCGTCCACCGCAGACTCTCCGGCAGCGCTGCGGCCCGCGGCTTCACCCCGCCGGAGAAGATCAGCGAGATCCCTGACGGGAGCGCTCCGGCCGACGGCCCGGGTCCGGGTCCGCTCCCAGGTCCTGGAGGTCCCGGGGGACCGGCGTGGCCGGGGCCGTCAGAGCCCGCCGTGGCCGGAGGAGCCGCGCCCCCGCCCCGTACAGCACGAGCCCGACGGCGAGCCCCGCGCCGGCGCCGAAGCAGGCCGTCGGGATGACGTCGAGGGGCGTCTCGATCCGGTCCCAGCCCCAGTACGCGGCCCAGCGCAGCACCCGGTGCGCGACCCCGGCCAGGACGCAGCCGCCGATCAGCCCGGCGGCGAGGAACCGCCCGCGCCGGCCCGGGACCGGGACCCCGGCCGGCAGCTCCACCCCCGGGACGGCAGAGCGCAGCGCCCGCGCCGTGCACCAGCCGAGGAGCGCGAGGGCCAGCGCCGAACCCCCGTACTGCGCGTAGAGATAGACCGGGAACCCGGCGACGATGTCGCCGAGGAAGGGGATCGCGCGGGTGCCCCAGCGGTCCAGGTGGGTGAAGGAGTCCCACACCACATGGGTCGTGGCGCCGAGGATCGCCGAGAGGCAGAACCACCCGGCGAGCGCGGCCGGATGACGCTCACGCCAGGGACGGCCCCGGACGAGCCCGTACACCCGGCCGCGCCAACGGCCGGGCAGCAGCGCGACGAGCGGCTCGCGCACGGTCAGCCACAGGGCCACGAGTACGGCGGTGATGACGACGTCGGCCGTGACGATCCCGACGGGGGAGTGGGTGACGTCCCCGAGGACCATCGCCCCGGGGAACGCGGTCGCGGCGAAGTAGGTCATGTCCGGCGAGAAGGACCCGGCGACGAGCGCGGACGCGACGAGCGGCCCGCGCGCGGTCCCGTCGCGGCGCAGCGCGGGCAGCACGGCGGCGGCATGGCTCAGCGTGAACGGCAACGGGAGTTCCCCCAGGGTCGGGTGGTGACGGCGGCCGGTGGCCGTGAGGGAGCAGTGTGCACGGTCGGCCGGAGAGCAAGAGGGGCGGGACGCTCCGGTCGGTTCCCGGACTCACCTGGTCGGCAGGCGACCAAGAGGTGACGAAACCGTGAAACACGGTCAGCTGCCGGTACTCGCCGGTCCGGAGTTGGCATAGGGTCGCCAGAGGTTTCACGCGGGGAGCGCGGGACCGCGTCGATGGGGAGGGACGACGGACATGGCAGCGCACATCGGCCACCGGCTGCGCAAGGGAGCCACCAGTGGTGTCGTGATGGCCGCGGCGGTCGCCGCGCTCGCCGCCTCGCAGGCGCCGGAGGTGATCCCGCCGGCCGCGGACAACGCGGGCGGAGACACCGCCATCGGTGCCGGTGACACGGCGCCGCCTTCCGGAGACGGCTCCGCGACCGGCGATTCGCCGTACTACACGAAGCTGCCGCCGCTGAACACGCCGAACAAGCCCGGCGCGACCGCCCATCTGCCCGTCATCGCCGGTCCCGCCGAGGCCGGCATACCCGCGTCCGTCTACTCGGCCTACAAGCGTGCCGAACTGTCGATACGTTCGACCGACCCCGGCTGCAACCTGCCGTGGCAGCTGCTCGCCGGCATCGGCAAGGTCGAGTCGGGTCAGGCGAACGGCGGCAGGGTCGACGCCAACGGCACGGCATCGCCGCGGATCCTCGGTCCCGCCCTCGACGGCAACGGCTTCGCCATGATCGCCGACACCGACGGCGGCGCCTTCGACGGCGACAAGGTCCACGACCGGGCCGTCGGCCCGATGCAGTTCATCCCGTCCACCTGGGCCACCTGGGGCCAGGACGCCAACAGCGACGGGAAGAAGGACCCCAACAACATCTACGACGCGGCGCAGGCCGCCGGCCTCTACCTCTGCGCCAGCGACCGCAACCTCGCGGTCAAGGCCGATCTCGACCAGGCGGTCCTCAGCTACAACCACTCCAGGGAGTACCTGAACACGGTCCTGTCCTGGAAGGCCTTCTACGAGCGCGGCACCCACCAGGTCCCGGACGGCACGGGCGTGCTGCCGGTCGGCCGCAGCGACGACGGCATCAGGGGCAACCGCCCGACCGGGCCGCTCCCGACCGTGCCGACGACTCCGGCCCCGAACCCGGGCACCCAGCAGCCGAAGCCGCCGGTGAACAATCCCGGTCCGGTCAAGCCGCCGACCGTCCCCACCAAGCCCCCGGTGACCGAGCCGGTGAAGCCGCCCACCGTCCCGCCGGCCGCCAAGGTCGCGCAGCTCGCGGTCGTGGCCAACGCGAAGCTGACCACGACCACCGGCAGCGCCTTCACGGGCTCCCCCCGGGTCGCCGCGCTCGACTCCGCGGGCAAGCCGGTCGCCGGCGTGAGCATCCGCTTCGAGATCATCGGCACCACCGACACCCGCTTCGCCGGCGGCGGGACCACCGCCACCCTCACCACCGGGTCGACCGGCCTCGCCACCTCGCCCGCGCTCCGGGCCGGCGAGAAGACGGGCTCCTTCACCGTGCGCGCCACCGTCGTCGGCCGGACCCTGGGCGCGGCCGACTTCGCCGCGACCGTCACGGAGCGCCAGGCGGACACCCTCGCCCGGGTCCCCGGCGACGCCCTGTCCGCCACGACCGGCGCCTCCTTCGCCCAGCAGGTCCAGGTGAAGGCCACCGACAAGGGCGCCCTCGCCCCCGGCGTGCTCGTCACCGCGGTGATCGTCACCTCGAAGACGGACCCGAAGGAGAGCACCGAGGGCCCGTCCTTCAAGGCCGCGGACGGCACGACCGTCCGTACCGTCACCCTGAAGACCGGTCCGGACGGACTGCTCACCTTCGCGCCGGGCGACATCCTCGCGGGCGACAAGGCCGGCACGTTCTACCTCCAGCTCACCGCACCGGGCGGCGGCACCACCTTCATCGACCTCACCGTCGAGCTGCCCGCGACGCCGACCCCGGAGCCCTCGCCCTCCGGCAGCGGCTCGCCCGAGCCCACCCCCTCGCCCAGCTCCTCCCCTTCGGCCTGACCGAAAGCCCCACCGCGCCGCATCACCCGGCGCCGCGTCGCTCCGCGCCGTCCCCCGTCCGCACCGGGCGGGGGACGGCGCTTCGCGTTACCCGGGTGCAACGTGTTCTCATCTCGCGGCCGCGTTGCTACGGTGCCCCCGCCCTGACGACCTATCAGATCGCATCCCGGGAGGCCGACCATGCGCGCCCTCGTCGCCGCCGCCATCGGACTCGCCCCAGTCCTCCTCTTCGTCCTGCTCCTCTCCGTGGTCGATCTGCCGCCCGACGGCCCCACCTCGCCCAAGCCCCTGCTGACCGCCGATCCCGGCGCCAGGAAGTAGGGGGAGGACCGTGCGCCGCCGAGCCAGCCTCGTCCTCCTCGCCCTCGCCGTCTTCTGCGCCGCGATGGCCCCGACCCTGCGCTGGTACGCCTTCCCCCGCCTGGCGAAGATCCCGGCGAACCAGTACCAGGACACCGTTCTGGAGGCGCGGCCCGCGACCCTCCTCAACTACTCCACCCTCAAGGCCGAGAAGGTCGACAAGATCACGATCATCCAGACCCTCAAGGGCAACGTGGAGGAGTCGCGGCGCATCGAACGCGACGCCGGGCGCGACGTCGTCGTCTGGGACGCCCTCGCCTACGTCACCGGGCCCGACGGCAAGATGGTCTCCCAGGTCCCCGAGCGGTACATCTTCGACGCCCACACCCAGGACCCCGTCCACGCCACCGGCGAATCCGTCGACGGCGACCCGGTCCGCCGCGAGGGCATCGAGTTCAAGTTCCCCTTCCTCACCGAGAAGCGCGACTACCAGTACTTCGACGCCCAGACCCGCACCGCGGCCCCCATCCACTACAAGGGCACCCGCACCTTCCGCGGCATGGAGGTCTACTACTTCGAGCAGACCATCCCCTGGACCCAGGTCCCCATGCCCAAGGCCATGCCGGTCAAGGGCATCACCCCGAAGATCCTCGCCGACTCGGGCCTCACCCGCTGGTACACGACCAAGCGCATGTTCTGGATCGAGCCGGTCACCGGAGCCCCCGTCAACGGCGAGGAGATCCACAAGGAGGAGCTCCGCAATGCCAAGAAGCTGATGGGACAGGACACCCTCACCGTCTTCGCCGGCCACGTGAAGATGCGCGAGGACTACCTGGAGAGCGTCGGCGAGCTGGTCTCCTCCAACCGCCTCATGGTCCTCATGCTCGTCTCCTACATCCCGTGGAGCCTCACCGTCCTGGCCCTCGCCCTCCTCGCCCTCGCCCTCTGGCTGGAGGCCCGCTCGCGCCGCCCCGAGCCGGAGCCGCCCGCCGCCCCCGTCCCGGCCCCGGTCAGCGCTCCCCTCTGAGCCGGGCGCTGGTGTGCCGGGTCGGCACCGCCGCGGACGGATCCTCGGGCCACGGGTGCTTCGGATAGCGCCCCCGCAGCTCCGCCCGCACCGCGCGGTAGCCGTCCCGCCAGAACGACGCCAGGTCGGCCGTGACCGCCGCCGGCCGGCCCGCGGGGGAGAGGAGATGGACGAGCACCGGGACCCCCGCCACCCGGGGCGTCTCCGCCAGACCGAACATCTCCTGGAGCTTCACCGCGAGCACCGGCCGCTCGCCGCCGTACTCGACCCGTATCCGCGAACCGCTCGGCACCTCGATCCGCTCCGGCGCCAGCTCGTCGAGGCGCACCGCCTCGCCCGACGCCCACGGCAGCAGCCGCCGCAGTGCCTCCCCGGCGTCGATCCGCCCCAGATCGGCCCGGCGCGACGCCCGGGACAGCTCCGGCTCCAGCCACTCCCCGGCCCGGTCGACCAGCGCCCCCTCCGACACGTCCGGCCAGGGCTCTCCCAGCTCCCGGTGGAGGAAGGCGAGCCGCTCGCGCAGCTCCCCGGCCTCCCGGCGCCACCGCAGCAGCCCGAGCCCCTCGCGCCGCAGACCGTCGAGCAGCGCCTCCCGTACGAGAGCGGGCTCCGCCCCGGAACCCAGGGGCCGGACCGTCAGCTCGACCGCGCCCAGACGGTCCACCGACCGCGCGACCACGTCCCCGTCCTCCCAGTGGACCTCCTCGCCGGTGCTCCGCAGATGCCCGGCCGCCCGGCACGCCGTGGCCTCGTCCACCACGGCCGCGAGCCGCACCCGCGCCGTGGCGTCCCTGGCGGTGCGGTCCGCCACCGCCACGGCGAGCCACGGGCTGGACCGCAGCCCGGACCCCTCGGCAAGCCGCGCCCCGCTCCCGGACGCCATCAGATAGCCACCCTGCTCCCGCGCCCTGGCCACCCGCTCCGGGAACGCCAGCGCCGTCACGAGCCCGGCCACCAGGTCGTCGCCCTCCGGCCCCGCGACCGCCCCGCCACCGCCCAGCGCCTCGCCCGCCGACCGCTCCAGGCGGCGTACCTCCGTCCGCCATCGCGCGCCGTACCCGTCGGTGCCCCGGCGTGCCGTGCGCCACGCGGCCACCAGGTCGTCCCCGTACTCGCGCGGCGGCTCCTCGCCGATCAGCGCCACCACCTCCGCGGCCCGCCGGACCCCGACCTCGGCCGCGCCGTCCAGGAGCGCGCGCCCCAGCCGCGGGTGCAGCCCGAGCCGGGACATCCGCACACCCCGCTCCGTGGCCCGGCCGTCCGCGTCCACGGCCCCGATCGAGCCGAGGACCTGGCGGGCCGCCGCCATCGCCCCGGCCGGCGGCGCGTCGAGCAGCGCGAGCCCCTCCGCCGTAGGGTCGCCCCAGCAGGCGGCCCGCAGCGCGAAGTCCGCCAGGTCGGCGATCCTGATCTCCGGCGAGGGGAACCGCGCCCGGGCGCCGTCCTCCGCCTCAGCCCAGCAGCGGTAGACGACACCGGCCTCCTCACGACCCGAGCGCCCCGCCCGCTGAGTCGCCGCAGCCGTCGACACCGGCACCGTCGCGAGGGACCCGAGACCCCGGGCGTGGTCCGTCCGGGGCTCCCGCGCGAGCCCCGAGTCCACCACGATCCGCACCCCGGGAACCGTCAGGCTCGACTCCGCCACCGACGTCGAGAGCACCACCCGCCGCCGCCCGTCCGGCCCGGCACCCCGCAGCACCGCGTCCTGCACGGCGGCCGGAGCCCGCCCGTGCAGCTGGAGGACCTCCGCGTCGACCCCGTCGAGCAGCCCGGCCGTCCGCGCGATCTCGCCCGTACCCGGCAGGAAACACAGGACGTCGCCCTCGTGCCGCTCCAGCGCGAGCCGGACCGTCGACGCCACATGGCGCAGCAGGGCGGGATCCACCCAGGTGCCGTGCGCGGGCCTGATCCCGGCCGGCGGCGCGGCGAACCGCACCGCGTACCCGTGGCCCGCCTCCTCGCTCCACACCACCGGCGCGGGCCCGCCCCCGTCCAGGACCGTGAGCAGCTCCGCCCAGGCCTCGGCATCGCTCGTCGCGGAGGCCGCGACGAGCTTCAGCTCCGGTCGCAGCGTCGCCCGCACGTCCACCAGGAAGGCCATGGCCGTGTCGGCGTCGAGATGCCGCTCATGGCACTCGTCGAGCAGCACCACGTCCACGCCCGCCAGCTCCGGATCGCGCTGGAGCCGCTGGAGCAGGATGCCCGTCGTCACCACCTCGATCCGGGTCGCGGGGCCGCTCCGCCGCTCGCCGCGCACCGAGAAGCCGACCGCGCCGCCGACCTCCTCGCCGAGCAGCCAGGCCATCCGCCGGGCCGCCGCCCGCACCGCCATCCGCCGCGGCTCGGCGACCAGCACCCGGCGCTCCGGTCCGTCCCCTATGAGCCCCGCGAGGGCCAGCGGAACCAGCGTCGTCTTGCCGGTGCCGGGAGGAGCGGACAGCACCGCCGCGCCGCGCTCCGCGAGCGCGGCGAGCAGCTCGGGGACGGCATGGCGGACAGGGAGACGGTCGAGTGCGTCGTTTCGGATCACGCACTCAGTCTCGTACGTGCGAAGAAAAGGGAGGGCCCCGTTGTCCACAGGGCCCTCCATTAATAGGACTGGTCGTCTCGCGGGACCGGTCCTCTCGCGGGGCTAGTCGTCCCGCTCGCAGACGAAGATCGCCGTCCCCGGGATCAGATTCCCCCGCAGCGGGGACCAGCCGCCCCACTCCTGGCTGTTCCAGGCCGGCCACTCCGGCTCGACCAGGTCCACGAGCCGGAAGCCGCCGGCCACCACGTCCCGCACCCGGTCCCCGAGGGTCCGGTGGTGCTCCACGTACACCGCCCGGCCCTGCTCGTCCTGCTCGACGTACGGCGTGCGGTCGAAGTACGAGGCGGCGACCGAGAGGCCCTCGGGACCCGGCTCGTCCGGGAACGCCCAGCGGATCGGGTGCGTCACCGAGAAGACCCAGCGGCCGCCCGGCCGCAGCACCCGCCGAACCTCACGGAAGACCCGCACCGGGTCCGCGACGAACGGCACCGCGCCGTACGCCGAGCACGCCAGGTCGAAGGAGCCGTCCCGGAAGGGCAGCGCCCCCGCGTCCGCCTCCACCAGCGGCACCTCCCCGCCGATCCGCAGCGCGTGCTGGAGCTGCCGGTGCGAGAGGTCGAGGGCCACCGGCCGCGCGCCCTGGGCGGCCAGCCACCGCGAGCACTGCGCCGCGCCCGCGCCGATCTCCAGGACGTCGAGGCCCTTCAGCGCGTCGGCGGGACCGAGGAGCCCGGCCTCGGCCTCGTCGAGCCCCTCCGGACCCCAGACGAAGCGGTCGTCGCCCAGGAAGGAGCCGTGGTCGCTCTGGTACTCGTCGGCGTTCCGGTCCCACCAGCCCCGGCTCGCCCGGCTGCTCTCCGCGTCCCCCGCGTCACGCCGGGTCGCCTCGGCCTCCTCGGCGTCCCCGTCGACCGCGTCTTCGTGTCCGTACTCTTGGTTCATCTCGCCCGCCGATGTAGTTTGCGCTCAGTGCCGCCGTGCCGCGGACCCCCGCCGTGGTGGCGCAAGGGCCGTGAGTCGTGCCGGAATTGAGCAGATCTGCCCTGGGTGCGCGCTTCGCGCATTGACCCTGTCCGGCTGCCCCCGTATGCTAAAGGTTGCGCTGCGGGCCTGCGCGCCTCAGACGGAGCAGGCCGCGCTCGTACCTGTTGTATGTCCCCTCGGTTCTCGAGGTTCCCTCCCGTTCGCGGAAGGGCGCTTCATTGGCTGTCCGGCTTCTTGGTGCGATACGGGCTCTCGGCGTAGCAGTACCTACGACTTTCTGTCCGTAACCGGAGCCCTTTCCCACATGACGAGCAGCACCGAGACCACCGCCACCAGCACCACCCCGCAGGTTGCGGTCAACGACATCGGTAACGAGGAAGCCTTCCTCGCCGCGATCGACGAGACGATCAAGTACTTCAACGACGGCGACATCGTCGACGGCGTCATCGTGAAGGTCGACCGGGACGAGGTCCTGCTCGACATCGGTTACAAGACCGAAGGCGTCATCCCGAGCCGCGAGCTCTCGATCAAGCACGACGTCGACCCGAACGAGGTCGTCAAGGTCGGCGACGAGATCGAGGCCCTGGTTCTCCAGAAGGAGGACAAGGAAGGCCGCCTGATCCTCTCGAAGAAGCGTGCCCAGTACGAGCGCGCCTGGGGCACCATCGAGAAGATCAAGGAAGAGGACGGCATCGTCACCGGTACCGTCATCGAGGTCGTCAAGGGTGGTCTCATCCTCGACATCGGCCTCCGTGGCTTCCTGCCGGCCTCCCTCGTCGAGATGCGTCGTGTCCGCGACCTCCAGCCCTACGTGGGCAAGGAGCTCGAGGCGAAGATCATCGAGCTGGACAAGAACCGCAACAACGTGGTCCTGTCCCGCCGTGCCTGGCTCGAGCAGACCCAGTCCGAGGTTCGCCAGACGTTCCTCACCACCCTGCAGAAGGGTCAGGTCCGCTCCGGCGTCGTTTCCTCGATCGTCAACTTCGGTGCCTTCGTGGACCTGGGTGGCGTCGACGGTCTCGTGCACGTCTCCGAGCTGTCCTGGAAGCACATCGACCACCCGTCCGAGGTTGTCGAGGTCGGCCAGGAGGTCACCGTCGAGGTTCTCGACGTCGACATGGACCGCGAGCGTGTCTCCCTGTCGCTGAAGGCGACGCAGGAGGACCCGTGGCAGCAGTTCGCCCGTACGCACCAGATCGGTCAGGTCGTCCCGGGTAAGGTCACCAAGCTGGTTCCGTTCGGTGCGTTCGTCCGCGTGGACGAGGGCATCGAGGGTCTGGTCCACATCTCCGAGCTGGCCGAGCGCCACGTGGAGATCCCGGAGCAGGTCGTCCAGGTCAACGACGAGATCTTCGTCAAGGTCATCGACATCGACCTCGAGCGTCGTCGCATCAGCCTCTCGCTGAAGCAGGCCAACGAGTCCTTCGGTGCCGACCCGGCCTCGGTCGAGTTCGACCCGACCCTGTACGGCATGGCCGCGTCCTACGACGACCAGGGCAACTACATCTACCCCGAGGGCTTCGACCCCGAGACCAACGACTGGCTCGAGGGCTTCGAGACCCAGCGCGAGGCCTGGGAGACCCAGTACGCCGAGGCGCAGGCTCGCTTCGAGCAGCACCAGGCTCAGGTCATCAAGTCCCGCGAGGCCGACGAGGCCGCCGCTGCCGAGGGTGCTGCCGCCCCGGCCGCCGGCAACGCCGGTGCGGGCATCTCGGGTGGTTCGTACTCCTCGGAGTCGGACGACAACTCCGGCGCCCTGGCGTCGGACGAGGCGCTCGCCGCCCTCCGCGAGAAGCTCGCCGGCGGCCAGAGCTGAACAGGCTCTCCGCTGAGCGCTAGCCGCTAGCGAACCGAGGCCCGTTCCCCTTCGGGGGAGCGGGCCTCGGCCGTTTCCGCAGTTCACCCACTCCGCCTCCGGAAGATCACGCGATGGGGGAATGGCCGTGCCCCGCGCGGCGTTTCCAGAGAGAACACGAGGAGGAGCGGTAATCGTGCTTGATCCCCAGGATTTGTACGAATGGGACCCGAAGGGCGTGGCCGTCGTCGACCTGGCCCTGGCGCAGGAGTCGGCCGGGCTGGTCATGCTGTACCACTTCGACGGCTACATCGACGCAGGCGAGACCGGCGAGCAGATCGTCGACCGACTGCTCGACACCCTCCCGCACCAGCTGGTGGCCCGCTTCGACCACGACCGGCTCGTGGACTACCGCGCCCGCCGCCCGCTGCTCACCTTCCGGCGCGACCGCTGGACCGCGTACGAGACGCCGTCCATCGAGGTCCGCCTCGTGCAGGACGCCACCGGCGCGCCCTTCCTCCTCCTCTCGGGCCCCGAGCCGGACGTCGAGTGGGAGCGGTTCGCGGTCGCCGTCCGGCAGATCATCGAGCGCCTCGGCGTGCGCCTCTCCGTCAACTTCCACGGCATCCCCATGGGCGTGCCGCACACCCGCCCCGTCGGCCTCACCCCGCACGGCAGCCGCACCGACCTCATGCCCGGGCACCGCAGCCCCTTCGACGAGGCGCAGGTCCCCGGCAGTGCCGAATCCCTGATCGAGTACCGGCTCACCGAGGCCGGCCACGACACGCTCGGCGTCGCCGCGCACGTCCCGCACTACGTGGCCCGGTCCCCGTACCCGGACGCGGCCCTGACCGCCCTGGAGGCCGTCACCGCCGCCACCGGCCTCGTCCTCCCCGGCGTCGCCCACTCCCTGCGGACCGAGGCCCGGCGCACCCAGACCGAGATCGACCGCCAGATCGGCGAGGGCGACGAGGAGCTGGTCGCGCTGGTGCAGGGCCTTGAGCACCAGTACGACGCGGCGGCCGGCGCCGAGACGCGCGGCAGCCTGGTCGCCGAGCCGGTCGACCTGCCGTCGGCCGACGAGCTGGGGCGGGAGTTCGAGCGCTTCCTCGCGGAGCGGGAGGGCGACGCCTAGCCCGTCCCGGGCAGGCCCTAAGCTGCCGCTCATGCTGAAGGTGGGCCTGACCGGCGGGATCGGCGCCGGCAAGAGCGAAGTGTCACGGCTGCTCGTCTCGTACGGAGCCGTACTGATCGACGCGGACCGGATCGCGCGCGAGGTCGTCGAGCCCGGGACCCCGGGGCTCGCGGCCGTCGTGGCGGCCTTCGGGGACGGCGTCCTCACCGCGGAGGGGACGCTCGACCGGCCGAAGCTCGGCTCCATCGTCTTCGCCGACGCCGACCGGCTCGCCACCCTCAACGCCATCGTCCACCCCCTGGTCGGGGCCCGGTCGGCGGAGCTGGAGAGCCGCGCGGGCACCGGGGACGTCGTCATCCACGACGTACCGCTGCTCACCGAGAACGGGCTGGCGCCGCTGTACGACCTGGTCGTCGTCGTGGACGCCTCCCCCGAGACCCAGCTCGACCGGCTCGTACGGCTGCGGGGCATGGCCGCGGCAGAGGCCGAGGCCCGGATGGCCGCCCAGGCCACGCGCGCGCAGCGGCTGGCCGTCGCCGACCTCGTGATCGACAACGACGGACCGCTCGACGCGCTGGAGCCCCAGGTGCGCAAGGTCTGGGAGGAACTGGAGCGCCGCGCCGGGCTCCCCGCCGAGGACGCCTAGGACCAGGCCCCGGCAGCGTGGCGGGCCACGGCGGAATGCGGCCGCCGGGGCCGGTGTTCAACCACCGGTCGAGGGGAAGGATGCCATCGTGGCCGACAGCAACCCGGAAACGCACGTCATCGACTTCCGCGCCGCCGAGCACCTGTTGGCCGCGCGGGACCCTCGCGGGGCCGTGAAGCTGCTGGACTCGGTGATCGCAGCCCATCCCGAGAACACGGCGGCGCGCCTGCTGCGGGCCCGGGCGTTCTTCGCCGCCGCACAGCTGCGCCCGGCGCAGCTGGAGTTCGAGCTGGTCCTGGAGCGCGAGCCGGACAACGCCTTCGCCCACTTCGCGCTGGGCCGCACCTTCGAGCGCTCCGGGCAGACCGCCCAGGCCATGCGGCACTTCCGCCTCGCCGCCGCGCTGGACCCGAAGCCGGAGTACCTCCAGGCGGCGGGCTTCGACACCCGGAACTGAGCGGGCGGACCGAGCGGGCGGACCGAGCGGGCGGCGGCGTCAGCGTCGCGGACCGCCGTGATCGGGTTCATACGGCGGGATGCTCCGGCCCGGCTGCCAGTGCGCGCCCTGGTGGATGTGGTGCAGCACCACCACGAGGTCGACCATGGCCACCAGGAACAGCACCCCGCAGGCCGCGGCCCAGCCGGGGCGCTCCACCAGGGAGAACACGGTCGTGCCGAAGGCTGCCCAGAGCAGCCCCCACATGCTCAGCCAGAACCGCAGGCGCAGCGCACTGCGCGCGTTGGCCGGCTCGTTCCCGCTCCGCATGACGGTCGCATCTCCCCTCGGATCCCCGAGGTCACTTCCAGCATGTACCCGGGGTGGGGGAAACGGAACGGTCGCAGGGAGGCCCGAGCGGCCGCTCAGTGGACGACGCTGTAGCTGCGCCAGGGCAGGGTGTCGGGGGCGGTCCAGTTCGCGGTGTTGGTGGCCACGTAGATCGAGTTCCCGCCCGTGCAGTCGCGGGTCCGGTACATCACGATGTCCGTCAGGGAGTTGTTCCGGACCTTGGTCACTCCTGAGGGGGCCAGGCGGTGGCAGCCGTTCACGGAGGGGCTCGTCACGCTGACCAGGAGCTCACGCTGCGTCTCGTACTCGATCGTGCCCACGGTGCTGCGGCCGAGGCCCGAGCAGCCGGCGACGGCGAGAGTGAGCAGCACGGCCCCGGTGGCGGTCGTGAGACGCCGGCGAACGGACATGGCGGATCCTCTTCTGTCGAGTCGTTTCAGGCTGTCGAGTCGTTTCAGGCCACCATGCCGCCCGCGCGGGCGGCTGTCATCCGCTGTTGGGCCGCCCGGGGGAACCCGGGCGACGCCCGTTGTCAGACCCCACCCGTAAGGTCGGAGGTCCAGGAGAAAGCAACACCGACGGGAGGGGAGCGGAGCCGTGACACACACCTGGACGACCAGCGCCGCCGTCTTCCTGCCGGCCGCCCTTCCGCGTGACGGCCGGGTCGCGTTCTGGGCCCCCGACGGCGGCCCGCTGCCGGACCCGGCGGCGAGCGGGGCGGAGCGGGCCGAGCTGACCGTGGCCAGGCGCCACGGCAGCGGCGCCCGGGGCCGCTCGGTGCCCGCCGTGATCCTGCCCGTCGAGGCCGCGCTGCCGCATCTCGTCGCGGCCCGCCACCATCCGGCCGCGCACCCCGCCACCGCCGGCTGGGGCGCCGCCGCCCTGCACGCCCTGCACCTCGCCTCCCGCGGTCGGCTGCTGCCGGGGCTGACCGCGGACGACCTGGACGCCTGGCGGGCCGGACCCCTGGACGCCGAGGACATCGCCCACCTGCGGGCCGTCGCCGCCGCCCTGCCGTACGAGGGGTACGCGGTGCCGGTGCCGGGACGCGGCCCGCTGCGGCTGCCCGAGCCCGAGGCTCTGGTACGGGCCTTCCTCGACGCGGTCGCCGACGTGCTGCCCCGCACGCCCGCCGCCGCCCACGCGGTCGGCGCGCCGTTCGCGGCGCGCGCCCCGCAGCACCTGCCCCGCGCGCGTGCCTGGGCCGCCGAGGCCGCGGCCGGGATGGACGCGGGGGTGCGGGTCTCGCTCCGTCTCGACCTCTCGCCGTACGAACTCTTCGACACCGCCGATGCCGCCGACCCCTCCGGCATCGCCGACGGGGACCGGCACGCCGCCGCCGCGCTCCTGCAGATCCACAGCCTCGCCGACCCGACCCTCGTCATCGACGCCACGGACCTGTGGGAGGGAGACGGCGAGCACTTCGGGCCCCGCGCCCGGATCGACGCCGTCCTCGCCCTGCGCCGGGCCGCCCGCGTCTGGCCCCCGCTCGCCCGGCTCCTGGAGCGGGACGTGCCCGACGTCCTCGCCGTCACCGAGGACGAGCTGTACGAACTGCTCGGCCCGGCCGCCGCCCGCCTCGCCGACGCCGGGGTCGCCCTCCACTGGCCGCGCGAGCTCGCCCGCTCGCTCAGCGCCTCCGCCGTCGTCCGCCCCGCCCAGGCCGCGCCCGGCTCCGCCACCGACGGCACCTCCTTCTTCGACAGCGAGGAGCTGCTCCGGTTCAACTGGCAGCTCGCGCTCGACGGCGACCCGCTCACCGAGCGTGAGATGGACCTCCTGGCCGAGGCCCACCGGCCCATCGTGCGCCTCCGCGACCAGTGGGTCGTCGTCGACCCCGCCCTCGTCCGCAAGGCGCGCAAGCGGGAGCTCGGCCTGCTCGAACCGGTCGACGCCCTCGCCGCCGCGCTCACCGGCACCGCCGAGGTGGACGGCGAGTCCGTCCCCGCCGTGCCCGTCGGGGCCCTCGCCGCGCTCCGCGACCGGCTCCTGGCCGGCCCCGAGGACGTGCAGGCCCCGCCCGGCCTCACCGCCACCCTGCGCGACTACCAGCTCCGCGGCCTCGCCTGGCTGGACCTGATGACCTCGCTCGGCCTCGGCGGCTGCCTCGCCGACGACATGGGCCTCGGCAAGACCGTCACCCTCATCGCCCTCCACCTGCGCCGCGCCCGCCGCGCCCCCACCCTCGTCGTCTGCCCGGCCTCCCTCCTCGGCAACTGGCAGCGGGAGGTGCGGAAGTTCGCCCCCGACGTGCCCGTCCGGCGCTTCCACGGCACGGACCGTGACCTCGACGGCACCGAGGGCGGCTTCGTCCTCACCACCTACGGCACCCTGCGCACCAGCGCCGCCCGCCTCGCCGAGCGGGAGTGGGGGATGGTCGTCGCCGACGAGGCCCAGCACGTCAAGAACCCGTTCTCCGCGACCGCCAAGGCGCTCCGTGAGATCCCCGCGCCCGCCAGGGTCGCCCTCACCGGCACCCCCGTGGAGAACAACCTCTCCGAACTCTGGGCGCTCCTCGACTGGACCACCCCCGGTCTCCTCGGCCCGCTCAAGGCCTTCCGCTCCCGGCACGCCCGGGCCGTGGAGAACCACGAGGAGATCGAGCACGAGGAGGCCGTCGAGCGGCTCGCCCGGCTGGTGCGGCCCTTCCTGCTGCGCCGCCGCAAGTCCGACCCCGGCATCGTCCCCGAACTCCCGCCGAAGACGGAGTCCGACCACCCGGTCGCCCTCACGCGGGAGCAGGCCTCGCTCTACGAGGCGGTGGTCCGCGAGACCATGACGCGGATCGAGGGCGCCGAGGGCATCGCCCGCCGCGGCCTCGTCATGAGCCTGCTGACCTCGCTGAAGCAGATCTGCAACCACCCCGCGCAGTACCTCAAGGAGCAGGCGCCGCGCGGCAGCGGCACCGCCCGGCTCGCCGGCCGCTCCGGGAAGCTCGCCCTGCTCGACGAGCTCCTCGACACGATCCTCGCGGAGGACGGGTCCGTGCTCGTGTTCACCCAGTACGTGTCGATGGCGCGGCTCCTCGCCGACCACCTGGCCGCCCGCGGCATCCCGGCACAACTCCTGCACGGCGGCACGCCGGTGGCCGAGCGGGAGCGGATGGTCGACCGCTTCCAGGCCGGCGAGGTCCCCGTCTTCCTGCTCTCCCTGAAGGCCGCGGGCACCGGCCTCAACCTCACCCGGGCCGGCCATGTCGTCCACTACGACCGCTGGTGGAACCCGGCCGTCGAGGAGCAGGCCACCGACCGGGCCTACCGCATCGGGCAGACCCAGCCGGTGCAGGTCCACCGGCTCGTCGCCGAGGGGACCGTCGAGGACCGCATCGCCGAGATGCTCCGCGCCAAACGGGCCCTGGCCGACGCCGTCCTCGGCTCCGGCGAGGCCGCCCTCACCGAGCTCACCGACCGGGAGCTCGCCGACCTGGTGTCCCTGAGGAGGCCCTCGTGAACCACGCCAGGGGCGCGCGGGTCGCACGGGGCGCCGCCCTCCGCCACGACGACCGCCGCCGTACCTTCCCGCAGCTCGCGCCGCGCTCGGCCCCCGACGGCCGGTTCGCCGCCACCTGGTGGGGGAACGCCTGGGTCACGGCCCTGGAGAACACCGCGCTCGACCCGGCCCGGCTCGCGCGCGGCAAGGCCTATGCGGGGCGCGGTCACGTCGACGCGATCACGGTCACCCCCGGCCGGGTCGTCGCCTACGTGCACGGCACCCGGCCCCGCCCGTACCGCACCGAGATCAGGATGCGGACGCTCGGCGACGACGGCTGGGAGCGGTTCCTCGACGAGGCCGCCGCGCGCCCCGACCACATCGCCGCCCTCCTCGACAAGGACGTGCCGCACGCCCTGGAGGCGGTCACCGGACTGCTGCCGGTGCCGGGCGACCTCGTCCCCGACTGCTCCTGCCCGGACGACGGTTACCCCTGCAAGCACGCCGCCGCCCTCTGCTACCAGGCCGCCCGTCTCCTCGACGAGGACCCGTTCGTCCTCTTCCTGATGCGCGGCCGAGGGGAGCAGGAGCTCCTGGCCGAACTCACCCGGCGGAACGCCGCCCGGGGTGCCGCCGAGGCGGGCGCCGCCGCCCCGCCGATGCCCACGGTGGCCGCCCGGATCGCACTCGACGCGGCCACCGGGCCCGGGCTGCCGCCGCTGCCGCCCGAGCTGCCCGTCCCGGACCGGCCCGGTCGCCCGGCCGTCTTCCCACCGGACCCGGACGCTCCCGATCCGCTCGCGCTCGACCTCCTCGCGACCGAGGCCGCCGCCCGGGCGCACGTCTTCCTCGCCACCGGCCACGACCCGGTCGCCGCGCTCACCCCCTGGCAGGACGCGGTCCGGCTGGCCGCCGCGCACCCCGGCTCCGGACTCACCGCCTCGTCGCGGGCGCTCTACCGCGACCTGGCGTACGCCCTCGACCGCACCCCCACGGACCTCGCCCGCGCCGTCGCCGCCTGGCGGCAGGGCGGCGCGGCGGGTCTCGCCGTCCTCGAAGAGCCCTGGGATCCGCCGGCCGGCCCGTTCGACCGGGCCAGACCCGCGCTGCTCGCCGCCGACTTCCCGGCGTTCCGGCCCTGGCGCAACCGGCTCTCCGGGGAGTCCCTCCAGCTGCGGCTCGGCCGGGACGGGCTCTGGTACGGGTACGAGTCGGACGCCGGCCGCGAGGACTGGTGGCCGCGCGGCGCCCCCGACCCGGACCCGGTCGGCGCCCTCACCGACCTCCTGGGGCGTTGACGGACGCTGACGGGTCTTCAGGGCGTGGACGGGAGCGACCGGCGTGGACGGGAGCGTCGGGTGTGGACGGGAGCGTCGGGTGTGGACGGGAGCGTCGGGTGTCGACGGGTGTTGACCCGACACTCGAACGGAGTCCCACTCGATGGGGTGAAACCCATCAACGGCCGGATCCGGTGCACACGTTTGTCGCGTTGATTCCGGTACGGGCACTTGCCCGTGTACACCTCCGGAAGGCAGGAAGCCATGAGGCAGATTCGCCGAAGTGGTCTGGCCACACTGTTGGTCACGGGCGGCGCGCTCGCCCTCTCGGCGGGCGCCGCGCACGCCGACGCCGGCGCCGAGGGCGCCGCGGTCGGTTCGCCGGGAGTCGGTTCCGGCAACACGATCCAGCTGCCGGTGCACGTGCCGGTCAACGCATGTGGCAACACCGTCAGCGTCGTGGGGCTGCTCAACCCGGCCTTCGGCAACAGCTGTGCCAACCGCTCCACGGAGCGCGAGGCCGGGGGGTACGGGGACGAGAACGGCGGCAGCGGCTCCCACAAGGACCAGCCCGGCACCCCGCGCGGCGGCGAGCAGGCCGGCGGCTCCCAGAGCGGCTCCCACGGGGGCGGCTCCTCCCACGGCGGCGGCTCCCAGGGCGGGTCCTCCCACGGCGGCGGCTCCTCCAACGGTGGCGGGTCCACCGCCGAGAGCCACGCCGCGGGCTCCCCGGGCGTGCTCTCCGGGAACGGCCTCCAGCTGCCCCTCGACCTCCCCGTGAACCTCAGCGGGAACTCGGCCAACGTGGTCGGCATCCTCAACCCGGTCTTCGGCAACACCTCGGTGAACGGCCCGGCCAAGCCCGAGCAGCCGATCGAGACGCCGACGCCGCGCCCGCAGACCCCCGTGCGCAACGTGCCGGTGCCGCGCTCCGAGAGCGTCCCCCCGGCCGCCCCGGCCCCCGCGCCGCAGGGTGAGACCAGCACCGCCTCGCTGGCCGCCACGGGTGCGGACGCCCTGGGCTACGCCGCTCCCGCGAGCGCCGCGCTGCTCCTCGGTGGCGCCCTGCTGTACCGCCGCGCACGCCGGGCCGCCGACCAGGCCTGAGGGTCCGCCCCACGCGGCCCGTCCGACGCCGGCTGACGCCCGAGCCGTCAGCCGCGTCCCCGGCCGCCCGCGGTCCCGTCGTCCTGGCGCCAGGTCCGGAGCACCGCCTCGATGGCGGGCGCGATCCGTGTCCGGGCCTGGTGCCGGGGAACCCCTTGCATCAGCAGGGAGTCGTACGGCGTGTCCACGTGCCGTACGGAGGCTCGTACCGCGGCGGTGACCGCGCCGCGGTCGAGCGAGCGGCCCGCGGCCGTGCGCCCCACCCGTCCGCTGCCCTTCGCCGAGGCGTGGACGGCGATCTCCGTGGCCCGGTCGGCCGGGCAGGACGGGAAGAGCCGCAGGATCTCCGCCCGGAGGACCTGGGTGATCTCGGCGTCGAGGGCGGCGCGCCGCACCGCGTCCCGGGCCCGCCGCGCGGCCCGTGCGTCCGCGTCCGCCAGGCAGGCCCGTTCCGCCTCGGCGAGGGCGGCCTCCTCGACGAGCAGGCCCTGGCGCTCGTACCGGGTACGGCGCCGGTTGTGCCGTACGACCACGGCCCAGAGCGTGCTGGCCTCCCGGGCGCGGCGGGTGAGCGCGGTGTCGCCCCGGCGCAGGAAGATCAGATGGCCGAGATCGGCGCAGTCCAGGCAGACCGGCGCGTTGAACTCGACGATCATCCGCTCCAGCGGCCCCCGGTGGCATTCCGAGCAGCGGCGGCGCCTGAGCGGTTCGACGACGACGGGCGCGACGAGGTCCACGGCCGGTCCCCGGTCAGCGGACGCCGGGCGCGGCGGCGGCGATGAACACGGCGAGCGCCTCCTTCGCCTGCTCGGAGCGGTGGGCTCGGTCCGCCTCGTCGACCGCCTCGTGCATGCAGTGGGAATCCACGAAGGCCGCCTCGGCGAGCCGCCGGACCTCCGGGTCGTCGCACACCAGCTGGACGCGGAAGAGGGCCTGCCGGGCGGCGGTGCGCTGCCGGTAGGAGGCGTGCCGGGACTCCTCCGCCTCCTCGGAGCCGGGTTGCTGCCGCGTCCGGAACCAGCGGTCGTTCTGGCTGTGCCGGTAGTCGACGACCGCACCCGCGAAGGCGCTGTAGGTCGCGATCCGTTCCTGCCGGAGCTGTTCGGTGCGGGCGAGCGCGGCCGTGCGCTCGGTGGCCCGCCCCTGGAACCAGTGCGTGAAGACGACGCCCAACAGGGTTCCCACCACGGCTATCAGCGCCGCATCCATGACCGGCCGCCCTCCCGTTCTCCTCGGCCTTCAGACCTCTAGATCATGACAGCAGAGGGGGCCGGACGTCACTGCCGGTAGCCGCTCAGGAAGCGGCCGATGCGGCTGATGGCGGCGTCGAGGTCATCGGCGTACGGCAGGGTCAGGATGCGGAAGTGGTCCGGGCGCGGCCAGTTGAAGCCGGTGCCCTGCACCACCTGGATCTTCTCCCGCAGCAGCAGGTCGAGGACGAACTTCTCGTCGTCGTGGATCCTGTGCACGGCGGGGTCGAGGCGCGGGAAGGCGTACAGGGCGCCCTTCGGCTTCACGCAGGACACACCCGGGATCTCGTTGAGCTTCTCCCAGGCCCGGTCGCGCTGTTCGCGCAGGCGGCCGCCCGGGGCCGTGAGCTCGTGGATCGACTGCCGGCCGCCGAGCGCGGCCTGGATGGCGTACTGGGCTGGGGCGTTGGGGCAGAGCCGCATGGAGGCCAGCATGGTGAGGCCCTCCAGGTAGTTCTTCGCGTGCTGCTTGGGGCCGGTGACGACCAGCCAGCCCGAGCGGAAGCCCGCGACCCGGTAGGTCTTGGAGAGCCCGCCGAAGGTGAGGACGACCAGATCGGGGGCGAGGGAGGCGGCCGGGTGGTGGACGACCTCGTCGTAGACGATCTGGTCGTAGATCTCGTCGGCGAAGACCATCAGGCCGTGGCGCCGGGCGAGTTCGAAGATGCCCTCCAGGACCTCCTTCGGGTAGACGGCGCCCGTGGGGTTGTTGGGGTTGATGACGACGATGGCCTTGGTGCGGTCGGTGATCTTCGACGCCATGTCGTCGAGGTCCGGGTACCAGTCGGCGGACTCGTCGCACAGGTAGTGCACCGGCCTGCCGCCCGCGAGCGTGACCACCGCCGTCCACAGCGGGTAGTCGGGGGCCGGTACGAGGACCTCGTCGCCGTCCTCCAGGAGGGCCTGGACGGCCATCGAGATCAGCTCGGAGACGCCGTTGCCGAGGAAGACGTCGTCGACGTCCACGTCCGGCAGGCCCATGGACTGGTAGCGCTGGGCGACCGCGCGCCGGGCGGAGAGGATGCCGCGCGAGTCGGTGTAGCCGTGGGCCTTGGGGAGCATCCGGATCATGTCCTGGACGATCTCCTCGGGGGCCTCGAAGCCGAAGAGCGCCGGATTTCCGGTGTTGAGGCGCAGGACGCTGTGGCCCGCCTCCTCCAGGGCGTTGGCGTGCTCGATCACCGGGCCGCGGATCTCGTAGCAGACCTCGTTCAGCTTGCTCGACTGCCGGAACTCCATGTCCGACCTCCCAGGTCCCCGGAATCAATGTTGCTTGGTTTTACCAAGTTCGAGCTTGGAAAGTCCAACAACATGTCTAGACTGCGTCGCATGCCACGTCAGCCACGCCGCCGCAGCTACGACCAGCACTGCGCCGCCGCGCGCGCCCTCGACCTCGTCGGCGACCGCTGGACCCTGCTCGTCGTCCGCGAACTCCTCGCCGGGCCGCGCCGCTACACCGACCTCCACGCCGATCTGCCCGGCGTCAGCACCGACATGCTCGCCGGCCGCCTCAAGGACATGGAGAGCGCCGAGCTCGTCACCCGACGCCGGCTGCCCCCGCCCGTCTCGGCGTACGTGTACGAACTCACCCCGCGCGGACGCGACCTGCTGCCCGTCCTGCGCACCCTCGCCGCCTGGGGCGCGCCCGACCTCGGCGAGCCCCGGCCCACCGACGCGGTCCGCGCCCACTGGTACGCGATCCCGCTCCTCGGCGCGCTCACGGAGCTCGGCGCGGGAGTCGTCCAGGTGACCCTCGACGAGGGCGAGTTCCATGTGCGGCTCGGGGCGGACGGGGTCGTGGGCTACGGTGACGGAGCGGTGGAGGCCCCCGACGCCCGGCTCCGGACCGACGCGGCGACCTGCCGGGCCCTCGCGGCGGGCGAGCTGACGCTCGGCGCGGCGGTCGACGCGGGCCGCGCCGTGCTGGAACGCCCCGCGCCGGTCGTCGCCCCGGTCGTCGCGTCGGTCGTCGCGTCGGCCTGAGCTCAGGACTGCGCGGCCAGCGCCTTCGCCAGGCGGTCGCGGGCCGCCGTCTGGGCCGCGATGCGCGCGTCGATCACGGCGAGCCGCTCACGGGCGATCTCCAGGGCGCGGGCGGAGGGCGGAGCCGCCGAGATGTCCCCGTCCAGACACGTACGGAACGCGGACACGTCGTCCAGCGTGAACCCCGCGTCCAGCAGGTACCGGATGTTCGACACCCGCGCGACGGCCGTCTCCTCGTACACCCGGTACCCGTTGGCCGCGCGGACCGACGCGATCAGCCCCGCCTGCTCGTAGTGCCGCAGCGAGCGGGCCGACACCCCGGTCCGCCGGGCCAGTTCACCGATGCGCAAGGACGCCACCTCCCCGCGCAGTCGTATCACGACACCAGCGCGCCCCCGTCGACGGGCAGCACGGTGCCGGTCAGGAAGGCGGCGTCCGGAGCGGCGAGCGAGGTGATCGCCCAGGCGACCTCCTCGGGCCTGCCGACCCGGCCCAGCGGGGTGTGCGCGAGCTGCCACTCCCGCACCGCCCTGCGCTGCTCGGGGGAGAGGCCCATGTGGTCCGCGATCGGCGTCTCGATCGCACCGGGCGCGACCGCCACGACCCGGACACCGGCCGGCGCGAGCTCCACCGCCCAGCAGCGGGTCAGGGTCTCCATGGCGCTCTTGGTCGCCGGATAGACGGAGTTGCCGGGCCAGCCGCGCTGGCCGATCGTCGTCGTCACGTTCACCACGACGCCCCGGGACTCCCGGAGCGCGGGGACGGCCGCCTGGGTGAGCAGGACCGGGGCGACGAGGTTCGTCTCCAACAGCGGGGCGATCACGGAACGGTCGAGGGTGCCGAGCGGGCCGCCGGCGGCGATCCCGGCGTTGTTGACGAGGACGTCGAGCCGGCCGTGGGCCGCGAGCGTGGCACGGACGATCTCCTCGGCCGCGCCCTCCGCCGTGATGTCGGCGGCGAGCGGGTGGATGCCAGGGTGCCCCTCGGCGGTCTCCCGCAGCGGCTCCGCCCGGCGGCCGACGGCGACGACCGTCGCCCCCTGCCCGGCGAAGGAGCGCGCGGTGGCCCGGCCGATGCCGGTGCCCGCACCCGTGACGACGACGACCCTGCTGGAAGTGGTGGTGTCCATGAGCCGATGGTCGAACCCTGACGCCAGTGACAAGGTCAAGCCCGGCTCAGTGCTGGGGGCTCAGGAACTCCAGCCGGTTCCCGTGGCAGTCCGCGACGTAGAAGCGGCGGTGGCCCGGGAAGTTGTCGTCCCACATCACCTCGACGCCCCGGCCGGCCAGCCGCTCGGCCAGACCGTCGAGGTCGGCGACCAGGATCCCCGGGTGTCCCTTCCGGGCCGGCCGGAAGTCCTCCTCGACGCCCAGATGGATCTCCAGCGCGTCCGAGCGCACCCACAGACCGCCGCGCGCCGCGAGGACCGGTGGCTTGCGGATCTCGGTCATGCCGAGCACGTCCACGTAGAAGCGGCGGCACGCCTCCTCCTCGCCCGGCGGCAGGGAGAGCTGTACATGGTGCAGCCCGAGACCGAAGGGTGTCGTCGCCTCCGTGGTGTCGTAGGGCAGGGCTTCCTGACGCCGGCTCATGGGGAACCACACCTCTCCTCCGTGCATGCCGAGCGGTCGCGCGACCAGGTCACCGTACGGCCGAAGATGTCGGCCGGTACACGTCAGGGGTGGGAGGGGCAGGCAGGATGGACGGCATGCGATACGAGGCGATCACCTGGGACCGGCTGGCCGAGACGCTCGCCGGCCACCTCGACGCGTCCCCCGCGGCGGCGGGCGACGACTGGCTCAAGGTCGGCATCGACGGCCCGCCCGCCGCACCCGCCGGCGAGCTCGCCGGGCTCCTCGCCGAAGCGCTGCGCACGCGCGGCCGAGCGGTCCAGGTCGTGAGCACCGGCGGCTTCCTGCGGCCCGCTTCCCTCCGGTACGAATACGGGAAGCAGGACCCCGACGCGTACTACAGCGGGTGGACCGACACCGGGGCCCTGTGGCGGGAGGTCTTCGGGCCGCTGGACCCCGGCGGCACCGGGCGCGTGCTGCCCGACCTGTGGGACCCGGCCACGGACCGCGCCACCCGCAGCCCGTACGTCACGCTGCCGCCGCGCGGGGTGCTCGTGCTGCACGGGACCTTCCTGCTCGGCCACTGGTTCCCCTTCGACCTCACCGTGCATCTGCGCCTCACGCCCGGCGCCCTCGCCCGGCGCACGGAGGAGCCCTGGACCCTGCCCGCCTTCGCCCGGTACGAGATGGAGGTCGGCCCCGCCGAGGCGGCGGACGCCGTCGTCCGCGCCGACGACCCGCGCCACCCGGCCTGGACGGGCCTGAAGACCTAGGGCCTGTCCGGAAGCCCCGCCTGGGCCGGGCGGGGGCTTGTCTTTCGGATCATGCCGGGCTCGCGGGGCCTACCCGTCGCCCGGGCCGGTCGGGGGTCTGCCGCCCACCGTGGTGACCGCCTCCGCGCCCGCGCGGCAGCCCGCCTCGGCGGCCCGCGCCGGGTCCTCGCCCGTGAGCCGCGCCGCCAGGAAGGCCCCGGTGAACGCGTCGCCCGCGCCCGTCGAGTCCACCGGCCGCACCGGGGGCGCCGCCACCCGCGCGGTGACCGCGCCGGCCTCGGCGACCAGCGCGCCGGCCGCCCCGAGGGTGACCACGACCAGCGGAAAGCGCCGGCTCAGCTCCGCGGCCGCCGACTCCGGTTCCCCGCACCCGGTGAGCGACCGGGCCTCGTCGGCGTTCGGCAGCAGCGTCTCGGCTCCCTCCGCGGCCGCGAGGAACCGGTCCGCGCCCAGCTCCGCGAGGAACCCCGCCGACGCCGGGTCCACGCTCACCGGGATCCCCGCCGCCCGCGCGTCCCGCAGCGCCCGGCAGGCCGTCTCGCGGCTCGGCGCGGCGAAGAACAGGTACCCCGAGAGGTGCAGCCGGGCCACGCCGTCCAGGAGCCCCGGCGACCAGTCGGCGGGGGAGAGGCGCAGCGCGGCGCCGCTGTCCGTCAGGAAGGTGCGCTCCGCCGAGCCGTCCACGAGCGCGATCACGGTGGCCGTCGCCGCGTCCGCGTCCGGGACGAGCAGGGGGCGCACGCCCGCACTCCGCAGCGCCCGCTCGTGCCAGCCGGCCGCGTCCGTCCCCACCCGGCCGAGCAGCCGCACCTCCCCGCCGCCCGAACGCGCCGCCCAGCAGGCCGCGTTGGCCCCGGCGCCGCCCGGCAGGGTCCGTATCTCCGCCGCCGTGTCCGTCGCCGGGGCGAGCGGTGTCCGGTGCCGGGCGACGACGTCCGTGACCACGTCCCCGACGACGAGCAGCGCGCCCCCGGCCCGGGTCACCGGCCGCCGGCGCCGGGCGCCGCCCCCGACGCGTACGCCGCCGCGATGCTCGCCGCGAGCCGCACATTGCCCCGTACCGCCGCGAGGTTGGCCTCCAGGGACGCCCCTTCCGTGTGCACCGTCAGGTATTCGAGGAGGAACGGCGTCACCGCCTGCCCGGTGATCCCCTTCTCCTTCGCCGCCGCGAGGCCGCGCGCGAGCACCCGGTCGTGCAGCGCCGGATCCAACTGCTCGGCCACCGGCACCGGGTTGGCCACGACGAGCGCGGCCCGGGGGCCGTCCAGGGCGTCCTGCGCCCGTATCACCCCGGCCACCTCCGCGGGGGTGCGCAGGGTCCAGTCGACGGGCTCGCCCGAGGAGGAGAGGTAGAAGCCGGGGAAGTGCTCCGTGCCGTAGCCGACGACGGTCACCCCCAGGGTCTCCAGGCGCTGGAGCGTCGCGGGCACGTCGAGGATCGACTTGACCCCGGCGCACACCACGGTGATCCCGACCCGGGCGAGCAGCCGCAGGTCCGCGGACTCGTCCTGGGTCTCGCTCCATTCGCGGTGGACGCCGCCGAGCCCGCCCGTCGCGAACACCCGTATGCCGGCCGCGTCCGCCAGCCAGGCCGTCGCCGAGACCGTCGTCGCCCCCGTCGCCCCGGTCGCCAGGGCCGGGGCCAGGTCGCGGTGGCCCAGCTTCCGCACCGACGGGTCCTCGGCGATCCTGGTCAGGGCGGCCCGGTCGAGGCCGATCCTGGCCGTGCCGTCGACGACCGCGATCGTGGCGGGGACGGCGCCCCCGGCCCGTACCGACTCCTCCAGCTCCGTCGCCACGGCGAGGTTGCGCGGGCGCGGCAGGCCGTGGGCGATGATCGTCGATTCCAGCGCGACGACGGGCCGGCCCTCGTGGAGCGCCTCCCGTACCTCTTCGGACACCTGTGTGGACATGTCCCATTCCTTGGCGCGATCACCGGCCCCGCAAACCTCGTTGGCGACCTCCTGCCACACGCCCGACCCCGCCTGCGGAATCCGTGACCGGCTCCCTTCCCGAGGCGACGGCGACGGCCGCGACTCCCTTGGGGCGCTGCGCGAGAAGGCCGGTACGGATTTCGTCGCCGCCGCGGGTTCTTGGCATCGCGCCTGGTGGGAGCCGAAACGGAGGCTGTTCCTCCACCCGGTCCCGGCCTGGGAACGCCCTCGGACCCCCGCTACAGTCACCGCCCATGACCACTCATGACGTGCCCTCCTTCGCCGTGCACATCCCCGACGCGGAGCTCGAAGTCGAGCCCCTGGACCCCGCCCAGATCGTCTCCGGCACGCCCGAGGTGACGGGCAAGGTGCTGTGGGAGTCGGCCGACGGCAAGCAGCTGCGCGGCATCTGGCAGATCACGCCCGGCGTCGTCACCGACATCGAGGCCAACGAGCTGTTCGTGGTGGTCTCCGGGCGCGCGACCGTCGCCGTCGAGGGCGGCGAGACCCTGGAGATCGGCCCCGGCGACGCGTGCGTGCTGCGCGAGGGTGACAAGACGACCTGGACGGTGCACGAGACCCTCCGCAAGGCGTACCACATCAGCCTCTGAACTCCCGGGAGGAGCCACCGGGTTGGAGAGTCTGGTAGGAAACCTTCCTATCCGCTAGCATCCCGGGCGGTGGCTTGGCGCGGCGCCCGAATCAGGGGCGTGACGCGCTCAGCGAGAGCTCTGACCCGGCCGCCGAGCACCACCCGCCGCGTGGCGCCCCGAATCGCCACCCGGCCGGTCGCCCGTGCCCGCACCACGCGGCACGGGCGCCCCGGTCGGTGCCGCCCGGCGCGGCCCGTGGTGCCCCGCACCGGTGTCCAGCTCTCGCCGACCCCTCAGGCCAGGGAGCCCAGGTATGCGCCTGTTCGCCTCCGCCCCACCTCGCCGCACCACCGACCGTCTGCCCCTCGTCCTCGCCGCCGTGCTGCTGCTCGTCGGTGGACTCCTGCTCGCCCTACCGGACCGGGCCGGAGCCGCCGCCGACACCCTGATCTCCCAGGGCAGGCCGGCCACCTCCTCCTCCGTCGAGGACAGCACCTTCGGCCCCGAGAAGGCCTTCGACGGCAACGCCACCACCCGCTGGGCCAGCGCCGAGGGCGTCGACCCCCAGTGGATCAAGGTCGACCTCGGCCCCTCGGCCACGGTCTCCCGCGTGAAACTCGTCTGGGAGGCCGCCTACGCCAAGGCCTACCGCGTGGAGATCTCCGCCGACGGCAGCACCTGGACCCGGCTCGCCACCGAGACCGCGGGCAACGGCGCCACGGACGACTGGACCGGACTCACCGGCACCGGCCGCTACCTGCGCGTGTACGGGACCGCCCGCGGTACCTCGTACGGCTACTCGCTCTGGACCGTGGAGGTCTACGGCACCACCTCCACCACGCCCCCGCCCACCGGCGCCTTCACCGTCGTCGCGGCCGGTGACATCGCCGCCCAGTGCACGGCCTCCAGCAGCTCCTGCGCCCACCCGAAGACGGCCGCCCTGGCCCAGCGCATCGCGCCGTCCTTCTACCTGACGATGGGTGACAACCAGTACGACGACGCCCGTCTCTCGGACTTCCGCAACTACTACGACAAGACCTGGGGCGCCTTCAAGGCGCAGACCCGGCCCGTGCCCGGCAACCACGAGTCCTACGACCCGGCCGGCGCGTTCTCCGGCTACAAGTCGTACTTCGGCGCCATCGCCTACCCGCAGGGCAAGCCCTACTACAGCTACGACCAGGGCAACTGGCACTTCGTCGCCCTCGACTCCAACACCTTCGACGACGCCGCGCAGATCCAGTGGCTCAAGGACGACCTCGCGCGCAACACCAAGGGCTGCGTCGCCGCCTACTTCCACCACCCGCTGTACTCCTCCGGCGGCCACGGCAACGACCCCGTCTCCAAGCCCGTCTGGCAGATCCTCTACGCGGCCAGGGCCGACCTCGTCCTCAACGGACACGACCACCACTACGAGCGCTTCGCCCCGCAGGACCCGAACGGGCAGGCCACCGCCGACGGCATCGTCGAGATCGTCGGCGGCATGGGCGGCGCCGAGCCGTACGACATCGAGACCGTCCAGCCCAACAGCCAGAAGCGGATCAGCGGCACGTACGGCGTCCTGAAGCTGAACCTCACCGACACCACCTACAGCTGGCAGTACGTCGGCACCGACGACCAGGTCAAGGACTCCGGCCCGACCTACACCTGCCACTGATGTACCTCGCGACCACCGGTCGCCGCGACGCGCCGCCCCGTCCCACCGGGACCCGGCGGCGCGTCCCCGGCACCGTCCTCGCCCTCGGCACGGTCAGCCTCGTCACCGACGTCTCCTCGGAGATGGTGACCGCCGTCCTGCCGCTCTACCTGGTCCTCGGACTCGGCCTCTCCCCGCTCCAGTTCGGCCTCCTCGACGGCCTCTCCACCGGCGCCACCGCGCTCGTACGGCTCCTCGGCGGCGCCTCCGCCGACCGCGGCGGCCGCCACAAGCAGGTCGCCGGACTCGGCTACGCCCTCTCCGCCTGCTCCCGGCTCGGCCTCCTCCTCGCGGGCGGGGCGACCGGCTGGATCGCCGGGGCCCTCGCCGCCGACCGGCTCGGCAAGGGCGTGCGCACCGCCCCGCGCGACGCGCTCATCACCCTGCACAGCCCGCCCGAGGACCTGGGCCGTGCCTTCGGCACCCACCGCGCCATGGACACCACCGGCGCCCTCCTCGGACCCCTCGCCGCCTTCGCGCTGCTGTGGGCGACGGCCGAGACGTACGAGGCCGTCTTCGCCGTCAGCTTCTGCGTCGGCGCGTTCGGCGTCCTGCTCTGGCTGCTCTTCGTCCCCGGGCGCGCGCGGGACACGTCGCCGCGGGAGACGGCGCCACGCGCGCGTGGCGCACTCCTCGCGGCCCTGCGACGCTCGCCCGCGTACCGCCGCATCGTGCTCTGCTCCGCCCTCCTCGGCGCCGCCACGGTCGGCGACTCCTTCCTCTACCTGCTGCTCCAGCGGCGCCTCGACCTCGACCCCACCTGGTTCCCGTTCCTGCCGCTCGGCGCGGCCTGCGTCTACCTCCTGCTCGCCGTCCCCGCCGGCCGCCTCGCCGACCGCTTCGGGCGCCGCGGGCCGCTCCTGTACGGGCACGGGGCCCTGCTCCTGGCCTACGGACTGCTCCTGGCCCCCGTCCCCGGCCCGGCGGCGCTCGTGGGCGTCCTCGTGCTGCTCGGGGTCTTCTACGCCACCACCGACGGCGTCCTGATGGCCCTCACCGGACCGTTCCTCGCCGAGGGGCGGCAGGCCGGCGGCCTCGCCGTCGTCCAGACCGCGCAGGCGCTCGCCCGGCTCGCCGCCGCCGTCGCCTTCGGCGCCGTGTGGACGGCGAGCGGACCGGAGACGGCGCTCGTCGCGGCGCTCCTGGCCCTCGCCGCGGCCCTGTGCTGCGCCGCCCGACTGCTGCCGTCCGGGCCCACCCCCGAAGGGACCGCGTCATGAACATCGCCGCCTCCACGCGCGCGCGTGTGGGGATCCTCGTCCTGGCCGTCCTGCTGCTCGGCGGCGGAGCCACCGTCTACACCCTGCGGGCCGCCTCCGGGCGGGCGGCCGCCACCGGAACGGCCGACCCCGGCTTCACCCTCGACGGCGGCACCGGGGCGCTCTACGTCCGGGAGACCGCCGGCGGCCGTATCGCGCGCGTGGACCCGGCCGCGCCCGGCGGCCGGGTGACGGGAGGCCCTTCCTGCGACCGCTTCCACGCGGCCGCCTCCACCGCCCTCTGCCTCCAGCGGCGGCCGGGCGTGCCGGCCCGCTCGTACGTCCTCGTGCTCGACGGGCGGCTCCGCGAGGTCCGCCGCATCGGCCTTCCGGGCATCCCCAGCCGGGCCAGGGTCTCCGCCTCGGGACGCATGCTGGCCTGGACGATGTTCGCCACCGGCGACTCGTACGCGCGCTCGGCCTTCGCCACCCGCACCTCGATCCTCGACCTGCGCACCGGCTACCTGGTGAAGAACATCGAGCAGATCCCGCTCACCCTCGACGGCCGCCGCCACCACGCCCCCGACGTCAACTACTGGGGGGTCACCTTCGCCGCCGACGACAACCGCTTCTACGCCACCGTCTCGACCGGCGGCCGCACCCACCTCGTCGAGGGGGACATGCGGAACTGGTCCGCCCGGACCCTGCGGGAGAACGTCGAATGCCCCTCGCTCTCCCCGGACGGGACCCGGATCGCCTTCAAGAAACGGGTGTCCGACGGCCCGCGCGACCCGTGGCGGCTGTACGTCCTCGACCTGAGCACCGGACGCGAGCACCCCGTCGCCGAGCGGCGCGGCTTCGACGACCAGGCGCTGTGGACGGACACCGAGACCCTCGCGTACGGATACGGGGGAGCGGTCTGGTCGGTGCCCGCCGACGGCACGGGAGCCCCACGGCGACTGGCCGCCGGGGCGTCGTCGCCCGCGGTGCCGCGGTGACCGCTCCGGACTTCCGGTGGCTCAGGCCTTGCGGAGGGCGCCGCGCAGCGCCAGCGCCGCCATGGGGAGCAGCAGGCACGCGGCGATCGCGTTCAGCGGTCCGTAGCCCGCCTGCGAGACGATCAGGCCGGCCACGAGGCCGCCGACCCCGGCGGCGGTGTTCATGACGAAGTCGGAGAGTCCCTGGACGGCGGCCCGCGCGGCCTGCGGAACCGAGTCGGTGAGCAGCGCCGAACCGGACACGAGCCCGGCCGACCAGCCCAGGCCGAGGACGAAGAGACCCAGGGCGATCCGGCCGTGGGACGGTCCCGCCGTGCCCGCGACGAGCGCCGCCGTACCGATCAGGCCGACCGCGAGCCCGATCACCGAGAGCCGGCCGAGCCGGTCGGACAGCCAGCCCATCAGCGGCGAGAAGGCGTACATCCCCGTGATGTGGCCGCTGATCACGAGTCCGATCAGCTGGATGTCCGCGCCGTGGTGGGTGAGCGCCACCGGGGTCATCGACATGATCGACACCATGGCGGTGTGCGAGCCGGCGATGGTGACCAGGGCGATCCGGGCCCGCGAGGACTTCCGCACCGCGTCCATGCCGGCCCGGAGGGAGCGCCCCTCCGCCGCCCCGCCCGGCCCGCCGTCCGCCAGCGCGCGGGCGGTGAGCAGCGGGTCCGGACGCAGCAGCACGGCCACCACGGCCGCGGCGAGCACGAAGACACCGGCGGCCCAGACGAACGGGCCCGCGGCGGCCGGGATCCCCAGGCCCGAGACGCTCCGTCCGGCGGGCGCGGCGACGTTCGGACCGAGCACCGCGCCGATCGTCGTCGCCCACACCACCGTGGAGATGGCCCGGGCCCTGCGGTCCGGCTCGGCGAGGTCGGCGGCGGCGAAGCGGGCCGCCAGGTTCGCCGAGGACCCGGCACCGAAGCCCACGAGGCCGACGAGCAGGAGCGGGAAGTTCCCGAGGACCGCCCCGAGCACCACCACGCCGGCGCCCACCGACGCGAGCAGGTACGCCAGGACGAGGCCCACCCGGCGTCCCCGCCGGGTCATCAGCGTGGCCAGCGGCATCGCGAGCAGCGCGGACCCGGCCACCGAGGCCGTCGACGCGAGACCGGACAGTGCCTCGGTGCCGCTCACGTCCCGCGCCAGGACGGCGGCGAGGGCGAAGCCGATGGCGATGCCGAGCCCTCCCAGGACCTGGGTGGCGATCAGCCCGGCCTGGACGCGCCGGCGGAGCGCGGGCAGCTCGGCGGGGGTGACTGGGGTGACGGGGGCGGATATCCGGCCGGGCGCGGTGGCGTCAGGGGCGCTGGGGGTATGTGTCACTTACGTGAGTGTGCCAGCCGTCCCACCGGATGGGAACGCCGCCTCCTTCCCCGACAGCCGCCCGCGCTCAGAAGAGCGGCGCCGGCAGTACCCCCTCCAGGGCGAGGAGCTGCCGCTTCGTCTCCAGACCGCCCCCGAAACCGCCGAGGCCGCCGTCGCTCTCCACCACCCGGTGGCACGGCACCACCACCGGCAGCGGATTGGCGCCCATCGCCGCTCCCACCGCCTGCGCCGCCCCCGGCTGCCCCGCGCGCCTCGCCAGCTCCCCGTACCCCACGACCGTCCCGTACGGAACGCCCGCCGCCAGCTCGCGCAGCACCTGGCGGTTGAAGCCGGTCGTCAGGCTCCAGTCGAGCGGCAGGTCGAGCTCGTCGGGCTCGCCCGCGAAGTACCGGTCGAGCCGGCGCATCACCTCCGAGAGCCGCCCCGAGGCGCACTCCACCAGCTCCGCGCCCAGCTGTCCCGCCAGCCGGTCGAGCATCCGCTCCCGCCGGGCCGCGTCGGCGTGGAACTCGACCCGCACGAGCCCCCGCCCGGTCGCGGCGAGGAACAGCGGCCCGATGGCGCTCTCCACGACCGCCCACTCCACCGTGCCGGCCCGCTCCCGGCCGGCCGGTCCCGCCTTCGCCCCCGTGTCGATGTCCATGCCGCCCACGGTACGACCCGCCACCGACACCCCGGCCCGGAACGGCTGCCCGTCACCCGGCCGGGGTCCGACGCCGACCGTCGGGCCCGGGCCGCCACCGAGATCACGGGCCGGTCTCGCTCCGGTCTCGCGAACGGAAAATCCCCGGTCACGTGGTCGCCGGGCCCCCGGCGCGCCATAATCTCGCCCCGGTAGTACTACCCAGCGGTACCGACTGTTTTCGGACGACGTTGCACCAGGGGTGGAGGACACACGCTCATGCAGGGCACGGTCGACGGATTCAGCTACGGGCTCGTCACGCCGGTGGCCGCCTTTCTCATGGCCTGCCTCGGCGGCGCCCTCGGTCTGAGGTGCACCACCAGATCGCTCCGCCACCACGACACCTTCAAGGCCGGCTGGCTCGCCCTCGGCGCCACGTCGATCGGCACCGGCATCTGGACGATGCACTTCATCGCCATGATGGGCTTCTCCGTCCAGCAGGCGCCCATCGACTACGACCGTCCCATCACGTTCGCCAGCCTGGGCGTCGCCGTCCTCATGGTCGGCATCGGCATCTTCATCGTCGGCTACCGCGGGGCGACGGCCCTCACCCTGGTCACCGGCGGCACCATCACCGGCCTCGGCGTCGCCACCATGCACTACCTCGGCATGGCCGGTATGCGCCTCCAGGGGCGGATCGAGTACGACACGCTCACCGTCGCCCTCTCCGTGGTCATCGCCGTCGTGGCCGCCACCGCGGCCCTCTGGGCGGCCGTCTCCGTCCATGGATTTCTGGCCAGTCTCGGCGCGAGCCTGGTGATGGGCGGAGCCGTGAGTGGTATGCACTACACCGCCATGGCCGCCGTCAGCGTCCACCTGCACGGCACCGAGGCCCGCACAGGGGGCGGTCCCACCGCCACCTCGCTCCTCCTGCCCATGCTGATCGGCCCCGCGGTCTTCCTGATCCTGGCCGCCGTCGTCGTCATGTTCGACCCGCTGCTCGTGATGGGCGACCCGGACTGGCAGCGCCCCGCCGCCCGGCCCCCGCACCGGCCCGGCGTGCCCGCCCCGCGCCACGTCCCGTCCTACGGCGAGCCCGCCAACTGGAGCGCCCGCCCTCCCGGCCGGGCCGCCGGACGAGGCGCCCGCCGCAGCGTCGCGCGCGGCGGACACCGCTCCCAGGACTGGTGACGGGAGGCCCGGCGACCGGGCGGTGAGCCGATCACCGCCCGAGTGTCAGTGCCGGGTCGTACGGTGGTTGCATGCGGCCCGTTTCCAAGATCGAACGTTCGGTGGCGCCCTTCGAGGTCGTCAGCGAGTACAAGCCCAGCGGCGACCAGCCGACCGCCATCGCCGACCTGGAGCGGCGCATCCGCGCGGGCGAGAAGGACGTCGTGCTCCTCGGCGCCACCGGCACCGGCAAGTCGGCGACCACCGCGTGGATGATCGAGAAGCTCCAGCGCCCCACCCTGGTGATGGCGCCGAACAAGACGCTGGCCGCCCAGCTGGCGAACGAGTTCCGCGAGCTCCTGCCGAACAACGCCGTCGAGTACTTCGTCTCGTACTACGACTACTACCAGCCCGAGGCGTACGTCCCTCAGTCGGACACCTACATCGAGAAGGACTCCTCCATCAACGAGGAGGTGGAGCGGCTGCGCCACTCCGCGACCAACTCCCTGCTCACCCGCAGGGACGTCGTCGTGGTCGCCTCCGTCTCCTGCATCTACGGCCTCGGCACGCCCCAGGAGTACGTGGACCGGATGGTCCCGCTCAAGGTCGGCGAGGAGATCGACCGCGACCAGCTGCTCCGCCGCTTCGTCGACATCCAGTACACCCGGAACGACCTGGCGTTCACCCGCGGCACCTTCCGGGTGCGCGGCGACACCATCGAGATCTTCCCGGTGTACGAGGAGCTCGCCGTCCGCATCGAGATGTTCGGCGACGAGATCGAGGCCCTCTCCACCCTCCACCCGCTGACCGGCGAGGTCATCAGCGAGGACCACGAGCTGTACGTGTTCCCCGCCAGCCACTACGTCGCGGGCCCCGAGCGCATGGAGCGGGCGATCAACGACATCGAGCGCGAGCTGGAGGTCCGCCTCGCCGAGCTGGACAAGCAGGGCAAGCACCTGGAGTCCCAGCGGCTGCGCATGCGCACCACGTACGACATCGAGATGATGCGGCAGATCGGCTCCTGCTCCGGCATCGAGAACTACTCGATGCACTTCGACGGCCGCGAGCCCGGCTCCGCGCCCAACACCCTCCTCGACTACTTCCCCGAGGACTTCCTCCTCGTCATCGACGAGTCGCACGTCACCGTGCCCCAGATCGGCGCCATGTACGAGGGCGACGCCTCCCGCAAGCGGACCCTGGTCGACCACGGCTTCCGGCTCCCGTCCGCCCTCGACAACCGCCCGCTGAAGTGGGAGGAGTTCCAGGAGCGGATCGGCCAGACCGTCTACCTCTCCGCGACCCCCGGCACGTACGAACTCTCGCGCGGCGACGGCTTCGTCGAGCAGATCATCCGCCCCACCGGACTCGTCGACCCCGAGGTCGTCGTCAAGCCCACCGAGGGCCAGATCGACGACCTGGTCCACGAGATCCGGCTGCGCGCCGAGCGCGACGAGCGGGTCCTCGTCACCACCCTCACCAAGAAGATGGCCGAGGACCTCACCGACTACTTCCTGGAGCTCGGTATCCAGGTGCGCTACCTGCACAGCGACGTCGACACCCTGCGCCGCATCGAGCTCCTCCGCGAACTGCGTGCCGGCGAGTACGACGTCCTCGTCGGCATCAACCTCCTCCGGGAGGGCCTCGACCTGCCCGAGGTGTCCCTCGTCGCCATCCTCGACGCCGACAAGCAGGGCTTCCTGCGCTCCGGGACCTCCCTCATCCAGACGATCGGCCGCGCCGCGCGCAACGTGTCGGGCCAGGTCCACATGTACGCGGACCGGATCACCCCGGCGATGGAGCAGGCCATCGAGGAGACCAACCGGCGCCGCGAGAAGCAGATCGCGTACAACACGGAGCGCGGCATCGACCCGCAGCCGCTCCGCAAGAAGATCAACGACATCGTCGCGACCATCGCGCGCGAGGAGATCGACACCGAGGAGCTGCTCGGCACCGGCTACCGGCAGGGCAAGGAGGGCAAGGGCGCGAAGGCCCCCGTGCCCTCGCTCGCCGCGCACGGCCCCACGGGCAGGGGCAAGGGCGGCAAGGCGGCCGCGGCGGGCGGGACGGTCCAGCTCGGCGACCGGCCCGCCACCGAACTGGCCGCGATCATCGAGGAGATGACCGACCGGATGCGCGCCGCGGCCGCCGAGCTGCAGTTCGAGGTGGCGGCCCGGCTCCGTGACGAAGTGGGGGAGCTGAAGAAGGAGTTGCGCCAGATGAAGGAGGCGGGACTCGCCTGACCGGAGGCGCGGGGACGGGCGGTCCGGTGTGTTGCAAGACCGACACAAAACCGGACCGTGTCTCCGCCGTGTCGGTGCCGCTGCGTAGGGTGCTCGACAACCGCACGCACCGGACAGCGGGCGCGGGGAACGTTCGACGAGAGGGGCAACGCGTGTCGGTCAACATGACCAAGGGTCAGGCCATCAGCCTGGAGAAGCGGGGCGGGGGCAGCCTCACCCAGGTGCGGATGGGGCTCGGCTGGCAGGCGGCGCCGCGCCGCGGTCTCTTCGGCTCGCGCACCCGGGAGATCGACCTGGACGCCTCGGCCGTCCTCTTCGCCGAGAAGCAGCCGGTCGACGTGGTCTTCTTCCGTCACCTCGTCAGCGACGACGGCTCGGTCAAGCACACCGGCGACAACCTGGTGGGCGGCGCCGGCCAGGGCGGCGACGACGAGGCGATCCTCGTGGACCTGGAGCGGGTGCCGGTCCACATCGACCAGATCGTCTTCACGGTGAACTCCTTCACCGGTCAGACCTTCCAGGAGGTGCAGAACGCCTTCTGTCGGATCGTCGACGAGACGAACGGGCAGGAGCTCGCGCGCTACACCCTCGACGGCGGCGGCAACTACACCGCGCAGATCATGGCGAAGGTGCACCGGGTCGGCTCCGGCTGGCAGATGACGGCCCTGGGCAACCCGGCCAACGGCCGCACCTTCCAGGACCTGATGCCGGCGATCCTGCCGCACCTGTAGAAGGCCCGGCACGGCACACCCACAGCTCCCGGAGGCACCAGGCCACCGGGAGCTGTCCGCATGAACTCGCATGAACTCGCACAGGAAACGCTGAGGGGACAGAGACGATGACGGCCGAGCTGGTCCGTGGGCAGAACCATCCCCTGCCCGAGACCCGACTGGAGATCCGGGTGTCGGCCGGTTCCCCCGTCCTCGCCGGAGCCACCCTCGGCGACGAACAGGGCCGGGTGGCGGGCGAAGAGTGGATCGCCCACCCCGGCACACCCGCCCTCCCCGGTGTCGACGTGCCCGGCCGGACCGCCGCCGACCACCGGCTCGCCGTCGACCTGGACGCGGTCCCCGGCGCCGTCCACCGGGTCTCGGTCCTCCTCGCCCTGGCCGGGGGAGCGGACCGCTTCGGGGCCCTCGCCGCCCCCTTCGTCGCCGTCAGCGGCCCCGACGGAGCCGAGATCGCCAGCTACACCATCACCGGCCTCGACCGGGAGTCCGCCGTCGTCGCCCTGGAGCTGTACCGCCGCCAGGGCGCCTGGAAGGTCCGCGCCATGGGCCAGGGATACGAGGGCGGGCTCGCCGCCCTGCTCGGCGACCAGGGCCTGGAGCGTCCCGAGGAGCTCGCCGCGACGATCCTGGCGGCGGGGGCACCCGAGCGGGACCTGCCGGCCGAGGCCCCCGTGCCGCGCGTCCCCCAGGTGGAGCGCGTCCACCAGCCGACGGCACCCGCCCCGGACCCGGCGCCCGCGTCCGTACCGGATCCGACACCCCCGGCCGCCGCGGGAGGCCCCATCAGCTACGCCCACCCCGGGCGCCGCACGGAGGCTCCCGCCCCGGCGCCGGAGCCCCGGCAGGCCCCTCCCGTCCCGGTCGCCGGGGACGCCTCGGGCTGGTCCATGGACGAGCGGCTCTACAACCAGGTGTGGGGCATGTTCGAGGACCTGGCCCGTACCGCCGCCGCCTATCGCAGCGCCTGCGACTTCGCCGAGTCCCGGCTCGACCGCGAGCTCGACGAGACGCTCACCGACTACCGCGCCAGGGCCGGGGGCGCGAACGACGCCGCCCGGGCCGCCGCCCGCGCCCGGCACGACGAGCTCGTGGAGCGCGCCCGGGAGGTCCTGGACCGGGACCTCGCCCAGCTCGCGGCCGAGTCCGAGGTCGTCGAGCCGGCGCTGCCCGTCGCCTACGCCCGCTGGGACAACCCCGTCTGGCACGCCTACCGCGTCCCCGACGAGGAGCCGATGGCCGTACGGCTCGGCGACCTCCACCTCCCCGAGCGCACCGACCTGCGGATCCCCATGCTCGTCCGGCTGCCGCTGGAGCGCGGGCTCTGGGTGGACTCCGGCCGCGGCCACTCCGAGGCGGCCGCGCTCCTCGACGAGGTCGAGCTCCGGCGGCTCGCCCTGGACTCCGCCGTCGCGCACGCGGCGCGACTGCTCGCGGCGTACCCGGCTGGCGGTTTCACCGTCCATCTCGTCGACCCGGCCGGCGCGGGCGCCGCGGCCCTCGCGCCCCTCGTGGAGACGGGCGCGGCCGCCCCGCCCGCCCGGGGCGCGGCCGGTGTCTCGGCGGTCCTCGAACAGCTCACGGAGCGGGTCGACCTGCTGCAGATGGCCCAGCGGGGCGGTGCGGCCGACGCGTTGCCGCCCGGTCTGGACACGGCCCGGCAGCTGCTGATCGTGCACGACTTCCCGCACGGCTTCGACGACCGGGCGGTCACCCGGCTGCGGTACCTCGCGGACGAGGGGCCCTCGGTCGGCGTCCATCTGATGATGGTCGCCGCACGCGAGGACGCGGCCGCGTACGGGCCGCTGCTCGACCCCCTGTGGCGCTCGCTGCTGCGGCTCACCCCGGTGCCCGACGACCACCTCGCGGATCCCTGGGTCGGCCATGCCTGGTCGTACGAGCCGCCGCTCCTTCCGCCGGGCAGCGCGGTCCTCCGCCAGGTCCTCACGCAGGTGGCGTCCGCTCGCCATGGAAAGCGGTTCTGACCTGGCCTTTTGGTGGCCTTTTACCCTGCCCTTTACCTTCTCTTGGTCTTTCGGGTAGTCTTTTCGGTGCGGAGGGGAGTACTCCCCATTGCGCGGCGTACCCGTCAATACGGACGGATCCTCAGCGATCCGATCCCGGGGCGTCGGCCCGGCGGCCCGTACGCCGCCCGGGTGGAAGAGACCTCCGGCAGCGACGACGCTGATCAGTAGCCGTACGACGCCGGAGGCGCAGTGGACGTTTCAATGACCCTGTGGGTCCTGACCATTCTCGGTCTGGGTGCCCTGATCGGTGCCGACTTCTTCATCGGGCGCAAGCCCCATGACGTGTCGGTCAAGGAAGCCGGAATCTGGACGATCGTCTGGATCGTCCTCGCCGCGCTCTTCGGCCTCGGCCTGCTGATCTTCGGCAACAGCCAGGCCTCCGGCGAGTTCTTCGCGGGCTACGTCACCGAGAAGTCGCTCAGCGTCGACAACCTCTTCGTCTTCGTCCTGATCATGGCGAAGTTCTCGGTCCCCTCCCACCTGCAGCAGCGGGTGCTGCTCGTGGGCGTGCTGATCGCCCTGGTGCTCCGCGCGATCTTCATCGCCGCCGGCGCCGCGATCATCGCGAGCTTCTCCTGGGTCTTCTACCTCTTCGGCGCGTTCCTGATCTACACCGCCTGGAAGCTCATCCAGGAGGCGCGCTCCGACGAGGAGGAGGACGACTGGGAGGAGAACCGTCTCCTCAAGACCGTCGAGAAGAAGTTCGGCGTCGCCGACCGGTACCACGGCACCAAGCTCTTCATCGTCAACAACGGCAAGCGGGTGCTGACCCCGTTGATGGTCGTCATGCTGGCCATCGGCACCACCGACATCCTCTTCGCCCTCGACTCCATCCCGGCGATTTTCGGCCTCACCCAGGACCCGTACATCGTCTTCACCGCCAACGCCTTCGCCCTCATGGGTCTGCGGCAGCTGTACTTCCTGATCGGCGGCCTGCTCAAGAAGCTGGTCCACCTCAGCTACGGCCTGTCGGTGATCCTCGGCTTCATCGGCGTCAAGCTCGTGCTGCACGCGCTGCACGAGTCCGGGGTGCACGTCCCGGAGATCACCATCCCGTTCTCGCTGGCGGTCATCGGCGGTGTCCTGGTCATCACGACCATCACCAGCCTGATCGCCTCCAAGAAGCAGGCGCAGCGCGAGGCGGCCGAGGCCGCCGCGGAGACCGCCCCGAAGGCCGGCGTCGAGGCCTGACGCCCCGCCCGCACACCGACGGCCGACCGGATCCCCTCCGGTCGGCCGTCGCCGTGCTGTGCGCGGGTCCCCGTCAGGCGGCGGCGGGCTCGGGAGCCGGCCGGCCGGTGCGGCCCGGGAGGGTCTCCGGGAGCAGGACGAAGCAGCCGAGGCTCACCAGGGCGACCAGCGTGAGATAGGCCGCGACGCCCCAGGGCGGGCCCGAGCCGCCGTCGGAGAGGGCCGTGGCGACCATGGGCGTCAGAGCGCCGCCCAGGACGCCCGCCAGGTTGTAGCCGACGGCGGCGCCGGTGCAGCGGACGCGGGGCTCGTACAGCTCCGGGAGGTACGCGGCGACCACCGCGAACATGGTGATGAAGGCCAGCATCGAGCCCAGGAAGCCGAGGAACATCAGGAGCGGCCGCGCGGTGTGCAGCAGGGCCACCATCGGGAACATCCAGAGCGCGGAGGCCGCGCAGCCCGCCAGGCAGAGCGGCCTGCGGCCCCAGCGGTCCCCCAGGAGCGCCACGAACGGGGTGACCGCGCCCTGCACCGCCACCGCCGCCATGACACAGGTCAGCATCACCGTGCTGCTCACCCCGAGCCGCTCGGTGCCGTAGGCGAGCGCCCAGGTGGAGACCGTGTAGAAGACGGCGTACCCGACCGCGAGCGCCCCGGCCGTCAGCAGTACGAGCCGCCAGTGGTCGCGGACGACCTCGGCCAGCGGAGTGCCCGCGCGCCGCCCGGACGCGGACAGCTCCTCGAACTGCGGGGTCTCCGCCAACGAGGAGCGCAGCAGCAGTCCGACGAGGGCGAGCAGCCCCGCCGCCCAGAACGGCACCCGCCAGCCCCAGGCGCGGAACTCGGCGTCGCTCAGCCCGGCGGTGAGCGCCAGCATCACCCCGTTCGCCAGGAGGAAGCCGACCGGGGGACCGATCTGCGGGAAGCTCGCCCACAGCGCGCGCCGGTGCTCGGGGGCGTGCTCGGCGGTGAGCAGGACCGCCCCGCCCCACTCGCCGCCCAGGCCGAGCCCCTGAAGGAAGCGGAGGGTGAGGAGCAGCGCCGGGGCGGCGATGCCGAGCGTCGCGTACGTCGGGACGCAGCCGACCGCGACCGTGGCGCAGCCGGTCAGGAGCAGCGAGGCGAAGAGGACCGGCCGCCGGCCGTACCGGTCGCCGACGTGCCCGAAGAGGACCGAGCCGAGGGGACGGGCGAGGAATCCGGCGGCGAAGGTGCCGAAGGCGGCCAGGGTCCCGGCCAGCGGCGAGAAGGTGGGGAAGAAGAGCGGCCCCAGGACGAGGGCGGCGGCCGTCCCGTACACGAAGAAGTCGAAGAACTCGATGGCGGTGCCGACGAGCGAGGCGGCGGCGAGCCGCGCCATCGAAGGGGCCGGGGGCGTCGGGGACGGCGACGGAGGGTGACTGTGGCGCATGTCGCGCCAACTACCCCGCCGCCGTCCGGGTTACGGGGGCGTACGGGAGTGCGCAGCTCGGAGGCCGCGCGCCGGGCGTCACCAGCCGCGCTCGTGCCACTCCGCGAGGTGGGGGCGCTCGTCACCGAGCGTGGTGTCCTTGCCGTGGCCGGGGTAGATCCAGGACTCGTCGGGCAGGACCGCGAAGAGCTTGGTCTCCACGTCGTGGATCAGGCTCGCGAAGGCCTCCGGGTCCTTCCAGGTGTTGCCCACGCCGCCGGGGAAGAGGCAGTCGCCGGTGAAGACGTGGGGGTGGCCGTGCGGGTCGTCGTAGACCAGGGCGATCGAGCCCGGCGTGTGCCCGACCAGACGGCGCGCGGTCAGCTCGACCCGGCCCACCCGGATCGTGTCGCCGTCCTCGACGGGCACGTCGGTCGGGACCGGGATGCCCTCCGCGTCGTACGCGCCCGCGTACGTCGTGGCGCCGGTCGCGGCGACGACCTCCTCCAGGGCCTGCCAGTGGTCGCCGTGCCGGTGGGTGGTGACGACGGCCGTGATGCCGTCGTCACCGATCAGCGTGAGCAGCGTCCCGGCCTCGTTGGCCGCGTCGATCAGCAGCTGCTCGCCGGTCGCCCGGCAGCGCAGCAGATACGCGTTGTTGTCCATCGGGCCGACCGCGACCTTCGAGATCATCAGGTCCGTGAGCTCGTGCACGTCCGCCGCGCCGCCGACCTTCACCACTCCGCTGTACGTCATGGCCTCAGACTAGCCCCGGGGAGTGACAGTGGCGGCTACAGCGGCGGAAGCTCCGGCAGGGAGCCGCCCGCGACCTTCAGGGCGGAGCCGTCGCGACGGCCGGCGAGCCAGCCGAGGAGCTCGGGGGCGGGGCCGCTCACGGTCACCTCGGAGCCCTCCGCGGAGCCGGTGGTCCAGCTGCCCGCGCCGTCCTCGGTCAGGACCCGGGTCGGCGGCACGGCCGCGTTGCCGGTGAACCGCTCCGTCAGGAAGTCGATCTCGCGCTGCACGAACTCCTCGGGCAGGTCCTCCAGCTCGTAGCCGACGCCGAGGTCGACGTGATGGAGGGCGACCTCCACCCAGCGGCGGAAGGGGATCCGGGAGGCGCTGTCGGTGACCCCGTTGCGGAGCTCGACCGTGCGGCTCCAGTCGGCGGGCTCGGCACCCACGGCCTGGAAGCGGTCGGCGGACTCGCGCAGGTCGGCGAGGTGGACGTCGAGCGGGCGGGCGGCGTCGCGCTCGATGTCGGCGTCGCGGGTGGCGGCGTCGGCGTACATGGGACGGCCCTGGAGGACGTTGACCAGAGCGTCGGCGTTACGGGCGACGTGGGCGAGCACGTGGCCGCGCGTCCAGCCGGGAAGCCGTGACGGCTCGGCCGTCGCCGCGTTGTCCCATGAGGCGGCCGCGGTCAGCAGCCGCTCGGTCGCCTCGCGTACGGAGGCAAGGTCGATTTCGTGGTCGATCATGGCGCCGACCCTAGCGCCGCCACTCATTCGGGTGAAGCGGTCTCGGTGCGGACGGAAATCGAATGTGCGTGCTATAGGCTCGACGGAAGCATCCGGCATCCTTGGTTGTTGGGTGTGTCAGGCACATCCGCTCTCTCAAGAAAGGTGCGGACCGGCGTGGCCGACCGTCTCATCGTCCGTGGCGCTCGCGAGCACAACCTCAAGAACGTCTCGCTCGACCTCCCGCGTGACTCCCTCATCGTCTTCACCGGGCTCTCGGGGTCGGGCAAGTCCTCCCTCGCGTTCGACACGATCTTCGCCGAGGGGCAGCGCCGGTACGTCGAGTCGCTCTCCTCGTACGCCCGGCAGTTCCTCGGCCAGATGGACAAGCCGGACGTCGACTTCATCGAAGGTCTGTCGCCCGCCGTCTCCATCGACCAGAAGTCGACCTCGCGCAACCCGCGCTCGACGGTCGGCACCATCACGGAGGTCTACGACTACCTCCGCCTGCTCTTCGCCCGCATCGGCAAGCCGCACTGTCCCGAGTGCCGCCGCCCCATCTCCCGCCAGTCGCCGCAGGCCATCGTCGACAAGGTCCTGGAGCTCCCCGAGGGCAGCCGCTTCCAGGTGCTCTCCCCGCTCGTGCGCGAGCGGAAGGGCGAGTTCGTCGACCTCTTCGCCGACCTGCAGACGAAGGGCTACAGCCGCGCCCGCGTGGACGGCGTGACCATCCAGCTGAGCGAACCTCCGACGCTGAAGAAGCAGGAGAAGCACACGATCGAGGTGGTCGTCGACCGCCTCACCGTGAAGGACAGCGCCAAGCGCCGGCTCACCGACTCCGTCGAGACCGCGCTGGGACTCTCCGGCGGCATGGTCGTGCTCGACTTCGTCGACCTCGCCGAGGACGACCCCGAGCGCGAGCGGATGTACTCGGAGCACCTCTACTGCCCGTACGACGACCTCTCCTTCGAGGAGCTGGAGCCGCGCTCCTTCTCCTTCAACTCGCCCTTCGGCGCCTGCCCCGACTGCACCGGCATCGGCACCCGCATGGAGGTCGACCCGGAGCTGATCGTCCCCGACGAGGAGAAGTCCCTCGACGAGGGCGCCATCCACCCCTGGTCGCACGGCCACACCAAGGAGTACTTCGGCCGGCTCATCGGCGGACTCTCCCAGGCCCTCGGCTTCCGCACGGACATCCCGTACGCCGGGCTGCCGCAGCGCGCCAAGAAGGCCCTGATGCACGGCCACAAGACCCAGGTCGAGGTCCGCTACCGGAACCGGTACGGCCGCGAGCGGGCGTACACCACCCCGGCCTTCGAGGGCGCCGTCTCCTTCGTCAAGCGGCGCCACACCGAGGCCGAGAGCGACTCCAGCCGCGAGCGCTTCGAGGGCTACATGCGCGAGGTGCCCTGCCCCACCTGCGAGGGCTCCCGCCTCAAGCCGATCGTCCTCGCGGTCACGGTCATGGACCGGTCCATCGCCGAGGTCTCCGCGATGTCGATCAGCGACTGCGCCGAGTTCCTCTCCCGCCTCACGCTCAACGCCCGTGACAAGAAGATCGCCGAGCGGGTCCTCAAGGAGGTCAACGAGCGGCTGCGCTTCCTCGTCGACGTCGGCCTGGACTACCTCTCGCTCAACCGGGCGGCCGGCACGCTCTCCGGCGGCGAGGCCCAGCGCATCCGGCTCGCCACCCAGATCGGCTCCGGCCTGGTCGGCGTGCTCTACGTGCTCGACGAGCCGTCCATCGGCCTCCACCAGCGCGACAACCACCGGCTCATCGAGACCCTGGTCCGGCTCCGGGACATGGGCAACACGCTCATCGTCGTCGAGCACGACGAGGACACCATCAAGGTCGCCGACTGGGTCGTCGACATCGGCCCCGGCGCCGGCGAGCACGGCGGCAAGGTCGTCCACTCCGGCTCCCTGAAGGAGCTCCTCGCCAACAAGGAGTCGATGACCGGGCAGTACCTGTCCGGCCGCAAGGCGATCGCCACCCCGGACATCCGCCGCCCGGCGGACCCCGGACGTGCGCTCACCGTGCACGGCGCCCGCGAGAACAACCTGCGGGACATCGACGTCTCCTTCCCGCTGGGCGTCCTCACCGCCGTCACCGGCGTCTCCGGCTCCGGCAAGTCGACCCTGGTCAACGACATCCTCTACACCCACCTGGCGCGCGAGCTGAACGGCGCCAAGTCGGTGCCCGGACGGCACACGCGCGTGGACGGCGACGAGCTAGTCGACAAGGTCGTGCACGTCGACCAGTCCCCGATCGGCCGCACCCCGCGGTCGAACCCGGCGACGTACACCGGCGTCTTCGACCACGTCCGCAAGCTCTTCGCCGAGACGATGGAGGCCAAGGTCCGGGGCTACCTGCCCGGCCGCTTCTCCTTCAACGTCAAGGGCGGCCGCTGCGAGAACTGCTCCGGCGACGGCACGATCAAGATCGAGATGAACTTCCTCCCGGACGTCTACGTCCCGTGCGAGGTCTGCCACGGCGACCGGTACAACCGGGAGACCCTGGAGGTCCACTACAAGGGCAAGTCCATCGCCGAGGTCCTGAACATGCCGATCGAGGAGGCCCTCGACTTCTTCGAGGCCGTCCCGACGATCGCCCGGCACCTGCGCACGCTCAACGAGGTCGGACTCGGCTACGTCCGCCTCGGGCAGTCCGCGCCGACGCTCTCCGGCGGCGAGGCGCAGCGCGTGAAGCTCGCCTCCGAGCTCCAGAAGCGCTCGACGGGCCGCACCGTGTACGTCCTCGACGAGCCGACCACCGGTCTCCACTTCGAGGACATCTCGAAGCTGATCAAGGTCCTGTCCAACCTGGTCGACAAGGGGAACTCGGTGATCGTCATCGAGCACAACCTCGATGTCATCAAGACCGCGGACTGGGTCATCGACATGGGCCCGGAGGGCGGCAGCGGCGGCGGTCTGGTCGTCGCCGAGGGCACGCCCGAGGAGGTCGCCTCGGTCCCGGCGAGCCACACCGGCAAGTTCCTCCGCGAGATCCTCGGCGCCGAGCGGATCAGCGACGCCGCGGGGACGATCCCGGCGGCCCGCGGTTCGAAGAAGGCGGCGGCGAAGAAGCCGGCGGCGAAGACGGTGGCGGCGAAGGCCCCCGCCAAGAAGACCGCGACCAAGGCGGTGGCCCCCGCGAAGAAGGCCGCCACGGCCACCAAGGCCGCCGCGAAGAAGGCGACGACCCGCACCCGCAAGGCGTGAGGTCCGGGCAGGGCCCCCGACAGGGGGTCCTGCCCGCGTCCCCACCCCGGGCCCGGGGAGGACCTCCCAGGTCAGGCCCGGCCGACAGGGCGGGAGGGGGCGCCGGTATCGTCGGGTCGGTCACCCATGGGGTGTCTTGTCCCCGATCTCACCGTGGAGCGCTCATGTCCGGCCAGTCCAGCCGCCGCACCGTACTGAAAGGCGCGGCCCTCGCCGGAGCCGCCGGGCTGGGAGTCGCCGCCTGCTCCACCGAGTCCAAGCTCGGCCACGCCGAGGTCCCGACCCCGACCGCCCCGGTCCCGCTCGGCGCCCCGGACGAGATCCCGGTCGGCGGTTCCAAGCTCTACCGCGAGCAGCGGCTCGTCGTGAGCTGCCCCGCCAAGGGCCAGTACAAGGCCTTCAGCGCCCAGTGCACGCACGCCGGCTGCGTCCTCGACAAGGTCGAGGAGAACGAGGGCAACTGTCCCTGCCACGGCAGCCGCTTCGACGTGACGACCGGCAAGGCGATCCAGGGCCCCGCCACCGTCCCGCTCCCCGAGGTCCCGATCCGCGTCGAGGACGGCAAGCTGGTCGCAGGCCCCGGGGCCTGAGACTCACGCCCAGTCCCAGTCGATCCCCAGGATCCCCGGGCGCACCCCCTGCTCCACGAGGTGCACCGTGCGGTGCCGGCCGCTCAGGGTCAGCTCCGCACGGCCGCCGCGCGGCGCCCCCGCCGAGGCCTGCGCGAACCTCCGGCACCGCACCGGCAGCGCCGCCTCGTCGAAGCGGACCTGGAGCACGTACTGCCCGCCCGCGAAGCTGAACCCGCGCACGTACTCCCCGCTCGGCCCCGCCGTACCGTCCTCGAAGCCGTACGAGAACAGGTACGTGTCCCCGGCCCGCAGCCGCACGTCGAAGAGCAGCTCCGCGACCAGCACGCCCGTCCCGGCGTGCCACCGCACCCGCCCCGTCCGGCAGTTCTCCACCGCCCGCACCACCACCCGGGACGGGTCGCAGCCCGGGTCGCCGTGGTGGATGGCGAGATAGCGGTCCACACCGTCCCGGTGCGCCCGCACCACGTGATGCGACTCGCGCCCCACCAGCTCCCGCCCCGCCCCGATCCGTACCCGCTCGTGGTGCCCCACCGTGTGCAGCCCGCCGTCCGTCGGGGACTCGAGCCCCGCGAGCAGCTCCTCGACCGAGCCCGAGGCCTCCACCAGTGAGCGGTACGAGCGGGCCGCCGGGCGCTCCACCTCGGAGCGGGCGGCCGCGTCCTCGGTCAGGAGCCGCAGCAGCGAGTTCCCGGGCAGCTGGAGCACCTCCTCCAGGGCCCGGACGGCCTTCAGGGACTCCGGCCGCTGGGGACGGCGGGCGCCCTGCTGCCAGTAGCTCAGACTCGTCACCCCGACCTTCACGCCCCGGTGCGCGAGATGGTGCTGCACCCGCTGCAGCGGCAGCCCGCGCACGGCGAGCGCGGTGCGCAGCGCCAGATGGAAGGGGCCGGTGTGCAGCAACTGCACCAGATCGGCCTCGGTGTGGCTCACGAGGACTCCTCGGTGAACGTTCACGACGGGGGCACGGACCGTCGCGCCGCGAGGGGTGGGCGGGCAGGTGGGCCATGGGTGTCCGTTCACACCCGGGTCACACCGTTCACAGTCCGATGTCACCCCGCATTGAAGCGTGTTGACCCGGTCCGGACAACGGTCGATGCTCCTGACCAGCGTCCGGACGCGCTCCTCCGACTCCCCACATCCCCACCCCCCACCCTGGGAGGAACGCGATGCGCAGAAGACTGACCGAACTCGCGGCACTCGCCGCGGCCGCCCTCTTCCTCGTCCCCACGACCACGGCCTCCGCCGCGTCCGCCGCGCCCTCGGAGGAGGGGGTCTCCGCCCTCGCCACCAAGCGGCTGAACATCACCATGCAGGCCCAGCAGAAGACCAACTGGTGCTGGGCGGCGAGCGGCAACACCATCGCCACCTGGTACGGCCGGAACTACAGCCAGAACCAGTTCTGCAACGCCGCCTTCAACCGCCAGCAGGGCTACGACTGCCCCAACTGGCAGGCCACGCTCGGCAACGTCCAGACCGGACTGAGCTGGGCTGGCATCAGCCCCGGCTCGTACGTCGACGGCTGGCTGCGGTACTCGACCGTCCAGACCGAGATCAACGCCGACCGGCCCGTCGAGACCCGCATCCAGTGGTCGAGCGGCGGCGGCCACATGCACGTGATCTACGGCTACGACGACGCGAACAGCTGGGTCTACTGGGGCGACCCCTGGCCCTCCAGCGACCGCTACAACTGGGCCTCGCACGCCTGGTACGTCAACAACAACTCCTTCTCCTGGACCCACTCGCTCTACCGGATCGGGGCGTGACGACCATGAACGCACGCGCCACGACCATCGGCCTCCTCGCCGCCGCGCTCGTCGCCCTCGGGACGCTTCCCTCGGCCGCCGCCGGGGGCCCGCCGCCCGCGCCCACCCCCGAACAGGCGGCCTCCGCGCCGGGGACCCTCGACACCCTGTCCCGGTTCTTCGCCCGCGACGGGGCCCTCGCCCCCGCCGCGGCCGCGCCGCGCGTCGACGGCGCGTCCGTCCCGGTGCGGCTCCTCTCCCCGGACTTCGTCGCCGGGAAGCCCGGGGCACCGGTCGCCCGCGTCGAGTTCCGCGCCAGCAGGGCCGTGGCCTCGGACGGGCAGAAGGCCTCGCTGTGGACGGTCGAGCAGTCCGGCGGCTGGCAGGTGGTGAACATCGCCACCGGCGACGACGAGATCCGGTACGCGGAGATGGGCCGCGGCGGCCTCGTCTTCCGGGAGCCGCAGATCGACGCCTGGTACGTCCAGAAGGGGGCGAAGGTGCTGCCGCTGGACGAGGACGCGGTACGGGCCGTCGGACGCGACGGGACGAGCCTCGCGGCCTACCGGGAGCGGGTCGCCCGGGCGTACGGCGACAAACTGCCGGGGTCCGCGTATGCGAGGAAGGGGGCGGCGGGGGGCTACGACGCGGCGGCGAGGCCGGACGAGGGGGCTGGTGTCGCGGCGGGCTCCGCGGCGGCGGGGGCGGGCGGGCTCGTGGCCCTGGCCCTGGCGACGAGGCGCCTGCGCCGCCGCGCCACCTGACGGCCCCCCCGTTGTGGGCATGCGTTCCGCCGGGGCGGAACGGGTGGGCACAACGGAACGGCGCCCTTGCCGGCGCCAGAGGCTCCCGAGCCTGGACCCGCACCACGTGCGCGCCGCGCATCCGGTGCGGGTCCAGGCGCGGAACGCGGAGGCGCCGCGAGAAGGCGCCGTCCCGTGTGCCCACCCGTCCCGCCCCAGCGGGACGATTGCCCACACGGGCAGCGGGCGCGGCCCCCCCGCGCCCCTCAGCGGGCCAAGTACCCCCCGTCCACCGGCAGGATCGCGCCCGTGATGAAGGACGCCTCCTCCGACGCCAGGAACAGGATCGCCGCCGCCACCTCCTCCGGCGTTCCGAAGCGGCCCATCGGGTGCGCCCCGACGATCTCCGCGAGGTACTCGGGGCCGCCCGGCTCCACGCGCGCGGCGGCCACGCGTTCGGTCTCGATGGTGCCGGGGGCCACCGCGTTGACCCGGATCCCGTGCTCGGCCCACTCCACCGCCAGGTGCTTCGTCAGGCCGGTCGCGACGAACTTCGCCGGGCCGTACACCGCCTGCCGCGCCTGCCCGGCCACGCCCGAGATCGACGAGGTGCACACGATGGCCCCGCCACCCGTGACGAGCATGGCCTCGATCGCGTACTTGCAGGTCAGGAACATGCCCCGGCCGTCGACGGCCATCACCCGGTCGAAGTCCGCCGCCTCGGCCTCCGTGACGGAGAGCAGCGGGATCACACCGGCGTTCGCCACCAGCACGTCCAGCCGTCCGAAGCGTTCCACCGCCGTGTCGATCATCCTCCGGGCGTCCTCCTCCCGGGAGACGTCCCCGACCACCGGGGTCACTCCGGCCACCCCCGCGAGGCGGTCCGCGTCGATGTCCGTGGCCACCACCCGCGCGCCCTCCCGTACGAAGCGTTCCGCCGTCGCCCGGCCGATTCCGCTCGCCGCGCCCGTGATCACGCACACCCGGTCCGGCAGCCGTCCTGAAGTCTCCTGAGCCATGCACGGCCAACGAGCGCGCCCGCCCTGAGTGTCGGTCCCCGCCAGTAGGGTGGGGAGCATGGCAGACCCCTCCAGCTACCGCCCCAAGCCGGGTCAGATCCCCGACTCCCCGGGGGTCTACAAGTTCCGCGACGAGCACCGCCGGGTGATCTACGTCGGGAAGGCGAAGTCCCTGCGCCAGCGGCTGGCGAACTACTTCCAGCCGCTGACGAGCCTGCACCCGCGCACGGCCACGATGGTGACGACGGCCGCCTCCGTGGAGTGGACCGTGGTGTCCACCGAGGTCGAGGCGCTGCAGCTGGAGTACTCCTGGATCAAGGAGTTCGACCCCCGGTTCAACGTGAAGTACCGGGACGACAAGAGTTATCCGTATCTCGCGGTGACGATGAACGAGGAGTTCCCGCGCGTCCAGGTCATGCGCGGGCACAAGAAGAAGGGCGTGCGCTATTTCGGTCCCTACGCGCACGCGTGGGCGATCCGCGAGACCGTCGACCTGATGCTGCGGGTGTTCCCCGTGCGGACGTGCTCCGCGGGGGTGTTCCGTAACGCCGCCTCGGCCGGACGGCCCTGCCTCCTCGGCTACATCGGCAAGTGCTCGGCGCCCTGCGTCGGCCGGGTCACGCCCGAGGAGCACCGCGAACTGGCCGAGGACTTCAGCGACTTCATGGCCGGCCGCACCGGCACGTACATCCGCAGGCTCGAGAAGCAGATGATGATCGCGGCCGAGGACATGGAGTACGAGAAGGCCGCCCGCCTCCGCGACGACATAGAGGCCCTCCGCAAGGCCATGGAGAAGAACGCGGTCGTCCTCGCCGACGCCACCGACGCCGACCTGATCGCCCTCGCCGAGGACGAGCTGGAGGCCGCCGTCCAGATCTTCCACGTGCGCGGCGGACGCGTCCGGGGCCAGCGCGGCTGGGTCACGGACAAGGTCGAGGCCGTCGACACGGCGGGGCTCGTCGAGCACGCGCTCCAGCAGCTGTACGGCGAGGAGAGCGGCGACGCCGTCCCCAAGGAGGTCCTGGTCCCGGCGCTGCCCGAGGACACGGAGGCCGTCTCCGCCTGGCTCTCCGGCCGCCGCGGCTCCCTCGTCTCGCTGCGCGTCCCGCAGCGCGGCGACAAGAAGGACCTGATGGAGACCGTCGCGCGCAACGCCCAGCAGGCGCTCGTGCTGCACAAGACCAAGCGCGCCAGCGACCTGACCACCCGCTCCCGGGCCCTGGAGGAGATCGCCGAGGCCCTGGACCTGGACTCGGCGCCGCTGCGGATCGAGTGCTTCGACATCTCGCACCTCCAGGGCGAGGACGTCGTCGCCTCGATGGTCGTCTTCGAGGACGGGCTGCCCCGCAAGGGCGAGTACCGCCGCTTCCAGATCAAGGGCTTCGAGGGCCAGGACGACGTCCGGTCCATGCACGAGGTGATCAGCCGCCGCTTCAAGCGGTACCTCGCCGAGAAGGACCGTACGGGGGAGTGGGGCGCCCTCGCGGAGGGGGAGGCCGGCGGCGAGGTCCCCGCCGAGGACGCCCAGGACGACGGGCGGCCCAAGCGCTTCGCGTACCCGCCGCAGCTCGTCGTCGTCGACGGCGGGCAGCCGCAGGTCGCCGCGGCCCGCCGGGCCCTCGACGAGCTCGGCATCGACGACGTCGCGGTCTGCGGTCTCGCCAAGCGCCTGGAGGAGGTCTGGCTGCCCGGCGAGGACGACCCGGTCGTCCTGCCCCGCTCCAGCGAGGGGCTCTATCTGCTCCAGCGGGTGCGTGACACGGCTCACGACTTCGCCATCCGCTATCAGCGGTCCAAGCGGACCAAACGCCTCCGGACCAGCCCGCTCGACGCCGTCCCCGGCCTCGGGGAGTCGCGCAAACAGGCCTTGATCAAGCATTTCGGCTCGGTGAAGCGGCTGAAGCAGGCGACAATCGAGCAGATCTGTGAGGTCCCCGGCTTCGGCCGGAAGACCGCGGAGGCGGTCGCCGTGGCCCTGGCCCAGGCGGCCCCCGCCGCACCCGCCGTGAACACGGCCACAGGAGAGATCATGGAAGACGACGGGGGCACCACCGCATGAGCGAGCGCCACACGCACGACGAGCACGACCGAGAAGACGGAGCAGGACACGTGAGTACGGGCACGAAGGAGACCGCCGGCGACAACGGCGCCGAGGCGGCCATTCCCGAACTGGTGATCATCTCCGGCATGTCCGGAGCCGGCCGGTCCACCGCGGCGAAGTGCCTGGAGGACCTCGGCTGGTTCGTCGTGGACAATCTGCCGCCCGCGCTGATCCCCACCATGGTGGAGCTCGGCGCCCGCTCCCAGGGCAACGTCGCCAGGATCGCCGTCGTCGTGGACGTCCGCGGCCGGCAGTTCTTCGACAACCTCAGGGAGTCCCTCGCCGACCTGGACGCCAAGCAGGTCACCCGCCGGATCGTCTTCCTGGAGTCCTCCGACGAGGCCCTGGTCCGGCGCTTCGAGTCGGTCCGCAGGCCGCACCCGCTCCAGGGCGACGGCCGCATCACCGACGGCATCGCCGCCGAGCGCGACCTGCTGCGCGAGCTGCGCGGCGACGCCGACCTGGTGATCGACACCTCCAGCCTCAACGTCCACGAGCTGCGCGCCAAGATGGACGCCCAGTTCGCCGGCGACGAGGAGCCCGAGCTCCGGGCCACCGTGATGTCCTTCGGCTTCAAGTACGGACTGCCGGTCGACGCCGACCTCGTCGTCGACATGCGCTTCCTGCCGAACCCGCACTGGGTCCCCGAGCTGCGCCCCTTCACCGGCCTCAACGAGGAGGTGTCGAACTACGTCTACAACCAGCCGGGTGCCAAGGAGTTCCTCGACCGCTACACCGAGCTGCTCCAGCTGATCGCCGCGGGCTACCGCCGCGAGGGCAAGCGGTACGTGACCATCGCCGTGGGCTGCACGGGCGGCAAGCACCGCTCCGTCGCCACCGCCGAGCGCCTCGCCGCCCGCCTCGCCTCCGAAGGGGTCGAGACCGTCGTCGTCCACCGGGACATGGGGCGCGAGTGAAGCCGTACCGTCGGCGTACCTCCACCCTCGCGGTGCGGCGTACGCTCCGCAGGCGCGGCACCCAGCCCAAGGTGGTCGCGCTGGGCGGCGGCATGGGCCTGTCGGCCTCCCTGGCCGCCCTCCGCCGGATCACCGGCGACCTCACCGCCGTCGTCACCGTCGCCGACGACGGGGGCTCCAGCGGCCGGCTCCGGGAGGAGCTCGGCGTGCTGCCCCCGGGCGACCTGCGCAAGGCGCTCGCCGCGCTCTGCGGCGACGACGACTGGGGCCAGACCTGGGCCCGGGTCATCCAGCACCGCTTCCAGTCCAAGGGCGAGATGGGCGGCCACGCCGTCGGCAACCTGCTGATCGTCGCCCTCTGGGAGCAGCTCGGCGACCCCGTCCAGGCCCTCGACCTGGTCGGCCGGCTGCTCGGCGCCCAGGGCCGGGTGCTGCCCATGTCCGCCGTGCCCCTGGAGCTCCAGGCCCTGGTCAGGGGCCACGACCCGGAGCGGCCGGACGACGTGGACACCGTGCGCGGCCAGGCCACCGTGGCGCTCACGCCCGGCGACGTGCAGTCCGTGCACCTCGTGCCGCACGACCCGCCGGCCGTGCCCGAGGCGGTCGCGGCCGTCCTGGACGCGGACTGGGTGGTGCTCGGTCCCGGCTCCTGGTTCTCCTCGGTGATCCCGCACCTCCTGGTCCCCGAGCTCCTCGACGCCCTGATCGAGACGAAGGCCCGAAAGGTGCTGTCGCTGAACCTCGCGCCGCAGCCCGGAGAAACCGAGGGCTTCTCCCCGCAGCGTCATTTGGAGGTTTTGGGACGACACGCCCCTAAACTCGCCCTGGACGTGGTGCTGGCCGACGAGGCCGCCGTGCCCGACCGCGAGTCCCTCGCCGATGCCGCCAAGCGGCTCGGTGCCGCGGTCGAGCTGGCGCCGGTGGCCGGGCCCGACGGCTCCGCGAAGCATGACCCGGAGCTGTTGGCCGCCGCGTACGACCGTATTTTTCGGATGCATGGAAGGATCGGCCCATGGCGATGACGGCAGCGGTGAAGGACGAGATCTCCCGGCTTCCCGTCACCCGGACCTGCTGCAGGAAGGCAGAGGTCTCGTCGATCCTGCGGTTCGCGGGCGGTCTGCACCTGGTGAGCGGCCGCATCGTGATCGAGGCGGAGCTGGACACCGCGATGGCGGCCCGCCGCCTCAAGCGGGACATCCTGGAGATCTTCGGGCACAGCTCCGAGCTGATCGTGATGGCCCCCGGCGGGCTGCGGCGCGGCTCGCGCTTCGTGGTGCGGGTGGTGGCCGGCGGCGACCAGCTGGCCCGGCAGACGGGGCTCGTGGACGGCCGCGGCCGCCCCATCCGGGGCCTTCCCCCGCAGGTGGTCTCCGGTGCGACCTGTGACGCCGAGGCGGCCTGGCGCGGCGCGTTCCTCGCGCACGGTTCGCTGACCGAGCCCGGCCGCTCCTCCTCCCTGGAGGTGACCTGCCCGGGTCCCGAGGCGGCCCTCGCCCTGGTCGGCGCGGCCCGCCGGCTCTCCATCGCGGCGAAGGCCCGGGAGGTACGGGGCGTGGACCGGGTCGTCGTCCGCGACGGCGACGCGATCGGCGCCCTGCTCACCCGGCTCGGCGCGCACGAGTCGGTGCTCGCCTGGGAGGAGCGGCGGATGCGGCGCGAGGTGCGCGCCACCGCCAACCGCCTGGCCAACTTCGACGACGCCAACCTGCGCCGCTCGGCCCGTGCCGCGGTCGCCGCGGGCGCCCGGGTGCAGCGCGCCCTGGAGATCCTCGGCGAGGAGGTGCCCGAGCACCTCGCCGCCGCCGGCCGGCTCCGCATGGAGCACAAGCAGGCCTCCCTGGAGGAGCTGGGCGCGCTCGCCGACCCGCCGCTGACCAAGGACGCGGTGGCCGGGCGGATCCGCCGGCTCCTCGCGATGGCCGACAAGCGGGCGCAGGACCTGGGCATCCCCGGGACCGAGTCCAACCTGACGGAGGAGCTGGACGACAGCCTGGTCGGCTGAGCCGTACGGGAGATCCGTACGGAACCGCGAACTCCGCGCTGCCGGTGCCTTTCTGAGGCACCGGCAGCTTTTTCGTACACCCGCGAGGCACCCTTGACAGTCCTATGAGCGCCCAAGAGCCTGGCGTCTGTTCACCTTCGTGACTGACAACAGCAAGGGGGGCACATGAGACGCAGAGCGAGATCGATCCTCGCCGCGGCTTCACTGCTGATCGCCGGAGTGGCGGCGGCACCCGTCGCCGGAGCGCAGCCGAACGACCGGGACGGCGGGGACGCCCTCTCCGTCTGGCGCGCCGAGGTCACCCAGGAGCAGGTCCCGCTGCTCCTCGACGCCGGTGCCGACGCCCATGAACTCACCGAGCAGGTCCCGGCGAAGGGCTCCGCGACGGTCGAGCTCTTCCTCACCGGACGGCAGGCCGGGCAGCTGCGCGGCCAGGGCGTCGAGATCGCCGAGCACAGCCTCACCGCCCAGGCCGAGAAGCGGGTCGCCGCGGCCGGGGACGGCGTCTTCCGCCCGTACGGCGGCCAGGGCGGCCTCAAGCAGGAGATCCTGGACACCGCGCGGGCCAACCCCGGGCTCACCAAGGTCGTCTCCATCGGCAAGACCCTCAAGGGGCAGGACATCCTCGCCCTCAAGCTGACCAAGGGCGCCCCGCGCACCAAGGACGGCTCGAAGCCCGCCACGCTGTACATGTCCAACCAGCACGCGCGCGAGTGGATCACCCCCGAGATGACCCGGCGGCTGATGCACTATTACCTCGCTAACTATGGCAAGGACGAGCGGATCACCCGCATCGTCGACTCCACCGAGCTGTGGTTCGTGCTCTCCGCCAACCCGGACGGCTACGACTTCACGCACGCCGACCCCGCCAACCGGCAGTGGCGGAAGAACCTCCACGACAACGACGGCGACGGGAGGATCGGCCCCGGCGACGGCGTCGACCTCAACCGCAACTTCGCCTACAAGTGGGGCTACGACGACGAGGGTTCGTCCCCCGACCCGGCCGACGAGACCTTCCGCGGCAAGGGCCCCATGTCGGAGCCCGAGACGCGGGCCCTCGACGCCTTCCAGAAGCGCATCGGCTTCGCGTACGGCATCAACTACCACTCGGCCGCCCAGCTCCTGCTGTACGGCGTCGGCTGGCAGGTCGCCACCGACACCCCCGACGACGTGGCCCTCAAGGCCCTCGCCGGCACCCCGCAGAAGTCGGCCGTGCCCGGCTACCGGCCGCAGGTCTCCTCGGAGCTGTACATCACCAACGGCGAGGCGGACGGACACGCCGCCAACGTCAACGGGATGCAGATGTTCACCCCGGAGATGTCGACCTGTGCCACCGCCTCCCGCGTCGACCCGAACGACGCGTGGAACCCGGGCGACTGCGCCTCCGTCTTCACCTTCCCGGACGACGAGAAGCTGATCCAGGCCGAGTTCGCCAAGAACATCCCCTTCGCGCTCGCCGTCGCGGAGACCGCCGCCCACCCGGACCGGCCCGTCTCCCCGGTCGGCATCGACGCCTCCGACCTCACCCCGAAGACCTTCACCACCTCCTACGCCCGCGGCGCGGAGCAGGAGGTCGCCGTCACCGCCCGCAAGTCGCTGCGCGCCAAGACCCTGAAGTACCGGATCAACGGCGGCCGCACCCACAGCGAGGAGGTCGAGGCCTGGAAGGGCGGCGAGACCTTCGGCGGCGACGACAACCTGTACTTCGACGAGTACCGCGCCGAGGTCGAGGGAGCCCGCCCCGGCGACTCCGTCGAGGTCTGGTTCACCGCCCGCACCCGCGAGGGCAGGGCCACCTCATCCGCCCCCTTCACGTACAAGGTGGCCGAGCGTCCCCGCGGCGACGTCCTCGTCCTCGCCGACGAGGGCGGCACCACCGCCGCACAGCACACCGCCGACTATGTGAAGGCGCTCGCCGACAACAAGCGCGCGGCCGCCGTCTGGGACGTCGCCACCCAGGGCGCCCCGGACGCCCTCGGCGTCCTCTCCCACTTCCGTACCGTCGTCTGGTACACCGGCGCCGAGCGCCCCTCCGGCGCCGCCCAGCTCGCCGTCCGCGCCTACCTCAACGAGGGCGGCAAGCTGATCAACGCCGGTGAGAAGTCCGGCGGGCTCACCGAGATCGGCCGGGCCGAGTCCAACGACTTCGCCCAGTACTACCTCGGCGCCTACCACCGCGCGGGCCTCAAGAACCCGCCCGCCTTCGCCGGCACGGGCGCCTTCGCGGGCACCGGCGCGACGCTCGCCGCCGCCGCCGGCAACCCGCTGGACAACGCGGGCGCGTACACCGTCACCTCCGACACGCTGAAGCCGGAGCAGTTCCCGCAGTTCGCGAGCAGCGCCTCCGCCGGCGACTACCCCGGCATCCGCACCCCCTTCGAGCCCGCCGAGGGCTCCACGTTCGCGGCCGTCAAGCACGCCGACGACACCTGGGCGCGGCTCGCGAGGACCGTCGACCTCAGCGGCGTCGCCGCCGGATCGAAGCCCCGTCTGGACTTCCAGGTCAGCTACGACACCGAGCCCGGCTACGACAACCTCGTCGTCGAGGCCCACACCGTCGGCCAGGACGACTGGACGACCCTGCCCGACGTCAACGGCGGCACCTCCGCCCAGCCCCCGGCAGACTGCGGCGAGGGCTACTACGTCCGCGGCCACCCCTTCCTCGCCCACTACCTCACCGTCGGCGAGGACGGCTGCGCGCCCACCGGCACCACCGGCTCCTGGAACGCCTTCACCGGCCCCTCCAACGGCTGGCGGCAGGCCTCCGTCGACCTGAGCGCCTGGGCGGGCAAGAAGGTCGAGCTCGCGATCTCGTACATCTCCGACCCCGGTACGGGAGAGATGGGCGCCTTCGTCGACGACACCCGGCTCGTCACCGGGACCAGCACCGAGGCGGAGGGCTTCGAGACCTCCCTCGGCGCCTGGTCCGCGCCGGGCGCCCCGGCCGGCAGCCCCGGCAACGCCTCCGACTGGACGCGCTCCGCGGCGCTGTTCCACTCCCAGGCCGCGGTCACCACCCGCGACACCGTCCTCCTCGGCTTCGGCCTGGAGCACGTGCCCGGCACGGCGGAGCGCGCACGGCTCCTCGGGCGGGCCCTCGGAGCTCTCCGGCGCTGACGGAGAGTAGTCGGGACAAAGGTCCCAAGGCGGCCCGTACCCGTCGGTAGGCACGGGCCGTCGGCCGTTTTCCCTCACTTTCCGGGCTCGCACGGCTGCGCAGGATGTCACTCGCGGGCAGCCGGGGAGGTAGGGTCGTAAGCGGTCGGGGACATCCCAAAAAACAAAAATCTCGCCGGCGTCGATACACCGGCGTTCCTAACGAGGAGATCGGTTCGTGACGATCCGCGTAGGCATCAACGGCTTTGGCCGCATCGGCCGGAACTATTTCCGCGCGCTCCTTGAGCAGGGTGCTGACATCGAGATCGTGGCTGTCAACGACCTGGGTGACACCGCGACCACCGCGCACCTGCTGAAGTACGACACCATCCTGGGCCGCCTCAAGGCCGAGGTGACCCACACCGCCGACACCATCACCGTCGACGGTCACACCATCAAGGTGCTGTCCGAGCGCGACCCGGCCGACATTCCCTGGGGCGACCTGGGCGTCGACATCGTCATCGAGTCGACCGGCATCTTCACCAAGAAGGCCGACGCCGCGAAGCACCTCGCCGGCGGCGCCAAGAAGGTCCTCATCTCGGCTCCGGCCACCGACGAGGACATCACCATCGTCATGGGCGTCAACCAGGACAAGTACGACGCCGCGCAGCACGACGTCATCTCCAACGCGTCCTGCACCACCAACTGTGTCGCACCGATGGCCAAGGTCCTCGACGAGAACTTCGGCATCGTCAAGGGCCTCATGACGACGGTCCACGCGTACACCAACGACCAGCGCATCCTCGACTTCCCGCACAAGGACCTGCGCCGCGCCCGCGCCGCCGCGGAGAACATCATCCCGACCACGACCGGTGCCGCCAAGGCCACCGCCCTGGTCCTCCCGCAGCTCAAGGGCAAGCTCGACGGCATCGCCATGCGCGTCCCGGTCCCGACCGGCTCCGCCACCGACCTGGTCGTCACCCTCGACCGCGAGGTCACCAAGGACGAGGTCAACGCCGCGTTCAAGAAGGCCGCCGAGGACGGCGACCTCAAGGGCATCCTGTTCTACACCGAGGACCCGATCGTCTCCTCGGACATCGTCAGCGACCCGGCGTCCTGCACCTTCGACGCCTCCCTGACGATGGTCCAGGAAGGCAACACGGTCAAGATCCTCGGCTGGTACGACAACGAGTGGGGCTACTCCAACCGTCTCGTCGACCTCACCGTCTTCGTCGGCGGCCAGCTCTAAGCTTCAGGGCGGGTTTTCGATGGGAGCAGGGCTCGGGCAGCGCAACGTCGCGCTGTGCGAGCCCTGTTTGTGTGCTCCACCGCGTACCAAGGAGTCTGTTAACAGATGAAGACGATCGACGAGCTTCTCGAAGCCGGCGTCGCAGGCAAGCGCGTGTTCGTGCGTGCCGACCTCAACGTGCCGCTCGAAGGCACCAAGATCACCGACGACGGCCGCATCCGCGCCGTCGTCCCCACGGTCAAGGCGCTCGCCGACGCGGGTGCCCGCGTCGTGGTCGCCTCGCACCTGGGCCGCCCCAAGGGTGCCCCGGACCCGGCCTTCTCGCTCGCCCCGGCCGCCACGCGCCTCGGTGAACTGCTGGGCGCCGAGGTCGCGTTCGCGACCGACACCGTCGGCGACTCGGCCAAGGCCGCCGTCGCCGGCCTCGCCGACGGCCAGGTGGCCGTCATCGAGAACCTGCGTTTCAACGCCGGCGAGACCTCGAAGGACGACGCCGAGCGCGGCGCCTTCGCGGACGAGCTCGCGGCCCTCGCCGACCTGTACGTCGGCGACGGCTTCGGCGCCGTGCACCGCAAGCACGCCTCGGTCTTCGACCTCCCGGCGCGCCTCCCGCACGCCGCCGGCTACCTCATCGCCACCGAGGTCGGCGTCCTGAAGAAGCTCACGGACGAGGTCCAGCGGCCGTACGTGGTCGTCCTCGGCGGCGCCAAGGTCTCCGACAAGCTCGGCGTGATCGACCACCTCCTGGAGAAGGCCGACCGCATCCTCATCGGCGGCGGCATGGCGTACACCTTCCTCAAGGCCAAGGGCCACGAGGTCGGCATCTCGCTGCTCCAGGAGGACCAGATCCCGGCGGTCCTGGAGTACCTGGCGCGGGCCGAGAAGCGCGGCGTGGAGTTCGTGCTCCCCGTCGACGTGCTGGTCTCGGCCGAATTCCCGGACCTGAAGACCAAGGCTCCGGCCAACCCCACCACGGTCGCCGCGGACGCGATCCCGGCCGACCAGGAGGGCCTGGACATCGGTCCGGAGACCCGTAAGCTCTACGCCGCGAAGCTCGCCGACGCCGGCACCGTCTTCTGGAACGGTCCGATGGGCGTCTTCGAGCACCCCGACTACGCCGAGGGCACCAAGGCGGTCGCCCAGGCGCTCGTCGACTCCCCGGCCTTCACGGTGGTCGGCGGTGGCGACTCCGCCGCGGCCGTCCGCACCCTGGGCTTCGACGAGAATGCCTTCGGCCACATCTCGACCGGCGGCGGCGCCTCCCTCGAATACCTCGAGGGCAAGAAGCTCCCCGGCCTCGTCGCACTGGAGGACTGACCCCTTTATGACTGCATCCCTTTCTTCTGGCCGCACCCCGCTGATGGCGGGCAACTGGAAGATGAACCTCAACCACCTCGAGGCCATCGCCCACGTCCAGAAGCTCGCCTTCGCCCTGACCGACAAGGACTACGACGCCTGTGAGGTCGCGGTCCTGGTCCCCTTCACCGACCTGCGGTCCGTCCAGACCCTGGTCGACGGCGACAAGCTCAAGATCAAGTACGGCGCCCAGGACATCTCGGCGCACGACTCCGGTGCCTACACCGGCGAGATCTCGGGCCTGATGCTGTCCAAGCTGAAGGCCGCCTACGTCGCCGTCGGCCACTCCGAGCGCCGCCAGTACCACGCCGAGAACGACGAGGTCTGCAACGCCAAGGTGAAGGCCGCCTTCAAGCACGGCGTGACCCCGATCCTCTGCGTCGGTGAGGGCCTGGACGTCCGCAAGGCGGGCAACCAGGTCGAGCACACCCTCGCGCAGGTCGACGGCGGCCTGAAGGACGTCCCGGCCGAGCAGGCCGAGACGATCGTGATCGCGTACGAGCCGGTGTGGGCCATCGGCACCGGCGAGGTCGCCACGCCCGAGGACGCCCAGGAGGTCTGCGGGGCGATCCGCGGCCGCCTCGCCGAGCTGTACTCGCAGGAGCTGGCCGACAAGGTCCGCATCCAGTACGGCGGCTCGGTCAAGGCCGGCAACGTGGCCGCGATCATGGCGCAGCCGGACGTCGACGGCGCCCTGGTGGGCGGCGCGGCGCTGGACGCCGACGAGTTCGTCAAGATCGTGCGCTTCCGCGACCAGTGAGTATGCGGTAGCGGAGTTACGTCGTACCCTTGCGGGGGTCGGGCAGGTGCCCGGCCCCCGTCCGTATAAGTCCGAGGAAGTTGGTCCAGCCGTGGTTATGGGGTTCTCGATCGCCCTGATCGTCTTCAGCGCGCTGCTGATGCTGCTCGTGCTGATGCACAAGGGAAAGGGCGGCGGCCTCTCCGACATGTTCGGAGGCGGCATGCAGTCCTCCGTCGGCGGCTCCTCGGTCGCCGAGCGGAACCTCGACCGGATCACGGTCGTGGTCGGTCTGCTCTGGTTCTCCTGCATTGTGGTACTTGGTCTGCTGATGAAGTTGGACCGGTAACTCCAATCACTGGACGCGCGTTGGGCCTTACGTAGACTGGGGCATCTTCGAGCACCATCACGCAGGGAGTTACGACCGTGGCAAGTGGCAACGCGATCCGGGGAAGCCGGGTCGGAGCGGGGCCGATGGGGGAGGCCGAGCGGGGCGAGTCGGCACCGCGCCTCCGCATCTCCTTCTGGTGCTCGAACGGGCACGAGACGCAGCCGAGCTTCGCCAGCGACGCGGCGGTCCCGGATACCTGGGACTGCCCGCGCTGCGGCTTCCCGGCGGGCCAGGACCGGGACAACCCGCCGGACCCGCCGCGCACGGAGCCGTACAAGACCCACCTCGCCTATGTGCGTGAGCGGCGCAGCGACGCGGACGGCGAGGCGATCCTCGCCGAGGCGCTGGCCAAACTGCGCGGCGAGATCTGAAGCGTGGTGTGACGGTGTGACGAACGGGCCTTGCCCGCGAACTCGGTTCGCGGGCAAGGCCCGTTCGTGTGTCAGCGACCGAACCAGTGGAGGCCTCCGCCATGTCCGCCGCCCTGCCCCGGCCCGACGAGCTCGGCGCCGCGCCGTTCGCCGACCGGGCCCGGGACGCCGTCGAGCGCGCCGTCGCCGCCAACGCGGACGCCGTCCCGCGCGCGGCCCGGCTCCTCGCCGACTGCGTGGCCGCCGACGGCGTCATCCACGCCTTCGGGACCGGCCACTCCCAGGCCGCCGCCCTGGAGATCGCCGGCCGCGCCGGCGGCCTGGTCCCCACCAACCGCCTCTCGCTCGCCGACCTCGTGCTGCGCGGCGGAGAGGACCCCGCCGTCCTCGCCGACCCGCTCCTCGAACGCACCCCAGGACTCGCCGAACGGCTGTACGCCCTCGCCGACCCCCGCCCGCAGGACCTGTTCGTGATCATCTCCAGCTCCGGCGTCAACAACGCGGTCGTCGACCTGGCGGTGAAAGTGACCGGCGCCGGACACCGGCTCCTCGCCCTCACCTCGCTCGCACACGCCCGCGCCGTCCCCGCCCTCCACGCGAGCGGCAGGCGGCTCGCCGACCTCGCCGACGTGGTCCTCGACAACTGCGCCCCCACCGGCGACGCCGTCCTCCCGCTCCCCGGCGGCGGCGCCGCCTGCGGGATCTCCACCCTCACCTCCGCGCTCCTCGTCCAGATGACCGTCGCGGAGACCCTCGCCCTCCTCCTCGCCGAGGGACACGAACCTCCCGTGTACGTCTCCGCCAACACCCCCGGCGGCCACGAGCGCAACCTCCTCCTCGAAGCCCGCTACGAGGGCAGGCTGCACCGCGGCGGCCACTGAGACCGGCCGGAACGGCCACTGTCAGTGGCGTCCTCTACGGTCGGTCGCACAGGGGAGCACCGGACCGAGGGGGCGTTGTGGCGGCGACGGAGGCAGTGGGCGGCACCAGGGCGGCGCCCGCCTGGCGGGGCGGCTTCGGACGCCTGTGGACGGCCGCGGTCGTCTCCCGGTTCGGCGACTCGCTGCGGACCGCCGCACTGCCCCTGCTCGCCGCCGTGCTCACCGACGACCCGTTCCTCATCGCCTCCGTCACCGCCTGCGGCTTCCTGCCCTGGCTGCTCTTCGGGCTCCTCGGCGGGGCCGTCGCCGACCGCGTCGACCAGCGCCGGGCCATGTGGGCCGTCGACCTCGTCCGCGGCGGACTCGTGGCCGCCTTCGCCGCGGCCGTGGCCCTCGGGCACGCCGGCATCGCCCTGCTGCTCCTCCTCGCCTTCGCCCTGACCACCCTGCAGACCCTCTTCGACAACGCGGCGACCGCCCTGCTGCCGGCGCTCGTCCCGGCCGAGACCCTGGCCGCGGCCAACGCCCGTCTGATGACCGGTCAGCAGCTCGCCGGCGGCCTCCTCGCCGGACCCGCCGTGCCCGTCCTGCTCCTCGCCGGGCCCGCCGTCCCGTACGCGGCCGACGCCGTCACGTACGTCCTGGCCGCCCTCCTCGTCGCCTCCCTGCGCACCGGCGCACCCGAACGGCCGCCCCGCCCGGCCGGGTCCACCCTCCGCGCCGAGATGGCCGAAGGACTCGCCGTCCTGCGCGCGGACCGGCACCTGCGATGGCTCTGCACCGCCACCACCCTGTGCAACATCGGCATGGGCGCCCTCATCGCCACCCTCGTCGTCCTCGTCACCGACGGCCTCCACGCGGGGGACAGCGGATACGCCGCCACCATCACCGCCTACGCCCTCGGTGCCGTCGCCGGCGGCTTCCTCGCCCGGCGGCTCGCCGAGCGGACCGGACGGATACGCGCCGTGTTCCTCGCCGGGGCCGTCCAGACCGGCTGCCTGGTCCTGATGGGCGCGGTGCCCGTCCTCGCGGTATCGATCGGGGCCATGGCGGTGTTCGGCTTGATGGGGACGGTGTGGAACGTCCAGCAGACCACCCTCATGCAGGAGCGCGCCCCCGAAGGGATGCTCGGCCGCGTCGCCGCGGCCTTCCGCACCCTCGCCGTCGCGGGAGCCCCGCTCGGGGCCCTCCTCGGCGGCGCCGCGGCCGCCGGTCTCGGACCGCACACACCGGCCCTCCTCGCGGCGGCGTTGTTCGCGCTCGCCGTCGCGTCGTTGGGCCCCCTGATCAATTAGGTTGGGGGTGCAGCGGGGCAGACAAGCAGTATTGAGAAGGAATGGGCGATGTCCGAGATGACCAGCGAAGGCCGTATCAGGCTCAACCGGCTGCCCGAGTGGGCGGCCCTCGGCAAGCACCGTGAGCAGCTGGGCGAGACCCATCTGCGCGAACTGTTCGCCGCCGACCCGGAGCGGGGCACCCGCAACACCCTGCGCGTCGGTGACCTCCACCTGGACTACTCCAAGCACCTCGTCACCGACGAGACGCTGACCCTGCTGCGTGAACTCGCCGCCGTCACCGGCGTCGCCGAGCTCCGCGACGCCATGTTCCGCGGCGAGAAGATCAACACCACCGAGGACCGCGCCGTCCTCCACACCGCGCTGCGCGCCCCCCGCGGGGCCGTCGTCGAGGTCGACGGGGAGAACGTCGTCCCCGGCGTCCACGCCGTCCTCGACAAGATGGCCGCCTTCGCCGACAAGGTCCGCGCGGGCGAGTGGACCGGCCACACCGGCAAGCCCGTCAAGAACATCGTGAACATCGGCATCGGCGGCTCCGACCTCGGCCCCGCCATGGCCTACGAGGTCCTGCGCTCCTACACCCGGCGGGACCTGACGTTCCGTTTCGTCTCCAACGTCGACGGCGCCGACCTCCACGAGGCCGTCCGCGACCTCGACCCCGCCGAGACCCTCTTCGTCGTCGCCTCGAAGACCTTCACCACCATCGAGACGATCACCAACGCCACCTCGGCCCGCAGCTGGCTCCTCGCCGGGCTGAAGGCCGGTCAGGAGGCCGTCGCCCAGCACTTCGTGGCCCTCTCGACCAACGCCGAGAAGGTCGAGGAGTTCGGCATCGACACCACGAACATGTTCGAGTTCTGGGACTGGGTCGGCGGCCGCTACTCCTACGACTCCGCCATCGGCCTCTCCCTGATGATCGCCATCGGCCCGGAGCGCTTCCGCGAGATGCTCGACGGCTTCCACCTCGTCGACGAGCACTTCCGCACCGCCCCGCCCGAGGAGAACGCGCCGCTGCTCCTCGGCCTCCTCGGCGTCTGGTACGGCGCCTTCTTCGACGCCCAGTCGCACGCCGTCCTGCCGTACTCGCACTACCTGTCCAAGTTCACCGCCTACCTCCAGCAGCTCGACATGGAGTCCAACGGCAAGTCGGTGGACCGCGAGGGCAACCGCGTCGACTGGCAGACCGGCCCCGTCGTCTGGGGCACCCCTGGCACCAACGGGCAGCACGCCTACTACCAGTTGATCCACCAGGGCACCAAGGTCATCCCGGCCGACTTCATCGGCTTCGCCCGGCCCGTCGACGACCTGCCGCCCGGGCTCGTCGCCCAGCACGACCTGCTCATGGCCAACTTCTTCGCCCAGACCCAGGCGCTCGCCTTCGGCAAGACGCCCGAGGAGGTACGGGCCGAGGGCGTCGCCGAGGAACTCGTCCCGCACAAGACCTTCCAGGGCAACCACCCGACCACCACGATCCTCGCCGAGGCGCTCACCCCGTCCGTCCTCGGCCAGCTGATCGCGCTCTACGAGCACAAGGTCTTCGTCCAGGGCGCCATCTGGAACATCGACTCCTTCGACCAGTGGGGCGTCGAACTCGGCAAGGTCCTCGCCAAGAAGATCGAACCGGTCCTGACGGAGGGCGAGGGAGCCGGGCAACTCGACAGCTCCACCGCCGGACTCGTCTCGGTCTACCGCTCGCTGCGCGGACGGTAACCGGATGACGGGGGAGAACGCGGTGCGGCTGCGGCCGCCCAGGAACGCCGTCGACACACGGGCCGTCACCTGGTGGCGGGTCCAGCTGCTCGTGACCACCGCCGTCCCGGTGGTGGTCCTGGCCGTGCTCGGCGCGCTGATCGGGTCCGCCCGGTTCTGGCTGCTGCTCGCGGCCGGGGCCGTGGCGGCCCTGGGCCTCGCCTGCACCGCGTTCTTCCCCGCCTGGTGGTTCCGGGTGCACCGCTGGGAGGTCACCGACGAGGCCGTCTACGTGCGCACCGGCGCCCTCTGGCAGGAGTGGCGGATCGCCCCGATGTCCCGGATCCAGACGGTCGACACCGTACGCGGCCCGCTGGAGCAGGCGCTCCGGCTCGCCACCGTCACCGTCACCACCGCCTCCTCCAAGGGGGCGATCCGCATCGAGGGACTCGACCACGAGCTCGCCGCCGCACTCGCCGAGCGGCTCACCCTCCTCACCCGGGCCACCCCCGGGGACGCCACATGAGCGAGGAGGAGCAGTGGCGGCGGCTCGACCCGCGGACCCTGCTCGCCGGCGCCGCCGTCCTCTGCGGGGTGGCCGGCGGCGCGGCCCTCCCGGCCGTGGCGGGCCTCTCGGGCGGCAGGCCGCTTTGGCAGGCCGTCGCCTGGGTCCTCGCCGGCGCCGCCCTGCTCGTCCTCGCCGGCACCGCCGCCGACTGGATCCGGCTGCGCCGCACCCGCTACCGCGTCGGCCCCGAGCGGGTCGACCTCCACACCGGGCTCCTGCTGCTGAAGCGCCGCTCCCTCGCCCGAGAGCGGATCCGCAGCGTCGACCTCACCGCCAACCCCCTCCAGCGCGTCCTCGGCCTCGTCAAGGTCCGGATCGGCACCGGCGAGCACACCGGCGGCGAGTCCACCCTCGAACTCGACCTGGTCACCCGCGCCGAGGGCGAGCGGCTCCGCCACGAGCTCCTCGCCCGCACCGCCGCCCCCGAGGAAACCGGGGACGACCGCACCCTCGCCACCCTCGACCCGCGCTGGATCCGCTACGCCCCCGTCTCCTTCCTCGCCCCCGCCCTCGGCGGCGCCGCGGCGGGCGCCGTCATGCAGGTCAGCGAGTGGTTCGGCGCCCAGGGCGAGGTCATCGACTGGATAGGGGACCGCTTCCAGGACACGTCCCTGACCTGGGTCGTCGTCGACCTGGTGCTGCTCGCCACCGCCGTCGGGGCCGTCGGCGCCCTCGGACTCTGGATCGAGATGTGGTGGAACTACCGCCTGGAGCGCGAGCCCGGCGGCACCCTCCGCGTCCGCCGCGGCCTGTTCACCGCCCGCTCGGTCAGCCTGGAGGAACGCCGGCTGCGCGGGATCGAGCTCGTCGAGCCCCTCGGTGCGCGGCTGTTCGGGGCCGCCCGCGTCGACGCCGTCGCCACCGGCCTCGCCCAGGACGACGACGACAAGCACGCCGACCTGAAGAACCTGCTGCCCGCCGTCCCCCGGGAGCGTGCCGAGCGGGTCGCCGCCCAGGTCCTGCGCGAGCAGGAGCCGCCCACCGGGGCAGCCCTCGCCGGCCACCCCCGGGCCGCCCGTGCCCGGCGGCTGCGCTGGGCCCTGTGGACCGCCCTCGGACCCGCCGCGGTCCTCGCCGTCCTCGGCCTGCTGCTCACCCCGGTGCTGTTGTACGTGGCGGCCGGCTGCGCCCTCGTCCTCACCCCGCTCGCGGTGCCGCTCGCCCTCGACGCGTACCGCGCCCTCGGACACGGCGTCAGCGGCGCCTATCTGGTGACCCGTTCGGGCACCGTGCGGCGGACGACGGTCGCCCTCCAGCGCTCCGGCGTCATCGGCTGGACCGTCAAGCAGTCGTACTTCCAGCGCCGCGCCGGCCTGCTGACCCTCACCGCCACGACGGCGGCGGGCGAGGGGGCCTACGACATCCTCGACGCGGGCGAGAGCCAGGGCCTGACCTTCGCCGCCGGAGCCGTACCGGAACTCCTCGCGCCCTTCCTGGAGCCCGCAGGAATGGAGCCCGCAGGAACGGAGCCCGCAGGAACGGAGCCCGCACGAGCGGAGCCCGTACAGACGGAGCCCGCACACATGCCGGAGGCCCGGCCCACCGACAGGTGAACCGGGCCTCCGTACAGGTGCGTCAGGCCGAGGCCGGCGGGTACAGGCTCCGCGGCAGCTCCGACGCGGCCGCCGCGTCGAGCAGCCACAGCGTCCGCGAGCGGCCGTAGGCACCGGCCGCCGGGGCCTGCACCTCGCGCGCGCCCGACAGCGCGATCGCCGCGGCCTTCGCCTTGTCCTCACCGGCCGCGAGCAGCCAGACCTCCTTGGCCGCCCGGATCGCCGGAAGCGTCAGCGAGACGCGGACCGGCGGCGGCTTCGGCGCGCCGTGCACCCCGACCACCGTCCGCTCGGTCTCGCGGACCGCCGGCAGCTCCGGGAAGAGCGAGGCCACATGGGTGTCAGGGCCGACGCCCAGCATCAGCACGTCGAAGGTCGGCACCCCGCCGTGGTCACCGGGACCCGCGGCGGCGGCCAGCTCCTCCGCGTACGCGGCCGCGGCGGCGTCGACGTCGCTGCCGTACGGACCGTCCGAGGCGGGCATGGCGTGCACCCGCGCCGGGTCCAGCGGCACCCGGTCGAGCAGCGCGGCACGGGCCTGGGTGACGTTCCGCTCGGGGTCGCCCTCGGGCAGGTACCGCTCGTCGCCCCACCACAGGTCGAGCCGCGACCAGTCGACCGCGTCCCGCGCGGGCGCCGCGCCGAGCGCCGCGAGCAGGCCGTTGCCGTTCCGGCCGCCGGTCAGCACGACCGAGGCGGAGCCGCGGGCGGCCTGGGCGTCCACGATCCGGGTGATGAGCCGGGCCGCGGCGGCCTCGGCCATCAGCTCCTTGTCGCGGTGGACGACCAGCTGGGGGGCGCTCACTTGGCCGCCGCCTTCTTGGCCGGGGTCTTCTTCGCGGCGGGCTTGGCGGCGGGGGCCGTCTCCACGACCGCCTCCGCCTCCGTCACCGCCTCCGCGACCGGCTCGGGGGCGGTCGTCGCCGCCTCCTCGTCCAGCCGCTCCACACCGAACCTGAGCGCCGTCGCGTAGGTGTCGTCCGGGTCGAGCCGGCGCAGCTCCTCCGCGATCAGCTCGGCCGTCTCGCGGCGCTTGAGCGCCACGGCGCGGTCCGGCTGGCCCTCTATGGAGAGCGTCGCGAGCGAGCCGTCCGGCCGGTCGAGGACGATCGGGCCGGCGTTGGTCTCCATCCGTACGGAGGTGAGACCGGGGCCCGCCGACTTCGAGCGCCGCACCGGCACCTTCAGCCGGTCGGCCAGCCACATGGCGAGCAGCTCGACGCTCGGGTTGAACTCCTCGCCCTCCACCTCGGCCGAGGTGACCTCGCACACGACCTGGTCGAGCGCGGCGGCCAGCATCGAACGCCACGGGGTGATCCGGGTCCACGAGAGGTCCGTGTCGCCCGGGGTGTACGCGTCCGCGCGCGCGGTCAGCTCCTGGATGGGCTGCTCGGCGGCGTACGTGTCGGTCACCCGGCGCTGGGCGAGCGCGCCCAGCGGGTCGTTCGCCGGGTCGGACGGCGCGTTCACCGGCCACCAGACGACGACGGGGGCGTCCGGGAGGAGCAGCGGCAGCACCACCGACTGGGCGTGGTCGACGACCTCGCCGTACAGCCGGAGCACCACCGTCTCGCCGGTGCTGGCGTCGGCGCCGAGGCGGACCTCGGCGTCGAGCCGCGCCTTGGCACGGTCCCGCGGGGAGCGCGAGACCCTCTTGATGACGACGAGGGTCCGCGAGGGGTGCTCGCGGGACGCCTCGTTGGCCGCCTTCAGCGCGTCGTAGGCGTTCTCCTCGTCGGTGACGATCACGAGGGTGAGCACCATGCCGACGGCCGGCGTGCCGATCGCCCGCCGCCCGAGCACCAGCGCCTTGTTGATCTTGGAGGACGTGGTGTCCGTCAGGTCGGTCTTCATGGCCGGCGCCAGCTCCTGCCGTCTCGTGCGAGCATCTCGTCCGCCTCGACCGGACCCCAGGTCCCGGACTGGTACTGCGCGGGCTTGCCGTGCGTGTCCCAGAACTGCTCGATCGGGTCGAGGATCTTCCAGGACAGCTCGACCTCCTCGACCCGCGGGAAGAGGTTGGAGTCGCCGAGCAGGACGTCGAGGATGAGCCGCTCGTACGCCTCGGGGCTGGACTCCGTGAAGGACTCGCCGTACGCGAAGTCCATGGACACGTCCCGGATCTCCATCTGGGTGCCGGGCACCTTGGAGCCGAACCGCACCGTCACGCCCTCGTCCGGCTGGACCCGGATGACGATGGCGTTGCGGCCGAGCTCCTCGGTCGCGGTGTGGTCGAAGGGGGAGTGCGGGGCGCGCTGGAAGACGACCGCGATCTCGGTGACGCGGCGGCCCAGGCGCTTGCCGGTCCGCAGGTAGAACGGGACGCCCGCCCAGCGGCGGTTGTCGATCTCCAGCTTGATGGCCGCGTAGGTGTCGGTCTTCGACTGGGGGTCGATGCCGTCTTCCTGGAGGTAGCCGACGGCCTTGGCGCCGCCCTGCCACCCGGCCGCGTACTGGCCGCGGACCGTGGACTTGCCCAGGTCCTTGGGCAGCTTCACCGCGCCGAGGACCTTGGTCTTCTCGGCGGCCAGCGCGTCGGCGTCGAAGGAGGCGGGCTCCTCCATCGCGGTCAGCGCGAGCAGCTGGAGCAGGTGGTTCTGGATGACGTCACGGGCGGCGCCGATGCCGTCGTAGTAGCCGGCGCGGCCGCCGATGCCGATGTCCTCGGCCATGGTGATCTGCACGTGGTCGACGTACGACCGGTTCCAGATCGGCTCGAAGAGGGTGTTGGCGAAGCGGAGCGCCAGGATGTTCTGGACGGTCTCCTTGCCGAGGTAGTGGTCGATCCGGAAGACGGCGTCCGGCGGGAAGACCTCGTGGACGACCTCGTTGAGCTCCTTCGCGGAGACCAGGTCGTGCCCGAAGGGCTTCTCGATGACCGCGCGGCGCCAGGAGCCGTCCTTCTGGTCGGCGAGGCCGTGCTTCTTGAGCTGCTGGACGACCAGCGGGAAGAACTTCGGCGGCACGGACAGGTAGAAGGCGAAGTTGCCGCCCGTGCCCTGCGCCTTGTCGAGCTCCTCGATGGTCGACTTGAGCTGCTCGAAGGCCGTGTCGTCGTCGAAGTCGCCCTGGACGAACCGCATGCCCTGGATGAGCTGCTGCCACACCTCCTCGCGGAAGGGGGTGCGCGCGTGCTGCTTGACGGCCTCGTAGACCTCCTGCGCGAAGTCCTCGTCCGCCCACTCGCGGCGGGCGAAGCCGACGAGCGAGAAGCCCGGCGGCAGCAGGCCGCGGTTGGCCAGGTCGTAGACGGCGGGCATCAGCTTCTTACGGGACAAATCGCCCGTGACGCCGAAGATCACCAGGCCCGACGGCCCCGCGATGCGCGGGAGCCGTCGGTCTGCGGCGTCACGGAGCGGGTTGGCTCCGTGGACTGCGCTCAAAGTGCTTACGCCTCCGAAGGTGCGAGGCGCTGAAGCTCCGCCTCGGTGGACTTGAGCAGGTCGTTCCAGGACGCCTCGAACTTGTCGACGCCCTCGTCCTCCAGGAGCTGGACGACGTCGTCGTAGCTGATGCCCAGCTTCTCGACGGCCTCCAGCTCGGCCCGCGACTGCGCGTAGGTGCCGCGGATGGTGTCGCCGGTGACCTCGCCGTGGTCGGCGGTGGCCTCCAGGGTGGCCTCCGGCATGGTGTTCACCGTGCCGGGGGCGACCAGGTCCACGACGTACAGGGTGTCCTTGTACGCCGGGTCCTTGACGCCGGTCGAGGCCCACAGCGGTCGCTGCTTGTTGGCCTGCGCCTTGTCGAGGGCGGCCCAGCGGTCCGAGGAGAAGACCTCCTCGAACGCCTCGTAGGCCAGACGGGCGTTGGCCAGGGCGGCCTTGCCCTTGAGCGCCTTGGCCTCGTCGGTGCCGAGGGCGGTCAGGCGCTTGTCGATCTCCGAGTCCACGCGGGACACGAAGAAGGACGCCACCGAGTGGATCTTCGACAGGTCGAGGCCGCGCTCGCGGGCCTTCTCCAGACCCGCCAGGTAGGCGTCCATGACCGCGCGGTAGCGCTCCAGCGAGAAGATCAGCGTGACGTTGACGCTGATGCCGAGGCCGATGACCTCGGTGATCGCCGGCAGACCCGCCTTGGTGGCCGGGATCTTGATCAGGGTGTTGGGGCGGTCCACCAGCCAGGCCAGCTGCTTGGCCTCGGCGATGGTCGCGGCCGTCTCGTGGGCGAGACGGGGGTCGACCTCGATGGAGACCCGGCCGTCCTGGCCGTCCGTCGCGTCGAAGACCGGCCGCAGGATGTCGGCGGCGTCACGGACGTCCGCCGTCGTGATCATGCGGATGGCCTCGTCGACGGTCACCTTGCGGGCGGCGAGGTCGGCCAGCTGCTGGTCGTAGCCGTGCCCCTCCGAGATGGCCTTCTGGAAGATGGACGGGTTCGTGGTGACACCGACCACGTGGCTCTGGTCGATCAGCTCGGCCAGGTTGCCGGACGTGATCCGCTGGCGCGAGAGGTCGTCCAGCCAGATCGCGACGCCTTCGTCGGAGAGGCGCTTGAGAGCGTCTGTCATGGGAGTTGCATCTCCAATTAAGTCGTACGTATGGACGTCAGCGCGCGGCGGCGGCCACGGATTCCCGCGCGGCGGCGACGATCGCCTCCGGCGTGAAACCGAACTCGCGGAAGAGGACCTTCGCGTCCGCCGAGGCACCGAAGTGCTCAAGGGAGACGATCCGGCCGGCGTCACCGACGTACTTGTGCCAGGTGAGACCGATACCGGCCTCGACCGCGACCCGGGCCTTCACCGACGGCGGCAGGACCGAGTCCTTGTACGCCTGGTCCTGCTCCTCGAACCACTCCACGGACGGCATCGAGACCACACGGGTCGGGACGCCGGCGGCCTGGAGCTGCTCACGGGCCTCGACGGCCAGGTGCACCTCGGAGCCCGTGCCGATCAGCACGACCTCGGGCGAGCCGCCCTCGGCCTCGAACAGCACGTAGCCGCCCTTGACCGTGTCCTCGTTCGGCGCGTACGTCGGCACGCCCTGGCGGGTGAGCGCCAGACCGTGCGGGGCGCCCTTGCCGAAGACCTTGGTGTGGCGCTGCATGATCTCGCGCCAGGCCAGGGCCGTCTCGTTGGCGTCGGCCGGACGGACCACGTTCAGACCCGGGATCGCGCGCAGCGAGGCCAGGTGCTCCACCGGCTGGTGCGTCGGGCCGTCCTCGCCCAGACCGATCGAGTCGTGGGTCCAGACGTACGTCACGGGCAGGTGCATCAGCGCGGAGAGCCGCACCGCGTTGCGCATGTAGTCGGAGAACACCAGGAAGGTGCCGCCGTAGATGCGCGTGTTGCCGTGCAGCGCGATGCCGTTCATCTCCGCGGCCATGGAGTGCTCGCGGATGCCGAAGTGGATCGTGCGGCCGTACTTGTCGGCCTCCGGCAGCGGGTTGCCCTCCGGGAGGAAGGAGGACGTCTTGTCGATCGTGGTGTTGTTGGAGCCGGCGAGGTCGGCCGAGCCGCCCCACAGCTCCGGGATCACCGCGCCGAGCGCCTGCAGGACCTGGCCCGAGGCGGCACGGGTGGCGACACCCTTGCCCGGCTCGAAGACCGGGAGCTTCTCGGCCCAGCCGGCCGGCAGCTCGTTCGCCTGGATGCGGTCGAACTCGGCGGCGCGCTCCGGGTTGGCCGTACGCCACTCGGCGAGCTGCTTCTCCCACGCGGCGCGGGCCTCACGGCCGCGGTCGCCGAGCGCACGGGTGTGGGCGATGACCTCGTCGCCGACCTCGAAGGTCTGCTCCGGGTCGAAGCCCAGGAGGCGCTTGGTGGCCGCGATCTCCTCGTCGCCGAGCGCCGAGCCGTGGGCGGCCTCGGTGTTCTGCGCGTTCGGGGCGGGCCAGGCGATGATCGAGCGCATCGCGATGAACGACGGACGCTCGGTCTCGGCCTCGGCGGCCTTGATCGCCGTGTACAGCGCGGCCGGGTCCAGGTCGCCGTTGGCCTGCGGCTCGACGCGCTGGACGTGCCAGCCGTACGCCTCGTACCGCTTCATCGTGTCCTCGGACACGGCCGTCTCGGTGTCGCCCTCGATCGAGATGTGGTTGTCGTCCCACAGCAGGATCAGGTTGCCGAGCTTCTGGTGGCCGGCGAGCGAGGACGCCTCCGCGGAGATGCCCTCCTGCAGGCAGCCGTCACCGGCGATCACGTAGACGCGGTGGTCGAACGGGGAGGTGCCGGTGGCGGCCTCCGGGTCGAACAGACCACGCTCGAAGCGGGCGGCCATCGCCATGCCCACGGCGTTCGCGACACCCTGGCCCAGCGGGCCCGTGGTCGTCTCGACGGCGGCGGTGTGGCCGTACTCCGGGTGGCCGGGGGTCTTCGAGCCCCAGGTGCGGAAGGCCTTCAGGTCGTCCAGCTCAAGACCGAAGCCACCCAGGTACAGCTGGGTGTAGAGGGTCAGGGAAGAGTGTCCGGCGGAGAGGACGAACCGGTCGCGCCCGACCCACTCGGGGTCGGCCGGATCGTGCCGCATCACCTTCTGGAAGAGGGTGTACGCGGCGGGCGCCAGGCTCATCGCCGTACCGGGATGGCCGTTGCCGACCTTCTGTACGGCGTCCGCGGCCAGGATGCGGGCGGTGTCGACGGCCCGCTGGTCCAACTCGGTCCACTCGAGGTCTGTGGTGGTCGGCTTAGTGCTCACCCTGGGTCAGGGCTCCTCTCCACATGTCTGAAGCCGGTGACTGAGGGTGTACCGGCGTTGTCGAGCCTACCCCCGCAGAACGCCCCTCTTTTCGTGTCCATGCCCCTCATATGAGCGGAGAAAGAGAAGGACACAGCAAGAGTGCCGGTGGTCGTGGGAGTTCGCCTCCCGAGCCACGCCGGGAGTCCCCCCGAACCGTGTCCACCCCTTGGGACGTACCGCACCAACACGACCCCACCCCCGCGAAGATCGGCGTCTGGGCAACGTCTACAGTGGCGTGGTACGCGCAAGCTTTGCCCCGTCTTCACCCGGGGAGCTTGCTGGGAATTTCTCTGTCAGGGGTGTGCGTGACGGCCGTCGAGTCCCGACCCGCAGGGGTCGTCTTGACTCCCAGCCCGGGGGGCCATCGGCCGTTCGGGGCCCGCGTCAAGGCATTCGTGGCGCTGACCAAGCCGCGGATCATCGAGCTTCTGCTCATCACGACCGTTCCGGTGATGTTCCTCGCCGAGCAGGGCGTGCCCGACCTGTGGCTGGTGCTCGCCACCTGCTTCGGCGGCTACCTCTCCGCGGGCGGCGCCAACGCGCTGAACATGTACATCGACCGCGACATCGACGCCCTGATGGACCGCACCTCCCAGCGTCCGCTCGTCACCGGCGTGCTCACCCCGCGCGAGGGCCTGGTCTTCGGACTCACCCTCGCCGTGGTCTCGACGCTCTGGTTCGGCCTGCTCGTCAACTGGCTGTCCGCCGCGCTCTCGCTCGGCGCGCTCCTCTTCTACGTCGTGGTCTACACGATGATCCTCAAGCGGCGCACCGCCCAGAACATCGTCTGGGGCGGCATCGCCGGCTGCCTGCCGGTGCTCATCGGCTGGTCGGCCGTGACGAACTCGATGTCGTGGGCCGCGGTCATCCTCTTCCTCGTCATCTTCTTCTGGACGCCGCCGCACTACTGGCCGCTGTCGATGAAGGTGAAGGACGACTACGCACGCGCGGGCGTGCCCATGCTGCCGGTGCTCGCCTCCAACAAGGTCGTCGCCAAGCAGATCGTGATCTACAGCTGGGTCATGGTCGCCGTCTCCCTGCTCCTCACCCCGCTCGGCTACACCGGCTGGTTCTACACCGCCGTGGCGCTGCTCACCGGCGGCTGGTGGCTCTGGGAGGCGCACGCGCTCCTCAACCGCGCCAAGGCCGAGGTGACGGGCGCCAAGCTCAAGGAGATGCGCCTCTTCCACTGGTCCATCACCTACGTCTCGCTGCTCTTCGTGGCGGTCGCGGTGGACCCCTTCCTCCGCTGAGACACCGCTCATCTGATCGCGTCCGGCCGACGGCCGGGTCACGTGGGACAGCCCACATGGCCCGGCCGTCGCCGTTCGATCTACCCCTCGGTAGCATCCGTGTCATGGCAGAAACGAAGCAGGCAGAGCGCAAGGCGGCCAGGCTCGCCAAGGAGATCCAGGCCTTCTCCAAGGCCCACGGCGGCTCCGAGGGGCACCTCGCGCACATCGGCCAGGCGGGCACCCGGATCGTCCTGGTCGGCACGGACGGCGGCTGGGGCGACCTCGTCGCGCCGACGTACGAGGTCGCGACCAAGGCCGCCGAGAAGGCCGGTCTGACCCTCCACGAGGAGTTCGACGGCGAGTTCGCCGCCAAGGTCGCCACCGGCCCGTACGAGTGGACCCGGATGGCCGGTATCCAGATCGGCGGACCCTCCAACAGCTGACCACGGCTGAGGCAACAACCTCGCGCGGGGCTCACCCGTTAGGACGTGTGGAGACACGTCCACACAGGGAGCCCCCCGAGATGATCGACACGCCGCACCTGGTGGACCAGTACTGCCACGGGGTGCTCCGTACGGAGCTCGGCCTCGGCACCTTCGAGGCCCAGCTGGGTGCGCACCTGGGCGGGGGCGGCGTGCTGCCCGCCGCGGGCACCACCTTCTTCGACACCCAGACCGGCTTCGCCGTCCGCCGCTGGTGTCCGCCGCTCCTCGGTCTCGAACCGCACTGCCCGCCCGCCCGCTACCTCGCCCGCCGCCGGGAACTCGGCGCCGCCGAGGCCGGCCGCCGGTTGCTCCGCGCCTCCGGGATCTCCACCTATCTGGTCGACACCGGGCTGCCCGGCGACCTCACCCGCCCCGCCGAGCTCGGCGCGGCGGGGGCCGCCGAGGCCCATGAGATCGTCCGCCTCGAACCCCTCGCCGAACAGATCGCCGACACCTCGGGCACCGTCGAGTCCTTCCTCTGCAACCTCGCCGACGCCGTCCACGGGGCCGCCGCGGGCGCCGTGGCCTTCGCCTCCGCGGCCTTCGCGTCCGCGAGCGCGCCCGAGCCGCCCGGTCCCGGAGAGGTACGGGGAGCGGCGGGGCGCTGGCTGGCCGGCCGCCCGGCCGGCGGCCGGCTCACCGACGCCGTCCTGCTGCGCCATCTGCTGTGGATCGCGGTGACGGCGGGGCGTCCCCTCCAGCTGCACACGGAGGATCCGGCCGCGCTGAACGGCTTCGCCGCCGCCACCGCGGGGCTCGGCGCCGAACTGGTGCTCCTGCACCGTTACCCGCACCACCGCGCGGCCGCCCACCTCACCGGACTTCACCCGCACGTGTACGCCGACCTCGGCCCGGTCCTCGCCCACACGGGGGCCCGGGCGGCGGCCGTCCTCGCCGAGGTCCTGGAGCGCGCCCCCTTCGGCAAGCTGCTGTTCTCCAGCGGCGCCCAGGGCCTCCCCGAACTCCACGTGGTCGCGGCCAGCACCTTCCGCTCGGCCCTCACCCGGGTGCTCGGCGAGTGGGTCATGGACGGCGCCTGGTCCCGTACGGACGCGCAGCGGGTGGCGACGATGATCGCGGCGGGGAACGCGAAACGGGTCTACCGGCTGGCGTGACCCGGCGGCCCCGGACCGTCAGTGCCCGTTGGTAGCGTTCCCGGGCACGATCGAACGGATCACGGGGAGCGGAGCATGCGGGAAGTGGCACGGCACGAGGTCGACGGGACGAGGATCGAGAAGGCGTCGCAGGACGCCCGGAGGCTGACCTTCGACCGCTGGCACGACCTCCGCTACGGCGGGATGTCGCTGTCGGCGCTCGGGGAGCTGCGCGACCAGCTCCTCGACCACGTCGGGGCCCGCACCCTGGAGGACCCCGCGCTCGCCGCGGACGCCTCGCGGACGGCGCTGCTCACCGCCGCCGAGTGCGCCCTCGGCGTGCTGGGCATCGGGTGCTTCCCCGGCGGCGACTGGGACGTCCCGCTGCCCCTCGCCGACCGGACGCTCTCCAGCGACGACCAGCTCTTCGAGGAGAGCTGGGACCGGGACCACCGGGTGCCCACCGCCAGGACCTGGGTCGACACCTTCGTCCTGTGCCTGATCAGCGGGCTGGCCTGGGAGCGGCGGCGGGTGATCGGCCCGCTGCTCCGGGAGGACTACGCGCCCGCGATCCGCTCCGGAGTCCCGTACTCGCGCTTCGACTCGGTCTCGGAGCCGGCGGACCTCGCCGAGATGGACGCGCTGTGCGCGTACCTGACCGTCGTGAGCGGGGCCTACCCCGGTGCCGTATCCGGGCCCGTCCCGGTGCGGCGGCCCGGCGCGGAGGAGCGCGCGGGCGCGGCGCGGGCCCTCGACGAGGCGGGTCCCCTCAGCCCGGACCAGCGGCTGCTGCGCGTGCTGCTCGACGACGACCGCGAGGCCTTCGAGCGGGCGCTCGCGGAGCGGCTGGAGGAGCACCGCGCGGGTGTCGGTCCCGATCCGAAGCCGAGGACCCTGCTGCCCACGGGCGCCGTCGCGCTGGCCGCGCTCGCGCACCTGGCGCACGGCTGGGAGCCGGGGGTCCGCTCCGGCTATCTGCCCGAGGGGCCGCTGCGCGGGCCGGTGTCCGTCTAGACGGACACCTCCGGGGCCCCGCGCGGTGCGGGGCCCCGGAGGCTCCGGACGGCCGCGGACCCGGCCCTGGTGGATCAGGCGGTCGCGAGTTCCGGGTCCGCCTGGGCCGGGATGTCGGGTGTGGCGAGCGGGCGCTCGCGCAGGCTCAGGGCCAGGCGCAGGACCGCGATCCACATCAGCGAGGAGCCGAGCATGTGCGCGGCGACCAGGAGCTCGGGGACTCCGGTGAAGTACTGGACGTACCCGATGCCGCCCTGCGCGAGCAGCACGATCAGCAGGTCGCGGGCGCGGGCGCGGGTGTCGTCCGGGGCGTCCACCACCCGCAGGACCAGCCACATCGCGAGCGCGAGGGCGCAGACGACCCAGGCGGCGATCGCGTGGACGTGGGCGGCGTTCGTCCAGTCCCACGGCATGCGCGGGACGTCGCTGCTGTCACCGGCGTGCTTGCCGGCGCCGGTGACCGTCGTGCCGAGCACGATCAGCAGGCCCGAGACGATCGTGATGGCCCAGGAGAGCTTCCGGACCGGGCGCGGCACGCGCGGCCGGGGGGCGGTGTCGCCCTCGCCGGTGCGGTGCCAGGTGACGACGGCGACCGTGAGCAGGGAGTTCGCGGCGAGGAAGTGACCGGCCACGGTCCACGGGTTGAGCCCCATCCAGACCGTGATGCCGCCGATGACGGCGTTGCTCATCACGATCCAGAACTGGGCCCAGGCGAGCCGGGTGAGCCCGCGGCGCCAGGGCTTGGTGGAGCGGGCGGAGACGATCGCCCAGCCGACCGCCGCCGACAGGACGTACGTCAGCATCCGGTTGCCGAACTCGATCGCGCCGCGGTAGCCCTGCTCGGGCGTCACGATGAGGCTGTCGTCCGTGCACTTCGGCCAGGTGTCGCAGCCGAGACCGGAACCGGTCAGCCGGACCGCGCCGCCGGTGACGATGATGAGGACGCTCATCACGACGGCGGCGAGCGCGGCGCGCCGGAGCGTCCGGGGGGACGGGGTCCAGCGCTGGGCGATGGAGGCGAGGGGGGTCAGCACGGGCCCTATCGTAGGGCGGCGCTTGTGCGCGCTTTCACGAGGGGGGCGTATGTGGCGGAACGGAACCTTACGGTTACTCCCAGCGGAAGAACTTCGCCGCCGCCCCGAGCCCCAGGACCGCCCAGACGGCCAGGATCGCCGCGTCGCCCCACGGCATCGAGGCCCCGTGCCCGAGGACGTCGCGCAGGCCGTCGGAGAGCGCCGAGATCGGGAGCAGCGCGAGGACGTCGCCCGCGGCGCCGAACTTCTCCAGCGGGACGATGACCCCGCCGCCCACCAGGAGCAGCAGGAAGACCAGGTTCGCGGCGGCGAGGGTGGCCTCGGCCTTCAGGGTGCCGGCCATCAGCAGGCCGAGCCCGGAGAAGGCGGCCGTGCCGAGGACCAGGAGCAGCAGGACGGACACGGGGTCTCCGTGCGGGGACCAGCCGAGGGCCAGGGCGATCGCCGTCAGCAGCACGACCTGGAGGACCTCGGTGACGAGGACGGCGAGCGTCTTGGCGGCCATCAGCGCCCAGCGGGGGAGCGGTGAGGCTCCGAGCCGCTTGAGCACCCCGTACCGCCGCTCGAAGCCGGTCGCGATGGCCTGGCCGGTGAAGGCGGTGGACATCACGGCCAGGGCGAGGACGCCGGGGGCGAGGAAGTCGACGGCCTTGCCGGCGCCGCCCGTCTTCGAAACAGGCACAGTGACGATGTCGACGGTGGAGAAGAGCACCAGGAGCAGCGAGGGGATGATCACCGTCAGGAGCAGCTGCTCGCCGTTGCGCAGCAGCATCCTGGCCTCCAGGGCGGTCTGCGCGGCGATCATCCGCCCGACGGGGGCGGCCCCCGGCTTCGGCGCGTACGTACCGGTGCTCATCCGCGCAGCTCCTTGCCGGTCAGTTCCATGAAGACGTCTTCGAGGGTGTGGCGTTCGACGGAGATGCCGTCGGGCATGACGCCGTGCTGGGCGCACCAGGTGGTGACCGTGGCGAGCAGCTGCGGGTCGACGGTGCCGGTGATCCGGTACGTGCCGGGGAGCGTCTCCGCGGCGGCCGAGCCGTCCGGCAGCGCCTTGAGCAGGGAGCCGAGGTCGAGGCCGGGGCGGCCGGTGAAGCGCAGGGTGTTCTCGGCGCCGCCGCGGCAGAGCTCCTCGGGGCTGCCCTGGGCGGCGACCCGGCCGGCGTCGACGATGGCGACGTCGTCGGCGAGCTCCTCGGCCTCCTGCATGAAGTGGGTGGTGAGGACCACGGTCACGCCGTCGGCGCGCAGCTCGCGGACGAGGTCCCAGGTGGCGCGGCGGGCCTGCGGGTCGAGTCCGGCGGTGGGCTCGTCGAGGAAGACGAGCTCGGGGCGGCCGACGACGGCCATGGCGAGCGCGAGGCGCTGCTGCTGGCCGCCGGAGAGGCGCCGGTAGGTGGTGCGGCCGCAGGAGCCGAGGCCGAGCCGCTCGACGAGGGCGTCCACGTCGAGCGGGTGGGCGTGCAGCTTCGCCATGTGGCGGAGCATCTCGTCGGCGCGGGCGCCGGAGTAGACGCCACCCGACTGGAGCATCACGCCGATCCTGGGGCGCAGGGCGGCGGCGTCGGCGATCGGGTCGAGGCCGAGGACGCGGACGGTGCCGCCGTCCGGCCTGCGGTAGCCCTCGCAGGTCTCGATGGTGGTGGTCTTGCCGGCCCCGTTGGGGCCGAGGACGGCGGTGACGGTGCCCGCGCGCACGTCGAGGTCGAGGCCGTCGACGGCGGTCTTGTTCCCGTACCGCTTGAGCAGGCCACGTACCTGGACGGCGCTGCCGACGGACTCGATTGACATGCCGGGAAGTCTAGAGAGCCCGTCGGGGACCCGGGTGCGCGGGGCGTGGATTCATCCCACGAATGATCGTTTCCGCAGCTCAGGTAAGCCTTACCTGAGTGATGCACGGCACCGTGACCGGCCCGGACGCCGCTTGTCACCTCGCGATTAATTACGCAACAATGGCGTTGTGAAAAACGTTGGCGCGGCTCCGGTGGAGGAACTCGCGACCCGAGAGCGTTCGACGCGCAACCGGGTCGCGCGGTCGATCCTGGACCACGGTCCCTCGACCGTCGCCGACCTCGCCGGGCGGCTCAGCCTCACCCAGGCCGCCGTCCGCCGCCACCTCGACTCGCTGGTCGCCGAGAACGTCGTCGAAGCCCGCGAGCAGCGCGTCTACGGGACCCGTTCGCGCGGTCGCCCCGCGAAGGTCTTCGCGCTCACCGACTGCGGCCGGGACGCCTTCGACCAGTCGTACGACTCCCTCGCCGTCGAGGCGCTCCGCTGGATCGAGCGCAACGCCGGAGGAGAGGCGGCCGTCGCCGCCTTCGCCCGCGACCGGATCGAGGCCCAGGCCGGGGCGTACCGCGAGGCGGTCGAGTCGGCCGAGCCCGAGCAGCGGACCGAGGCACTGGCCAAGGCCCTCACGGCGGACGGGTACGCTGCCACTGCGCGGAACGCGCCGGTCGGCGAGCAGCTCTGCCAGCACCACTGCCCGGTAGCCCACGTCGCCGAGCAGTACCCCCAGCTGTGCGAGGCGGAGACGGAGTTCTTCTCCCGCCTCTTGGGAACGCACGTCCAGCGTCTGGCCACCATCGCGCATGGTGACGGCGTCTGCACCACGTTCATCCCGCACGGCGCCCCACAGACCACCGAATCAGCATCCGCAAGCACGGCCGGGAGGAACCCCGCATGACCACCGAGATCAGCCACCCCGAGCTCGAGGGCCTGGGTCGGTACGAGTACGGCTGGGCCGACTCCGACGCGGCCGGTGCCGCCGCCAAGCGCGGTCTCAACGAGGACGTCGTCCGCGACATCTCCTCGAAGAAGAACGAGCCCGAGTGGATGCTCAAGCTGCGTCTCAAGGGTCTGCGGCTCTTCGACAAGAAGCCCATGCCGACCTGGGGCTCCGACCTCTCCGGCATCGACTTCGACAACATCAAGTACTTCGTGCGGTCCACCGAGAAGCAGGCCGAGTCCTGGGAGGACCTGCCGGAGGACATCAAGAACACGTACGACAAGCTCGGCATCCCGGAGGCGGAGAAGCAGCGCCTCGTCGCCGGTGTCGCCGCCCAGTACGAGTCCGAGGTCGTCTACCACCAGATCCGCGAGGACCTGGAGGAGCAGGGCGTCATCTTCGTCGACACCGACACCGCGCTGAAGGAGCACGAGGAGCTCTTCAAGGAGTACTTCGGCACCGTCATCCCGGTCGGCGACAACAAGTTCGCCTCCCTGAACACGGCCGTCTGGTCCGGCGGCTCGTTCATCTACGTGCCGAAGGGCGTGCACGTCGAGATCCCGCTCCAGGCCTACTTCCGTATCAACACGGAGAACATGGGCCAGTTCGAGCGGACGCTGATCATCGTCGACGAGGACGCCTACGTCCACTACGTCGAGGGCTGCACCGCCCCGATCTACTCCTCGGACTCGCTGCACTCCGCGGTCGTCGAGATCATCGTGAAGAAGGGCGGCCGCTGCCGCTACACGACCATCCAGAACTGGTCGAACAACGTCTACAACCTGGTGACCAAGCGCGCCGTCGCCTACGAGGGCGCCACCATGGAGTGGGTCGACGGCAACATCGGCTCCAAGGTCACCATGAAGTACCCGGCCGTCTACCTCATGGGCGAGCACGCCAAGGGCGAGACCCTGTCCATCGCCTTCGCGGGCGAGGGCCAGCACCAGGACGCCGGCGCCAAGATGGTCCACATGGCCCCGAACACCTCCTCCAACATCGTCTCCAAGTCGGTGGCGCGAGGCGGCGGCCGCACCTCCTACCGCGGTCTCATCGAGATCGGCGAGGGTGCCCCGGGCGCCAAGTCCAACGTGCTCTGCGACGCGCTGCTCGTCGACACGATCTCCCGCTCCGACACGTACCCCTACGTGGACGTGCGCGAGGACGACGTCTCCATGGGCCACGAGGCCACCGTCTCCAAGGTCTCCGAGGACCAGCTCTTCTACCTGATGAGCCGCGGCCTCACCGAGTTCGAGGCCATGGCGATGATCGTCCGCGGCTTCGTCGAGCCCATCGCCAAGGAGCTCCCCATGGAGTACGCCCTGGAGCTCAACCGGCTGATCGAGCTGCAGATGGAGGGTGCGGTCGGCTAAGGCCCCGCACCGCCCCGCAGCGACCAGTTTTCTTTACGTACGCAGGAAGAGAGCAAGACGACAGCCATGGCTGAGGCTCAGAACATCCCGGCGGGCTCCACCACCGCCGGCTCGATCGCGGTGGCCGCCGAGTCCACCGTCGCCACGCGCATGAGCGCGCCCCCGTCCTTCGACGTCGCGGACTTCCCCGTCCCGCACGGCCGCGAGGAGGAGTGGCGGTTCACCCCGCTGGCGCGCCTGCGCGGCCTCCACGACGGCACCGCCGTCGCCTCCGGCGAGGGCGTCAAGGTCGAGGTCGAGGCCCCCGAGGGCGTCACCGTGGAGACCGTCGGCCGCGACGACGAGCGCCTCGGCAAGGCCGGCACGCCCGTCGACCGCGTCGCCGCCCAGGCGTACTCCTCCTTCGAGAAGGCCGGCGTCGTCACCGTCGCCAAGGAGGCGGTGCTCACCGAGCCGATCCGCATCTCCGTGCACGGCCAGGGCGGCGTCGCCTACGGCCACCAGCTGATCGAGCTCGGCGCCTTCGCCGAGGCCGTCGTGGTCATCGACCACACCGGTGACGCGGTGCTCGCCGCCAACGTGGACTACGTCCTCGGCGACGGCGCGAAGCTGACCGTCGTCTCCGTCCAGGACTGGGACGAGAAGGCCGTCCACGTCGGCCAGCACAACGCCCTGGTCGGCCGCGACGCCTCCTTCAAGTCGGTCGTCGTCACCTTCGGCGGCGACGTCGTCCGCATCCACCCGCGGGTCGCGTACGAGGGCCCCGGCGGCGAGGCCGAGCTCTTCGGCCTGTACTTCACCGACGCCGGCCAGCACCAGGAGCACCGCCTCCTGGTCACGCACAACGTCCCGCACTGCAAGTCCAACGTGGCCTACAAGGGCGCGCTGCAGGGCCAGGACGCGCACGCCGTCTGGATCGGCGACGTGCTCATCGAGGCCGCCGCCGAGGGCACCGACACGTACGAGCTCAACCGGAACCTGGTCCTCACGGACGGTGCCCGCGTCGACTCCGTGCCGAACCTGGAGATCGAGACCGGCGAGATCGCCGGCGCCGGTCACGCCTCGGCCACCGGCCGCTTCGACGACGAGCAGCTCTTCTACCTGATGGCCCGTGGCATCCCGGAGGCCGAGGCCCGCCGCCTCGTCGTCCGCGGCTTCTTCGCGGAGCTCGTCCAGCAGATCGGTCTGCCCGACGTCCAGGAGCGGCTCCTCGCCAAGATCGAGGCCGAGCTGGAGGCCTCCGTCTGATGGCCTTCGTCCGAGTCTGCGCGCTGAGCGAGCTGGAGGCCGACACCCCGAAGCGGGTCGAGGTCGACGGCACGCCGGTGTCGGTCGTGCACACCGAGGGCGAGGTGTTCGCGATCAACGACATCTGCTCGCACGCGAACGTCTCCCTCTCGGAGGGCGAGATCGAGGACTGCGCGATCGAGTGCTGGCTGCACGGCTCCAGCTTCGACCTGCGCACCGGCAAGCCCTCCGGCCTTCCCGCGACGCGCCCCGTCCCCGTATACCCCGTAAAGATCGAAGGGGACGATGTGCTCGTCTCCGTCACCCAGGAGTCCTGAGTCACCCATGGCTACGCTCGAAATCCACGACCTGCACGTCTCCGTCGAGGCGGAGAACGGCCCCCGCGAGATCCTCAAGGGCGTCGACCTGACCATCAAGCAGGGCGAGACCCACGCCGTCATGGGCCCCAACGGCTCCGGCAAGTCGACCCTGGCGTACTCCCTCGCCGGTCACCCGAAGTACACGGTCACCGGCGGCACCGTCACCCTCGACGGTGAGGACGTCCTGGAGATGTCGGTCGACGAGCGCGCCCGCGCCGGCGTCTTCCTCGCCATGCAGTACCCGGTCGAGGTCCCCGGCGTCTCGGTCTCCAACTTCCTGCGCACCTCCGCCACGGCCGTCCGCGGCGAGGCGCCCAAGCTGCGCACCTGGGTGAAGGAGGTCAAGTCCGCGATGGAGCAGCTCCAGATGGACCCGGCCTTCGCCGAGCGCAACGTCAACGAGGGCTTCTCCGGCGGTGAGAAGAAGCGCCACGAGATCCTCCAGCTGGAGCTCCTCAAGCCGAAGATCGCGATCCTCGACGAGACCGACTCCGGCCTCGACGTCGACGCCCTGCGCATCGTCTCCGAGGGCGTCAACCGCGTCCGCGAGACCGGTGAGGTCGGCACCCTGCTGATCACCCACTACACGCGCATCCTGCGCTACATCAAGCCCGACTTCGTGCACGTGTTCGCGAACGGCCGCATCGTCGAGTCCGGCGGCGCCGAGCTCGCCGACCAGCTGGAGAACGAGGGCTACGACAAGTACGTGAAGGGTGGCGCATCCGCGTGACTTCTGCCCATCTGGGGCTCTCCGGCCTCCTCGACACCGAGGCGATCCGCAAGGACTTCCCGCTCCTGGATCGCGTGGTCCACGACGGTAAGAAGATCGTGTACCTCGACTCCGCGGCGACCTCCCAGAAGCCGCGGCAGGTCCTCGACGCGCTCAACGAGTACTACGAGCGTCACAACGCCAACGTCCACCGCGGCGTCTACACGGTCGCCGAGGAGGCGACGGCGCTGTACGAAGGCGCCCGTGACAAGGTCGCGGCCTTCATCAACGCGCCGAGCCGCGACGAGGTGATCTTCACCAAGAACGCCTCGGAGTCGCTCAACCTCGTGGCCAACATGCTGGGCTGGGCCGACGAGCCCTACCGCGTGGACCACGAGACCGAGATCGCCATCACGGAGATGGAGCACCACTCCAACATCGTGCCGTGGCAGCTGCTCTCGCAGCGCACGGGCGCGAAGCTGAAGTGGTTCGGCCTCACCGACGACGGCCGCCTCGACCTCTCGAACATCGAGGAGGTCATCACCGAGAAGACCAAGATCGTCTCGTTCACGCTGGTCTCGAACCTGCTCGGCACGGTCAACCCGGTGGAGACCATCATCCGCCGCGCCCAGGAGGTCGGTGCGCTCGTCTGCATCGACGCCTCCCAGGCGGCCCCGCACATGGTCCTGGACGTGCAGGCGCTCCAGGCCGACTTCGTGGCCTTCACCGGCCACAAGATGTGCGGCCCGACCGGCATCGGCGTGCTGTGGGGACGGCAGGAGCTCCTGGAGGACCTCCCGCCCTTCCTCGGCGGCGGCGAGATGATCGAGACCGTCTCGATGCACTCCTCGACGTACGCGCCGGCCCCGCACAAGTTCGAGGCGGGTACGCCCCCGATCGCCCAGGCCGTCGGCCTCGGCGCGGCCGTGGACTACCTGTCGGCGATCGGCATGGAGAACATCGCGCGCCACGAGCACGCGATCACCGAGTACGCCGTCCGGCGCCTCCAGGAGGTTCCGGACCTGCGGATCATCGGCCCCACCACGGCCGAGGACCGCGGCGCGGCGATCTCCTTCACGCTGGGCGACATCCACCCGCACGACGTGGGCCAGGTCCTCGACGAGCAGGGCATCGCGGTCCGGGTCGGCCACCACTGCGCGCGGCCGGTCTGCCTGCGGTACGGAATTCCCGCGACCACGCGAGCGTCGTTCTATCTGTACTCCACTCCGGCCGAGGTCGACGCCCTGGTCGAGGGGCTGGAGCACGTCCGTAACTTCTTCGGCTAGGGGAACGGCTCGTGAAGCTGGATTCGATGTACCAGGACGTCATCCTGGACCACTACAAGCACCCGCACGGGCGCGGTCTTCGGGACGGCGACGCCGAGGTGCACCACGTCAACCCGACGTGCGGCGACGAGATCACGCTCCGCGTGAAGTACGACGGCTCGCGCATCGAGGACGTGTCGTACGAGGGCCAGGGCTGCTCCATCAGCCAGGCCTCGGCCTCCGTCCTCAACGAGCTGCTCGTCGGCAAGGAGCTGGCCGAGGCGCAGAAGATCCAGGGCACCTTCCTGGAGCTGATGCAGTCCAAGGGCCAGATCGAGCCGGACGAGGCGATGGAGGAGGTGCTGGAGGACGCGGTCGCGTTCGCCGGTGTCTCCAAGTACCCGGCCCGTGTGAAGTGCGCGCTGCTCAGCTGGATGGCGTGGAAGGACGCGACCGCCCAGGCGCTGGGTGACGCGGAGAGGAAGTCGGCATGACCGAGAACGCCGAGGCCACGATGAAGCCGGCCTCCGAGGAAGAAGTCCGTGAGGCGCTGTACGACGTCGTCGACCCCGAGCTGGGCATCGACGTCGTCAACCTGGGCCTGATCTACGGCATCCACATCGACGACTCGAACGTCGCGACGCTGGACATGACCCTGACGTCGGCGGCCTGCCCGCTGACCGATGTGATCGAGGACCAGGCGAAGTCCGCGACGGACGGCATCGTCAGCGAGCTGAAGATCAACTGGGTCTGGATGCCCCCGTGGGGCCCGGACAAGATCACGGACGACGGCCGCGAGCAGCTGCGCGCGCTCGGCTTCAACGTCTGATCGCAGGTGTACGTGAGAACGGCCGCGCCCTTCGGGGCGCGGCCGTTCCGCATGTCCGGAGCAGTGTCCGGAGCGGGGTCTAGAGCAGTCCGGCCGCGCGGGCCAGCTCCGGGGCCAGGTTCTCCTTGCGGATCCGCTGGTCGACGTAGAGCAGGCCGGTGACCAGGGGCGGGAAGACGGAGACGAGTGCCTGGCTGATCAGCTGGCCGACGGCGAGGAAGCCGAAGAGGACCGCGAACGAGGCGATCAGGGTGGCGGCGTTGTCGCTGGAGAAGTCCATCGCCGCCAGCGGGGCCGAGATCAGCAGGGAGAAGACCTGCTGGATCAGCCAGCTCACCACGGAGGCCATCACGCCGGCGGCGAGCAGGCCGCCGAAGATGCGCCACCAGGAGCCCCGGACCAGGGACGAGGACCGGCGCATCGAGGCGAAGGCGCCCTGCCCCTCGATCACGGCCGCCGCCGGGGCCAGGCTGAACTTCACCCAGATCCAGAGCGCGACCGGCAGGGTGACCGTCGCGCCGGCGAACGCCAGGAACGGCGCGATCAGCGGGCCGGTCCGGGCCGCGAGCAGCGCCACGGTCAGAAGGACGAAGGCCCCCAGGAAGAGCATCGCCGGGAGCAGCAGCGTCAGCGTGGTCAGCACCATGGTGCCGAGGACGGCCGGGGTCCGGGACCAGGCCCGGCGCCAGACCGCGCCGAAGGTGGTGGGCCGGCCGAGGACCGCTTCCTGGAGCACGGCCGGGCAGGCGGCCGCCACCACGGTGCCGGCGCAGATGATCGCGATCATGGCGACCAGCCAGACGCAGCCGAAGGCGATGAGCAGGGGCCGGATGTCCTCCCACCGGGGGTCCTGGCCCGCCGGCAGGTCGAAGACGGCGAGGTCTCCGACCGCCGCGTACGCGATGCCGAGAGCCGCGCCCACGATCAGCAGCGCCGCCCCGTAGACGGCTCCCGCCACCCCGAGCAGCTGCTTCCAGTAGCGGCCGAAGGTGGCGACGGCGCCCGTCAGGATCATGCTGAAGCCGAGCGGTGCGAGGGGTATGACACCGGGCTTCGGCGGCGGGGGCGGCGGCGGGTAGCCGTAGCCGTAGGGCGGTCCTGGCGGACCTGGGGGATAGGTCATGCGGGACACCGTATCGGTGACCGTTGTGTACGCCCGTACGCAAGCCTGTGTACGCTCGTACGCATGGGTTACGGACTCCTTGCGGGCGCCATCGCGGCGGAGATACTCGCCACCACCTCGATGAAGTACAGCGAGGGCTTCACCCGGCTCTGGCCCTCCGTCGTCACCGGCGCGGGCTATCTCATCGCCTTCGCCCTCCTGGCGCAGGCGCTCAAGACCCTCCAGGTCGGCACCGCCTACGCCATCTGGTCCGGGGTCGGCACCGCCGCCGTCGCCGTCATCGGCTTCCTCTTCCTCGGCGAGAGCCTGGGCCCCGCCAAGATCGCCGGAATCCTCCTCATCGTCGCCGGCGTCGCCGTCCTCAACCTCGGCGGGGCGCACTGATGGCGCGGGCCCGGCGCTACGACCCCGACCGGCGCGAGCGGATCGTCGACGCCGCCCTCACCGTCGTCGGACGCGCCGGTATCGGCGGCCTCAGTCACCGCACGGTCGCCGCCGAGGCCGACGTGCCGCTCGGCTCCACCACGTACCACTTCGCCTCCCTCGACGAACTCCTCGTCGCGGCGCTCCGCAAGGCCAACGAGGGCTTCGGACGGCTGCTCCGCGAGCACCCCGCCCTCACCGACCCGGACACCGGCCTCGCCATCGCGCTCGCCCGGCTCCTGGGGGAGTGGCTGGGCGGCGAACGCGCCCGCGTGGAGCTGGAGTACGAGCTCTACCTCGCCGCCCTGCGCCGCCCCGCCCTGCGCCCGGTCGCCGCCGAGTGGACCGAGTCCGTCGTCGCCGCCCTGGCCCACCGCACCGACCCCGTCACCGCCCGCGCCCTGGGCGCCGTCATGGACGGCATCTGCCTCCAGGTGCTGCTCACCGACGGCGCCTACGACGAGGTCTACGCGCGCGTGATCCTCGCGCGGGTCCTGAACGAAGGACCGAATCCGCCGCTCACGGCCTCGTCGGAACCGCCGACGGACTCGACCGACACCTGAGACCGGTTGGCCCGGGCGGGGGCCCGCCGGTTAGGTTTTCCGTCATGACCACTGCTCCTCGCACCACCGGCGCCGTCGCCGCCGGCCTCGCCACCATCGCCGGCGACGGCACCGTTCTCGACACCTGGTTCCCCGCCCCCGAGCTGACCGAAGCGGCCGGCCCGGCCGGCACCGAGCGCCTCAGCCCCGACGAGGCCGTCAACGCCCTCGGTGAGGGCGCCGCCAAGGCCCTCGGCGTGGACGCCCGCCGCGGCGTCGAGGTGGTCGCCGTCCGCACCGTCATCGCCTCGCTCGACGAGAAGCCGATCGACGCCCACGACGCCTACCTCCGCCTCCACCTGCTGAGCCACCGGCTGGTCAAGCCGCACGGCCAGAGCCTGGACGGCGTCTTCGGCCTGCTCGCCAACGTCGCCTGGACCTCGCTCGGCCCGGTCGCCGTCGACGACATCGAGAAGGTGCGGCTCAACGCCCGCGCCGAGGGCCTGCACCTCCAGGTGACCTCGATCGACAAGTTCCCGCGCATGACCGACTACGTCGTGCCCGCCGGGGTCCGCATCGCCGACGCCGACCGCGTCCGCCTCGGTGCCCACCTCGCGGCCGGCACCACCGTCATGCACGAGGGCTTCGTCAACTTCAACGCCGGCACCCTCGGCACCTCGATGGTCGAGGGCCGCATCTCCGCCGGCGTCGTCGTCGGCAACGGCTCCGACATCGGCGGCGGCGCCTCCACCATGGGCACCCTCTCCGGCGGCGGCAACGTCGTCATCTCCATCGGCGAGCGCTGCCTGATCGGCGCCGAGGCGGGCGTCGGCATCGCGCTCGGCGACGAGGTCGTCGTCGAGGCCGGTCTGTACGTCACCGCCGGCACCCGGGTCACCCTGCCCGACGGCCAGATCGTCAAGGCCCGCGAGCTCTCCGGCGCCTCGAACATCCTCTTCCGCCGCAACTCGGTCACCGGCGCCGTCGAGGCCCGCCCGAACAACGCGGTCTGGGGCGGCCTCAACGAGATCCTGCACAGCCACAACTGATCAGGCGTTCACCAGCGCCTCGTGCGCAGCCCGCAGCCCGTCGGCCGTCTCCCGGTCGGCGGGCTGCAGCGGTTCGCGCACCGGACCGCCGAGCAGCGCCTTCGCGGTCACCGTGCCCGGCAGGCCCGAGGACATCATCAGCTCGGCCAACGGCAGGGTCAGGGCGTTGAGCCGGGCCGCGCCCTCGGTGTCGCCCGCGTCGAAGGCGTCCAGGACCGCCCGCAGCTGACGCGGTACGACGTTGGCCACCGTGCTGACGTAGCCGGCGCCGCCCACCGCGTACAGCGGCAGGTTCAGCTCCTCGCTGCCCGAGTAGTACGCGAGCCCAGTCTCCGCGATCAGCCGGGCCGAGCCCAGCAGGTCGTACGAGCAGTCCTTCACCGCCACGATCCGCGGGTGCCGGGCGAGTCGCCGCATCGTCGCGGGCTCGACCCGGGTGCCGGTGCGGACCGGGATGTCGTAGACCATCACCGGCAGACCGGTCGCGTCCGCGACCTTCAGGAAGTGCGCCTCGACGGCCGCCTGCGGGGGACGGCTGTAGTAGGGGGTGACGACGAGCAGCCCGTCCGCCCCCGCCTCCTCCGCCTGGCGGGCGAGGGCGACGGTGTGCCGGGTGTCGGCCGTGCCGACGCCCGCGACGACCGCGGGCCCGGGGCCGACGGCGTTCCGCACCGCGTGGATCAGCTGGGCCTTCTCGGTGTCCGTGGTGGTCGGGGACTCGCCCGTCGTGCCGTTCAGGACCAGGCCGTCGCAGCCCTCCGCGACCAGCCGGGCGGCGAGCTCGCGCGCGGCGCCGAGGTCGAGGCCGCCGGCGGCGTCGAACGGGGTGACCATCGCGCAGAGGGCGCGCCCGAAGGGGCGTTCAGTGTTCATTCGAGAAGTCTGTGCGCGAACGACCGTGAAGGTCCACTTAGATCTGCTTGGTTCGAGGATTCAGTTTCTGTGAACGATGGCGTCTGGCATGATCGGCCGGGCGCGACAGGGGGAGATGGAGAACAGCACACCATGAGCGAACAGCGCGTCGCACTCGTCACCGGTTCGTCCTCCGGCATCGGGGCCGCCGTCGCCCGACGTCTCGCCGACGCCGGCTACCGGATCGTCGTCAACTCCGGGCGGTCCGTCGAGGCGGGGGAGGCCCTCGCCGCCGAACTCCCGGACGCCGTCTACGTCCGGGCCGACGTCTCCGACGAGGCCCAGGCCGCCGGGCTCGTCGCGGCCGCCGTGGAGGCGTACGGCCGCCTCGACCTCCTCGTCAACTGCGCGGGCACCACCCGGTTCATCCCGCACGACGACCTCGAAGCCGCCTCGCCCGAGGTCTGGCGCCACCTCTACGACGTCAACGTCATCGGAGTCTGGCAGACCGTCACCGCCGCCGTCCCGCACCTGCGGAAGACCGGCGGCAACATCGTGACGATCTCCTCCCAGGCGGGCGTCCGGCCGGGCGGCAGCTCCATCCCGTACTCCGTCTCCAAGGCGGCCGTCAACCACATGACGAAGCTCCTCGCCAAGACCCTCGGCCCCGACATCCGCGTCAACGCCGTCGCGCCCGGCCTCATCGACACCCCCTGGTTCGACGGGGTGGACGGAGCCGACGCCGCCAAGGAGCACGTGGCCGGCGTCGTCCCGCTGCGCCGGGTCGGCCGCCCCGAGGACATCGCCGGCGCCGTCTTCGACCTCGCCCACGCCTCCTACATCACGGGAGAGATCCTCCTCGTCGACGGCGGCGGGCACCTGTTGGGTTAGAGCGCCAGCTTGAAGCCGTCGTGGCTGCGCGCGAAGCCCAGTGAGGCGTAGAAGCGGTGGGCCTCCGTCCGCTGCTTGTTGCTGGTCAGCTGGACGAGCGCGCAGCCGCGCTCCTTCGCCCGCGCCACGGCCCGCTCCATCAGCTCCCGGCCGAGCCCGCCGCCGCGCCGGTCGGCCCTGATCCGGACCGCCTCGATCAGGGCCCGCTCGGCGCCGCCCTTGCCGAGCCCCGGGATGTACGTGGCCTGGAGGCAGCCCAGGACGAGGTCGCCGTCCACCAGGACGAGCATCTCGTTGCGCGGATCGCCCTCGATGTCCGCGAAGGCCCGCTCGTACGCCTCGGTGACGAGGACCGACGCGGGGTCCACCACCCTGTCCTCGTCGGCGAGCAGGGCGAGGACGGCGGGCAGTTCGGCGCGGGTGGCGGGGCGAAGGATCATGGCGCGAAGTCTCCCACAGCCGACCCCCTTGACCTCAACCAAGGTTGAGGGAGGACGGTGGTGCCACCCGAGGAACAGGAGACCCACCATGAACGCCGTCACCCGCCCCGACGCCCGCCCCGACCTCCGCCGCCCCGGCGTCGGCGCCGTCCTGGCCAGCACCTGGCGGGTCGCCACCCCCGAGCGGCAGCGGGCGGCCGTGGAGGCCATCCGCAGGACCTGGGAGAGCAAGGAATGGCCCGACCTGGGGCTGCTCTCGTACAGCGTCTACATCGGCACGGACGGGGACACGCTCCTCCACTACTCCCAGTGGACCGCCCAGGAGGCCTACGACGCGTTCGTCGCCGGATATCGCGGCGACCGGAACGCCGAGATCGACGCGGCCGTCCCCGGCATCGAACGGGTGGCGCTGCACCGCTACGCGGCGCCGCACCGCAGCGCCGTCCTCGGCGAGGAGAGCGCGGGCGCGGTGCCCGGGGCGATCGCGGCCGTCGAGGTCGACTTCGACGGGCCGGACGCCGGACGGCAGGAGGCCTGGGTGGACGCGGTGCTCACCGCGATGGCCGACGACGAGGGGAAGCGGGCGGTGCGCGGCGGGATCGGCGCGCACTTCCACCGGTCCGTGGACGGCACCCGCGTCCTGAACCTCGCCGAGTGGGAGAGCGAGCAGGCCCACGTCGAGTGGCAGGCGGAGTACGCCCCGCTCAGCGAGGCCTGGCGGAAGGTGCACGAGTACCCGGGGCTCGTCGGCAGCCGGGTACGCCGGTACACGCCCGCGCTGAGTCTCGACGCGGGCGTGTGACCGGAATTCGTCGTTACGGGCGGAAGCGCAGGACCTGGGGGTCGTGGTCGCTGTCCTGGTCGGCGAACTCGGCGTTGATGTGGACGCTGTCGTACTCGAAGTGGTGGACGCCCGGGCTGGTCAGGATCTGGTCGAGGACCTGGCTGTTGCCCTGGTACACGTACGAGTAGCGCTCGCTGAGCGGCAGCGACTTCACGGCCGGGAACAGCGCGCCGCCGTCCGTCAGCCCCTGCGTCGTCCCGGAGAACTCGAAGTCGTTGATGTCGCCGACCACCAGCACGTCGGCCTGCTTGTCGACGGCCTCGATCTGCTTGACGAAGGCGTTGACGGCCTGCGCCTGGAGCAGTCGCTTGGCGTCGGAGGAACGGTTCGGCGGCTGGTGGTGGGAGACGATGGACTCGTCGCCGCCCTTCGAGCCGAAGTGGTTGGCGATGACGAAGACCGTGCGGCCGCGGAAGACGAACTCGCCCGCGAGCGGCTTGCGGCTGGCCTCCCAGGCGGCGTTGGACGGGTCGATCCGGCCGGGGGAGAGGGTCAGCGCGGCACGGCCCTTGGTGCCCGTCACGGCGGTGGCGGTGGTCGCGTCGCCGCCCGCGCGGTCGGTGAAGGAGACCCGCTCGGGGTTGAAGAGGAAGACCTGACGGATGTTGCCGCCGGGCTCGCCGCCGTCCTTGCCGTTCTGCGGGTCGATCGAGCGCCACTCGTACGCCGGTCCGCCGGCCGCCACGATCGCGTCCGTGAACTTCTTGACCGTCACGTCGGCGGCGACGGTGCCGTCGTTCTTGGCGCCGTTGTTGTCCTGGATCTCCTCCAGGGCGACGATGTCGGGCGAGGCGAGGTTCTCGACGACCGCCTTCGCGAGCGCGTCGAACTTCTCCTGCGGGTCCGTCGGGTCGAGGTTCTCGACGTTGTACGTCGCCACGGCCAGCTCGTTCTTGTGCTGCTTGTCCGTGGTCTCGCGCTCCAGGCCCTCGTCGACGAGGGTGCCGAGGGTGCGGGCGGTCAGCGTGTAGCCGCCGAACTGGTTGAAGTCGAGCGGGCCCTCGGTGGTGCCGGTCAGCCGGTCGCCCACGTTCGCCTTGGGGAACGGCTGCTGGGCCAGCGGGGTCAGCGACTGGATCTGGAGCCGGCCGGTGTTCTGGGACTCGTACGAGCCGTAGACCGTGCCGCCGCGCTCGTTGTCGTTCTCCCAGGGCTTCACCGTCACCCAGAGCTCCGCGTACGGGTCGGTGGCGCCGACCACCCGCGAGGAGTCGATCCGGACGTTGGTGCCCTCCAGGGACTCGTAGTAGTCCAGGGCGTACGTCTCGGGGTCCAGCGTCAGGCCGTTGATCGAGCCGCCCGCGGCGGGGTCGCCCTCGGGGGCGTACTCCTCGGGGACGGACCAGCCGGAGATCGTCACCGGGGCCGGGACGGGGTTGCCCTTCGAGACGACCGTGATCACGGGCTTGGAGATCTGGGTCAGCGACTGGTTGCCGGAGTTCAGGCCGCCGGGGACGTACTCGGTGACCGTGCCGTTCACGCTGACCGCGTCGCCGACGGCGACGGTCGGGACGGAACTCGTGAAGACGAAGACGCCCTCGCTGGTCGCCGCGTTGTCGTCGGCGTTCGGGTCCTGGATCCAGAATCCGCGAGAGCCGTAGGTGCGGACGCCGGTGACGATGCCCGTGACACCGGTGACCTGCTTGCCGACGAGGGGGGAGACGCGCGTCGTGCCCTGGATGTCGTGGATGCGGACGCCGGCGGCGGCGTCCTCCGCGGCGGCGTTCGCCGAACCCGCGAGCAGACCGGAGGCGAGGGCGGCGGCGACGACGGCGGAGACCGCGGCGGATCTCGGTATGGAGGAAGACATCAAGAGGCTCCGAGGGTGCTTGGAGGAACGGCAGATGAATCTACGCGCGTCAATCTCTTGTGAGAGCAGTGCACTTGTCAAGAGTCGACGGGTGTACGAAGGCTGACGGATCCGTGAACCGACGGACGGGGTCCCGGATGCGTCTACGCTGAGGACCGCTCTCCGAGCGCCTTCGCCTTCACCCACCCCACCCCCGTACGTGTCGAGGAGACCCCCCAGATGTCAGAGCACCCCACCCTTCCCCCCGTTCGGCTGCGTGCGGACGCGGAGCTGGCGCGGGACGCCCTGGCCGCCCCCCTCCTCGCCCAGGCCGTACGGCTCGCCCGCTGGGCCGGACCCGAGACCCGGGTCGACGCGGGCGGCGAACTCGTCGACGAGCAGCTCCCCGAGGCCGCCGAGGTCCTGGGCCTCGCCGACGACGAGGACGGCGAGACCTGGGCCGGCGACGCCTGGCGGCTCGCCGTCGACACCGGACTCGTCGCCGTCGAGGACGGGGAGGCCGAGGACCTGCCGGGGCGGGCCGAGCCCGGCGAGAACCTCGCGCTGGTCACGGGCGGTTCGCCGCAGGACGTCCTCGGGCTCTGGCTCGACGGCTTCGACGCCGTCTTCGCCGACGCCGTCGCGCCCGTCCTCGACGACCTGGACGCGCTCGTCGGCGAGGACGGCGAGATCGACATCGAGGCGCTCGACTGGGACCCCGAGGCGGAGGCCGAGTTCCTGGAGGGCGTCCTCGGCAACCTCTACCTGCTGACCGTCAGCGAGGGCGGCGCCGGCGAAGGCCCCGTACCGCTGCCCGCGCTCGCCGCGTCGATGGTCGTCCCCGACGACTTGGGCGAGCCCACCGACGACGTCCTGGAGCAGGTCTCGGACGCGATGATGCGGCTCGACGAGCAGTTCCGGCTGCTCGAACCGATCGGGCTCGTCGCGTACCAGCCCGTCGACGAGGCCCTGATGGCCGAGGAGGGCGAGGAGCCCGCGCCGCCCGTCGACGACGAGGACGTCAGCCGCTACGGCATGGTCCGGCTCACCCCGCTCGGGCTCTACGGCATCCGGGCCCGGATGCTGGAGGCCGGGGTGGACGCGCCCGCCGTCGGCGACCTGACGGACAAGGGCGCCGACGTCCTCCTCGACGGGATCGCCGGCTACCCGCCCGCCGCCGCCCGCGAGGAGACCGCCGCGTGGCTGGCCGGCCGCGACGCGCTCGGCGCCGCCCGCGAGCTGCTGCACGCCGCGCGGGGCGCCGACGCGGGCTCCCCGCTCCGCCGCCTCCACTGCCAGCAGACGCTCTCCCTGCTGGGCGCCGAGGCGGAGCCCGCCGTCCGGGAGGTCCTCGACGACGCGGAACTCGGCGGCCTCGCCCGGGTCTGGCTCGCGGAGCGCGGCGCGGCGGACGTGCCCGCGCCGCCGGAGTCGATGATCTTCTGGCTGGCCATCGACACGATCGCGGCCCAGCTCGACTCGGACGGGGACCTGGAGGAGCTCCAGGAACTCATCGAGGGCCTGACCGGCCGCCACAGCGGCTTCTTCGAGGCGGCCTGGCGGGTCGAACACCCGGCGACGGCGGAGGTCCTGGAGGCGATGGGCCGCCTGCACCGCGACAAGACCTCGGCGAAGGAGGCCCGCAAGGCGGCCTTCAAGGCGCGCTCCCGGTCGGGGTCTTCGGGGGCCTGACGCGAGGGCGCACCCCGCGGGGCCGGCGGTGGGGGATGCCCGGTGGTGTTCCCGCGGTGTTCAGGCGGTGTTCTCGGGGACGCGGGAGGGTGGCCCGCGAGAATCGGCCATCACAGGGAGACCCCACCACCATGCCGCTCAATCGCAGAGAGTTCACCAAGCAGTCCGCCGTCGCCGGTGCGGGCCTCGCCCTCACCGGTGTCGTCGGGGCTCTCGCCACCGCCCCCGAGGCGCTCGCCTCCGACGAGCCCGAGGCGTTCGGGGCCGGCCACGGGCACGGCCACGAGCTCGGGTACGGGCCGCTCGTCGCCGACCCCGACGGAGTGCTCGCCCTGCCCGAGGGGTTCTCGTACCGCATCGTCACCCACAGCGGCGTGACCCGCCTGGAGTCCGGCGAGTTCACCCCCTCCAACCACGACGGCACCGCCGCCTTCGCCGGCCCGCGCGGCGCCACGTACCTCGTCAACAACCACGAGCTCAAGGGCCCCCGCAGCAAGTGGGAGCACCCCGTGCCGCTCACCGAGGGCCTCGTCTACGACCCGGCCGCGGCCGGCGGCTGCACCGTCGTCGAGGTGCACCGCGACGGCACCGTCGCCGAGTGGGTCGGCATCGCCGGCACCTCCACCAACTGCGCCGGCGGCCGCACCGCCTGGGGCACCTGGCTGACCGGCGAGGAGACCGAGGACCTGGCCGGCAAGAACGGCATGACCAAGGACCACGGCTACATCTTCGAGGTCGACCCGCGCGACGTCCGCGCCAACCTCGACCCGAAGCCGGTCAAGGCCTTCGGCCGGTACGCCCACGAGGCCGTCGTGATCGACCCCAAGCACGGCCACGCCTACCTCACCGAGGACGCGTCCGGCCCCAACGGGCTGCTCTTCCGCTGGGTGCCGCCGCAGGACTTCGAGCACGGCCGCGGCAGGCTCCGTACCCTCGCCGACGACGCCGGCGTGCTCCAGGCCTTCAAGTGCATCGACTCCTCGGGCCGCTTCGTCGACGACCTGTCCCGCGCCACCCGGATCGGCACCGTCTACGGCGTCGACTGGGTCGACGTCCCCGACCGCGACGCCCGCACCACCCCCGTCCGCAAGCAGTTCACGGACGGCCAGGTCACCCGCGCCCGCAAGCTGGAGGGCATGTGGTGGGCCGACGGCGGCGCCTACGTCGTCTCCTCCTACGCGCGCGAGGAGAGCCCCGGAGCCGCGCACGACGGCCAGGTCTGGTTCTACGACCCGAAGCGCCGCACCCTCACCCTCAAGGTGCTCCTCGGGGTGAACACCGCCCCGGACCAGGACGGCGCCTTCGACGGCCCCGACAACATCACCGTCTCCCCGTACGGCGGCCTCGTCATCGCCGAGGACGGCGAAGGCGTCCAGCACCTCTTCGGCGCGACCGACTCCGGCCGCACCTACCCGATCGCCCGCAACGACCTCAACGACAGCGAGTTCACCGGCGTCGTCTTCTCGCCCGACGGCGACACGCTCTTCGCCAACATCCAGACCCCGGGCATCATGGTCGCGATCACCGGCCCCTGGCGCCGCCAGCCCCGCCGCTGAGGCGGTCGGGGCCGTCGCGGCCGAAACTGATCCCTGGTCAGCTCCATGGACTGACATCTAACATGCCAGTCCATGGACGCTCTGCGGCCCGTGGGCCGGACCCTGCTGCGTGACCGGGCGTACGAGGCGCTGCGCGAGGCCATCGTGCGCGGCGACCTCGCGCCCGGCGCGTCGCTGAAGGACGCCGATCTCGCCGACCGCCTCGGGCTCTCGCGCGCACCCGTGCGCGAGGCCCTGGCCCGGCTCGGCGACGAAGGGCTCGTCGAGTCCAAGCCCCAGAGCTACACCCGGGTCACCCGGCCCGTCAGCCGGGTCGTCCGGGACGCCGCCTCGGTGGTGCGGGTGATGCACGAGCTCACCGCCAGGACCGGTGTCCCGCTGCTCGGCCCCGAGGGCATCCGGACGATGCGCGAGGCCAACGAGCGCTTCGCCGCGGCCGTCCGCGCCTCCGACGTCGAGGCCGCGCTCCACGCCGACGACGAGCTCCACGAGGTCCTCGTCGTCGCCAGCGGCAACCACGCCGCCGCCGCCACGATCGCCCGCTACACCCCCCTGATCCGCCGCGTCGAGCGGCGTCTCTTCGGCGACGCCGGGAGCTGCGGATCGGCCGAACTGCACGCCCGGCTCATCGACGCGTGCGCGGCGGGGGACGCGGAGGCGGCGGTGCGGGTCACCACGGAGATCTGGGCCGCCCTGGAGCAGCTCGCGGACGACGCCATCGAGGTGGCCGAGGTCACGGGCATCCCCGCGCCCTCCTCGGCACCGGGGGAGTCCCCGGCTCCGTAGGGCCCCAGCGCGTCCAGGACCGTCGACCAGTCGCCGTCACCCACCGGGAGCCCGCCTTGCCGATCACCGACTTCGACCGCTACCCGCTCCTCTTCGGGCCCTCCCCGGTCCACCCGCTCGAACGGCTCACCCATCACCTCGGCGGCGCCACCCTCTGGGCCAAGCGCGAGGACTGCAACTCCGGTGTCGCGTACGGCGGGAACAAGACCCGCAAGCTGGAGTACCTGGTCGCCGACGCCCTCGCCCAGGGCTGCGACACCCTCGTCTCGATCGGCGGGGTCCAGTCCAACCACACCCGCCAGGTCGCCGCCGTCGCCGCCCGCGCGGGACTCGCGTGCGTCCTCGTCCAGGAGAGCTGGGTCGACTGGCCCGACTCCGTCTACGACAAGGTCGGCAACATCCTGATCAGCCGCCTCGCGGGCGCCGACGTGCGCCTGGTGAAGGCCGGGTTCGGCATCGGCTTCAAGGAGAGCTGGGAGCAGGCCCTGCGGGAGGTCGAGGAGGGCGGCGGGAAGCCGTACGCGATCCCGGCGGGCGCCTCCGACCACCGGCTCGGCGGGCTCGGCTTCGCGAACTGGGCGTACGAGGTGGCCGAGCAGGAGCGGGAGCTCGGCGTCCTCTTCGACACGGTCGTCGTCTGCTCGGTGACCGGCTCCACCCAGGCCGGCATGGTCGCGGGCTTCGCCGCGCTCGCCGAGGAGGGCGGACCGGCCCGCCGGATCATCGGGATCGACGCCTCGGCGAAGCCCGTACCGACGCACGAGCAGATCACCCGGATCGCCCGGGACACCGCCGCCCTCATCGGCGTCGAGCGCGAGGTGACGGCGGCCGACGTCGAGCTGGACGAGCGCTACCACGCCGGGGTGTACGGCATCCCGGACGAGACCACCCTCGACGCGATGCGGCTGGCCGCCCGCACCGAGGGCATGGTCACCGACCCCGTCTACGAGGGGAAGTCGATGGCGGGTCTGGTCGATCTGGTGGGCCGGGGAGAGATCGGCCGGGACTCGACCGTGCTCTACGCCCACCTCGGCGGCCAGCCCGCCCTCAACGCCTACAGCGCGCTGTTCTGACCGGGGGGACCCGGCCGCTCAGAGCGCCTGGGCGGCCGGCTTCACCATGCCCCGGACGGTCCGCGACTTCACGAACTCGCCCATCGCCGTCATCTCCCACTCGCCGGAGAACTGCTTGATCAGCTTGGCCATCATCACGCCGGTCTGCGGCTCGGCGGAGGTGAGGTCGAAGCGGACCAGCTCCTCGCCCGTCGCCGCGTCGATCAGCCGGCAGTAGGCCTTGGCGACCTCGGTGAACTTCTGGCCGGAGAAGGAGTTGACCGTGAAGACCAGGCCGGTGGCGTCGGCGGGGAGACGGCCGAGGTCGACCGTGATCACCTCGTCGTCGCCGGCGCCCTCGCCGGTGAGGTTGTCGCCGGAGTGCTTGACCGAGCCGCCCAGGATGGTCAGCTTGCCGAAGTAGCAGCTGTCCAGGTGGTTGCGCTGCGGGCCGTACGCGATGACGGAGGCGTCCAGATCGATGTCCTTGCCCCGGTAGGCGGGCTCCCAGCCGAGGCCCATCTTGACCTGCGAGAGCAGCGGCCGGCCGCCCTTGACCAGGGACACCGTCTGGTTCTTCTGGAGGCTGACCCGGCCCTTGTCGAGGTTGATCTTGCCCGTGGAGACAGGGCCCGCGGCAGGGGCAGCGGCCGGGGCCGGCGGCGCCTGGGCCGCGATGCGCGGGTCCACCGGCGCGGCGGCCGGCGGCGCGGGCGGCACCGGCGGGGCGACGGGTGTCGGCGCCGGGGCGGCGGCGGGCTCGTCGTCCACCGAGACGCCGAAGTCGGTCGCGATGCCGGCCAGCCCGTTCGCGTACCCCTGGCCCACCGCGCGGGCCTTCCACGCGCCGTTGCGCAGATAGATCTCGACGACCACGAGCGCCGTCTCCGTGGCCAGCTGCGGCGGCGTGAACGTGGCGATCACGGCGCCGTCGTCCGCGTTCCGGATGGTGGCCGTGGGCTCGATGCCCTGGAAGGTCTGGCCGGCGGCGTCCGGGCTCGCGGTGACGACGATCCGCTCGATGCCGGCGGGGAGGGCGCCGGTGTCCACCAGGATCGCGTCGGGCGCGGTCCCGCCGCCGGAGCGGTAGGTGACACCGGGCCCGGCCGGCTGGTTGTAGAAGATGAAGTCGTCGTCCGAGCGCACCTTGCCGTTGGCGCCGAGCAGCAGGCCCGAGACGTCGAGCCGCACGGGGGCGGCCACGTCCACCGCCACGCGCGCGGCGGTGAGAGGGATGTTCGAGCCGGGGGTCATAGCGGTCATGCCAGGGCTAACGATCCGGGCGCCTTTGCCGTTCCCTTACCCACGTCAGGTTCGGCCGGTCCGGTTACGGGGGTGGTTCCTGGCCCGGCGTTCGTTGCCGAAGCGGTACGCGCCCGTCCAGCGGGCCATGACCAGCTGGGCGTCGCCCGCCTCCACCTCCGCGAGGAACTTCCCGGCCCGCCCACCGCGCAGCACGCCCGCGGCGCGGCCCTGGTGGGTGAGGACGACGGAGCCGTCGCGTCGCTGCTCGTAGGCGAATCCATGAGGTCGTGGCATGCCGCGCATCCTGCCGTTCCCGGTCAGATCCGTCATATGAATATTCTTTCGATCCATGGGGAGTGTGGGGGCCGCGCGCGGCGCGGGTGCTGTGGGCGGGAGCTCGTTCCGGACGGACGACGTGGACGCGGCGCGCGAGGAGCTCGACGCGCGCTACTACGCGAACCGGATGGCCGTCGTCGACCGGGAGCGGCGGCCCTTCGCCGCCCGCTTCGACACGGTGGCGCTCGGGCCGCTGGTCATCGGCGACCTCAGCTGCGGCGCCGACGTCCGGATGAGCTTCGGCGAGCTCGGCGCGTACCACCTGAACGCGCCGCTCAGCGGCAGGATGGAGATGCGCCAGGGCGGCCGCTCCCCGATCGTCGCGACGTCCAGTGACGCGCTGCTGCTCGACCCGGCCGGGGACACCTTCCTCGACCGCTGGAGCGGGGACTGCCGGACCCTGTCCGTGAAGGTCGGCGCGGCCGAGCTGCGCGACCGCCTCGAACAGCTGATGGGCCGGGCACCGCGCGGCCCGCTGGCCTTCGCGCCCCGCCTGGACATCACGCGCGGTCCCGGCCTCAGCTGGGTCCGCTTCGCCCGCCAGGTCGCGGCCGAGGCGCTCGCCGGGGAGGGGCTCGCCACGCACGAGCTGGTCGCCAGGCCCTTGCAGGAGGCCCTGCTCAACGGGCTGCTCCTGGCCGCCGAGCACCCCTGGCGCGAGGCGCTCGCCCATCCCGGGGAGGCGCGGCGCCCGGCCCCGGTCAAGCGCGCGATGGACGCGGTGCGGGAGCGCCCCGAGCACCCGTTCACGACCACCGAACTCGCCGCCCTGGCCCGGGTGAGCGTCCGCCGCCTCCAGGAGTCCTTCCGGGAGTACGTGGGGATGTCGCCGATGGCGTACGTGCGGGAGGTCCGCCTCGACCGGGTCCGCGAGGAGCTGCGGGCGGCCGCACCGGACGAGGTGAGCGTGAGCGAGGTGGCCTGGCGCTGGGGTTTCGCCCACCAGGGGCGGTTCGCGGCCCGCTACCGGGAGAAGTTCGGCGAGTCGCCGTCCGGGACGCTCCGGGCGGGCCGCTGACGGGGGCGCACCGGAAAGACAGGGGGCGCATCGCCGTGTGCGCGCCTGCTTCTTTGCGCCAACCCACCGCGCAATCCGGACAGCTGCCGCGTTCCGCGGCTCGCGATGATCTTCGACCGCGCCTACGGTGAGCTGGTCACGTGCGCCGAGGCGCACCGCGGCCCGGGCCCCGGCCGGCTCCCCCGTATCAGTCCGGCCGGGTCCTGCGTACCCCCCTGTACGGCGCCGCCGGAGCCCCCTGCCCGGTGCGGCCCGTTCAGTGCGGCCAGCGGGGCGGGTCCACGCAGAAGTGGCCGCCCAGGTAGAGATCGTCCGCGCTGCCCTCGGCCGGGAGGCCCTTCTCGGCGATCAGCTTCTCCGCGTACGCCTCCGAGTCGTCCTCCGGCGCGTAGCCGAGCGCCCGGGCCGTGGAGAGGTCCCAGCACGCGCGCGTGTTGGCTGAGGAGCCGTACACGAGGGTGTGGGCCACGTCCTCGGCGGTGAGGGCGGCGTGCAGGAGACGGGCGCAGTCGGCGGGGCTGAGCCAGATCGAGAGCATCCGTACCGAGGTGGGCTCCGGGAAGCAGGAGCCGATGCGGAGGGAGACCGTCTCGATCCCGTGCAGGTCCCAGTAGAGCTGGGCCAGGTCCTCGCCGAAGCACTTGGAGAGGCCGTAGAAGGTGTCGGGCCGGTGCGGGGTGTCGACCGGGATCGGCGGCTCGCCCTCGCGCGGGCGCCGGGTGAAGCCGACCGCGTGGTTGCTGGAGGCGAAGACCACGCGCCGGACGCCCTCCTCGCGGGCGGCCTCGTAGAGGTGGTGCGTGCCGGCGATGTTGGCGGCCATGATCTTGTCGAAGTCGGCCTCCAGGGAGATGCCCGCCAGGTGCATGATCGCGTCGACGCCCCGGACGGCATCGCGCAGCGCCGCGCGGTCCGCGAGGTCGGCGGTGATCGCGTCCGGGGCGCCGGGGACGGGGGCGACGTCGAGGAGACGGAGCTCGTGGCCGTACGGGGGCAGCAGCTCCCGCATCAGGGTGCCGACGCCCCCGGCGGCGCCGGTGAGCAGGACGGTGCGGGGTGCGGTCATGGAGCGGGTCTCCTCCGTCGAGTGGCAGTCACCTGAGTGGCATTCACATCCATGGACACGCTAGGGAGGCGCCCGACGGAGCGTCAAGAAGCTTGACGGACGCGCGCAATCGCCTTGACCGGCCGATCGCGGCTGCTCTAGCGTGCCTGAGGTCAGCGTTCATGTATATGGATGAAAGTCATAACTATGTACGACGGACTTCCCTGGGAGCGCTCGTGACCACTGCCCCGCTCGCCGGCCGCCTCGACGGCCTGCTGTTCTTCCCCGTCACCGCCTTCGCACCCGACGGCTCCGTCGACCTCGCCACCTTCCGCGCCCACGTCCGTGCCGGCGTCGACACGGGCGCGGCGGCCGTCTTCGCCTGCTGCGGCACCGGCGAGTTCCACGCCCTCACCCCCGAGGAGTTCCGGGACTGCGTCGCCGCCGCCGTCGAGGAGACCGCGGGCCGCGTCCCCGTCGTCGCCGGCACCGGCTACGGCACCGCCCTCGCCGTCCGGTACGCGCGCCTCGCCGAGGAGGCCGGCGCCGACGGGCTCCTCGCCATGCCCCCGTACCTCGTCGTCGCCGACCAGGCCGGGCTGCTCCGCCACTACACCGAACTCGCCGCCGCCACCTCGCTCGACGTCATCGTCTACCAGCGGGACAACGCCGTCCTCACCCCCGACACCGCCGTCGCCCTCGCCCGCACCGACGGCGTCATCGGTCTCAAGGACGGCCTCGGCGACCTCGGCCTGATGCAGCGGATCATCAGCGCCGTCCGCGCCGCAGGGCTCGACCTGCTCTACTTCAACGGCCTGCCGACCGCCGAACTCACCGGCGCCGCCTACCGGGGCATCGGCGTCACCCTCTACTCCTCCGCCGTCTTCTGCTTCGCCCCCGCCCTCGCCCTCGCCTACCACCGGGCCCTCGCCTCCGGCGACGACGCCACCGTCAACCTGCTGGTCGACGGCTTCTACCGGCCGCTCGTCGAACTCCGCGCCCAGGGCCGGGGATACGCCGTCTCGCTCGTCAAGGCGGCGGTACGCATGGAGGGCCTCGACGTCGGCCCGGTGCGGCCCCCGCTCAGCGAGCCCGCCCCCGAGCACCTCCACGCGCTCGCCCGGCTCGTCGAGCGCGGCCGCGCCCTGGTGAAGGAACTCGGCGCGTGAAGTCGGGCCACGCGAGCGCGGGGACCGTCCTCGCCGTCAACCTCCCGATCGTCACCGGCATGGGCGGCACGCCCGGGTCGCCGGCCCGGGACGCCGAGCGGGCCCGCGAGGCGGGCGCGACCGAACTCCGCCTCCACCACGCGGGCCTCGCCTCGGGCGAGGACCTGGCGGCCGTCCGGACGGCGCTGCGGAAGGCGGGCTAGGCGGGACCCCGGGGCGCGTCGGGCAGCGCCGCGAGCAGGCGCTGCGTCGAGGCGCGGGTGTCGGCCACGTGGGCGCGGGCCAGGGCCTCCGCGCCGTCCTCGTCGCGGTCGCGGACCGCCTCGTAGAGCCGCTCGTGCGCCCCGCACATCGGCTCGCCGTCCGCCTGCGCCGAGGTGAGCCGGAAGAGACGGCGCAGCCGGGAGTCGAGCGGGGTCATGAGGTCCACCAGGAGCGGGTTCCCGGAGAGCTCGACGATCCGGCGGTGGAAGTCGGCGTTGAGCGAGACGGCCTCGCGGAGCCGCCCGGACTCCGCCGCCTTCCGGCCCCGCGCCAGGAGCCGCTCCAGGTCCCGCAGCCGCTCGGGGCTCGCGTGCCGGGCGGCGAGCCGCGCGGCCAGGCCCTCCAGGTTCTCCCGGACGTCGAAGAGGTACTCGGCGTCCTCCGGGCCGAACTCCGCGACCACCGAGCCCCGACGCGGCTGCACCGAGAGGAAGCCCTCCGACTCCAGGCGCTGCATCGCCTCGCGCACCGGCACCCGGGAGACCCGCAACTCGTCGGCGATCTCCCGCTCCACGAGCCGCAGCCCCGCCGGGTACTCGCCCTCGATGATCCGCTCGCGCAGCTCCACGTACACCCGCTCCCGCAGGGACAGGTGGGTGTCCCCGATCGCGGTGCCGCGGCCGGTGGGGCGGGGGGTGGTCATCGGGTGGGCTCCAGTCGGGAGGCGCGGAGGCGGTGTTGCATCCCCGATCTTCGCAGACCGGTTCGGGAGGGTCCCGAAGTGAGGGGCCTCCAGGCATTGCCTGGTATTCGGTATACCAATTACCTTTGCGCCACACCGCGGTCACCAGGGGGATCCCGACGCGTGCCCCCGCGACTCGTACCTTGCGAAGGAGACACCATGAGCGAGGCCTCCGCCCCGCCCAGGCCCACCGCCCTCCTCGGGGCCACCCTCCCCGACGGCCGCACCGCCGACGTCCATCTCCGGGACGGCCGGGTGAGCGCCGTCGAGACGCACGTCCCCGGCCGCCCCACCCCGCCCGGCGCGCTCCACCTCGGCGGCGCCCTGCTGCTGCCCGCCCTCGTCGACGGCCACGCCCACCTCGACAAGACCCTCCTCGGCGCCCCCTGGCGCCCGCACCGGGCCACCGCGACCCTGCAGGAGCAGATCGCCGCCGAGCGGGAGTCCCGGCACACCGAGGAGGTGCCCGTCGCCGAACGGGCCGCCGCCCTCGCCCGCCGGATGGTCTCCCTCGGCACCGGACACGTCCGCTCCCACGTCGACGTCGACCCCGACACCGGCCTCGACCACCTGCACGCCCTCCTCGACGTCCGCGAGAAGTTCCGCGACCGGCTCGGCATCCAGCTCGTCGCCTTCCCGCAGTCCGGCGTCGTCACCGCGCCCGGCGTCGCCGAACTCCTCGACGCCGCCCTCGCCGACGGCGCCGACCTCGTCGGCGGCCTCGACCCCGTGGGCTTCGACGGCGACGCCGCCGGCCAGCTCGACACCGTCTTCGGACTCGCCGAGCGCCACGGCAAGGGCATCGACCTGCACCTCCACGACGGCGGCGAGACCGGCACCGCCCAGCTGCGGGACATCGCCGCCCGCACCGCCGCCCTCGGCCTCGGCGGCAAGGTCGCCGTCAGCCACGCCTACGCCCTCGGCGGCGTCGACGACACCGAACTCGACCGGACCGCCACCGCCCTCGCCGCCGCCGGCGTCGCGATCATGACCAACGGCCCGAGCGGCCCCGTACCGCCCGTCCTCCGGCTGCGCGAGCACGGCGTCCGGGTCTTCGCGGGCTCCGACAACATCCGCGACACCTGGTGGCCCTACGGCACCGCCGACATGCTCGAACGCGCCACGATCATCGGCCTCAGGACCGGGCTCATGACCGACCCCGAACTGTCCCTCGCCGCCTCCCTCGTCACCGGCGAGGCCGCCGCCGCCCTCGGCCTCACCGACTACGGCCTCGCCCCCGGCGCCCGCGCCGACCTCGTCGCCGTCGCCGCCGGTTCCGTCCCCGAGGCCGTCGCCGCCCACCCCCGCCGGCTCCTCGTGCTGCACGCCGGAAACATCGTCGGACCCTTCGCCGACGACACCTACCCCTCGCTCGTCCCGTCCGCCGGAGCGCCCGCATGACCACCGACACCACCCCTCGTACGTCCTCCGACAAGGCCGCGGCCGGTCGGCTCGCCGCCGGCCGGATCGGCACCTTCGACCTCGTCTTCTTCGTCGTGGCCGCCGCCGCGCCGCTCACCGTCCTCGCCGGCGTCGCCCCCTTCGCCATCGGCATCGGCGGCCCCGGAGCCCCGCTCGCCTACCTCGTCTCCGGCGTCCTGCTCGCCCTCTTCGCCGCCGGGTTCACCGCGATGAGCCTGCACGTCCGCAACGCCGGCGCCTTCTACGCCTACGTCGCCCGCGGCCTCGGCCGCACCCTCGGCGTCGGCACCGCCTACGTCGCCGTCGTCTCGTACAACCTCGTCACGCCCGGAGTCGCCGCCGCCTTCGGCTACTTCGCCGCCGGATCCGTCCGCGACGCCACCGGCGCCGACGTGCCCTGGTGGCTGCTGTCCGGGCTCTGCGTCCTCGCCGTCGGCGTGCTCGGCTGGCTGAAGGTCACGCTCAGCGCCAAGGTCCTCGGCGTCGCCCTGGTCCTGGAGGTCCTCTCGCTCGTCGTCATGGACGGCGGCATCCTCGGCGACCGCGGCACCGCCGCCCTCGACACCGCCTCCTTCGCCCCCTCCACCCTCGCCGCCGGCGGCGTCGCCGGCATGTTCGTCCTCGTCATCGGCGCCTTCACCGGCTTCGAGGCCACCGCGATCTTCGCCGAGGAAGTGCGCGAACCCCGCAGGACCGTGCCCCGGGCCACCTTCATCGCGATCGGCTTCCTCGCCGTCTTCTACTCCCTCGGCTGCTGGCTGATCATGGGCGCCTTCGGCACCGACAGGGCCGTCGAACTCGCCCGCGCCGCCGACGGACCCGAACTCACCTTCCGGGCCGCCGAGCTGTACGCGGGACCCTGGCTGGCGGACGCCATGCACGGGCTCGTCATCGTCAGCGCCTTCGCCGCCACGCTCGCCTTCCACAACGCCGGAGCCCGCTACCTGTACGCCCTCGGCCGCGAGGGCCTGCTGCCCCGCCGCCTCGGCACCGTCTCCGGGAAGCACGGCTCGCCCGGCGGCGCCGTCGTCGCCCAGACCGGCTTCAACCTGGCGATCGTCGGCGCCGGGGCGCTCCTCGCCGCCGACCCGTACGGCGAGGTCTTCCTCTGGACCAACAGCGTCGGCGTCCTCGGCATCATGGGCATGCAGGCCCTCGCCGCGCTCGCCGTCTGGGCCTACTTCCGGCGCGACCGGATGGGCCTCTCGGCCGCCCGGGTCGTCTGGGCGCCGCTGATCTCCTGCGCCGGACTCGCCCTGCTCACCGTCCTCGCCGTGGTCCACTTCGACCTGCTCACCGGCCGCACCGGCGCCGTGAACACGGCCCTCCTGGTGCCGCTGCCCGTGGTCCTGGCGGCCGGCCTCCTCGTGGCCCTCCGCATCCGGCGCCGGGACCCCGAGCGGTACGCCTCGCTCACGACGGTGGACGTGGAGCGGGACTGACCGCGGGTACGGGGCGGGGGACCGGCCCCCGCCCCCTGAGGCGTCACACCAGGCGGCCGTCCCGCGCCACCACCCGGCCCGCGCGGACCACCACGTCACGGCGGGGCAGGTCCACCACCGCCTGCGGCAGGCACTCGCCGTCGAGCAGCATGAAGTCGGCGGGGGAGCCCGGCCGCAGGTCCGCCTTCGGCAGGCCAAGGAGATCCGCGCCCCCGTCGGCGGCGAGCCGGAAGCAGCCCTCGAGCTCCTCGTCGAGCCGCGCGTCCAGGGCCCAGGCGGCGAGCCAGGCTCGGTGCAGCATGTCCGCGTCGCCGAACGGGCTCCAGCTGTCCCGGACCCCGTCCGAGCCCAGACCGACCTTCACCCCGCGCTCGGCGAGCCGCCGGAACGGCAGGATCGTCGTCACGGACAGCGCGACCGTGGTGAGCGCGATCCCCGCCTCCGCGAGCAGGTCCGCCGTCTCGTCGAGCTCCGCGCCCGAGAGGCCGGCGACGGCGAAGGCGTGCGCCACGCTCACCCGGCCCTGGAGCCCGAGGGCCCTGGTCCGGGCGGCGATGTCCCGCAGCGGCGCGAGGCCCTGCTCGCCCCGGTCGTGGAGGTGGACGTCCAGCCCGAGCCCGTACTTCTCGGCCAGCCCGAAGACCGTGCCGAGCTGGTCGCCCTCCCGGCCGCCCTCCGCGTCGAACCCGGCCGGGTCGATGCCGCCGATGTGGGTCACCAGCCCGCTCGCCGCGGCCTCCGCCAGGAGCTCGGCCACGCCCTGCGTCCGGACCACCCCGTGCTGCGGGAAGGCGACCAGCTCCACGTCGACGATCCCGGCGAGCTTCCGGGCCGCCTCGGCGACCCCCTCGATCCCGGAGAGCCCGTACGCCGGGGCCACGTCCGCGTGGGCCCGCATCGCCCGGGTGCCCTGCGCGGCGGCGTGCGACATGAGCCGCAGCGCCCGCTCGGCCACCGAGGCCGGCAGGGCGCGGGCCAGCTCCACGTCACCGGCGACGAACTCGGCGATGCCGTGCGCGGGGCGGCGGCTGTGCCAGGGCTCGCCCCAGGAGGTCTTGTCGGGGTGGATGTGCGCGTCCACCAGGGTGGGGAGGGCGAGGCGGCCGTGGCCGTCGATGCGCTCGACGGTGGCACCCTCCGGGACCTCCGCCACGAGCAGTCCGTCCACGGCGATCAGGTCCTGGGGCGGGGCGCCGAGGGGGCGGACGTCGTGGAAGAGGGTGGCGGTGCGGGTCACGGTGGGGCTCCTTGGGCGCGGGTACGGGGCCGGTGCGGTCCATTTGGTATACCACTTGCCCGTCGTGCTCGGAGCGTGCCGCCGTTGTGGTGCGGGTTCCAGGCGCGGGAGCGGCTCACCAGGCCAGGTCCTCCAGGGCGTCCAGGTCCGGTACGACCATCGTCGCCGTCGGTTCGTCGCCGTTCGTGCCCACGCGTAGTTCCGCCCAGATCGTCTTGCCGCGGCGGGCGTACCGCGTGCCCCAGCGTTCCGCGTACTGGGCGACCAGATAGAGCCCGCGTCCGCCCTCGTCCGTGGCCGCCGCGTGCCGCAGATGCGGCGAGGTGCTGCTGCCGTCCGAGACCTCGCAGATCAGCGTCCGGTCGTGGAGGAGCCGTACACGCACCGGATCCGCCCCGTACCGCACCGCGTTCGTGATCAGCTCGCTGAGGATCAGCTCCGCCGTGAACGCGAGCCCGTCGAGCCCCCACTCCGACAGCTTCGCCGCCGCCGCGTTCCGTACCGGCGACACCGCCGACGGATCCCGGGGCACCTCCCACTCGGCGATCCGGTTCCGGTCGAGCAGCCGGGTCTCCGCCACGAGGAGCGCGATGTCGTCGCGCGGCGTCGGCGAGAGCAGCGTCGCGAGCACGTCCGCGCAGGTCTGCTCCGGGCTCCGGTCCGGCCGGGCGAGCGTCGAGCGCAGCAGCCCGAGACCCGTGTCGATGTCCCGCCCGTGGTCCTCCAGGAGGCCGTCCGTGAACAGGACCAGCTTGCTGCCCTCCGGCAGCCACAGCTCCATCGACTCGAAGGGCACGTCTCCCAGGCCGAGCCCCAGCGGCAGCCCCGGCGACAGCTCCGGGAACCGGACCTGCCCGTCGGGAGCCACCAGCGCCGGACCGGGATGCCCCGCGCTCGCCACCTGGCAGAGACCGGACGCCGGGTCGTAGATCGCGTACAGACAGGTCGCGCCGGTGATGCCCTCGTCGCGCCGCCGCGCCTCGCCGGCCGCGCTCCCGGTGTCCCCGTTCTCGATCCGGCCCGTCAGTTCGTCGAGGTGGCCGAGCAGTTCGTCCGGCGGCACGTCCAGGGTCGAGAAGTTGTGCACCGCCGTCCGCAGCCGCCCCATGGTCGCCGCCGCGTGCAGTCCGTGCCCCACCACGTCCCCGACCACGAGCGCCACCCGCGCCCCCGGCAGCGGGATCACGTCGAACCAGTCGCCGCCGACCCCGGCCTTCGCCGGCAGGTAGCGGTACGCCACCTCCACCGCGCTCTGCTCCGGCAGCACCCGCGGCAGCAGGCTCTGCTGGAGCGTCACGGCCATCGCGTGCTCCCGGGTGAACCGGCGCGCGTTGTCGATCGCGACCGCGGCCCGCGCCGCCAGCTCCTCCGCGAACGACAGGTCCTCCTCCCCGAACGGCTCCGGGGTGTCCGCACGCCAGAAGTTCGCCATGCCGAGGACCACCCCGCGGGCCAGCAGCGGCACCGTCAGCAGCGAGTGCATCCCGTACGCGAGGGCCTGCGCCGCCCCCTCCGGATCCTGCGCCCGCCAGCCCTCCGCCGCTGCCAGCTCCGGCTCCACCACCGCGTGACCCGCGTTCAGGGCCTTCGCCATCGGGGTGCTGCGGACGTCGAAGTGGACCGTGTCCCCGACCGGCTGCAGGGGCTGGTCCGGCCGCAGCCCGCTCAGCGCCGTCCGCCGCATCTCCGTGGACGCGGCCGCGCCCTCCGGCGGCTCCTCCCCGCGCAGCACCGGTTCGAGCAGCTCCACCGTCGCGAAGTCCGCGAACCGGGGGACCGCCACCTCCGCCAGCTCCTCCGCCGTCCGTACGACCTCCAGCGTCGTCCCGATCCGCACCCCCGCCTCGTACAGCAGCTGGAGCCGGCCGCGCGCCACCGCAGCCCGGCCCGTCACCGCCGCCAGCTCGGTGGTGTCCCGCATCGTCATCACGCACCCGGACTCCGAGCCGTGCTGCAGGGTGGGCCGTACGCTCACCGCGAGGAGCCGGTCGCCCGCCCGGTGCACCTCGTCCGTCGCCGACCGCCCCGACTCCAGGAGCTCCACGGTCCGCGGATCGAGGCCGAGCTCCGAGACGTGCCGCCGCTCCGCCTCCGCCGTCAGACCGAGCAGCCGGCGCGCCTCGTCGTTGGCGAGCAGCAGCCGGTGGTCGGCGTCCATGATCAGGACCCCTTCCCGCACCGCGTGCAGCACCGCCTCGTGGTGCTCCTTCATCCGGGTCATCTCCGCCGGACCGAGCCCGTGGGTCTGCCGCCTCAGCCGCCGGCTCACCAGCGCCGCCCCGCCCACGGCCGCCGCGAGCGCGCCGCCCGCCACGCCGACCAGCAGCGGCAGGCGCCCCTGCACCGCGTGCGAGATGCTCTCCACCTCGATGCCGCTGCTGACCATCCCGACGAGCCGGCCCCCGTCGTCGTACACCGGGACCACCGCCCGTACGGCGTCGTTCGGCGCGCCGTGGAAGAGCTCCGTGAACGACTCGCCGTCCACCGTCGCCCGTGAGAGGTCCCCGGTCGCCTTCTGGCCGATCAGCCCCGGCTCCGAGTCGGTGTACCGCACCCCTGAGGGGCTCAGGACCGCGATGAAGTCCACGCCCGTGGCCCGCCGGGTCGCCTCCGCCCGGCCCTGGAGCTGCGCGGTCGGATCGGACGAGGCCAGGGCGTCGTCGACGCCGGGCGCGTGCGCGAAGGCCTCCGCGACCGCGAGCGAACGGATCCGGGCGTCCCGCTCGGTGTCGCTGCGGGCCTGGAAGAACGTCACGAACACGGCCGCCGCGATCACCAGGAGCGCGATCAGCGCCTCCAGGGCGAACACCTGCCCGGCGACGCTCTTCAGCCCCGTCCCCGTACGCCGGGCCTGCCCCTTGCCTTGGGCCTTGCCCTGCGCCTTGCCCTGAACCCGGGGCCGCCCCCGCCCCGTTCCCCGGTCGCGCGCCGTCATCCCGTGCTCCGGGCGATCAGGAGGGCCACGTCGTCCGGAGCGCCCGGCCGGCGCAGTGCCCGGAGGAGCCGGTCGCAGGTCTCCTCGAGCGGTCCGCGCTCCTCGTCGAGGAGGCGTACGAGCAGGGCGAGCCGCTCGTCGATCGAATCCGTGCGGGTCTCGATCAGACCGTCCGTGTACAGCACGAGCAGGTCCCCGGGCCGGAACGGCACCCGGGCCGTCCGGAAGACGCCGCCGCCGACCCCCAGCGGAACCCCCGTGGAGAGCCGCACCAGCTCGGCCGGACCGTCCGCCGGGACCCGGACGGGCGGCAGATGGCCGGCGTTCGCGATCCGGCACCGCTGCCGCACCGGGTCGTGCACGGCGAAGAGACACGTCGCGATGTAGTGCTCCAGACCCGCCGTGATCCGGTCCAGATGCCGCAGGACCTGCGCGGGGGACAGGTCGAGGTCCGCGAACGCGCAGGTCGCCGTCCGCAGCCGGCCCATCGTCGCCGCCGCGTCGATGCCGCTGCCCATGACGTCCCCGACGACCAGCGCCGTCTTGTCGTCGGGCAGCGCGATCACGTCGTACCAGTCGCCGCCGACCTCGCTCGACGCGTGCGCCGGCTGGTAGCGGGCGGCGATCTCCAGGCCCGCCCGCTGCGGCGGGGACCCCGGCAGCAGGCTGCGCTGGAGCGTCACCGCCGAGTTCCGCACGCTCTGGTACCAGCGGGCGTTGTCGATGCTGACGGCCGCGCGGGCCGCCAGCTCGCTCGCGAGCAGGACGTCGTCCCCGTCGAAGGGCAGCTCGTTGCGGTCCCGCTTGAGGTCGAGCGCGCCGAGCACCTCGCCGCGCGCGATCAGCGGCACCGCCAGGTACGAGTGCACCCCCGCGCGCGCGAGGAGCTCGGCGGCCTCCGGATTCCGGGCGATCCGAGACAGGTCGCCGGGCCCCACGTGCTCCACCAGGACCGGCAGACCGGTGTGCACGCACCGCGTGACCAGCCGGTCCGCCCCGTACATCGCGACCTCCCCCGGCGGATCCGCCGCCGGCAGTGCCTCCGTACGCCCCTCGGCCTTCACCGCCAGCGCCCGGAACAGCTCAGGACCCTCCTCCGGCGCTCCCGGCCTGCGCAGCGCGAGGACGGAGTCGAGGACGTCGACGGCGGCGATGTCCGCGAGCTCCGGCACCACCACCGAGGCCAGCTCGTCCGCCGTCCGCTCCACCTCCAGGGTGGTGCCCACCCGGGCCGAGGCGTCGGCGATGAGCGCGAGCCGCCGCCGGGACCGGTCGGCGTCCGCGTCCGCCCGGTGCCGCTCGGTCACGTCGATCACCGAGGCCGCGACGCCCTGGACACGGCCGTCCGCCCCCTCCAGGCGGTAGAAGGAGAGCGACCAGTTGTGCTCGTGCTCCGGGTCCGCCGGGGTCCGGCCCATCGCGGGATGGTCCAGGATGGGCGTCCCCGTGGCCAGCACCCCGCGCAGCGCCGCCTCCAGGGCCTCGGCGTCCACCTTCGGGAGCATGTCGGCGATCCGCCGGCCGATGTGCTCCGCCGCCGGGATGCCGTTGATCTTCTCCAGGGCCGGGTTCACCAGGACGTAGCGCAGCTCGGTGTCGAGTACGGCGAGGCCGATCGGAGACTGGGAGACCAGCCGGTCGGAGAGCGCGAGCTCGGTCTCGATCCGCTCGACGGCGGCGGCGTCGGCGGCGATCCCCAGGGCGTACAGGTCGCCCAGGTCGTCGGTGAGCCGCATGTTCCGGAACTCCACCCGTCGGACCGAACCGTCCTTGTGCCGTACGGGAAAGGTGCCCGCCCAGGTCGGGACGCCGCGCAGCACCTCGCCGAAGAGGCGCATCGCCTCCTCGCGGTGCTCCTCGCCGACGATCAGCCGGGCCACGTAACGGCCGAGGGCCTCGTCGGCGCGGAAACCGAAGAGCGTCTCCGCCTGGGGGCTCCACAGCACGATGCGGCCGCGGGCGTCCACGACGACGGCGGCGACGCCGAGCACGTCGAGGATTCCCTTGCCGTCCAGGGGCACGCCGACCCGCCCCGCGGTCCCCGGGAACGAACCGGCCGTCACACTGCCCTCCTCCCGCCGCGCCGCGCGCCTGTCTCCATGCTCCCCGCCCACCGGCCGCGCCGCACCGCGAACGTCGTGGGCGGTGCCCACCCCCGTGTGGGCAATCGTCCCGCTGGGGCGTGGGGGACCCCCACGCCCCTTGCGGAACGCCTGCCCACAACGGGCGGTGGGCGCCGGCCGTCAGGCGTCGTCCCCCACCAGCACCCCCGCACGCCGCGCCCCCGGCACCAAGGCCGTCGCCCAGGCAAGCCCCGCCACCGCGAGCAGCGGGAGCAGTACGCGCGTGTCGGTGACCGCGATCAGGCCCGCGCCCAGCGCGATGGACAGCGCGTTCGGCGCCATGACCAGGGTGTTCGCGGTGGCCGCGACCCGGCCGACCGCCTCCGCCGGGGCCTCCCGCTGGACCGCCGTCATGACGGCGACCAGGACCCACGGCATCCCCAGGCCGATCACCGCGCTCGCCGCCAGGGCCGTCGCCTCGTACGGCAGCGCTCCCCGTACCCCCATGGCGAGGGCGAACAGCGCGAGGCCGGCGGCGGCCAGGGTCCGCTCGGGGATCCGGCGGAGCAGCGGGCCGGTGACGAGGCCCGCGAGGACCGAGCCCACGCCCTGCACCGCGTACAGCACTCCCGCGTACGCGGGCGCGTGCCCGAGTCCCCGGTCCACCACGGCGTAGATCGCCGCCCCGTTCACCCCGGCGAGCAGCATCGTGAACGCCCCCGTCGCCACCAGCGGCCGCAGCACCTTCGAGGCCCGGAGCAGCCGGACGCCCTCGGCGGTCTCCCGCCACCAGTTCCGGGCCTCCGGCCGCTCGGGCCGCGCCTCCCGGACCGGCATGAGGGCGAACAGGACCGCGGCGACCGCGAAGCTCGCCGCGTCCAGGAGGGCGACGGGCCCGCCCCCGTACGCGGTGAAGAGGCCCGCCGCGACCAGCGGGGCGATCAGCTTCATCGACTCGTTCGCCGTCATCCGCAGCCCGTTGAACGTGCCGAGCCGCCCCTCGTCGACCACGGAAGCCACCAGGGCCTGCTCGGCCGCGTCATGGACGGAGCCCTGCGCCCCGTAGAGGACGAGGACCGCGAAGAGCAGCCACACCCGGTCCGCCGACTCCACCCACAGCAGGACGGGCAGCAGGACCGCCATCGCCAGATTCAGGACGACGAGCAGCGGCCTGCGCCGCACCCGGTCGGCGAGCGTGCCGAGCAGCGGCCCGAGGAGCACGGGCGCCCAGAGGGCGAAGGAGGCCAGGGCCGCCAGACTGTCGGAGCCGGTGAGGGACTTGACCCATATTCCGGAGACGAGCCACATCGCCGTCGTGCCGAATCCGGACACGACGACACCTGTCAGATACAAAGACCAACGCATGGCCGAAGGCTGTCGTCTGAGGCGGGCCGGCCGGATCGGTCAGTTGCCCTAGATCGTTTCCCCCGAGGCCGCGCGCAGTGCCCTATGCGCCGCCGCGCACAGCGCGTCGTCGTCCGGGACGGACCGCCAGCTGCCGTGCTCCACCGGCCGCTCGTCCGCGTCCAGGAAGGCACGGAGCGCGGGTACGGCGGGGGCGGCCGCCGGGCCGAGCTCGCCGAGCAGCCGGACCGTCTCCGTGACCGCCCGGGTGACGCCTCCGCCGGTGTACGGCTCGATCGCCGCCACCAGCGCCGGCACCACCTCGTCGGCCCGCCCCGTGATCCGCCACAGCGCCTCGCCGGCCCGCACCGGTACCCATCCCGTGGCCTGGGCGCGCAGCAGCTCCCGCAGCCGGTCCGCGTACGGGGCGCCCGCCGGGCCCAGTTCGCCGAGCACGATCGCCGCGTGGTCGTTCCCGTAGGGCTCGTCGAGCCGCGGCAGGTACAGCGCGAGGGCGGGTCCCCGGTCGCCGGTGAGCCTGCCGTACGCACGCGCCAGGGCGCGCGGCGCGAAGGGCTGCCCCTCGGGAGGGGCGTCGATCAGGGCCCGCAGCCGGTCCCGGTCCACGGCCGCGGCCGCTTCCGGGCCGATCGCGGCGAGGGCTTCGGCCGCCCACACGGCCGCGTCGGTCGCGAGCAGGGCGCACAGCTCGGGGACCGCGGGCGCGGCGGCCGGGCCCCAGGGTGTCAGGGACTGGCACAGCGCCCGCGCCTCGTCGACCGACCGGACGCCCCGCAGCCGGGCCCGCAGCGGCGGAAGCAGCGCGTGCGCGTGGGCGCCGAGCGGGCCGAGGGTCTCGCCGAGGCTCAGCTCGTGCGTCCACCAGCCCTCGGAGTGGATCGAGAAGTACGCGAAGCCCAGCCGTTCCCCGGCGAGGTGGCGGGCCAGCGGGGCGGCGCAGCGCGGGTCGCCGGTCCGGGAGAGCGCCCACAGGGCGTGGTCCTGCGCGGGCAGGTACGGCTCGCCCTCGTCGTCGGTCATGGCGGCCAACCGGTCCGCCCACGGCAGCGCCGCGGTCCCGCACATGCCGAGGACCCGGGCGGCGAAGAGCCGGTTGTCGGGCTCGGGGTCGTCGAGCAGTGCCGCCACGGCGGGCAGCAGCGGCGGGACGGCCGAGCGCCGGCGGCTCAGCTCCCCGGCCGCCGCCTCCAGGGCCTGGCGCCGGGTCGACGCGGCGGGGTTCCCGAGGAGCCGGGTGAGATGACCGAGCCGTTCCGCCGGGGTCCCGCCGAGCAGCTTCACCGCCCCGGTGACCCGGTACCCGCCGAGGTCGCCGCCCGCGAGCACCTCGCGCACCACGCGCGCGTGGTCCCCCTCGTGATCGGCGGCCCGCAGCGCGGCCACGGCCCGCAGTCGCTCCCCGGGGCCCGCGTCCGGGGCCGTCAGTCCGAGGAGCCGGGCGAGCGTGGCCTCCCGCTCCCGGTCCGCGTGGCCGGCCAGCACGCCGGCCGCGTCCACGAGCGCGTCCAGGACCCGCGGCACGGTTTCGTGGGCGTGCCGCGCCCACAGGGCGGGGAGGGCCTGGTCGGCCCGCCCGTGGGCCTCTTCGAGGGCGCTGACGGTCGCCGTCCGTACTTCCTGGTCGGGGTCGTGGAGCAGCGGCAGCAGGAAGGGGACCGCCGCGTCCCAGGCCTCGGCCCAGCCGGGCGCGATCCAGCGGGGCTCGACCCGGTTGCCCTCGGCGGCGACGCAGGCGACCAGGTCGACGAGGTCGATCCGTACCGTCGCCGCGACGGCCGGGTCCGTGGCGGCGCGGACGAGGAACGGGAGGGCGGCAACGGCGGCCGACTCGACGCAGCCGCCCTGGTGGTGCACGTTCATGAAGAGCGTGTCGGCCGCGTCGGCGGCCTCGTCCGGCCGGTACAGGGAGCGGAGCAGCCGCGGGACGTCCGCCGCGGGTCCGTACGCGTGCTGCAGGGAGGCCCAGTCGATGTCCTGGAGCCCGGCGAGCGGGTCGGGCCCGGTCGGGGGGCAGTCGCTCATGCCGGCACCGCCGCCCGCTTCTCGTACCGCAGCGCGAGCCCCGTCACCACCGCGCCGAGCCCCTCCCAGAGGCCCACGCCGATGAAGCCGGCCGGGGCGCGGCCGCTGACGACCGCGAGGGTGAAGACGGCGCAGGTGAGCAGCCGGAACGGGACCGTCCAGCGGAAGAAGGGCTTCCAGTCGGCGAGGGCGGCCAGGACGTAGTAGACGCCCATGTTGAGCGCCGCCATCGACGAGGCCGTCAGGAAGACCAGGGTGTGGTCCCCGTCCGCGCGCCCGCCCGCGGGGACCGGCTCGAAGCCCATGACGGTGAGCAGGGCGTCCGGGGCGACCAGGCCCACCACCCCCAGGGCGGCGGCGAGCACGCCGAAGACCGCCATGGTCCAGCCGGACAGGGAACGGGGCAGACGCACGACGGTCCTCCGAGGGACGGGAGCGGGGCACGCCCCACGATGCGAACGCGGGACGGACCCAGGGGCACGCCCCACGATTCGAATGTGTACTCGGATCATGGGGTGTGCCCCTGCATATCCTGTGACGGGGCCCGACGGCCAATCGGTCCCCGCCCCCTGTCACTTCAGCGCCGCCTCCATCATCTTCTGCGCCACCGGGGCCGCCAGGCCGTTGCCGCTGACCTCGGAGCGGGCCGCGCCCGAGTCCTCGATCATCACCGCGACGGCGACCTGCTTCCCGGTCGAGGCGTCCTTCGCGTAGGAGGTGAACCAGGCGTACGGCGTCTTGCTGTTGTTCTCGCCGTGCTGCGCGGTGCCGGTCTTGCCGCCGACCTCGGCGCCGCCCACGGCCGCGTTGGTGCCGGTGCCCTTCTCCACCACGGTCACCATCGCGCTGCGCAGCTGCTCGGCGGTCGAGGAGGAGACGATCCGCTCGGTGTCCCCGTCCTTGTACGAGTTCAGCGCGTCGCCGTCGGAGTCGACGACCTGCGAGACCATGTGCGGGGCGGCGAGCAGACCGTCGTTGGCAATCGCGGCCGACACCATCGCCATCTGCAGCGGGGTGGCCGTCACGTCGAACTGGCCGATGCCGGTCAGGGCCGTCTGCGCCTTGTCCATGCCGGAGGGGTACACGCTCGCGTAGGCGCGGACCGGGACGTCCAGCTCGGCGTCGTTGAAGCCGAACCTCTCCGCCATCGCCCTCACCTTGTCCTGCCCCAGGTCGGCGGCCATCTTGGCGAAGACGTTGTTGCAGGAGTACTGGAGCGCGGTGCGGATCGTGGCGTTCTCGCAGGGCGCGGAGGCGTTCTCGTTCTTCAGCACGGTCCGGGTGCCCGGCAGGGTGTACGGGTCGGGGCTCTTCGTCGCCGTGTCCACGGAGCCGTACAGACCGTCCTCCAGGGCGGCGGCCGCGACGACCAGCTTGAAGGTGGAGCCGGGCGGGAGCGGCTGCCGCAGCGCGCGGTTCACCAGCGGCTTGTCCCCGTCGGTGGTCAGCCGCTTCCAGGCGTCGCCGTCGTTCGTCCCGGCGATCCTCGACGGGTCGTAGGACGGGGTGGAGACCATGGCGAGGATCCGGCCGGTCGCCGGGTCGATCGCGACTGCCGCGCCCTTCTTGCCGCCGAGCGCCCGGTAGGCCGCCTTCTGCACGGCCGGGTCGATCGTGGTGACGACCGTGCCCGGCTCCTGCTGCTTGCGGGTGACGGCGTCCAGGGGGTTCTTCAGCCGGTCGTCGGTGCCGTCGAGGACATGGGAGTAGATGCCCTCCAGCTGGGTCGCGCCGTACGCCTGCGAGCTGTAGCCGGTGACCGCCGCGTACAGCTCGCCGTCCGTGTAGGTGCGCTTGTACGCGAGATCCGAGCCCTCCGTCCTCTTCGAGCCGGTGACCGGGGAGCCGGCCACGACGATGTTCCCGAGCGGCTGCGCGTACTGCGCGATGGTCTTCCGCCGGTTCTTCGAGTCGTCCGCGAGCGCCTTGCCTTCGTACGCCTGCACCCAGGTGGCCCGTCCGAGAAGGGCGAGCACCAGGATCAGGACGAAGACCGACGTGTTCCTGATCGTCTTGTTCATCGCACTTCTGGGGACGAGCGGGCCGGTACCGGGCGTTCCGGATGTGGCCGGTTTCTCAGCGAACCTTCATGTCGGAGGCCTGTGCGACGATCATGCGGAGGGGCCGGAGCGGTGCAGGGGGAGGGGTCGGCGTGACTACGGGTGGGGACAGGGACGGTTCGTCCGTGCCGGACGAGGTGTGGGAGGAGTTCCTCCGGACCTCCGCGGAGGGCGCGGGGGACGCGCCGAAGGAGCCGTCCGCGCGGGCGCGTGAGGTCGCGGGCCGGCTGCGGGACCGGCCGACGGAGCCGACGCCCTGGCGCGCGCACCCGACCGCCGGGCGGCCCCGGCGGAGGAAGGGCTGGTACGTGGCGGGGCTCGTGGCCTCCCTCGTGCTGCTCGTCGTGGCCGTCGACCCGGGCGGCTTCGTCGGCTGGTCCGGCGACGGGGACACGTCCGGGAAGCCCCTCGCGCAGGAGTCGGAGCGGCCGGACCAGGCACCTCCCGCCGAACCGGGCGGGCGGCCCACCCTCGACGAACCCTTCCGGGGCTCCCCGGCGGCACGCTGGGCGAACGGCACGGCCGGCATCACCGTGCCCACGGCCGAGGCGACCGGCTGGATGTCGAAGGCCGAGGTGGGGCGGGCGCTCGCACGGACCCGCGACTTCCTCGCCGCGTCCAACCTGGACCCGGCGGTGCTGCGCGGCACCCGGCCCGAGAGGGCCATCGCCCTGATGAACCCGCACCAGAAGGACGTCACGACCTACGTGACAACCTCGCTGCGCACCCCGGGCAAGGACCACGACCCGCTGCTGCTCTTCAGCCGCTTCGACCCGGCGCAGGCGCGCCCGGCCGGGGACGTGGTGAAGACCCGCGGCCGGCTGAGCTTCCGGGAGGGGAGGCTCGGGGCCCTGGAGGTGACCGCCGACGTCACGTACGTGTACCCGGTCGCGCCGGCCGGCGGCGGCGACGAGGTCGTGCGGGTGATCGTGCGGCGGGAGACCGTGGTGAGCTGGGACGACCCGTCGAAGGTGATCACCGAGAAGGGGACCTTCAGCCTGCTGTCGTACAAGACCGACATGACGAACGGCGGCTGCGACAACGTCACCGGGTATTTCCGGCCGGAGTTCGGCGGGGGAGGCGCGGCGGCCGGCACGGACGGCGGGACGGTCGACCCGTACGACCGGACGGGCCCGATCACGGCCGGCGACGGCGGCTGCGCGACGGCGACGCGCTCCTGAGGCAGCGGGATGCGGGCCCACCGCCGTGTGGGCAATCGTCCCGCTGGGGCGGGACGGGTGGGCACACGGGACGGCGCCCTCTCGCGGCGCCCCCGCGTTCCGAGCCTGGACCCGCACCCGGATGCGCGGCGCACGCGTGGTGCGGCTCAGGGCGCGGAAACCTCTGGCGCCGGCAGGGGCGCCGTTCGTTGTGCCCACCCGTTCCGCCCCGGCGGAACGCATGCCCACAACGGGGTGGGCGCCGTCCGGCGAGACGCCTGTCCACCGGGGCCCCTCAGCGCGCGCCCGCGAAGCCCGACTCGTACGCCAGGATCACCGCCTGGGTGCGGTCCCGGGCGCCCAGTTTCGACAGGACCGCCGCCACGTGCGTCTTGACCGTCGCGGGGCCGACGCCCATCCGCTCGGCGATCTCGGCGTTCGTGAGGCCCGTCGTCACCAGGCGGAGCACCTCCGCCTCCCGTTCGGTGAGCCGTGCCGCCCACGGCGCCGCCGCCGGCGGCCGGCGGCGGGCGTGCTCGGCGGCCAGGCCCCGTACCGCCGCCGGGTAGAGCAGCGAGTCGCTCCGCGCGACGAGCCGTACCGCGCTGACCAGCTCGTCGGCCGCGGCCCGCTTCAGCAGGAAGCCGGCCGCGCCCACACGCAGCGCGTCGTACACGTACGAGTCGTTCTCGAAGGTCGTCACGACCACGATCCGCGGCGGCTCCGCCATCCCGGCGAGGATCTGCTCGGTGGCCCGGATGCCGTCGATCTCCGGCATCCGCACGTCCATGAGGACGACGTCCGGCCGCTCCGCCCGCACCACCGACACCGCCTCGGCGCCCGTGGACGCCTCGCCGACGACCTCGATGCCGGGCTCCGCGTCCAGGATGACCCGCAGGGCCGTCCGGACCATCCGCTCGTCGTCGGCGAGGACGACCCTGATCGCGGCGGTCACCGGGGGATCCTGACCGCGAGGCGCCAGACGCCGTCCGCCGGGCCCGCCTCGGCGGTGCCGCCGAACAGCCGGGCCCGCTCGGCGATCCCGCGCAGGCCGCGCCCGCCGTCGGGCCGGGTGACCGGGGGCCGGTCGGGCAGGGGGTTCTCCATGGTGATCTCCAACTCCTCGGTACGGGCGTCGAGCCGTACGGTGACGGGCGCGCCGCCCGCGTGCCGGGCCGTGTTCGTCAGCCCTTCCTGCACGATCCGGTACGCCTCCCGGGACAGCGCCTCCGGTACGGAGCCCAGGGCGCCGTCCACCGTCAGCGCCACCCGGGGCCCGGCGCCCCGCACCAGGGCCTCCAGGGCGTCGAGTCCCGGCCCCACGCCCTCCTCGACCTCCTCGCCCCGGCGCAACAGGCCCAGGACCCAGTCCAGTTCGCCGACCGTGCGCCGGGTGGTCTCCTCGATCGCGGTCAGCGCCTCCCGTACGAACTCCAGGTCGGCCCTGTCGCCGTCCAGGACGCGGCGGGCGGCGCCCGCCTGGAGGGTGACCGCGCTCAGGGCGTGGCCGACCGAGTCGTGCAGTTCGCGGGCGAGCCGGTTGCGGGACTCGGCCTCGGCGGCCCGGCGTTCGGCCGCAGCGATCCGGTCCGCCGGGCTGGGCCCGAGCAGCCGGGGCGCCTGCCGGGCGAGCAGCGCCCCGGTCCCGGCGGCGACGGCGGCGAGCCCGAGCAGCATCAGGAGGCCCTCCGGCACCGCCGCCCAGATCCAGGCCCGGTCGAGGCCCCAGTACCGGCCGAGTTCGGACTCACGGAGGCCCGGCGAGAACGGCAGCGCCATGACGGCGACCGCGAACGGCGGCAGGGCGAGCGTCGCGCCGCTGATCAGCGCACCGGCGCCCAGGTGCAGGGTGAACCAGCCGGCCGTCCGGGCCCTGGCCTCCCGGCCGCGCGCCGGACCGTCCGCGAACCGGTCCGCGTCCACCCCGCACAGTGCCCGTGCCGCCGCCACCGACATGGGCCGGGCCAGCGGGAAGAGCGCGACGACGGCGGCGAGCGGCAGCCCCACCGCGTACGCCCCGAACTGCACTCCGAGGCTGCCGGTGAACATGCCGCCGTCGTCGAGCAGCGGGCCCATGACCAGGGTGCCGACCAGCCAGAAGGGCATGAACAGGGCGCCGCCCAGGATCAGATGGAGCCAGCGCAGCCTGGCCCGCTGCCCGAACAGGGCCACGACCGGTCTCACGCCTCGGCGCTCCGCCGACGGAGGAAGAGTGCCACGGACGCGGCGAGAAGGAACCCGGTGATCATGTCGCCAGCGTAGGACAGCTGTACGAGGCCGGGGACGTGCTTCGACGGATCCGGATCGGGCAGCAGCGCGACGAGCGACAGGTAGGCGCCCCAGCAGCCCACGGCACCCGAGGCCGTCCAGGCCAGGGCGAGCGTGGTGCGGACCCGGAGGCGGGCGGGCCGGCGCAGCGCCAGGAAGAGGGTGAAGGCGACGGCGACGGCGATGAAGAGGAACCGGTCGGCCTCCAGGACGTAGTCGTCGGAGTCGCGTTCGGCGATCAGCCGGGCGGACAGGCCCGTGGTCGAACCGGCCGCCCACAGCACGTGGAGCGTGGCGGGCACGAGGGCGACGACCGCGCCGGCCACGGCGAGGGCCCGCGTCCCGAGCCCGGACGTGCGGGCGGAGAGCTCGCCGAGCCGGCCCTGCCACAGGGGGCTCCAGCGGTCCCGGGCGTACAGGGCGAAGAGGGTGCCGAGGGTGAGGCCCTGGAGGATGAACCCGCCGTAGACGACGCCGAAGACCCACTCGTCCAGGAAGGGTTCGGCGGGTGCGGCGGCCTTCTCGTCGCCGGTGACGAGGGCGACCGCGAGCTGCGCCGGGTAGCCGGCCATGACCGGGGTGAGCAGCCCGGTCGCCGCCCACATGGGGAGGGCGAGCAGCCACGCGGGGAACCGGCGGCCCCAGGCCTGGGTGAGGAGCAGGGCGAGGACGACGACGAGGACGTCGGCGACGACCGACACGGCGTTGGCGATCATCATCATCTGCGGGTGCTCCAGGAGCACGCTGCCGGCCGGGATGCCGAGCTTGCCGCCCGCCACCCAGACGACCTTGAGGGCGATGTACGGGAGGCAGGCGAGGATCGCGAGGACGCGCAGCGTCCGGCGGGCGGCGCTCGGACGGTGGTCGGCGGTGGCCGCCGGGGCGGGGAGGTGAGCGGTTTCTGTCATGGCTCCACGCTCCCGCGGGGGCCCCGGCCGGCACCTCCTGCCGAGTGGTGAACCGCCTCCGCCGCGCGGGGGAGGGGCCCTCCTCCCCGCCGCGGTCCGATGCCTCTCCGCATCCCGGATTGACCCATGTTCTCGGTGATCGATTGACCCTGTGGCGGAGGTCAATGGGTCCCTAAGGTAGTGATCATGAACGAGATCGAGACCTTCGCCCCGCTCCTCACCCGCGCCGCCACCGCCGAGACCACCGCCGACCCGAGCAGCGTGATGACCCTCCTCGCCGACTCCGGCACCACCGGCGGGCAGCTCACCAGCTACCGCTCCTCGTTCGCGAAGGGCGCGGTCGGCGCCCCGGCGCACTTCCACACCAGGGCCTCGGAGATGTTCTTCGTGCTCGGCGGTTCGCTCCAGGTCCTGGTCGGCGAGGAGTTGACCGTCCTGGACGAGGGCGACTTCCTCCTCGTCCCGCCGCACACCCCGCACGCCTTCGCGGCGGCGCCCGGCGCCGAGGCCGACGTCCTCTTCGTCTTCACGCCCGGCATGGCCCGCTTCGACTACCTGCGCCTCCTCGGCCGCGTCATGCGGGGCGAGGCGAGCTTCGAGGAGATCAAGGCCTCCTCGGAGCAGTACGACAACCACTACGTCGACAGCCCGGTGTGGCAGAAGGCCCTCGCCGACCGGGCCTGACCGCGTGGCGTCAGAGGCGGCGGGTCGCCAGGGTCAGCCGGTCCCGCGCGTCGAACAGGGCGTCCTTGATCATCTGCTCGTGGGCCGGAGTGAGCCGCGCCACCGGCACGGAGCAGCTGATCGCGTCCCGCGCCGGGGTCCGGTAGGGGATCGCGACGCCGAAGCAGCGCAGCCCCAGGGTGTTCTCCTCGCGGTCCACCGAGTAGCCCTGCTCGCGGATGACGTGCAGCTCCTCGATGAGCTTCTCGCGGTCGGTGATCGTGTGCTCGGTCAGCGCCGGGAGCGTCTCCGGGAGCAGCTTGCGCACCTGCTCGTCGCTGTGGGTGGCGAGCAGCGCCTTGCCGAGCGAGGTCGAGTGCGCGGGCAGCCGGCGCCCGACCCGGGTGAACGGCCGCAGATAGTGCTGGGACTGACGGGTCGCCAGATAGACGACGTTGGTGCCGTCGAGCCGCGCCAGGTGGATGGTCTCGGTGGTGTCGTCGGAGAGCCGGTCCAGGGTGGGCCGGGAGGCGGCCACCACCTCGTCGCCGTCGATGTACGAGGTTCCGACGAGCAGCGCCCGCACCCCGATCCCGTACCGCGTGCCCGTCGCGTCCGTCTCCACCCAGCCCAGCTCGACCAGGGTGCGAAGGAGCATGTACAGGCTGGACTTGGGGTAGCCGACGGCCTCCTGGACGGCGGCGAGCGAGTGCATTCCGGGGCGTCCCGCGAAGTACTCGAGCAGCTCCACGGTCCGCACCGCGGACTTCACCTGTGCCCCACCCGCGTCGGCAGTCGCCATGGCCCTCGCCCCTTTTCCGTTGTCCGGCCGCCCACCGGCCCCCCCCCGGCCGGACGGGGCCCTTGTGGAGACGGCCGGGCCGTCAATAGAGTCCCGCTCAGATGCGTTCATCTACGGGAACTGTGTTCAGAATAGCGAACAGGGGCGTGGCGGTGGCGGCAGAACCAGTGTGGAGTGTGGACCCCCGGACGGGGAAGCCGCGCGAGCAGGTTGCGGTGGAGGCCACAGTCGAGGAGGTCGACCGCGCCGTCAGGGCTGCGCACGCCGCCCGCGAGGCCCTCGCCGACCGGACGGTGCGGGCCGCCTTCCTCCGTACCGCCGCCGACCTCCTCGACACCTCCGGCGAGCACGTCGTCGAGGCGGCCGACGCCGAGACCGCCCTCGGGCCCGTCCGCCTCACCGGCGAACTCGCCCGCACCACCGCCCAGTTGCGGGCCTTCGCGGACGTCGTCGAGGACGGCTGGTTCCTCGACGTGCGGATCGACCTCCCCGACCCCGCCGCCACCCCGCCCCGGCCCGACATGCGCCGCTGGAAGATCCCGCTCGGCGTCGTCGCCGTCTACGCCGCCAGCAACTTCCCGCTCGCCTTCTCGGTGCCCGGCGGCGACACCGCGAGCGCCCTCGCGGCCGGCTGCCCCGTGGTGATCAAGGCCCACCCCGACCACCCGGCCACCTCCGAGCTCTGCGCCTCCCTGCTGCGCCGGGCCGCCGCCAAGGCGGGCCTCCCCGAGGACGTCGTCGTCCTCGTCCACGGCTTCGACGCCGGCGTGGAACTCGTCCGGCACCCGCTCGTCGCCGCGGCGGGCTTCACCGGCTCGATCCGCGGCGGCCGGGCCCTCTTCGACGCGGCCGTCACCCGGCCCGTCCCCATCCCCTTCCACGGCGAACTCGGCTCCCTCAACCCGGTCGTGGTCACCGAGGCCGCCGCCGCGGAGCGCGCCGAGGAGATCGGCGCCGGCCTCGCCGGCTCCATGACCCTCGGCGCCGGCCAGTTCTGCACCAAGCCCGGCTTCGTCCTCGCCCCCCGCGGAGAGGACGGCGACCGCTTCCTCGACGCCCTCACCGCCGCCGTCAGCGAGACCGAACCGGCCGTCATGCTCGACCACCGGATGCGGGACGCCTTCGTCGCCGGCGTCGCCGAGCGCGCCGCGCTCGCCGGGGTCGACACCCCGGTCACCCCCGGCGCGGGCGGCGCCCACACCGTCAGCGCCGGCGTCCTCGCCGTCGACGCCGCCGCGCTCGCCGACGGCGGCCACCGCCTCCTCCTGGAGGAATGCTTCGGACCGGTCACCGTCGTCGCCCGCTACTCCACCAGGGAGGAGGTGACCGCCGTCCTCGGCCTGCTCCCCGGCAACCTCACGGCCACCCTGCACATCGCCGAGGACGACGAGGCGGCCGCGCCGCTGCTCGCCGAGCTCACGCCCCTCGCCGGCCGCGTCCTCGTCAACGGCTGGCCCACCGGAGTCGCCGTCGCACCCGCCCAGCACCACGGCGGCCCCTACCCGGCCACCACCTCCACCTCCACCTCGGTCGGCGCGACCGCGATCGAGCGCTGGCTGCGCCCGGTCACGTACCAGTCGACGCCCGACCACCTCCTCCCGCCGGAACTCCGCGACGGCAACCCGCTGGGACTTCCGAGGCGTTAGGAGCCGACCCGCACCACGATCTTCCCGAAGTGCGTGTTCGTCTCCATCAGTCGATGGGCGTCGGTGATCCGCTCCAGACCGTCGAAGGTCTCGGCGATCACCGGCGCCAGGGAGCCGTCCCGCAGCCCCGAGCCGATGAACCCCGCCGCGAGCCGGCGGCCCTCCTCGGTCCTGGCCAGTGCCCCGTTCGCGTACGTGTGCGTGGCCAGCGGCCAGTTCCGGGAGAGCTCGACCGGCCGCGGGTCCAGCCAGCCGTACAGGACGGCGGTGCCACCGGTCCGCAGCGCGTCCCCGAGCCGGGCGAAGCCGGGCCCGCCGATCGCGTCGAACGCCAGGTCCGCGCCCCTGCCGCCGGTGATCCGCCGCACCTCGTCGACCAGGTCCTCGGTGTCGGTGGCGATCACGTGCGCCGCCCCCAGTCCGAGGAGCCGCTTCCGCTTGCCCTCGCCGCGGGTGGTGGCGATCGGTACGGCCCCGATCCGCAGCGCCGTCTGGATCGCGGCCGTCCCCACCCCGCTCGACGCGCCCGTGATCACCACATGGTCGCCGGGGCGCAGCCCGCCGGTCACCACCATCCCGCCGTACGCGGTGAAGTAGCTCAGCCACACCGCCGCCGCCGTCACCGCGTCCACCCCGGCGGGCCGGGCCACCACGTACTCCTCGGGGAGCACCACCCGCTCCGCGTACACGCCGTGCGTCCCGAACTCGAAGTTGGCCGCGGCCATCACCGGGTCGCCCGGGGCGTACGCGGTGACCCCCGCGCCCACCGCCTCGACCACGCCCGCCGCCTCGTAACCGAGCCGCGAACCCGGCAGCGTCGCCGGGTAGTAGTAGGTGCCGGCGCGGAACAGCGCCTCGGCGCGGTTGAGTCCGATCGCCTCGACCCGGATCAGCACCTCCCCGGGACCGGGGGCCGGCAGCGGCACCTCCTCGACCTTCAGGACCTCGGGGCCGCCGAGCTCGTGGAACAGAACTGCCTTCGTCGTCATGGCTGTTGTCGTCATGCCCTCGACGTTAGGAGCCGTGAGGAAGACGATCCATGTCTCCTCGACTCCCCGTCATGTCCGATCGTCTCGCACGCTACCGTTCAGGTCATGGACGTTCTGAGCGATGCCATCGCCGCCATGCGCACCGGGCTCCCGCACTCCTCCCGCACCGTCCGCCTCGCCCCCTGGGGCGTCCGCTACCCGTCGAGCGACAGCGCCGGATTCCACGTCGTCCTCCAGGGCACCGCCTGGCTGCTGCCCCCGGACGACGCCGCGCCCGTCCGGCTCGCCCCCGGCGACGTCGTCCTCTTCGCCCACGGCACCGGCCACGGAATCGCCGACCGTCCCGGCACCCCGCTCGTCGACGTCCTGCCCGCTCCCGACGGCTCCTGGCCCACCCGGCCCGACCGGGGAGCCGTCGGCACCGAGGAGATCGTGCTGCTCTGCGGCGCCTACCGGCTCAGCCGGGCCCGCGCCCACCCCCTGCTCACCGAGCTGCCGCCGTTCGTCCACGTCCCCGCCCGCGTCGGCGCCCACCCCCGGCTGCGCGCCGCCGTCGACCTGCTCGGCGCCGAACTCGCCGAACCCCAGCCGGGATCCGACGCGATCGTCCCCGCCCTCCTCGACACCCTGCTCCTGTACCTGCTGCGCACCTGGTGGCTCACCGAACGCGGCGACCGCTCCACCGGCTGGTCGGCCGCGCTCAGCGACCCTGCCGTCGCAGGCGCCCTGCGGGCCCTCCACGGCGACCCCGCCAGGGCGTGGACGGTCGAGGAGCTCGGCGCGCTCGGGGGCCTCTCCCGCGCGGCCTTCGCCCGCCGCTTCACCGCCCTCGTCGGCCGGCCGCCCCTCGCGTACCTCACCTGGTGGCGCATGACCACGGCGGGCCGCCTCCTCCGCTCCGACGACCTGCCCCTCCGCGCCGTCGCCGAACGCTCCGGCTACTCCTCGGAGTTCGCCTTCGCCAAGGCCTTCAAGCGGGAGTACGGAGTGGCGCCGGGGCAGTACCGCAAGGGCGCCTAGGGCCCGTCTCAGCCCGTCTTCCGGATCCTAGCCCCGCCTGCGGCGCGGCAGCCGCAGCGAGACCAGGGTCGTGACGGTCAGCAGCCCCGCGCTGATCAGCAGGCTCGTGCGCAGGGCCGTCGCCATGTCCTGGGCCGCGAGGGAGCCGAAGACCGCGATCGCGAGGGCGCCCGCCGTCTGCCGGATCGCGTTCAGGAGGCCCGCCGCCGTGCCCGCACGCTCCGCCGGGACGGCCTCCATCATCGCCGCGATCAGCGGCGGCAGCGAGAAACCGGCGCCCAGCGCGAGCGGCACGAGGAGCAGGGCCTGTGCCGCCCGCGAGGAGTCCGCGTCCACGGTGAGCAGACCGAGGAGCCCGGCCACCGCCACCGTCTGGCCCACCACGATGGGCAGCCGCGCCCCGTACCGCGCCGCCACCCTCGCCGACAGGATGTTCACCCCGGCGAGCAGCCCCGTCATCGGCAGGAACATCAGCCCCGCGCCGAGCGCCGAGAGCCCGAGGACCTGCTGGAAGAAGAGGCCGAACACGAAGACCATGCCGTAGAAGGCCACGCTGTTCGCCGAACCGGCCGCCACCGCCACCGCCACCGTCGTGTTCCGGAACAGCCCGAGCGGCACCATCGGATGCCGCCGCCGCGCCTCGATCAGCAGGAACGCGGCGAAGGAGACCACCGCGACCCCCAGCGCCCACCAGGCCTCCGTACCGCCCTCGATCGCGGCGAAGGTCAGCGCCCCGAGCGCCGTCATCGCCGTCAGCTGCCCCGGCAGGTCCAGCGGGGCCGGCCGGCGCTCCGAGCGCGCGACCCGGGCCAGCAGGGCGAGCGCCACGAGCCCGAGGGGCAGGTTGATGAAGAAGATCCCGCGCCAGCTCCAGGCCGTGGTCAGCGCCCCGCCCGCGACCGGTCCGAGCGCCACCGCGACCGTGCCGCCCGCCGCCCACAGCGACACCGCGCGGGCCCGCCGTGCCGGATCGCCGTACGCCTCCCGTACGAGGGCGAGCGAGGCCGGCAGCATCACGGCCGCCGCCGCGCCCTGCACCGTCCGGGCGGCCAGGAGCCCGGGGAGGCCGGGGGCCAGACCGCAGGCGGCCGAGGCGAGCGTGAAGACGACGACCCCCGCCCCGTACGCCCGGCTCGCCCCGACCCGGTCGGCCAGGGCCCCGCTGGAGAGCAGCAGAGCGGCGAAGGCCAGCGTGTACGAGTCGACCACCCACTGCAGACCCGTCATCCCGGCCCGGAGGTCGGCGCCGATCGCGGGCAGGGCGACGTTCACGACGGAGGTGTCGAGGGTGATGAGGGCGAAGCCGAGCATGGCGGCGGCGAGGGCGGGCCCGGGGGAGGAGCCGGGGGACTCGCGACGGACAACGGGGGCCTTGCCGAGGACTGTTGAGGACATGCGCCCAGCTTCGTGAGCGACGGGCCCGTACAGTAGTGGCTGGAATGCCATACGACCGGAGGTTCTGGCCATGCCGTCGACGACACCCGCGCCCGCCGCGCCGGGCACGCCCGGCGGGTCGACCTGGCCCGGCACCTCCGGCGCGTCCGCCGGGACCGGTACGTCCGGTGGGTCTCCCGCCTCCCGGGTGCGGCGCGTCGCCGTGATCGCGGCCCCTCCCGTCTCGATGTTCAACCTGGCCATCCCGGAGATGCTCTTCGGCAAGGTCGAGGTCGACGGCGGGCCCGGGTACGAGACGGTCATCTGCGCCCCCGACCCCGGGCCCGTCACCACCACCGGCGGCCTCGACCTGGTCGTCCCGCACGGACTCGAAGCCGTCGAGGGCGCCGACACGGTGATCCTCGCGGGCAGCGGGGCGTACGAGGACCCCGACCCGCGCGTCCTCGACGTCCTGCGCGCCTCCGCCGGCGGCGGCAAGCGGATCGCCTCCATCTGCACCGGCGCCTTCGCGCTCGCCGAGGCCGGACTGCTCGACGGCCGGGCGGCGACGACGTACTGGGCGTACCGCCCGCTGCTCGCCGCCCGGCACCCGGCCGTCGACCTCCAGGACGACGTCCTCTTCGTCCAGGACGGCCCCGTGCTCACCTCCTCCGGATACGCGGCGGGCATCGACCTCTGCCTCCACGTCATCCGCACCGACCACGGCGCCGCCGTCGCCAACGCCGTCGCCCGGCTCGCCCTCGTCGCCCCCGTCCGGCCCGGTGGGCAGACCCAGTTCACCCAGACCCCGCTGCCGCCCGAGCGCGGGGCCTCCTTCGCCGACACGCGCGCGTGGGCGATGGAACACCTCGACGAACCCCTCGGCCTCACCGACCTCGCCCGCCACGCCGGCGTCTCCGTCCGCACGCTCTCCCGCCGCTTCCACGCCGAGACCGGCGTCAGCCCGCTCCAGTGGCTGCTGCACCAGCGCGTCGAGCGGGCGAAGGAACTCCTGGAGACCACCTCCCTCCCCATGGACCAGCTGGCCCGCGCGAGCGGCCTCGGCACGGCGGACTCCCTCCGCCAGCACCTGCTGCGCCGCACGGGCCTCACCCCGAGCGCCTACCGGGCCTCCTTCAACCGTCTGACGGGCGCCGGAACCGCGTGACCCGCGCGCGCCGGAACCGGGCGCCGGCCCGCCGCGTTCGAAGGGGCATGATCCGACCCGCAACGGCCGACGACCTCGACGCCGTCGTCGCCCTCCACACCGAGGCCCGCACCACCTACTACCGCGGCCACCTTCCCGACGACGAGTTCCTCGGTCCCGAGGCGGTCGCCGAGACCCGCGCGCGCTGGGCGGACGCCGTCGCCCGCGGCGCCGTGCTCTGCGCCGAGGACGGCGGCCGGATCGCCGGCGTCGCCGCCCACCGCGTCGACGGCCCGGCCGCCGTCCTCAGCCAGCTGCACGTCGCCCCCGCGCAGTGGCGCCGGGGCGTCGGCGGCGCGCTGCACGCGGCCTGCGTCGCGGCCTGGCGCGCCGCCGGAGCGACGTCGGCCCGTCTGGAGGTCTTCGAGGGGAACGCGCGCGCGAAGGCCTTCTACGCGGCCCACGGCTGGACGCCGGACCCGGACACCCCGCGCTCCGGCAGGCACCTGGTGCTCCGCCTCACACTCGCGCCGGAACCGGAATGAACCGGGCCGGTGGGGGCGTTCCCGTGCTGGTACACCCCACCGGCAACCCCTCGGAGAGAAGTCACATGCGCGTCGAGATCTGGAGCGACATCGCCTGCCCCTGGTGCTACATAGGCAAGGCCCGCTTCGAGAAGGGGCTCGCGGCCTTCGCCCACCGCGACGACGTCGAGGTCGTGCACCGCTCCTTCGAGCTCGACCCGCACCGCGCCAAGGGCGACACCGGTCCCGTCCTGGAGATGCTGGCGAAGAAGTACGGCCGCACCCTCGACGAGGCCCGCGCCATGGAGGCGCACGTCGCGTCGAACGCGCACTCCGAGGGCCTCGCGTACCTCACGGACGGCCGCGACCACGGCAACACCTTCGACATCCACCGGCTGCTGCACCTCGCCAAGGAGCGCGGCCGCCAGAGCGAGCTCCTGGACCTGGCCTACCGGGCCAACTTCGCCGAGGAGCGGTCCGTCTTCGACGCCGGGACCCTGGTGGCGCTCGGCGTGGAGGCCGGTCTCGACGAGGCCGAGGTCCGTGCCGTCCTCGCCGACGAGACCGCCTACGCCGAGGCCGTACGGGAGGACGAGCGCGAGGCCGCCGAACTCGGCGCCAACGGCGTGCCGTTCTTCGTCCTCGACCGCCGCTACGGCGTCTCCGGCGGCCAGCCCGCCGAGGTCTTCACCCAGGCCCTGGAGCAGGCCTGGCAGGGCCGCGTCCTCCAGCCGGTCGGCACCGACGCGGAGGTCTGCGGCCCGGACGGCACGTGCGAGGTCCCGCAGGCCTGACGGCGTGCACAGGTCTGACGGCGTGCACAGGTCTGACCTGCGGAGATAAGCGCGGCTTGGGGATTCCCCGCGGTCGAATCGCCATTGACGGGCGATCGCGGGGAATCCAGGGTGGGGGCATGGATTCCCTTGACCAGCCGCTCGGCGGCGCCGAGTTCGCGCCCAAGAAGACCTACCTCAACACCTCCGCCTGCGGCCTGCTGCCCCGCCGGACCATCGAGGCGATCACCCTCCTCGCCGAGGAGACCGCCGACGGCCGCCCCGACGGCGCCGGGAGCTTCGACCTCGTGGACGAGGCCCGCGCCGCCTTCGGCCGCATCGCCGGCGTGTCCCACGAGCGCGTCGCCGTCGGCAGCTCGGTCGCGGTCCACTGCGGGATGATCGCCCAGTCGCTGCCCGCCGGGTCGGAGGTCCTCTTCCCCGAGGGCGACTTCTCCTCCGTCATCACCCCCTTCACGATCCGCGGCGACCTCAAGACGCGCTTCGCGCCCCTGGAGCGGCTCGCCGAGTCCGTCCGCCCGGAGACCGCGCTCGTCGCCTTCTCCGCCGTGCAGTCGGCGGACGGCCGCACGGCGGACTTCGCGGCGATTCGGGAGGCGGCGGCCGCCCACGGCGCGCGCACCCTCCTGGACGCCACCCAGTCGGCGGGCTGGCTGCCGCTGAACGCGGGGGAGTGGGACTACACCGTCGCCGGCGGCTACAAGTACCTGCTCTGTCCGCGCGGGGCGTCCTTCCTCACCGTCACCGAGGAGGCGCAGGACTCGCTGCTCGCGATCCACGCCAACTGGGTCACGGGCGAGGAGCTGTGGGTGAACAGCTACGGCCCGGTCCGCGAACTGGCCCGCTCCGCCCGCCGGTTCGACGAGCCCGTGGCGTTCCTCTCGTACCACGGGGCGGCCCGTTCGCTCGCCCTCCTGGAGGAGATCGGCATCGAGCGGATCGAGGCCCACGACAAGGGACTCGCGGCCCGCTTCCGCTCCGGACTCCTCGCCCTCGGGCACGCGCCGGTCATGGACGACTCGACGGTCGTCGCCGTCCCCGGCCTCGGGGACCGGGCGGACGCCCTGCGCGAGGCGGGGATCCTGCTCTCGGCCCGCGCGGGCAATCTGCGGGCGTCCTTCCACCTGTACAACACGGCGGCGGACGTGGACCGCGTCCTGGAGGTCCTGGCGGGCTGACCGTCACGAAGAAGGCCCGGTCCGGGCGGGCGTTCAGCAGACGGCGCCCGCTTCGCCCTCCTCGCCCGCCTCCTTCGCCAGGTTCTCGCCCGCGAGGCCGAGCAGCCGGGCGAGCTCCGCCCGGTCGGCCGGGGCGAGTCCGGCCAGGGTGCTCTCCTCCAGGTCCGCCCACGCGCCCTCGACCCCGGCGCGCAGGGCGAGGCCCTGCTCCGTCGCCTCGACCAGGACCGCGCGCCGGTCGGCCGGGTCCGGGCTGCGGCGGACGTAGCCGCACTGCTCCATGCGCTGGAGCATCTTCGTCACCGTGGAGGGGTCCAGGCCGAGGGACTGGATCAGCTCCGACTGACGGACCGCGCCGCAGTCCCACAGGCGCATCATCATCAGCTCCTGGCCCGGGTAGAGGCCGAGGTCCCGCAGCCGCCGGCCCATGGCGATCCGGTGGAGCCGCGCGACCCACGCCAGGGTGTGGCTGACGGTCCCGGTGCAGGCCCCGGAGGGCTGCGGCCCGGCGGACGGGGCGGTACAGACGGGGTCGGTTCCTGACATGCGGGCTCCTCGGGACGGTCTTGCCACAAGATTACCTTGGTCGGCCAACGAATGGGTTACAGTGGCATCGGCCCAATTAGTTGGCCGACCACATATTCATGTGAGGGACAGCCGTGACCACTGCATTCGACCCGATCGACCTCGCCGGAACCCGCCTCGCCAACCGCATCGCGATGGCCCCCATGACCCGCAGCCGCGCCAACGGCCAGGACGGCACCCCGCCGGCCATCGTCGCCGAGTACTACGCCCAGCGCGCCTCCGCCGGCCTGATCATCAGCGAAGGCGTCCAGCCCGTCCCCGAAGGCCAGGGCTACCCCAACACCCCCGGACTCCACAGCCGCGAGCAGATCGCCGCCTGGCGCGAGGTCACCACCGCCGTCCACGAGCGCGGCGGCCGGATCTTCGCCCAGCTCATGCACTCCGGCCGGATCGGCCACCCGGACCTCCTCGACGGCGACCTCCACCCCGTCGGCCCCTCCCCGATCGCCGCCGCCGGCCAGGTCTACACCCACGAGGGCCCCAAGGACTACGTCGCCCCGCGCGAGCTCACCGGCGACCAGGTGCACGAGGCGATCGCCGGCTTCGCCTCGGCCGCCCGCAACGCCGTCGAGGCCGGCTTCGACGGCGTCGAGATCCACGGCGCCAACGGCTACCTGATCCAGCAGTTCCTCGCCTCCGGCTCCAACCACCGCACCGACGAGTGGGGCGGCCCGGTCGAGAACCGCATCCGCTTCGCCGTCGAGGTCGTGAAGGCCGTCGCCGCCGAGATCGGCCCCGAGCGCACCGGCCTGCGCATCTCCCCGGCCAACACCCTCAACGACATCAGCGAGACCGACACCGACGAGCTCTACACCCGGCTCCTCGCCGCGATCGAGCCCGTCGGCATCGCCTACCTCCACGTCCTGGAGACCGGCCCCGAGCGCCGCCCGCTCGTCCTCGACCTGCGCAAGCGCTTCGCCGGCACCTTCATCCTCAACCCGGCCACCGGCGCCGACCCGACCGGCGCCGAGTCCCTGGCCCTGATCGAGGACGGCACCACCGACCTCGTCGCGTACGGCAGGCTGTTCATCGCCAACCCCGACCTGCCCGCCCGTCTGAAGACCGACGGGCCCTACGCCGCCCCGAACCCCGCCACCATGTACGCCGGCGGCCCCGAGGGCTACATCGACTACCCCGCGCTGTAAGGCGCGGACACGCGGAAGGGGCGGGGGTCCGGACCCCCGCCCCTTCCGCGTACGCACCGCTACCAGGCCTCCGTGACCGCCCGGCGCGCCCCCTCCAGGTCCACCGCGCGGCCCGCCTGGCCGAGCGCCGCGCCCAGGGCGGCGAGCGAGGACTGCACGGCCCCCGGCGTCGCGTCCACCCCGTAGTGGTTGACCCGGATCATCTCCTTGGCCAGCGCCCCGCCGCCCGCGATCAGCGGCAGCGAAGGATCGGCCGCGAGGGCCTCGGCCACCAGCTCCGAGGCGTCGAGACCCGCCGGCACGCGCAGCGTCGTCGCCACCGGGGCCGCGTCCTTCGCCTCGTACACGTACGGTTCGAGACCGCCGCCCAGGGCCAGCGCGCCCGCGCGGGTCGCGGCCGCCGCCGAGGCGTGCCGGGCCATCAGCGCGTCCAGGCCCTCGGCCTCGATCCGCTCGACACAGGCCTCCAGGGCCAGCATCTCCAGCTGCGCCGGAGCGTGCAGCAGAGCTTTGCGGCCGCCGTCGATCCAGCGCTCCTTCCAGTCCAGGAGGGAGAGGTACGAGCGGCGCGGCGCGGCCGGGTTCGCGGCGAACCGCTCCCAGGCCCGCGCGCTCACCGACACCGCCGACACGCCCGCGGGGCCGCCCATCGCCTTCTGCGCGCCGATGATGCACATGTCCACGCCCCAGGCGTCGGGCAGCACGGGCTCGGCGCCGATCGACGCCACCGCGTCCAGGTAGAACAGGGCGCCGTGCGCCCGCACGACCTCGCCGATCTCCGCCACCGGGTTGGTGTTCCCGGTCGCGGCCTCCGCGTGCACGAGCGACACGAAGTCGATCTCCGGGTGCTCGGCGAGCGCCCGCTCCACCTGCTCCGCCGTCACGGCCGTGTGGAAGGGCACCTCCAGGTCGACCACGGTCGCCCCGCAGTCCCGCAGCCAGTTCCCGAAGGTCTGCCCGTACGGACCGGTGACGACGTTCAGCGCGGTCGAACCGGCCCGCGCGCCGCTGCGGATGCACCCCTCCAGGGGCAGCAGCGCCTCGCCCTGGGTGATCACCACGTCCTGCTCGGTGGAGAGCAGCGCGGCGACCCGGCGCTCGATCGACGCGAAGTGCGCGGCGGTCAGCGGGGCCAGGTCCAGCAGCGGATGTGTCACGGTCACGGGGGTTCCTTCGTCGGTGTCGAATGCGTGTCGCATACATCGGGATGAAGCTCGTGCCAGCCTAAGCGCTCCGCCCGCCGCCGGGCGGTCGGGCCCGTGCGCCCGTCACGGCGGTGTGCGGAACGTGTCACAGGGCTCGTACCGGTGGGCCCGGACTCTTCCCCCGGCGCTCCGGCGGTGGCATGTTGCGGGCCGGAGCGGCGCCGCAGGATGCCGCCGGGAGGAACGGGGTGGACACCATGGCCAGAAGCACCAGAGCCGGCGGGAACGACAGAGCGCTGCGGCGCCGGGCGGCGGTGGCCGCCGCGGCGCTCGCCGTCACCGCGCCGCTGACCCTCTGCGCCGCGGGAGACGCGGGAGCGGCGGGAACGCCCAGGACGACAGCGGCGGCGGGGACGGCCGGGACGACAGCGGCGGCGGGGACGCCCGGGGCGGCCTTGACCTCCGACCTGGCCGGCGCGGTGGCCGACGCCGTCGCGGCCGCCACCGCCGGCACGGCATGGTCGCCGCTCGCCCACCCGATCGTCTTCGCCCGCTACGACACGGCGGCGCCCATCGAGGACCTGTACGCGATCTCCCCGGTCGGCGGCACGCCCCTCCAGCTCACCCACACCCCCGCCGTCAGCGACGTGATGCCCAGCTGGTCCCCGGACGGCAAGCGGATCGCGTTCCTGCGGTACGGCACCGACGGCGTGATCGACGGCATCTGGACGATGAAGGCCAAGGGCGGCGACCTGAAGCTCGTGCCCGGCACCCAGGGCGCCTCCGACCCGGCGTGGTCCCCGGACGGCACCCGGATCGCCTACTCCAAGCCGGTCGACTCCCAGCGCGAGATCTACGTGGCCGGCTTCGACGGCGCCCCCGCCACCCGGCTCACCACCACCGCGGAGGACGAGTTCCACCCGACGTGGTCCCCGGACGGCAAGAACCTGGCGTTCAGCCGCCCCGACGCGGCCGGACACAGCCGGCTGCTGCGGATCCAGGTGTCCACCCTGGCCGAGACGCCGGTCACCCCGTCCCTCTCCCAGGACTGGTCGCCCGACTGGTCGCGCGGCAACCGGATCGTCTTCAGCCGGGTCGACTCCACCGGCTTCGCCCACCTCTACGACATCCGCCCCGACGGCACGGGCCTGCGCCAGATCACCACGGGCCCGGCCAACGACAAGTTCCCCTCCTGGTCGCCGGACGGCAGGCGCCTGGTCTTCACCCGCGGCGGCACCGACGACGCGGACCCCGAGCACCTCTTCCTCGTACGGGCCGACGGCACCGGCCTCAAGCAGCTCACCAAGACCGCCTCGCACGACCTGGAGGCCGACTGGCGCCCGTGACCTGCCCCCTCGACACGGCTCGTAGCATGCGGGTATGAGCGATCACGAGGTGCTGCACGTGAAGGGGCGGGTGCTCGTCGGCCCGGAGGACGTCCGCGACGAACTGTGGTGCGTCGACGGCCGGATCACCTTCGAGCGGCCCGCCGCCGAGGCCGTGACCGTCGAGGGCTGGGTGCTCCCCGGCCTCGTCGACGCCCACTGCCACGTCGGGCTCGACCGGCACGGCCCGGTCGACGAGGCCACCAGCGAGAAGCAGGCCCTCACCGACCGGGACGCCGGCACCCTGCTCATCCGGGACGCGGGCTCGCCCTCCGACACCCGCTGGATCGACGAGCGCGAGGACCTCCCGAAGATCATCCGGGCGGGCCGGCACATCGCCCGCACCCGCCGCTACATCCGTAACTACGCCCACGAGATCGAGCCCGCCGACCTCGTCGCGTACGTCGGCCGGGAGGCCCGCCGGGGCGACGGCTGGGTCAAGCTCGTCGGCGACTGGATCGACCGGGAGGCGGGCGACCTCACCGCCTGCTGGCCGCGCCCCGAGGTCGAGGAGGCCATCGCCGAGGCGCACCGGCTCGGCGCCCGCGTCACCGCGCACTGCTTCGCGGAGGACTCGCTCCGGGACCTCGTGGAGGCGGGCATCGACTGCATCGAGCACGCCACCGGGCTCACCGAGGAGACGATCCCGCTCTTCGCGGAGCGGGGCGTCGCCATCGTCCCGACCCTGGTGAACATCGCGACCTTCCCGCACCTCGCGGACGGCGGCCAGGAGAAGTTCCCCCGCTGGTCGGCCCATATGCGCCGGCTCCACGAGCGGCGGTACGACACGGTCCGCGCGGCCTTCGACGCGGGCGTGCCCGTCTTCGTCGGCACCGACGCGGGCGGCTCCCTCGCCCACGGCCTGGTCGCCGAGGAGGTCGAGGAGCTCACCAAGGCCGGCATCCCGCCGATCGACGCGCTCGCGGCCACCGCCTGGCGGGCCAGGGCCTGGCTGGGCCGCCCCTCCCTGGAGGAGGGCGCCCCGGCCGACCTCGTCGTCTACGGCGAGGACCCGCGCGCGGACGTCCGCGTCCTCGCGGCGCCGCGCCGGATCGTCGTCAACGGCCGGGTGGTGGGCTGAGCCTGGGCCGGTCCCGCCCGGGGGATCAGCGGCTCAGGAACCCGAGCCGGGCCGTCTTCGCCGGGATGAAGACCTCCGGCAGGTCCACCTCGGGCAGCACGACCTCGGGGCCGAGCTCGAAACCGGCCCGTACGAGCCGGGCGAGCGCCCTCTCGTTGGCGGCGTCCGGCTCGACGACGATCCGGGTGCTGTCCGTCAGCGCGAAGTCGACGAGCGCGACGAGCAGCCGGCCCGTGAAGCCCGGCTCCGGCGCGAGCCCCGGGGCCACGAGCAGGTGCACGCCGATGTCGCCCGGCCGCACCTCGTAGCACTCGCTCACCCGGTCGGCCTCGGGGTCGTACGTCTGGAAGAGGGCGACCGGCTCCCCGTCCCGGCTCACCAGGTAACCGTGGTGCGTGCTCAGCGAGTCGAGGTGCGCGTAGATCTCCCGGACCTGCTCGACGGAGGTGCCGGCCATGCCCCAGAAGCGGGCCCGCTCCTCGTTGACCCAGCCGTGCAGGAGCGGGGCGTCGCCGGCGGGGTCGACGGGCCGGACCGTGACGGTTCCGAAGCCCTCGACGGTCTGGACGTGTACGGCGGTGGTCATCCCTGCTCCTTGGTGAGGTTCTGCCAGTCGGTGGTGACGGGGGCGAGCTCGCCCCGCAGCCACAGGGGGAGTTGGTCGCGGTGGTGCGGGTCGCCGGGGACCCCCGACGCGCCGAACGGCACGATCCAGCGGCTCCGCTCCCGGTCGGCCAGGTCCCAGACGTAGCGCGCGGCGGAGGCGCGGGCGCTGCGGTCGGTCCAGCCGGGCACGCTGGACGTGGAGAAAACGCAGTCGTGGTCGCCGCCGAGCCCCGGCCACTGCTCGTCGTCCGGGTCGGGCAGCGCCTGCCAGGGCGCGAGCCGATGGGTCGCGCCCCAGGCGGCGGGCGGCTCGGCGGCGCCGGTCTCGTCGAGCGCCTCGCGCACGATCCGTTCGACGTCCCCGGCGGGCACGGGTCCGGCGCCGAGCAGCGTCTCCAGGGCGAAGGCGACGCGCGGCCCGAGTGCCAGCCAGGGCCGGAAGAGCTCGGGGTACGGGGCGGGTTCGCGCAGCGCCGCGAAGGCCTCGTGGGCGGCGAGGCGGCGGACGACGGCTCCGCGCAGGGCCGCGTAGAGACCGGCGTCGGCGCTGTCGGCGTCCATCCGCCGGTCCCAGGCGAGCAGCCGCTCCCGGACGCCGGCGCCGGCGGGGGAGAGGCCCTGGCCCGCGCGGCGTACGGCTTCCAGGAGGCGGGCCGCCGAGGGGTTGTCGGTGTCCGCGTGGATCGCGGCCGTCGTCTCCGGGGTCCAGGCCGTCGAGGCGCCGAGCAGCGCGTCGATCCGGGCCGCCCGGTGCGGCGGGGCGAACTCGACGCCCAGGGGCGCGGCGAGGCCCCGGGCGTTGGCCATCACGGCGTGGCCGTCGACCTCGGCGCGGGGCAGCGGCGCCGAGGCGGCGGCCCAGGCGTGCTCCGGGTCCCAGGCGGGCACGATCCGCAGGGAGTTGGCCCGGTGCCGTACGGGGACGTGGCCGGCGACCCGGTGCAGGAGACCGCCCTCGGTGTCGGCGGCCTGGACGACGTTCACGGGCTCGACCCAGCCGTCGAGGGCCGCGTCCACGTCGGAGACCGTCCGGGCGCGCAGCAGCGCGGGCAGCACCCCGAAGCCCAGCTCCCCGGTGACCCGGGGCGGGTACCGCAGCGCGAGGGCTCCCCAGCCGCCGTCCGTGGCACCGTCCGTGTCGATGATCACCGGCCCCCGGGCCGTCTCGATCACCTCGACGGCCACCGGGTCCGCGTCCGCGACCTCGATCGTCTCCCGGTGCACGGCCGCCGGGGCCCAGCCGTCCGGGCCGAGGGCCTCCACGGTGCCGTCGGGGAGCCGGCGGAGTCGTTCCCGGTAGAGGTCCTGGTAGTCCGCCATCGCGTTGGTGATCGCCCAGGCCACCGGCCCGGTGTGGCCGAAGTGGGCGAGTCCCGGGATGCCGGGCACGGCGAGGCCGACCACGTCGTACGTGGGGCAGGCGAGCCGGATCTGCTGGTAGACGCCCGGCGCCTCGATGAACCGGTGCGGGTCGCCGGCCACCAGGGCCGCCCCGCTCGCGGTCCGTCCGCCGGCCACGACCCAGCCGTTGGAGCCCGCGGTGCCGGGGCCGTCGGTCGCGAAGAGCTCCGTCCACTCCTCGCCGAGCCGCCGGGCGACCTCGTCCCGCCACAGCTTGGTGGGGAAGCCGGCGAACAGGATGTGGGTGGAGAGCCAGACGGCGAGCGGGGTCCAGGGCTCCCAGCGGCCGGGCGCGAGGCCGGTCTCGGCGAACTCGCGTGCGCGGCCGGCGCCTTCGGCGAGACCGTCGTTGACCCCGTCCACGTACGCGCGTACCCACGCGGCCGTCGCCGTGTCGGTCTCCTGGAGCCGGTCGAAGCAGCGGCGGGCGGTGTCGGCGAGCCGGACCCGGCGGGCGAAGGTGTCCCAGCCGAGTTCGGCGGCGCCCAGGAAGGCGGCGGTGGTGCCCTGGGCCCGGTGCCGTTCGACCTCCAGCTGCCAGGCGCGGTCGCGGGCGGTGACCCGCCCCTGGGCGAAGGCGAGTTCGTCCGGGTCCGCGGCGCGCAGATGGGGGACGCCCCAGGCGTCCCGGTAGACCTCGATGCTCACGCTCACGGAGACCCTTCTTAGGTTAGGCTGGCCTAAATTAGCCTACAGGAGTCCGGGACTCGCTCCTCTCGCAAGGTTGACGATCCGTGACCTGGGACCGGTGCGGCTCGTTCTCACCCCTCCCGCGCACCCGTCGCCGTACGAAACGCGCGGGAAAACCGAGAACGGTTGTGTCGAGAAAAATCGAAAATGAACACGGAAACCGCCCTTTGGAGTGAACTCACGTCAGGCGACTGCCGGTTCACTCTCCGTGCGTAAAGATTCCGGTGTCTCAAGTCGCCGAGGCCGCGCCGACCCACCGTCCCCGTGGTGAGCGGCCGGCGACGCCATGTCTCCTGTGGGGGTTCCACCATCTTGAACAGCAACACCTTCCGCATGCCCGTACGCCGCTCCGCCGCCGCCGCGACCGTCGCCGCCCTGGCCGTCGGCCCCGTGCTCCTCGCGGCCCCGGCGGCGCACGCCACGGGCGGCGAAGGGCGCGCCACCGCCGTCGTGCTGCGGGCCGGCCTCGACGTCTCCCTCCTCGGCAAGACCGTGAACGTGCCGGTCCGGGCCTCCCTCAACGAGGTCAAGGCGCCCGAGAGCGAGAACGAGACCGCGCTCTCCGTGAAGGTGCAGGGAGCCGAGGGCGGAAAGCCGGTCGACCTCCTCAAGGCCGACGTCGCCACCGCGGACGCGACCGTGGACGAGAAGAAGGCCGAGGGGTACGTCAACCTCGTCAAGGCCCGGGTCCACGTCCCCGGCATCCCGCTGCTCTCCCTGATCGAGGTCGAGAAGGTCACCTCCAAGGCGCTGTGCGAGGTGGGGAAGAAGCCGGTCGCCCAGTCCAACGTCCTCGGTCACGTGACCGTGTTCGGCAAGAAGACCACCCTGTCCGCGGCCGGCCGGACCCAGGTCACCGTGCCGGACGTCGGCGAGGTCACCCTGGACCTCTCCCGTACGTCCACGACCTCCCGCACCGCCGCGGCCACGGCCCTCGAACTCAAGGTGGAGGTCAACCCGCTGAAGCTCGGCGTCGCCGAGGTCAACGGCACCGTGACCCTCGCCGAGGCCACCTGCGAGACGCCCGAGGGCACGGCCCCGACCGAGAAGCCCACGGAGAAGCCCACGGAGAAGCCCACCGAGAAGCCGACCGAGCGGCCCACCCAGCAGCCCTCGGTCAAGCCGAGCGACGCCGGCGGCATCAAGACCGACAACGGCGGCACCACGCCCACCGAGAACCTCGCCGAGACCGGCGGCAGCTCCACCACCCCGTACATCGCGGCCGGAGCGCTCGCCCTCCTCGTCGCCGGCGGCGGCGCCCTCGCCGTGACCCGCTCGCGCGCCCGCAACCGCGACTGACGGCCCGAGGGGGAAGCGCCGGGGGGCGCCGGGAGGGGAACGAGGGTCCGGGGAGGGCGGCGGTGACGACACCGCCCTCCCCGGACCCTTCCGCCCGTCTCCCGGGACCGTGCGGCTCAGCCGCAGATCAGCAGCGCCTGGTCGAGCGCCTGGAGGAAGCGGTTCGTCGTCGCCCGGTCCCGGACCGCGAGCCGCAGCCAGTTCCGGTCGAGCCCCGGAAACGTGTCGCCCCGGCGGGCCGCGAACCCCAGCGCCCGCAGCCGCTCCCGCACCACGTCCGCCCCGTCGATCCGCAACAGCACGAAGGGGCCCTCCGCCCCCGGCACCGTCCGCACCTCGTCGAACTCCGCGAGCCCGGCCAGCAGATGGGCCCGCTCCACCCCGATCCGGTGCGCCGCGTGCTCCGCCTCCGCGAGCGCCGCCCGCGACATGCACGCCTCCGCCGCCACCAGGGCCGGCGTCGACACCGGCCACAGCGGCTGGGTCCGCTCCAGGGCCGCGATCGTCTCCGGCTCGGCCAGCACGTACCCGATCCGCAGCCCGGCGAGCCCCCAGGTCTTCGTGAGGCTCCGCAGCACCACGAGCCCCGGCACGTCCGTCCGCCCGGCCAGCGACTCCCGCTCGCCCGGCACCGCGTCCATGAACGCCTCGTCCACCACCAGGACCCGCCCCGGCCGGGCGAGCGCGGCGATCGAGGCGGCCGGATGCAGCACGGAGGTCGGGTTGGTGGGGTTCCCGATCACGACCAGATCGGCGTCCTCCGGAACCGCCGCCGGATCGAGCCGGAAACCGTCCTCCTCGCGCAGCAGCACCCGGCCCACCTCGTGCCCGGCGTCCCGCAGCGCCGCCTCCGGCTCGGTGAACTGCGGATGCACCACCACCGGCCGCCGCACCGGCAGCGCCCGCGCGAGCAGCACGAACGCCTCCGCCGCGCCGGCCGTGAGCAGGACCCGGTTCGACGGCAGGTCGTGCCGCTCGGCGACCGCCGCCCGCGCGGACCGGCCGTCCGGATAGGCCGCGAGGCCGGTCAGCGAGTCGGCGATCCGCTCCCGCAGCCAGTCCGGCGGGGTGTTCGTCCGGACGTTGACCGCCAGATCGATGAGTTTCTCGTCCCTGACCTCGGCGTCACCGTGGTGACGCAGGTCGTGGGCGTCGGTATGCGCGTGGGTGTCCATGGCCGCCGTCGTGTGGGGGGTGGGGATGGTGGGGGGTGAGCCAGGCTCGCCAGCGATGTACCCGTGCGTCAAGGGCAACAACCGTGCGACGGACGTCACTTCGTTCGGACGAAACGGGAGGAAAGCGGCGATCGCGCAGGTCGCGCGCCGGGATTTCCGCTTCGGCACGAGCAGCACGGCCCCGGGGCGACCGCCGGGCGGTACGACGGACCCCGCCCGGGGACCGGCACCCGTGGGCGTGCCCACGGCCGGTTCCGTACGCGCGCGCGTGCCTTCGGCCGGTCCTGTACGCGCACCCGTGCCCGCCTCCGTACGCGCACCCGTGCCCGCCTCCGTACGCGTGCGTGTGCCCGCCTCCGTACGCGTGCGCGTGCCCGCCTCCGTATCCGCCGACCCCGCCGCGAGCAGCGCCGCCGCCTCCGCCACCGACGCCGTACCCGTCGCGGCCAGCGGCAGCGCCGAAGGGTGCGGTACGGGTACGGCCGCCAGCTCGCCGGCCGTGAACCCGCGCACCGGTACCCCGAGCGCCGCCGCGGCAGCCACGATCCCCGGCTCCGCGGCCCGCGCGTCGAGCGTGGCCAGCGACCTGACGTCGGCGCGCGTCAGCCCGGCCTCCCGCAGGACCGCGTCCACCAGGGCGAGGACCTCGTCCACCGGAACGCCCGACCGGGCCCCGACGCCGAGGTGCGCGGACGGCGTCCGATCGGATAGCAAAGGCCCATGGCTGTAGTCGTCGCGCTCGGCGCGTTCCTCATGACGCTCTTCGGCGGCTGGGTCGCCGGGCGCGTCACCGACCGCCGCCACCTCGTCCTCGGCCTCGCCGGCGGACTCATGCTCGGAGTCGTCGGGCTCGACCTGCTGCCGGAGGCCCTGGAGGCCGCGGGGGAGAAGGTCTTCGGCGTCCCCGAGGCCCTGCTGCTCTTCGTCGGCGGCTTCCTCTTCGCCCACGTCGTCGAGCGGCTCCTCGCCGTCCGCCGTGCGGCGCACGGCGTCGGCGCCGACGAAAGGGTTCCTCAGGTCGGCCTGACGGCGGCGGCCGCGATGGTCCTGCACAGCCTCATGGACGGCGTCGCGCTCGGCGCCGCCTTCCAGGTCGGCGGCGGCATGGGCGCCACCGTCGCCCTCGCCGTCATCACCCACGACTTCGCCGACGGCTTCAACACGTACACGATCACGAGCCTCTACGGGAACGCCCGCCGCAAGGCCGTCGCGATGCTCGTCGCGGACGCCGTCGCCCCGCTCGTCGGCGCCGGACTCGCCACCCTGTTCACCCTTCCGGAGGAACTGCTCGGCTGCTATCTCGGATTCTTCGGCGGCGCCCTGCTCTACCTCGCCGCCGCCGAGATCCTGCCGGAGGCCCACCACACGCACCCGGCCCGCTCCACCCTGCTGTGCACGGTGGCGGGCGTGGCCTTCATCTGGTTCGTGGTGGGCGTCTCCGGCGGCTGAACTCACGCGCAGTGCTCCACGAACCGCGCGGCGACCTCCGGGGAGCCCGCCCAGTGGGTGTGCACATAGCTGGCGTGCACCCCGCCCTGCACGAAGCCCTCCACCCGTCGCTCCGGCTGCCGCAGGCCCCAGGCCGCCAGCGGCCCGGCGCCCGGTTCGATGACGGTGCGGTGGAACTCGTGGCCGCGCAGCCGTGCCCCGGCCGGCGCGAGGACGCTGTCGCTGACGGCGACGGCGTCCCGGTAGCCGAGGGTGAGCCGCGCCGACATCCGCGCGTCGGCGTCGAGCACGCCGCACATCGGGTGCCCGTCCAGAGACCGCGCCAGGTACAGGAGCCCGGCGCACTCGGCGGCGACCGGCGCGCCGGAGGCGGCGAGCTCGGCGACGGCTTTGCGGAGGGGTTCGTTCGCGGAGAGCTGCTCGCCGTACATCTCGGGGAAGCCGCCGCCTATGACCAGCCCGCGGGTCCCCTCGGGAAGGGCCTCGTCCCGGAGCGGGTCGAAGATCACGACCTCGGCACCGGCGGCCCGGAGCAGCTCGGTGTGCTCGGCGTACGAGAAGGTGAACGCGGCCCCACCGGCGACGGCGACCACCGGCCGAGGTGTGGGCACACCGGAACCACCGGCGTGCAGCCGCTCCCCGACCTCAGCCACCCACGGCTCGGCGCTCAACGGCGGCGCCGACCGCGCAAGCGCAAGCAGCGCCTCCAGATCGCACCCGGCCCGCACCTGCTCCGCCTGGGCAGCCACAGCTTCGACGGCCTGCGCCTGCCGCTCGGCAACCGGCACAAGCCCGAGATGCCGCGACGGCGTCGCGACGGCGGGCGCCCGCCGCAGCACACCCAGCACCGGCACCCCCGACTCCCCGAGCGCCTCCCGCAGCAGGTGCTCGTGCCGGTCGGTGGCGACCTTGTTGAGGATCACGCCCCCGATCCGCACCTCCGGGTCCCAGGACGCGAAGCCGTGCACGAGCGCGGCCACCGACCGGGACTGCGAGGACGCGTCGACGACGAGCACCACCGGCGCCTTGAGCAGCTTCGCCACCTGCGCGGTGGACGCCAGCTCGCCCTGGCCGGCGGCCCCGTCGTACAGACCCATGACCCCCTCGACCACGGCCAGGTCGCAGCCGCGCGACCCGTGCGCGAAGAGCGGCGCGATCAGCCCCGTACCGCACATGTACGCGTCGAGGTTGCGGCCCGGGCGGCCGGTCGCGAGCGCGTGGTAGCCGGGGTCGATGTAGTCGGGGCCGACCTTGTGCGGGGAGACGGCCAGACCACGGCCGGCGAACGCGGCCATCAGGCCGGTCGCGACCGTGGTCTTGCCCGCGCCGGACGACGGCGCGGCGATGACGAGACGTGCTACCACTCGATGCCCCGCTGGCCCTTCTGACCGGCGTCCATCGGGTGCTTGACCTTGGACATGTCGGTGACGAGATCGGCGAAGTCGAGGAGCTCCTGCGGAGCGTTGCGGCCGGTGATGACGACGTGCTGCTGCCCGGGCCGGTCGCGCAGCACCTCGACGACCTCCTTGACGTCGATCCAGCCCCAGTGCAGCAGGTAGGCGAACTCGTCGAGGACGTAGAACTTGTACCTCTCCTCGGCGAGGTCCCGCTTGACCTGCTCCCAGCCCTCACGGGCCTTGTCCTCGTGGGACTGTTCGCCCTCGGCGACCTCGCGCTGGATCCAGGACCAGCCCTCGCCCATCTTGTTCCAGGTGACCGTGCCGCCCTTGCCGGTCTCGCCGAGCGCCTTGAGGGCGTTCTCCTCGCCGACCTTCCACTTGGCGGACTTGACGAACTGGAACACCCCGATCGGCCAGCCCTGGTTCCAGGCGCGCAGCGCCATGCCGAACGCGGCGGTCGACTTCCCCTTGCCGACGCCCGTGTGCACCATCACCAGTGCCCGGTTGCGGCGCTGACGGGTGGTGAGACCGTCCTCGGGCACGACGGTCGGCTGTCCCTGCGGCATTAAGCGGCCCTCCTGATGGCGTTGTCTGCTTGTACGTCCCTGACGAGGCCGGCGATCGAGTCGGCGCGCAGCTCGTCCAAGGTGACGGCGGTGCCGCCGAGTTCGCGTGCCAGGGTCCCCGCGAGCCCGAGGCGCACCGGGCCGGTCTCGCAGTCCACGACCACCGAGGCCGTGCCGTCGGCGGCGTGCAGCCGCGCCGCGCGGGCCGCGAGCGCCACCGGGTCGGCCCCGCCACCGGTCGCCCGCCCGTCGGTCACGACGACGAGCAGCGGGCGGCGCGAGGGGTCCCGCAGCCGTTCGACCCGCAGCACGTCATGGGCCTTGAGCAGCCCGGCGGAGAGCGGTGTACGGCCTCCGGTCGGCAGCTTCTCCAGGCGGGCGGCGGCCGCGTCCACGGACGAGGTCGGCGGCAGCGCGACCTCGGCGTCCCGCCCCCGGAAGGTGACGAGACCGACCTTGTCGCGCCGCTGGTAGGCGTCGAGCAGCAGCGAGAGGACGGCGCCCTTCACGGCGCTCATCCGCTGCCGGGCAGCCATCGACCCGGAGGCGTCCACGGCGAACAGCACCAGGTTGCCCTCGCGCCCCTCCCGGGTCGCCTGCCGCAGGTCGTCCCGCCGGACGACGAGCCCGGGCCCGGACCGGCCGCGCGCCCGCTGGTGCGGGGCGGCGGCCTGGACCGTCGCGGCCAGGTGCAGCTTGGTCAGCGCGCCCCGGGGCCGGGTGGAGCCGGTGGTACGGCCGTGCTCGGTACGGGCGCGGGACCGGCGCCCGGCGGCGCCCTCGCCGAGACCCGGCACGCTCAGCACCTTCGTACGGAAGGGCTCGCCGGCCTTGACGGCGGCGCGCTCACCGGCACCGGCGCCGGATCCCTGCGGGGCAGGGGCGGGCGCGCTCTCCGGCACGTCGGCGGACTCGGGTGCGGGGCCGTCGGGCCCCTCGCCCTGCGGCGGAACACCACCGCCACCCCCGCCCGGACCGCCGTCACCGGGCCCGTCGGGCTCGGGATCGTCGTCCGGTGCGTCCCCCTTGAACTGCTCCAGGGTCTCGTCGAGCTTGTCCTCGTCGAGGCCGGGCGCGTCGAAGGGCGAGCGCCGCCGGCGGTGGGGGAGGGCCAGGAGCGCGGCCTGCCGCACGTCCTCCGAGGTGACCTCGGTCCGTCCGGCCCAGGCGGCCAGCGCGGTCGCGGTCCGGGCCATCACGATGTCGGCGCGCATGCCGTCGACCTCGAACGCGGCGCAGGTCGCGGCGATCTGGAGCAGCACGGCGTCGCCCAGGGCCACCTGGGGCAGCAGCGCCCGGGCGGCGACGATCCGTTCGCGCAGGGCGGCCTCCTCGCCGGCCCAGCGGGCGGCGAAGGCGGCCGGGTCGTCCTCGAACGCGAGCCGCCGCCGGACGACCTCGACCCGCTGCTCGGGGTCCCGGGAGGCGGCGACCTCGACGGTGAGCCCGAACCGGTCGAGCAACTGCGGCCGCAGCTCGCCCTCTTCGGGGTTCATCGTCCCGACGAGCAGGAAGCGGGCGGCGTGCCGTACGGAGACGCCTTCGCGCTCGACGTGGGAGGCGCCCATGGCGGCCGCGTCGAGCAGATGGTCGATGAGATGGTCGCTCAGCAGATTGACCTCGTCGACGTAGAGGATCCCCCGGTGCGCGGCGGCGAGCAGCCCCGGCTCGAAGGCCTTCACGCCCTCGGCGAGGGCCTTCTCGATGTCGAGCGAGCCGACGAGCCGGTCCTCGGAGGCGCCGACGGGCAGCTCGACCATCCGCGCGGCGCGCGCGGTGCCGGGCGCGTCGCCGTGCGGCCCGTCCGGGCAGCCCGGGTCGGGGGAGGCCGGGTCACAGCTGAACCGGCACCCGGCGACCACCGGAACCTCCGGCAGCAGCTCGGCGAGCGCACGGACGGCGGTGGACTTGGCGGTCCCCTTCTCACCCCGCACGAGCACCCCGCCGACGGCCGGGCTGACGGCGTTCAGCAGCAGCGCGAGCCGCAGGTCGTCCATGCCGACGACGGCGGTGAACGGATACCGGGTGCTCATCGGACGGTGACTCCTTCGATAGGTACGGATGCCTGGACTGCTCGGGCGCTCACGGCGCACCCGGCGGCACGAACGGCAGCCCCTCCGGCGCGCCGTGCTCGATCAGCCGCAGCAGCGCGTCCGTGTCCGCGTGTTCCTCGATCAGGTCGCCGAGCCGGTCGAGCTGCTCCTCCCGCAGCGCGCCGAACGACGTGTCCGGCGCCGGGACGAAGCGCCGTCCCGCCACCGCCGCGACCTCCCGCAGGAACGCCCGGCGGAAGCCGTCGCTCTCCAGCGAGCCGTGCCAGTGGGTGCCCCACACGGAACCGACCCGGCACCCGTCCAGGAACGGTTCCCCGCCGTCCACGGTGGCGACGCCGTGGTGGATCTCGTACCCCTCGACCCGCTCGCCGAGCGCCTCGCCGACCGGCCGGGCGAGGGTCTTCTCGACCCCGAACCGCACCCGTACGGGCAGCAGCCCGAGACCGTCGACGAGACCGGCCTTCGACTCGACCTCGTCCTCGATGCGTTCGGCCAGGGCCTGGAAGCCGCCGCAGATGCCGAGCACCGGCCGGCCCTCGGCCGCGCGCCGGACGAGGGCGTCGGCGAGCCCCCGCTCCCGCAGCCAGGCCAGCGCCTTGACCGTGCCCCGGGTGCCCGGGACGACGACGAGGTCCGCGTCGACGAGCTCCTCGGGCCGGTCCACGAAGCGGACGACGACGCCGGGCTCGGCGGCGAGCGCGTCGACGTCCGTGAAGTTGGACATCAGCGGTACGGCGCAGACGGCGACCCGCAGCACGTCCGCGCCGACCGGCGGCGCGACGACCGACTCGCGGACGGTGCCCCGCAGGGAGACCCGCAGGCCGTCCTCCTCGTCGATGCCGAGTCCGTGCGCGTACGGCAGGACACCGAAGGTCCGGCGCCCGGTGAGCCCGTGCAGCATGTCGAGCCCGGGCTCCAGAAGAGTGACGTCACCGCGGAACTTGTTGACGAGGTAGCCCGCCACGAGTGCCTGGTCCTCGGGCGCGAGCAGTGCCGTCGTCCCGAAGAACTGGGCGAAGACCCCGCCCCGGTCGATGTCGCCGACGACGACCACGGGCAGCTGCGCGGCGCGCGCGATGCCCATGTTCACGATGTCCGTGCGCCGCAGGTTGATCTCGGCCGGACTCCCCGCCCCCTCGCAGATCACGGCGTCATACGTGCCCCGGAGTTCCTCCAGGCACGCCATCACCGGCTCGAAGAGCGTCTGCTGCCGGCCTCCGTGGTAGCCGCGGGCGCTCATCTCGCCGACCGGCTTGCCCATGAGGACGACCTGGCTGGAGCGGTCGCTGCCGGGCTTGAGCAGCACCGGGTTCATCAGCGCGGTCGGTTCGACCCGGGCGGCCTGCGCCTGCATGGCCTGCGCGCGGCCGATCTCGGCGCCCTCCCGGGTGACGAAGGAGTTGAGGGACATGTTCTGTCCCTTGAACGGCGCGACCTTGATGCCCTGCCGGACCAGCCAGCGGCAGATGCCGGCCGTGACGACGCTCTTGCCCGCGTCGGACGTGGTCCCGGCGACGAGCAGCCCCCCACCCCTCATGCGTTCCTCCGCTTCAGCGCGCTCGCGATCATGCGGCCGCCGACGCAGGCGGCCAGGGTCAGTCCGGTGATCCGGCGGGAGAGCCGGACCGCGCGGTCGATGTCGGCGACCTCGACGGGCCGCCCCTCGTCGTTGAGGACGGGCCGGTGCTCGACCCGTCCGGCGTACGAGAGGGTGCCCCCGAGCCGTATGCCGAGGGCGCCCGCGAAGGAGGCCTCGACGGGGCCCGCGTTGGGGCTCGGGTGCTTGGCGGCGTCGGTCCGCCAGGCCCGTACGGCCCCGCGCGGGTTCCCGCCGGCGACGGTGGCGAGGGCGGCGGTGAGCCGGGCCCCGGGCCAGCCGGCCAGGTCGTCGAGGCGGGCCGAGGCCCAGCCGTACCTGCGGTACCGGGGGGACTTGTGGCCGACCATCGCGTCGAGGGTGTTCACCGCGCGGAAGCCGACCAGGCCCGGCACGCCCGCGACCGCTCCCCAGAAGAGGGCGCCGACGACCGCGTCGGAGGTGTTCTCGGCGACGGATTCGACGACGGCGCGGGCCATCGCGGGACCGTCGAGGGACTGCGGGTCGCGTCCGCACAGGTGCGGCAGCCGCTCCCGGGCGACCTCCAGGTCCCCGGCCGCGAGGGCGCCGCCGATCGCCCGGGCCTCGCGGCCCAGGGTCGTACCGCCGACGACGGCCCAGACCGAGGCGGCGGTGAGGGCGACGGAGGCGGCGCGGCTGCCCCGTACCGTACGGGCGGCGAGGGCGCCGGCGGCGACCGTGGCACCGGCGCAGACGGCGGTGTGCAGGGCGCCCCAGCCGCGGTGGTCGTGCCAGAGGGCCTTCTCGACCCTGCCCGCGGCCCGGCCGAAGGCGGCGACGGGGTGTCCGCGGCGGGGGTCGCCGACGAGCAGGTCGACGGCGAGACCGGCGGCCGCGCCGTACGCGAATCCGTCCGGGGAGAGGCGGCTGGCTCTGGAGAGGGTGGGGCTGCGGCCGGGCATGGCGCTGTGTCCTCACTCAGGGTCCGCGCCCTGGATCGACGTGACCGGCGGCGAGAGTTCCTGACTCCCGGACCCGTGGGATCCGGTCACAGTGGCGGGACCGCGCCGGAATCGCACCGGACTTCCTCTACTGCCGCCGTAATGGCCTCGGCAGTCCACCACGGCCCGAGAACAGCCGTCAACTCACCCTTGACCTGCACCGCGTCACTGTGCGAAGCACCACAAACACGACGGCGGGGCGGGCCGCACCCGAAGGTGCGGACCGCCCCGCCGGTCACGCTCGACGCGTCAGGCGACGATCAGGTAGATGCCGTACGCCACGGCCGCCAGGCACAGGGCGAAGCAGGCGTAGGCGCCGGTGCGGGCCAGGGCGGCGGAGCCACCCTGGGCGGCGGCCTGCTCCTGCTTGGAGAGGCCGATGACACCGAGGGTGAAGAGGCCCACGAGGGCGACGGTCGTCACGAGGCTGACTCCGAAGACGGAGCCGAGGGCTGCCCAGTCGATCTTCATGCTTGGTTCCAGTTCCTTAGACCGCGGCGGCGGGGGCCGGGGGAGCGGCAGGGTCCGTGGGGACCGGCGCGGGGATGGTGGTCTTCAGGTCCTCGTCCGCGACGGCGGCGACGGAACCGGCCGGCGGCGGGGTGACGGCCGCGATCGCGGTGGTCACGACACCGGCGGGCTCGCCGTCGATGTCGTCGTCCGTGACGTTGTGCCGGTCGACCGGCTTGCGGCGGGACAGCGCCCAGATGGCGCCCGAGCCGGCCACGAGCAGGACCGCGACGACGACGATGCCCCAGGTGCCCTGCTTGGTGAGGAACTCGGCACCGGCGCCGACCAGGCCGGCGGCGGGCAGCGTCAGGCCCCAGGCGATGAACATCCGGGTCGCGGTCGACCAGCGGACGACACCGCCCTTGCGGCCGAGACCGGCACCCATCACGGCACCCGAGCAGGACTGGGTGGTGGAGAGGGAGAAGCCGAGGTGCGAGGAGGCGAGGATGACCGTGGCGGCGCTGGTCTGGGCGGCGAAGCCCTGCTGCGGCCGGAGGTCGGTGAGGCCCTTGCCCATGGTGCGGATGATGCGCCAGCCGCCGAGGTAGGTGCCGAGCGCGATCGCCAGGCCGGCGGAGACGATGACCCACAGGGGCGGGTTCGAGCCGGGGGCGACGACGCCCTGGGTGACGAGGGCGAGGGTGATGATGCCCATCGTCTTCTGGGCGTCGTTGGTGCCGTGGGCGAGGGAGACGAGACCGGCGGAGGCGATCTGGCCGACCCGGTAGCCCTTGGCGGTGTGCTTCTCGTCGGTCTTCGCGCCGATCTTGTACGTCAGCCTCGTGGCGAGCATCGCGGCGAGACCGGCGACGATCGGGGCGGCGACGGCCGGGATGAGGACCTTGGTGACGATCGTCGGGGCGTTCACGGCGGACCAGCCGGCCGACATGACCGCGGCGCCGATGAGGCCGCCGAAGAGGGCGTGGGACGAGCTGGACGGCAGTCCGAGCAGCCAGGTCAGCAGGTTCCACAGAATGGCGCCCACGAGCGCCGCGAAGATCACTTCTGTACGAATGCCCTCTTCGTTGATGATCCCGCCGGAGATCGTCTTGGCGACCTCCACGGACAGGAACGCGCCGACGAGGTTCAGCACGGCGGACATGGCCACCGCCGTCTTGGGCTTGAGAGCACCGGTCGAGATGGTCGTGGCCATCGCGTTGGCGGTGTCGTGGAAACCGTTCGTGAAATCGAACACGAGAGCTGTCACGACCACAATGGCGAGCAGCAGCGTGATGTGTTCCATTTACCCAGGCAATCGTTTGACGTCAGTGGCTCGTCGAACGTAGGCAACCTGGGTGAACGGAAGGTGAACTGGGGCGGGCGGCGTGGTGTCCCTATCCGGTGTCAAGAGGTTCCGCTTGTGGCCCCGCCGCGAAGGGTGTCCACGATGCGGTCACCGGGCAACCGCGGGTAATCCCGGTCCTCGCGGGGCACATACGACCTGCCCCGGTTCCTCCCCGCGCACCCGGTTCCGCTCCCTGGACGCAGGCATCCGCCCGGGGGACCCCCCGGAGGAGACCCATGTCACTCCGCCGAGCGGGCCTTCCGGTTCGCCGCCGCCGGGTCCGTCCGGGTCCGTCCGGTGGCAGCCCCACCCCGTCCTGCCGAGACTGGGAGCGTGCGCCCGGCTACAGCGACGGCAGCGGCCGTCACCACCCTGATCGGTGTCGGCGCGGCCGTGATCGCGGCCGGCCGGTACGCCAGCGACGTCGCCCTCAAGGCGCCGTCCGGACGACCACTGCCCGGAGACCCCCGGCTCACCGTGCACGCCACGGCACCCGAGCGGATCACCCTCACCCGCAGCCTCGCCTCACTGCGCCCCGGCACGTACGGGATGGAGGCCCCCGGCCTGCACGCCGTCCTCGGCCCCGTCCTCGACCGGGTCCCGCACACCGCCGACACCGTCGTCCGCCGCCTGGAGCGGGTCGAACTCGGCGTCCTCGGGCCCGGCGCCCGGGTCCGGCTCACCCCCCAGCTGCACATCGGCACCCCGATCAGCGCCCTCGGGCTCGCCCACGAGGACGTCGAGATGCCCGGCGAACTCGGCCCGCTGCCCGCCTGGCTCGTGGCCGGCCCCCGCACCACCTGGGTGATCGCCCTGCACGGCCTCGGCACCACCCGCGAGCACCCGCTGAACCTCCTCCCCTTCTTCCAGCGCCGCAAGATCCCCGTCCTCGTCCCCGCCTACCGCGGCGACGAAGGCGCCCCCGCCTCCCCGGACGGCCTCGCCCACCTCGGCGACTCCGAGTGGCGGGACGTCGACGCCGCCATCCGCTACGCCGTCCGCCGGGGCGCCCACAAGGTCGTCCTGCACGGCTGGGGGACCGGCGCCTCGATGGCCCTGCGCGCCGCAGCCGAATCGGGCGTGCGCGACCGGATCGCCGGCCTCGTCCTCGACTCCCCGGTCCTCGACTGGGCGGCCACCCTCCGCAACCTCGCGTCCGCCCACCACGTCCCCGGACCCCTGCTGCCGCTCGCCGTCCGCGCCGCCCAGGGCAGGACCGGCCCCCGCGAGGACCTCCTCCAGGAGGCCTCCGAGCCGGACGCCCTGCGCGTCCCCGTCCTCCTCTTCCACGGCCCCGACGACACCATCGCCCCCTGGGAACCCTCCGTCGAGCTCGCCGCCCGCCGGCCCGACCGGGTCAGCCTCCAGACCGTGCGGCAGGCCCCGCACGCCGCGATGTGGAACGCCGACCCCGTCCGCTACGAGGAGTCCCTGCGCCGCTTCCTCACCCCGCTGTTCTGAGGCCCTCCGGCCGGTCGCCGCAGGCCGTTCCGGCGCCCGATCCGACGGGGCGTCCGATTCCGATTGGGCTTTCGGGCCGTCAGCGGGAAGACTGCCCCCGTGACGTCTCGAAAGCCCGATGAACCATTGGCGCGCAACTCCAGACTCCGACTCGTCCGCCCGCGGGCGCTGGCCACTGCCCGACGGGCCGTGACGACCCGGCGCACCCGGCCGGCGCCGCGGCCGCCCGAGGGGACTCCGCCCCGCGCGGAACTCGCCCGCCAGGCCCGGCACGTCCTCGCCGACGCCGTACGGATCGCCCGCTGGGCCGCCGTCGAGCGCGGCGCCGACATCGCACCCCGCACCGGCCCCGAAGGCGCCCCCGCCCAGGAACGGGCAGCGGCCGCACTCGACCTGACGCCCGGCCAGATCCGGGCCGGCTGGGACCGCGCCCGGCTCGCCGGGCTCGTCGAGCTGCACGGCGACACCGCCCGCCCCGGCTGGCGGCTGCACGCCTGGGACCGCGACGACTCCGCCGTCCTGCGTGGCTGGGTCGCCCTCTTCGACGCCTGGTCCCTCGTGCACCCGGCCCCCGAGGGGGTCGCCCCGAGCGCCGTCGCCGAGGTCGTCGAGGCCGTCCCGCAGGTGCTCTCGCTGCTCCAGCTCTCCCAGGGACCGGTCCTCGTCCCCGCCCTCCTCGACCTCCTCGGCCAGCGCGTCGAGGAGCTCCGCGAGGAGCGCTGCGAGGTCCCCGCGACCGAGCCGGCGCCCGAGGCCGCGGACGCCCCCGCAGGCCCGGCCGGCCCGGCCGGCCCGGCCGGCCCGGCCGTCGATGGGTTGCCCGCCCTCCTCGACTGGGCCCTGGAGGGCCTGGCCGCCGTCGGCGCGCTCACCCTGGACCCCGGCACGGACGAGCGCCACGCCACCCTCACCCCGCTCGGCAACTGGGCGGTCTGGGTCAAGCTGGAGCAGATCTGCGTCGCCGCGCAGAGCCCCGCGGGCAACATCGAGCAGTCCGCCGAGGACATGCTCCGCGGCTGCGCCCGGCTCACCCCCGGCCCGGCCCGCGACGAGTACCGCGCCTGGCTCGCCGCCCGCACCCTGTCCAGCGCCGTGAGCGAACTCCTCGCCGTCGCCCGCGGCGAGGACGCCCTCCTGCGCGGGCTCGCCTTCGAGGCGCTCCGCGTCGTCGGCGCGCCCGCCGAGGCCGAGGTGCGTGCCACCGTCGCCGAGCCCTCGCTGCGCCCGTACGCGCTGCTCTGGCTCGCCGAGTACGAGGGGGCCGACCCCGACGACGCCCAGGAGGTGCTGACCCGCGAGGAGTCGACCTGGCTCTGGGTCGACACCGCCGCGGCCGTCGCCGACCACGGCGAGAGCGAGCTGCTGGTGCGTCACCTCGACTCGGCCGTGCAGGGCACCGTCCCCGCGCTGCTCGACGAGGTCCGCGCCGTCGGCCATCCCCGTACGGTCCAGGTCCTGGTCGCCCTGGCCGCCGCCCACCCCGACCCGGCCCTGGCCAAGGCGGTCCGCCGGGCCGCCTTCCAGGTCCACACCGGCGGGGCCTGAGCCCGAGGACTACCCGGCGCCGCCGGGGGCGTACGTGCCGAAGCTCCACACGTTGCCCTCGGCGTCCCGGGCCGTGTAGTCCCGGGAGCCGTACTCCTGGTCCGTGGGCGGCATCACGACCTCGATGCCGTACGCCACCGCCCGGGCGTGGTGCTCGTCGACGTCGTCCACGCGCACGTACACCGCGGTCGGTCCGCCGTCCGCCATCAGCTTGTCGAAGGCGCTGCCGCTGCCCTTGCTGCCCAGCATCACCATGCCGTTCCCACAGGTGAGCTCGGCGTGCATCACACGGCCGTCCTCGCCCTCGTACACGGCGTGCTCGCCGAAGCCGAAGCCCTCCGTGAGCTGCTTGATCGCGGCCTTCGCGTCCGCGTACCGCAGCGCCGGACAGATGTCGGGTGTCCCAGCCATCCCGATCACTTCCTCTCGATGTGACCCGGATCTCAGTCTGGCAGCCGGTACCGACAACTCAGCGGAAGGTGTTGCACCGGGCCATGTCGCCGGTCCGGTAGCCCTCGTAGAACCACTGCTGGCGCTGCGCCGCCGAGCCGTGCGTCCAGCTCTCCGGCGTCACCCGGCCCTGGAACCTCTCCTGGATCCGGTCGTCGCCCACGGCCGCCGCCGCGTCCAGGCCGTCCCGGATGTCCTCGTCGGTGAGCCGGGTCAGCAGCAGCCGGCCCGTCTTCTCGTCCGGGGTGGTCGTCGCGTGCCGGGCCCAGACCCCGGCGTAGCAGTCGGCCTGGAGCTCGACCCGCACGGCGTTGGAGTTCGCGCCGGTCCGCCCGTCCTGGGCCCGGCTCAGGGTGCCCATCAGGTTCTGGATGTGATGGCCGTACTCGTGCGCGACGACGTACGCCTGGGCGAAGGGGCCGCCGCTCGACCCGAACTTCGTCCGCAACTCGTCGAAGAAGCCCAGGTCCAGATAGACCTGCCGGTCGCCGGGGCAGTAGAAGGGGCCGACCGCCGAGGTCGCCGAGCCGCACGCGGTGCCGACCTGCCGGCTGAACATCACGGTGGCGGCGCTCCCGTAGGTGCCGCCCCGGCGCGGGTACTCGCTCCGCCAGTAGTCCTGGACGCTGTTGACGACGGCGACGATCCGGCAGTCCTGGCGGGCGTTGGCGTCCGAGCCCTTCTTGCAGCTCTGGTTCACCTGGGCCGCGGACGAGGCGGACGCGACCGGCTCTTCCCCGCCGGAGGAGAGCCCGAGCTGGTCGGGGCCCACCCCGAAGAGCACGCCGAGGACCAGCGCGATGAGGCCGATGATGCCGCCGCCGACGGTCGCCCTGCCGCCCGGGATGCGGCTGTTCCGGACGTCCCGTACCTCCGAGGTGTCCAGGTCGGCGTCGTCGTCGAACTGCACGGTCCACCACCCTCCGCGTCGCTGTCGCGGCAGTGGCCGCCGCCCTGCGCCGAGTATCGGACGATCTCCGATCTCCCGCCCCTTTTGGTGGACATCGGCAGGAATGTGAGAAAAGTCCGAAAGTATCCCTGTCCCCCGCATGGCCGAAAACCAGTTGCAGACGCCCGTTAGACTGGCCGCATGGCCATTCTCCTTTGGGTGCATTAGCGGCGTCGAAGCCCGCCACCAGTCGTCCTTCCGCCGTTTCCCACCGCCCTGGAGTCTGTCCGTGATCACCGCTTCCGGCATCGAGCTGCGCGCCGGCGCCCGAGTCCTCATCGAATCCGCTTCCTTCCGCGTCGCCAAGGGCGACCGCATCGGCCTCGTCGGCCGCAACGGAGCGGGCAAGACCACCCTCACCAAGTGCCTCGCCGGCGAGGGCCAGCCGGCCGCGGGCGCCATCGCGCGCTCCGGCGAGGTCGGCTACCTGCCGCAGGACCCGCGCACCGGCGACCTCGACGTCCTGGCCCGCGACCGCATCCTGTCCGCCCGCGGCCTCGACGTCCTCATCAAGAAGATGCGGATGAACGAGGAGCGCATCGCCACCGGCGCCGGCGCCACCCGCGACAAGGCGCTGCGGCAGTACGAGCGCCAGGAGACCGAGTTCCTGACCAAGGGCGGGTACGCGGCCGAGGCCGAGGCCTCCACCATCGCCGCCGCCCTCGGTCTGCCCGACCGGGTCATGGGCCAGCCGCTGCACACCCTCTCGGGCGGTCAGCGCCGCCGCGTCGAGCTCGCCCGGATCCTCTTCTCGGACGCCGACACCCTGCTCCTCGACGAGCCCACCAACCACCTCGACGCCGACTCCATCGTCTGGCTGCGGGACTACCTGAAGACCTACCGCGGCGGCTTCATCGTCATCTCCCACGACGTCGACCTGGTCGAGACCGTGGTGAACAAGGTCTTCTACCTGGACGCCAACCGCTCCACCATCGACGTCTACAACATGGGCTGGAAGCTCTACCAGCAGCAGCGCGAGGCCGACGAGAAGCGCCGCAAGCGCGAGCGCCAGAACGCCGAGAAGAAGGCCGCCGCGCTCAACTCGCAGGCCGACAAGATGCGCGCCAAGGCGACCAAGACCGTCGCCGCGCAGAACATGGCCAAGCGCGCCGAGCGGCTGCTCTCCGGTCTGGAGGCCGTGCGCGCCTCCGACAAGGTCGCCAAGCTCCGCTTCCCCGAGCCGGCGCCCTGCGGCAAGACTCCGCTCACGGCCGAGGGGCTCTCCAAGTCCTACGGCTCGCTGGAGATCTTCACCGACGTCAGCCTCGCGATCGACAAGGGCTCGCGCGTCGTCATCCTCGGCCTCAACGGCGCGGGCAAGACGACCCTGCTGCGCCTCCTCGGCGGCGTCGAGCAGCCCGACACCGGCGAGGTGACCCCCGGCCACGGCCTGAAGCTCGGCTACTACGCCCAGGAGCACGAGACGCTCGACCCCGACCGGACCGTCCTGGAGAACATGCGCTCGGCCGCGCCCGACCTCGACCTCGTCGACGTGCGCAAGACGCTCGGTTCCTTCCTCTTCTCCGGCGACGACGTCGACAAGCCGGCCGGTGTGCTCTCCGGCGGCGAGAAGACCCGGCTCGCGCTCGCGACCCTCGTCGTCTCCTCGGCGAACGTGCTGCTCCTCGACGAGCCCACCAACAACCTGGACCCGGCCAGCCGCGAGGAGATCCTCGGCGCGCTGCGCACGTACAAGGGCGCCGTCGTCCTCGTCACCCACGACGAGGGCGCCGTGGAGGCGCTCGACCCGGAGCGGATCATCCTGCTCCCGGACGGCGTCGAGGACCTGTGGGGCGCGGACTACGCGGACCTGGTGGCCCTCGCCTGACCCGCTGAGGGGCCTCGGGGCCCCTGGGTGATCATCCCGGGCTGGATCATTCGGCTCATGGGTGATCCTTCATCTGAGTGAGGGTCTCTGGTACCCCCCGGCGCGGTGCTCTGCCGAATCCTTCCGGCAGACCCGCGCCGAACGTTTGTTCCTCATGCCCCGCTGACCTGGCGCTTCCCGTACCAGGCGGCCAGGAGGCGCCTTTTCCGTCGCGCGGAATCATTGCTTCCGTTCGTGATGACGGCGTACTCGTCCACAAACCCGGCGGCACGGACCTTGTCGAATGGGTGGCCAGGACGGACGGGAGGGGTGATCATGAGAAGTCCAGAGCGCACTTCCCATGAGGAGGCACGGGTGGCCGAGACTCTGAAGAAGGGCAGCCGGGTGACCGGCGCCGCGCGCGACAAGCTCGCGGCAGACCTGAAGAAGAAGTACGACTCCGGTGCGAGCATCCGGGCGCTGGCCGAGGAAACCGGCCGCTCCTACGGATTCGTCCACCGGATGCTGAGCGAGTCCGGAGTCACGCTGCGTGGACGCGGCGGAGCGACACGGGGCAAGAAGGCGGCCTCGGCCTGACATCGGGGCGGCTCGACCGGTCCACCGGGACCTCCCGGTGGGCACCCGGTCGGTCCTGTGGCCGACCGGGTGGTTACTGTGCAGTCACTTAGCATCTCGCTGCAGTGCTGCACCGGAACCGGAGGCGCCCCATGACTACGCTCGACGACTCTGAGCTCGTATTCGACAAGGACGGTGTACGGCTCACCGTCGAGGACGCCGTTGCCACGGTGACCCTGACCAACCCGGCGAAGCGCAACGCCCAGTCTCCCGCTCTGTGGCGGGCGTTGACGGAAGCCGGCCGGTCGTTGCCCGGCAGCGTGCGGGTCGTCGTTCTGCGCGGCGAGGGCAAGTCCTTCTCCGCCGGACTCGACCGGCAGGCGTTCACGCCCGAGGGCTTCGACGGCGAGCCTTCCTTCCTCGACCTCGCGCGCGGTTCCGACGAGGACCTCGACCGCGAGATCGCCGAGTACCAGGAGGCGTTCACCTGGTGGCGCCGCAGTGACCTCGTGTCGATCGCGGCCGTCCAGGGCCACGCCATCGGCGCGGGCTTCCAGCTCGCCCTCGCCTGCGACCTGCGGGTCGTCGCCGAGGACGTGCAGTTCGCCATGCGCGAGACCAGCCTGGGCCTCGTCCCGGACCTGACCGGGACGCACCCGCTCGTCTCGCTCGTCGGCTACGCCCGCGCGCTGGAGATCTGCGCCACCGGCCGCTTCGTGCACGCGGAGGAGGCCGAGCGCATCGGTCTCGCCAACCTGTCCGTGCCCGCCGACGAGCTCGACGCGGCGGTACGGGACCTCAGCGCCGCCCTGCTCGCGGCGCCCCGCGACGCGGTCAACGAGACCAAGGCGCTGCTCCAGGGCGTCTCCGGCCGCTCCTACGAGGAGCAGCGCACGGCCGAGCGGGCCGCCCAGGCCCCCCGCCTGCGCGACCTGGCCGGCCTCGGCGACTGACCCACGCGCCCGGCCTCGCGCACGCGTGCGCGAGGCCGGGCGCGCGCGCGTTCAGCGCAATTCCGACACCAGTACCGTGACCGCGGTCGCCCCCTCGGCGGCGGCGGTCGCGGCGCTCCGGGCGGCGCGCGCCACGTCCAGCGGGCGGTGACCGGCCGTCACGGCCAGCTCCACCCGCACCTGATCGGGGCCCCGGTGCACCGGCGGTCCCCACAGGTCCGTCACGCCCGCCACGCCCTCGACCCGCAGGACCGCCAGAGCCACCGGATCGTCCGTCGCCGGAGCGGGCCGTCCCGGTGGGGGAGCGGCGGGCGCCACCGCCGGCGGCTCCGCGTCGAGGAGCTCCGTCACCCGCAGGTCCACGGCCGTCACCCGCAGCCCGAGACCCTCGCGCGCCGCCCCGAGCAGGGCCGCCCGCAGCTCCTCGGCCAGCTCCGGCAGCGGGCGGCCCGCCACCGCCCCGAAGTCCGCGGCGATCCGCAGCGTCCCCGGCCCGAGCCCGCCCGGCGGCACCGGCAGCGGACCGGCCCCCGTCCCCTCGCCGTCCGGGTCGGGCCCGATCCGCAGCCCGCCCGGCACGACCCCTCGTACCCCCGCGGCCGCCGGGTCGAGGACACCCCGCGCCGCGCGCTCGGTGATCCATGCGCCGTCCCCGGCCGTCCCGAGCGGCAGCAGCCTGCCCGGCGCGAGGCGGTCCCGTACCGCGGTCGTCCAACCGTCACCCGTCGTCATTCCCCCAGCCTGCCGCATTCCCGGGGCGGATCGGGGCAAGCGCCCTTAATGTGGGCGAAGAACCCCGAAATATGACAGAAGGGGCTTGATGATGACGGACACCACTCAGACCGGAGACACCGCGACGGACGATCCGCGCGAGTCCCGCCGTACCTCGGTGACCAAACGGGGCGGCGGCGCACCGGCGTCCCGGGGCCGGACGACGATCGCCGACGGGGTCGTCGAGAAGATCGCCGGTCTCGCGGCACGCGACGTCGTCGGCGTCCACGCCATGGGCAGCGGACTCTCCCGCACCTTCGGCGCCGTCCGCGACCGCGTTCCCGGCACCGGCGGCGGCAAGGCCAGCGTCACCCGCGGGGTGAAGGCCGAGGTCGGCGAGGTGCAGACCGCGCTCGACCTGGAGATCGTCGTCGACTACGGCGTCTCCATCGCCGACGTCGCCGGCGACGTCCGGGAGAACGTCATCGCCGCCGTGGAGCGGATGACGGGCCTGGAAGTCGTCGAGGTCAACATCGCGGTCAGCGACGTGAAGCTGCCCGAGGACGAGGAAGAGGAGCCGGAGCCCCGGCTCCAGTAGTCGTCGGAACTCCGGCGACAGGCGCCAGGAAAGGGGCTCGGAATGAGTATGGCGGTGGTCGGCCTGGTGGCCGGCATGGCTCTCGGGTTCGCCGGTTACTTCGGCGGCTTCGGAGCGTTCGTACTGGTCGCGGCCCTCGGGGCCATCGGCTTCGTGGCCGGGCGGTTCCTCGACGGAGACCTCGAACCCGGCGATCTGTTCCGGGGACGCGACCGTGGCGAGCGGCGGCGGTGACCCGGGGTGGTGACGGATCTGGCAGACGACCCGGTACGGGACGGGGTGCGGGACCGGGGGGCGACCACGGTCGCCGACCGGGTCGTCGCGAAGATCGCCGCCCAGGCGGCCGGAGAGGCGATCGGCTCCGCCCCCGAAGGGGGATCGAAGCCGCACGCCCAGGTGGTCGTCCACCGGGAGATCGCCCGCGTCTCGGTGAGCCTCGAGCTCGACTACCCCTCCGACGTCGGCCGCCAGTGCGGCGCCGTCCGGAGCCGGGTACGCACGCGCGTGGAGGAGCTCGTCGGCCTGGAGGTCCATGAGGTGACCGTCCACGTCGAGCGCCTCCACTCCGCGCACACCCGCCACGCCACGCCGAGGGGCCGCCTCGCATGACCTCCACCCCGGAAAGCCCCCCTGAGACCGGCGCGGCGCACGTCCGCCGGTTCTGGGCCGTCCGCCGCATCCCCGCCGCCGTGCTCGCCGCCGTCGTCCTCGGCGGCACCGGGCTGCTCCTCTACGACGTCGCGGCCGTACGGGCCGTCCGCTCCGCGATGGCCTGGCGGCGCAAGCTCGCCGACGGCCTCGCGACCCGGCCGCTCGACGACGTGGTGGTCGTCGTCGGCGCGGCCGTCGCCGTCGTGCTCGGCGTCTGGCTCCTCGTCCTGGCCGCCACCCCCGGGCTGCGCGCCGTCCTCCCGATGCGCCGCGAACACGGCGACGTCCGGGCGGGCCTCGACCGCGAGGCCGCCGCCCTCACCCTGCGGGACCGCGTCATGGAGGTCTCCGGGGTGCAGTCCGTCCGGGTGCGCGTCGGCCGCGCCAAGGTGGCCGTCCGGGCGGTGTCCCACTTCCGGGCCCTCGACGAGGTGAGGGCCGACGTGGAGACGGTGCTCGCCGGCGGAGTCGAGGAGCTCGGCCTCGCCCACCCGCCCGCGACGACGGTACGGGTGGCCCGGCCGTCCCGGAAGGAAGGCAAGCCCAAGTGACCGTGGTCCTCCGGCGCGTCAACCGCGTCCTGCTCGGGCTCGCCGGGCTGATCCTCGTCGTCGTCGGCGGCGCCGTCCTCGCGGCCGCCGTCGACCTGCCCGTACCGTCCTGGTGGCCCTGGTCCGGCCCCGACGACGTGCTGCTCACCACCGCACAGCGGCAGCGCTGGCGGGACGAGGGCTGGTGGTGGCCGGTGGTCATCGCCGTCCTCGGGCTCGTCGTCCTGCTCGCCCTGTGGTGGCTGCTCGCCCAGTTCCGCCGGGCCCGGCTCTCCGAGGTCCTCGTGGAGACCGGCGACGGCGAGGAGGCGGTCCTGCGCGGCCGGGCCCTGGAGAGCGTCCTGGAGGCGGACGCGACCGCACAGGAGGGCGTGGCCCGGGCCAAGGTCGCCCTCACGGGCCGCCGGGCCGCTCCCCGGACCCGGATCCGGCTCCTCCTGGAGCCGCACGCCTCCCCGGGCGACGCCCTGACCGCCCTCAGCACCGAGGCCCTCGCCCACGCCCGTACCTCGACGGGCCTGCCGCAGCTGCCCACCGAGGCACGTCTGCGCGCGGTGAAGCACCGCGCCCGCAGGGTCGCCTGAGCGTCAGAACTCGGCGCGCGCCCCGCCGTCCACCGGCAGCATCAGACCCGTCAGGTACGAGGCGGCCGGCGAGAGCAGGAAGGCGGCCGCGGTCCCGAACTCCGCCGGGGTGCCGTAGCGGCGCAGCGGGATCGTGAGCTCGTTCGCCGCGCGGGTCGCGTCGGCGTCGCCGGAGAGCGCGTCCAGGGAGCGGACCCGGTCGGTGTCGATCCGGCTCGGCAGCAGCCCGATGACGCGGATCCCTCGCGGCCCCAGGTCGTTGGAGAGCGACTTGGCGAAGCCGGCGAGGCCCGGGCGCAGCCCGTTGGAGATGGTCAGGCCCGGGATCGGTTCGTGGACGGAACCGGACAGGACGAAGCCGATGACCCCGCCCTCGGTGAGCGTCTCGGCGGCCGCGCGGGCCAGCCGTACCGCCCCCAGGAAGACGGTGTCGAAGGCGGCCGCCCACTCCTCGTCGGTGTTGTCCGCCGCGAAGCCGGGCGCCGGGCCGCCGACGCTGATCAGGATGCCGTCGAAGCCGCCGAACCGGGCCCGAGCCTCGGCGATCAGCCGGGCCGGGGTCCCCGGGTCGGTGTTGTCGGCGGCGATGCCGGCCGCGCCGTCGCCGAGCTCGGCCACCGCGTCGGCGACCGTCTTCTCCTCGCGCCCGGTGATCAGCACCTTCGCGCCCTCCGCGAGCAGCGCCTCGGCGGAGGCCCGGCCGAGCCCCCGCGTCGCACCGGTCACCACGTACACACGGTCCTTCAGTCCCAGATCCATGGGCCCTATCCTGCCGTCTCCTCGGCGGCGAGCGCCAAGGCGGTCCCGACGAGTCCGATGTGGCTGAACGCCTGCGGGAAGTTGCCCAGCTGACGTCCCGCCACCGGGTCGTACTCCTCCGCCAGGAGCCCCACGTCGTTGGTGAGCCCGACGAGCCGCTCGAAGAGCTCGCGGGCCTCCTCGGTGCGGCCGGTCAGCCGCAGCGCGTCCGCCAGCCAGAACGAGCAGACCAGGAAGGTCCCCTCCTGGCCCGGCAGCCCGTCCAGGGCCGTGGAGTCGGGGCTGTACCGGCGCAGGAAGCCGCCGTGCATCAGCTCGTCCCGTACGGCGTCCACGGTGCCCACCACCCGCGGGTCGTCCGGCGGCAGGAAGCCGACCTGCGGGATGAGGAGGGTGGCGGCGTCCAGCCCGGACGAGCCGTACGCCTGGGTGAAGGTGTTCCGCACCGGGTCGTACGCCCGCGCGCACACCTGGGCGTGGATCTCGTCCCGCATCGTCCGCCAGCGGCTCGCGTCCCCCGGCAGCGAGGGGTCGGCCTCCAGGGTGCGGACGGCGCGGTCGGCGGCGACCCAGGCCATCACCTTGGAGTGGGTGAAGTGGCGGCGGGGCCCGCGGACCTCCCACAGACCCTCGTCGGGCTCCCGCCAGGTGGACTCCAGGAAGCCGAGCAGGCTCAGCTGGAGGTTCCAGGCGTGCCGCTCCGGCGGGATCCCGGCCTCACGCGCGCGGTGGAGGGAGTCCATGACCTCGCCGTACACATCGAGCTGGAACTGGTCCACCGCCGCGTTCCCGGTCCGTACCGGCGCCGAGTCGGCGTAGCCGCGCAGCCACGGCAGGCTCGTCTCCGGCAGCCGGCGCTCCCCGGCGGGGCCGTACATGATCTGCAGGTCGGCGGGGTCGCCCGCGACCGCGCGCAGCAGCCAGTCCCGCCAGGCGGCCGCCTCCTCCTCGTATCCGGCGGCGAGCAGCGCGCCCAGGGTGAGGGAGGAGTCGCGCAGCCAGCAGGCGCGGTAGTCCCAGTTCCGCACGCCGCCGAGCTCCTCCGGCAGGGAGGTGGTGGGGGCGGCGACGATCCCGCCGGTGGGGGCGTACGTGAGCGCCTTGAGGGTGATCAGGGAGCGCAGCACCGCCTCCCGGTGGGGGCCCCGGTAGGTGCAGCGGGCGGTCCACTCGCGCCAGTCCGCGAGGCACTGCTCCAGGGCCTCGAAGGGGTCGACGAGCTCGGGCCGCGGCTCGTGCGAGGGGTGCCAGGTGAGGACGAAGGCCACCTTCTCGCCGGCGGCGACGGTGAAGGAGGACTGGGTGGAGAACTGCTGGCCCCAGGTCTTCACGTGCGGCTCGCTGCGCAGCCAGACCGAGTCCGGCCCGGCGATCGCGACCCGGTGTCCGTCGGCCCTGCGCACCCAGGGGACGATCGAGCCGTAGTCGAAGCGGAGCCGCAGCACGGAGGCCATCTCGACGCTGCCGCCGATGCCCTCCACGACCCGCATCAGGTCGGGGCTCCTGTCCCGCTGCGGCATGAAGTCGACGACCTTGACGGTGCCCGTACGGGTCTCCCAGTAGGTCTCCAGGACGAGGGAGTCCTCGGCGTAGCGGCGGGTGGTGCAGGTGGTGGCGCCCTTGGGGGCCAGCGTCCAGTGGCCGTTGTTCTCGTCGCCGAGGATGGCGGCGAAGCACGCGGCGGAGTCGAAGCGGGGCAGACACAGCCAGTCGACCGACCCGTCGCGGCCGATGAGCGCGGCGGTCTGGAGATCCCCGATGAGGGCGTAGTCGTCGATACGTTGCGTCACGCTTTGGGCTGTTCCCGGAAGCGACGACTGTCAATCAGAGGGACGGAGTGGCCTACGCCTCGGCCGGGGCGGGTTCCGGGGAGGCGGGGACGTCGGGGGCGGCGGCCTGGGCCTCCCGGTCGCGCTTCTCGCGGCGCACCAGGATCACCCAGCCGATGGGCACCCCGGCGGTGAAGAGCCACCACTGCACGGCGTACGCCATGTGGGGGCCGATCGAGTCGTGGTCCGGCTCGGCGATCGTCTCGGGGGTGCCGTCGGCCGGCGCGGGCGCGGTCAGCTCCAGGTAGCCGCCGAGCACCTCGCGGCCGATGAGCTCGGCCTGCTGCCGGCTGCTGATGAGCATGACCTGGCGGTCCGGCAGGCCCTTGAGGTCCTTGATGCCGCTGGCGCCCGTCGTCTCGTCCGCCTTGAGCCGGCCGGTGACGGTCACCTCGCCCTTGGGGGCGGGCGGCACCGGCGGGAAGGAGTGCTGGTCGGCGGCGGCCGGGATCCAGCCGCGGTTGACCAGGACGACCCGGCCGTCGCGCAGCACGAGCGGGGTCAGGACGTGCACGCCGACCCGCTCGTCGGAGGAGGTGCGGCGGCGGACGACCACCTCGTGGGCGGTGTCGAAGGTGCCGGTGGCGGTGACCGTGCGCCAGTAGTCGGCGCGCGGGACGGTGTGGCCGGGGGAGGTGAGCTCCTCGACCGGGAGCGGCTTCGCCTTGAGGTTGTCCGCGATCAGGGCGTTCTGGGCGATCCGGCGTTCGTGCCGGTGGAACTGCCAGAACCCCAGCTCGATCATCGTCGGGACGAGGACGAGGGCGACGAGGGTGAGGATCACCCACTGCCGGGACAACAGGAAGCGGTACACCCCACGACCGTACAGCGCGGGTCGCGGGGTGCTCGCACGGGGGGTTCGGGTCGGTTCGCCCGACTGCCCCGGATCGTTTCCTCACACCCTGTCGACGATGCCCACCTTTCCCTCCGCGCGGGCGCAGTGGCCGCCGCAGTACCAGCTGCCGTCGACCTCGACGCCCTGTCCGATGATCTGGACCCGGCAGTGCTCGCAGATGGGCGCCATGCGGTGGATGGCGCAGGCGAAGCAGTCGAAGACGTGCACCGCGCCCTGCGCGTGCACCTCGAAGGACATGCCGTAATCGTTTCCGCAGACCTCACAACGTGCCATGCGCCACAGGGTGGAGCGCCCGGCGGGCGCGCGCAGCTCGGCGCGCCCGCCGGGCCGGGGGTGTCACCCGTCTGCCGGGGTCACGTCCCGCAGCAGCTGGGTGTAGGCGGCCTCGTCGACGACCGGTGTGCCGAAGGACTTCGCCTTCACCGTCTTGGAGGTGGCGGCGTCCGGGTCGTTGGTGACGAGCAGGCTGGTCAGCCGGGAGACGCTGGTGGCGACGTGGAGACCGGCCTCGACGGTGCGGTCCTCCAGGAGCTCGCGGTCGACGGAGGTGTCGCCGGAGAAGGCCACCCGCATGCCCTGCTTGAGCGGTTTGTCCGACTCGTACCGTCCGGGGTTGGGGTACGGGCACGGCGGGCGCTTCCGCGAGGGCCGCCAGCTGCCCGCCCGGTACGAGGACTGGTGGCCGATCCGCGGCTGCGCCGGCCCCGAGGCCCACTCGGTCAGCGGCCGGCACTCCAGGAGCGGCAGACGTACGTTCCGCTCGGCCGCCGCGTGCAGGCTCGGCCGGAACGCCTCGGCGAGCACCCGCGCGTCGTCGAGCGCGTTGTGCGCGCGCTGCTGCACGACACCGAAGTGCGCGGCGAGCGACTCCAGCTTGTGGTTGGGCAGCGGCAGCGACAACTCCTTGGCGAGCGCGATCGTGCACAGCCGCTGGCGCACCGGCGCGGCGGACTCCGCGCGCGCGTACTCCCGGGCGATCATCTGCCAGTCGAACATCGCGTTGTGCGCGACGAGCACCCGGCCGTCGAGCCGGGCCGCGAACTCCGCCGCGATCTCCGGGAAGAGCGGCGCGCCCTCCAGGACGTCGCTGGTCAGGCCGTGGATCCAGACCGGGCCGGGATCGCGCTCGGGATTGACGAGCGTGTACCAGTGGTCCTCGACGTTCCCCTGCGCGTCCAGCCGGTAGACGGCAGCCGACACTATCCGGTCGTCTCGGGCGAGTCCGGTGGTCTCCACGTCGACGACCGCGTACCCCTGTGGGTAGGCGGCCGGCCACATCGCTGCTGTCGTACGGTCGTCAAACACGGTCACTGAGAATACGGCCCGCGACCGACAGCCCCGTCCCCGGCGCCCTCGATCTCCCTCCGCGCGTCGGCGAGCAGGCCGTCCACCAGGGCCCGTACGGAGTCGGCGAAGAGCCGCTCGGTGTCGATCGGCGCGGCCAGCGCGCGGGCGAGCGGCCCGTCGGCCTCGGCGTCCTCCCCGCGCCACAGCTCCTCCTCGGCGGGGGACTGGGCGGGGGCCCGCTCGCGGTTGCGCTCCACCAGGACGTAGCCGACGACCTGGAACTGCACGGCCCGGACGGCCCGGGCGGCCCGCGCCCCGCGCAGCCCCGCCGCGTGCGCCTCGTGGACCAGGGCGCGCTGGGCCGGCAGGAACATGCGCTCCGTCAGTCCCCGTTCGTGGACCATCGCCACCAGGTGCGGCCGCTCGCGCAGCGCGCGGCGCAGCGCGCGGGCCACCGAGACCATCCGCTCGGCCGGGGTCGCGCCCCGGGGCCGGATCGTGCCGAGGTCGGCCACCGTGCGGGCGACGAGCGCGTCGAGGAGCGACTCCCGGTTGCCGACGTGCCAGTAGATCGAGGTGACCGCGGTACCGAGCTCGGCGGCGAGCCGGCGCATCGTGAGCGCGTCCGGGCCGTGCTCCCTCACCAGGGCGGCCGCGGTGTCCAGGACCTCGTCGCGGGTCAGCGCGGAGCGTGCCATCGATTCCCCCAACTCCTCTGCGTGCAGACCTCTTTACCCTTCGGCGGCAGCGGTGTAACTGTGTTACAGGCCGACGATCCCGAAGGGTGGTACGTCATGGCACGAGTACGGTACGGGGCGCGCAGCGACGCGGAGGCGGCGGCGGCCCGCGAGCGGTCCGCCAAGCTCCCCGACATCTGGTCCACCGGTGTGGTCGCCGTCTGGGAGACCGACCCGGACGTCGTGGCGGCGGTCCTGCCACCCCCGCTGAAGCCCACCGCGCGCCCCCTGGTGCGCGCCAACATCAGCAAGGTCGACCTGCCCGGCTATCCGCTCGGCGCCGGCTCGGTGGCCGTCGCCGCCGCCCACGGCGACCGCGAGGGCTGGTACCCGCTGGTCATGCCGATGACCCACGAGCGGGCCCTGATCGGCGGGCGCGAGGTCTTCGGCGAGCCGAAGAAGCTGGGCGAGGTCACGGTCGAGCGCGACGGGCTCGTCGTGCGGGCCGCCCTCGCCCGGCACGGCATCGCGTTCGTGGAGGTGCGCGGCGCGGTCTCCGGCCCGCTGGCGCTGCCGGAGCCCGTCGAGAAGACCGACTTCTACTTCAAGTTCCTCCCGGGCGTCGAGGGCACCGGCTTCGACGCCGACCCCGTCCTCGTGCACTGCGTCCGCAACGAGAAGGTGCGGAAGCTGGAGCGGATCACCGGTGACGTGGTCCTGCGCGAGTCCATGTACGACCCGGTGGCCGACCTCCCGGTGCGCCGGCTCGTCGAGATCACGATCGGCGAGAAGACCACCGACCAGAAGGGCACGGTCGCCGAGCGCGTCTCGGCCCGGGACCTGCTGCCCTTCGTCCACCAGCGGTACGACGACCCGCTCCAGATCCTCGACGGACCCCCGGAAGGAAGTGCCTGATGGAGCTGCGTGAGGGACAGGTCGCCGTCGTCACCGGCGCGGCGAGCGGCATCGGCCTCGCGATGGCCCGCCGCTTCGCCGCCGAGGGCCTCGCCGTCGTCCTCGGGGACGTCGAGCGGGCCGCTCTGGAGGAGGCCGCCGACGAGCTGATGGCGGGCGGCGCGCAGGTCCTCGCCCGGACCGTCGACGTCTCCGACGCCGACGAGGTACGGGCCTTCGCGGACGCGGCGTACGAGACCTTCGGCGCCGTCCACGTCCTCTGCAACAACGCGGGCGTGGGCTCCGGCGCCGAGGGCCGGATGTGGGAGCACGAGCCCAACGACTGGAAGTGGGCCTTCTCCGTCAACGTGTGGGGCGTCTTCCACGGCATCCAGGCCTTCGTCCCGCGCATGCTCGCGGGCGGCGAGCCCGGCCACGTCGTGAACACCTCCTCCGGCGACGGCGGCATCGCCCCGCTGCCCACCGCCTCCGTGTACGCGGTCACCAAGGCGGCCGTCGTCACCATGACCGAGTCCCTGTACGCGCACCTGAAGGCCGAGCACGCGCGCGTGGGTGCCTCCGTCCTCTTCCCGGGCCCGCACATGCTCCGCACCGGACTGTGGGAGTCGCACCGCAACCGGCCCGAGCGGTACGCCAAGCAGCGGCCGCGCAGGACCCCGTACCGCAGCCTCGACCAGTACGAGGCCGCGATGAAGGAAGCCGGCCACGAGGTGACCTTCACGCCCGTCGAGGACGTCGCCGAGCACGTCGTCGACGGCATCCGCGCCGACCGCTTCTGGATGCTGCCGGAGAGCGAGCACAGCGACCGCCAGATCAAGGCGCGCTCCCGCTCGATGCTCGACCGCGCCAACCCGTCGTACCTGGAGAGCTTCATCCTCGACTGAGGGGCTTCACCATGAGCAACGAGCGCCATGAGGACCCGTATCTGATCATCTCCTCCGACTGCCATGCCGGGCTCCCCACCGAGGAGTACCGGCCCTATCTCGACCCCCGCTTCCACCGGGACTTCGACGACTTCCTCGCCGGGCGCGAGGCCCGCCGGGAGGCCATGACCCGGCTCGGGGTGCGCAACGAGGCCTTCGCGAACAAGTGGTTCACCGACAACGAGGAAGGCCTGCGCGGCGGCTGGGACCCCGCGCAGCGGATCAAGGAGCTCGACGGCGACGGGGTGGCCGCCGAGGTCGTCTTCCCCGACGCGGACGCCGTCGACAGCCAGACCGCCGCGCCCTTCGGCGTCGGCCTGGGGCTCTCCGGCGACCAGGACCCGCAGCTCGGCATGGCGGGCGCGAAGGCCCACAACCGGTGGCTGGCCGAGTTCGTGTCCGCGAACCCGGCCCGGCACTGCGGGGTCGCCCTGCTGCCCGTCACCGCCGACGTCCGCGAGGTCGTCGCCGAGATCCACCGGGCCAAGGAGTCCGGGCTCGGCGCGCTGATGATCCCCTCCATGTGGGTGGACAAGGCGCCCTACCACGACCGGCGTTACGACCCGGTGTGGGCGGCGGCCGCCGAGACCGGCATGCCGGTCGTCACCCACTCCGGGGCGGCACCGCGCGAGGAGTACGGCGACCACCTCGGGATCTACGTCTCCGAGGTCACCTTCTGGCCGGCCAGGCCGCTGTGGTTCCTGCTCTGGTCGGGCGTCTTCGAGCGCCACCCGGGCCTGCGGTTCGGGGTCGCCGAGTCCGGCTGCTGGTGGCTGCCGAACCTGCTCTGGTTCATGGACCGGCTCTATCTGGGCGCGCACGGCGGCAAGAAGCTGTCCCCGTTCGCGGAGCTGAAGCGGCCGCCGAGCGAGTACCTGGACCGGCAGGTCTTCGTCTGCGCCACCAACACCAAGCGGCGCGAGCTCGCCCAGCGGTACGAGATCGGCGTCGACAACATCCTGTGGGGCTCGGACTTCCCGCACCCGGAGGGCACCTGGCCCGACACGCGCGCGTGGCTGCGGAGGACGTTCCACGACATCCCGGTCGAGGAGACCCGGCGGATGCTGGGGCTCGCCGCCGCGGAGGTCTTTGGATTCGATATCCAAATATTGGATCCGATAGCCCGTCGCATCGGCCCCACCCCCGCCGACCTCGGCCAGCCCGCCGACCAGGCCGCCGTCGAGGCCTCCTGGGCCCGCTCCCGCGAGGTCGGCCGGCACTGGCTCACCGATCACGAGTTCCCGGTCCTGGGGGCGAACTGATGGACAGATACACCGTCATCTCCGCCGACTGCCACGCCGGCGCCGACCTCCTCGACTACAAGCCGTACCTGGAGAAGAGGCACCACGACGACTTCGACGCCTGGGCGGCGACCTACGTCAACCCGTACGAGGACCTCCTCGCCGACACCGCCGACCGCAACTGGAACTCGCAGCGCCGGCTGCGCGAGCTGGAGGCGGACGGCATCGTCGCCGAGGTCGTCTTCCCCAACACCATCCCGCCGTTCTTCCCCAAGGCCTCCCTGATGGCCCAGCCGCCCACCCGCGCCGAGTACGAGCAGCGCTGGGCCGGACTCCAGGCCCACAACCGCTGGCTGGCCGACTTCTGCGCGGACGCCCCGGGGCGCAGGGCGGGCGTGGCGCAGATCCTCCTCAACGACGTGGACGCGGCGGTCGCGGAGATCCGCCGCGCCCGCGAGGCCGGTCTCACCGGCGGCATCCTGCTGCCCGGGGTCCCGCCGGGCTCGCCCGTCCCCGAGCTGTACTCGGAGGCATACGACCCGATCTGGGCCGTCTGCGCCGAGCTCGACGTGCCGGTCAACCACCACGGCGGCTCCGCGTCGCCGCCGCTCGGCGACGAACCGGCCGCCCGGGCGGTGTTCATGGTGGAGACCACCTGGTTCTCCCACCGGGCCCTGTGGCACCTGATCTTCGGCGGCGCGTTCCGGCGCCACCCGGGGCTCAAGCTGGTCCTGACCGAACAGGGCTCGGGCTGGATCCCCGGCGTGCTCGACATGCTGGACTACTACCACCGGCGCCTGGTGTCGGCCGCGACCCGGGCCGCCACCGCCGAGTCCAAGTTCGGCGCAGGCCTCGCGGAGTCCATGGGCAAGGGCCCCAAGGAGGTCTGGCGGGACAACTGCTTCGTCGGCGCGAGCTTCATGCGCCCCCACGAGGTGCCGCTGCGCGACCGGATCGGCCTCGACAAGATCATGTGGGGCAGCGACTACCCGCACGACGAGGGCACCACCCCGTACTCCCGCGAAGGCCTCCGCATCGCCTACGCGGGACTCCCAAGGGAGGAGGTCGCCGCCATGGCCGGCGGGAACGCCGCCCGCGTCTACGGCTTCGACCTCGCCCTCCTCGACCGCCTCGCCGCCGTCCACGGCCCGGCCGTCGAGGAGATCGCCCAGCCCCTGGAGAAGGTCCCCGAGGGGGCCACCAGCCCGGCCTTCGCCCCGGGCGGGTCGGTCCGCGTGTGGTGAGGCGACGGGTGCGACCCTCCTGGGGTGACTGAAGCCCCCGCACACGACGAGGCCCACGGCGGCGGCCTCGGCTCCCGTCTCAACTGGCTCCGGGCGGCCGTGCTCGGAGCCAACGACGGCGTCGTCTCCACCGCCGGCCTCGTCGTCGGCGTCGCCGGCGCCACCGAGTCCCAGGCCGCCCTGCTCACGGCCGGGCTCTCGGGGCTGCTCGCCGGCTCGATGTCGATGGCGGCGGGGGAGTACGTCTCCGTCTCCAGCCAGCGCGACTCCGAGAAGGCCGCCCTCGCCCAGGAGAAGCGCGAACTGCGCGAGCGGCCGGAGGCCGAACTCGCCGAACTGACCGGCCTGCTCGCCGCCCGCGGTCTCTCCCCGGAGGTGGCCCGCGAGGCCGCCGAACAGCTCACCGCCCGCGACGCGCTGCGCGCCCACGCGCGCGTGGAGCTCGGCATCGACCCCGACGCCCTCACCAACCCCTGGCACGCGGCCGGCGCCAGCTTCCTCGCCTTCACCGTCGGCGCCCTGCTCCCGCTCCTCGCGATCGTCCTCCCGCCGCCCTCCGCGCGCCTCTGGGTCACGGTCCTCTCCGTGCTCGCCGCGCTCGCCCTCACCGGCTGGTGGAGCGCCCGCCTGGGCGCCGCCCCCACGCCCCCGGCGATCCTCCGCAACGTGGCGGGCGGGGCCCTCGCGATGGCGGTCACCTACGGCGCGGGCTCCCTGCTGGGAGCGGCGGGCGTGTGAGTCCTTGTCGGAAGGCGCCAAAGCTTGCTGACAAACTGTCTCACTTACTTGTAAGTAATCACGTCTAGTCGCGTCCGCCCGCCGCCTCTACCGTCGACGGCATGCCGAACCTGCCCGATGTCGTGCTCTGGTCCATACCGGCGTTCGCCCTGCTCACCGTCCTGGAGATGGTCAGCCACCGGATCCACCCCGACGAGGACGCCGCCGGGTACGAGGCCAAGGACGCCGCCACCAGCATCGGCATGGGGCTGGGGAGCCTCTTCTTCGACGCGCTGTGGAAGATCCCCGTCGTCGCGATCTACACCGCCGTCCACGAGCTGACCCCGCTCCGCGTCCCCGTCCTCTGGTGGACGATCCCGCTCATGCTGCTCGCGCAGGACTTCCTCTACTACTGGCAGCACCGCGGACACCATGTCGTCCGCATCCTCTGGGCCTGCCACGTCGTCCACCACAGCAGCCGGAAGTTCAACCTCAGCACCGCCCTGCGCCAGCCGTGGACCGGCGTCACGGGCTGGCCGTTCTACCTGCCGTTGATCGCCCTCGGCGTCCACCCGGCGGCCGTCGCCTTCTGCTACTCGGTCAACCTGGTCTACCAGTTCTGGATCCACACCGAGCGCATCGACAAGCTGCCCCGCCCCTTCGAGTACGTCCTCAACACCCCCTCGCACCACCGCGTCCACCACGCCTCCCAGGGCGGCTACCTGGACCGGAACTTCGGCGGCATCCTGATCGTCTGGGACCGGATGTTCGGCTCCTGGGTCGGCGAGACCGAGCGTCCCGTCTACGGGCTCACCAAGAACATCGAGACCTACAACCCGCTGCGCGTCGCCACCCACGAGTACGCCGCCATCGCCCGCGACCTGCGCGCCGCGCACGGCTGGCGCGAGCGGGCCGGACGGGTCTTCCGCGGCCCCGGCTGGCAGCCGGCGACCCGTGCCCCGAAGGCCGTGCCCGCCGCCGCCCCGGAGGCCGCGGCGTGAAGACCTCCTCCCGCGTCCTGCTCGCCGCCTTCGGGCTCGCGGCCGCCGTCGACCTGCTCTCGCTGCTCGCCGGCGCCGAGCTCGGGCACCAGATCGCCAAGCCGCTCCTGATGCCCCTGCTCGCCGCGTACGCCGTCACCCGCGGCGCCCCCGGGCCGCTGACCGCCGCGCTCCTCCTCGGCTGGGGCGGAGACGTCTTCCTGCTCTCCGACGCCGACTGGGCCTTCCTCGTCGGCATGGGCTCCTTCGCCGCCGGACACGTCTGCTACCTGTTCCTCTTCGGCCGCGGGCGTACGTCGCCGCTGCTCGGCGCCCTGTACGCCCTCGCGCTCCTCGCCACCGTCGCGCTCCTCTGGCCCGACCTCCCCGCCGAGCTGCGGATCCCCGTCGCCGGGTACTCGCTGCTGCTCACCGCGATGGCCTACCGCTCCAGCGCCCTCGGGCTCCTGGCCGGCCTCGGCGGCGCGCTGTTCCTGCTCTCCGACACCCTGATCGCCACCGGCGTCGCCGAGTGGCCCCAGCTGCCGGCGCCCGACTTCTGGGTCATGCTGACCTACATCGCGGCGCAGTACCTGCTGACGGCGGGAGCGCTCCGCGCGATGTACGGTGAACGTCGTACAACCGTCTGACAGCAAGGACCGCCCCCATGCGCGCCACCACCATCCACGCCCCGTTCGACATGCGCGTGGAGGACGTGCCCGACCCGGTCATCCAGGAACCCACGGACGTCGTCCTGCGGGTCCTGCGTGCCTGCATCTGCGGCAGCGACCTGTGGGCCTACCGCGGCGAGTCCGCCCGGCAGCCCGGCCAGCGCATCGGCCACGAGTTCCTCGGCATCGTCGAGGCGGCCGGCTCCGAGGTCGCCGGCTTCGCCGCCGGCGACCTCGTCGTCGCCCCCTTCGTCTGGTCCGACGGCACCTGCGAGTACTGCGCCGAGGGCCTCCAGACCTCCTGCCCGCGCGGCGGCTTCTGGGGCTCGGTCGGCTCCGACGGCGGCCAGGGCGAGGCCGTCCGCGTCCCGTACGCGGACGGCACCCTGGTCAAGCTCCCGGCCGAAGCGGCCGGCGACGACCGCCTCCTCACCGCCCTGCTCGCCCTCTCGGACGTCCTGGGCACCGGCCACCACGCCGCCCTCGGCGCGGGCGTCACGAAGGGCTCCACGGTCGCCGTCGTCGGCGACGGCGCGGTCGGCCTCTGCGGCGTCCTGGCCGCCAAGCGGCTCGGCGCGGAGCGGATCATCGCGCTGGGCCGGCACACCGCCCGTACCGACATCGCCCGTGCCTTCGGCGCCACCGACGTGGTCGCCGAGCGCGGCGAGGCCGCCGAGGCCGCCGTCCGCGAGCTCACCGGCGGCCAGGGCGCCCACGGCGTCATCGAGGCCGTCGGCACCGAGCAGTCGATGCGCACGGCGGTCGCGATCGCCCGCGACGGCGGCTCCATCGGCTACGTCGGCGTCCCGCACGGCAGCGGCACCGGCCTCGACCTGTCGGTCATGTTCGACCGCAACATCGCCCTCCGCGGCGGCGTCGCCCCGGTCCGCGCCTACATCCCGGAACTCCTCCCGGACGTCCTCTCCGGCGCCGTCGACCCCTCGCCGGTCTTCGACCTGACGGTGGGCCTGGACGGAGTCCCGTCGGGCTACCGGGCCATGGACGAGCGCACGGCCCTGAAGGTCCTCGTCAAGCCGTAGCACGCACCGACGGCGGGCCCCCGGCCCGCCGTCGGCCAGACCTCAGGCCCCGGCCCACTCCGGCGCGTCCGTCCCCGCGACGCCCGGGGGCCGGGTCCAGGAAGCCGGACCGTCCTCGTACGAGACCGGCGACACCGCGTGCCGCAGCCGCCCCAGCGGGCCCTCCGTCTCGACGAGGTACCGCTCCGGCTCGTACCGCGGCAGCGAGTGCGTCAGCCAGTGGCCCGTCTGGGCCAGGGCCATGCGGACGAGCCGGCTGCCGCCCTCCTGGCGCTGCTCCGTCAGCGACCGCAGCACCGCCGCCGCAAGCAGATACCCCGTGCCGTGGTCCAGCGCCTGAGCCGGCAGCGCACCCGGCTCCGAGGCCGAGCCCTCCGTGACCGCGATGCCCGTCGCCACCTGCACCAGGGAGTCGAAGCCGCGCCGCCCGCCCCACGGCCCGTAGTCGCCCCAGGCGGAGAGCCGGGCGGTCACCAGGCCCGGCCGCTCCAGGTCGAACCGGTCCAGCGCGCCCGGCCGGTAGCCGGTCACCAGCACGTCGGCGGAGTCGAGGAGTTCTTCGAACGTCCGCCGGTCCGACGGACGGTCCAGATCCAGCGCCGCCGTCCGCTTGCCGACGCCCGTGTCCGCGTGCTGGTCCGGCAGTTCCGGGTTCCCCGGCGGGTCGATCCGCAGCACGTCCGCGCCGAGCAGCGCGAGCGTCCGGGTCGCGACCGGACCGGCGATCACCCGGGTCAGGTCGAGGACCCGCAGCGGCCGCCCGGCCGCGGCCCGGGGCGCCGCCTCGTCCAGCCGCTCCCGGGTCAGCAGCGGCCGCGCCGCCACCTCCCGGCCCTGCTCGCCCGCCGCCCATTCCTCGGGCGTCCGCAGGGCGACGGCCAGGCCCCCGGCCGCGTACACCGCCGTCTCGACCTCGACGGCCTTCCGCTCCCCGATCGCCGCCGCGACGGCCTCCACCGAGTCCGGGACCCCGAGCGCCGCGAGCAACGCCGCTCGGTGGTGGGGGTAGTTGGCGTGCGTACGGACCCACCCGTCGGCCGCACGCCAGAAGCGGGAGAGCGGCGCGAAGTTCACCGGCGCCCGCCCGTCGACCCGCAGATGACGCTCGCTCACGAAGGCGGTGGCGACGGCCCCGTCGTCCACCCGCACCGGCCCCGGAAGCCCCGCGTGCTCCACCGCGGCGAGCGAGCAGGCCGCGACCGCGCCGCGTGCCAGGTCCATCACCGGAAGCCGCGCGGGCAGCAGCCCGGACACCCCGCCGTACTCCACCCGGTCGACGAGGGCGGGATCGCCGCCCAGGGCCGACCACAGCAACTCCGTACTCGTGCGCACTGTGTTGTCCATGATCAGCAGTGTGGCACTGAGTGCCACCCGTGCCACGCGCAAGGGCCCCGGTGTGGCACACCACACCAGGGCCCTCGTCCACGCGTACCGCTTACTTCACGGCGTCCAGCGCGTCGATCAGACCGGCCCCGTAGAAGCCGTTCTTGTTCACGCCACCCTCGCAGACGGCGTCGATCTTGCCGTCGCCCTCGATGTCGTACGGGTTGGTGCAGGCGCGGTCGTCGGCCTGCGCGTACAGCAGCGCCTTCAGCGCCGCCGGGCTCGCGTAGGGGTGCGTCGACTTGATGAGCGCCAGGACACCCGCCGCGTGCGGCGAGGCCATCGACGTACCGGCCTTGTAGTTGTAGCCGCCGTCGACCGTGGTCGACAGGATGCGGCCGTTGACCGCCGGGGCGTTCGGCGTCTGGTACTCGGTGCGGTCACCGCCGGGGGCGGCGACGTCGATCACACCGAGACCGTAGTTGGAGTAGGACGCCTTCAGGTCCTTGGCGCCGGTCGCGGAGACCGTCACGACGCCCGGCAGCATGGCCGGGTAGTCGAAGCACTCCGACGGGTCGATGTCACGGGGGACAGCCGTGGTGTCGTTCGGGCTGGTCGTGTCCGTGATCTTGTCGGCCGCCAGGTCGAACTTGGAGTTGCCGGCCGCGGCGACGTTGACCGTGCCCTTCTTCTCCGCGTACCGGGTCGCGCGGGTGACCGCCTCGATGAGGGCCTTCTGGTCCTCGTCGTTCTTGCAGGCGAACATCCACGGGTCGGTGTAGTAGCTGTTGTTCGTGATGTCGACGCCGTGCTCGGCCGCCCACACGAAGCCACAGACCACGGCCTCGGTGTAGAAGAAGCCGTCCGGGGTGGACACCTTGATGCCGGCGAGCTTCACGCCCGGCGCGACACCCGTGATGCCGACGCCGTTCTTGGCGGCGCCGATGGTGCCCGCCACGTGCGTGCCGTGGTCGCTCTCGCCCTTCATCGGACGCCACGAGCCGGCGGTGGTGTCCGGCTTGCCGGACACGCAGTTGGCGGACGCGGCGGCGTCGAAGTTCGGCGCCAGGTCCGGGTGGGTGTCGTCGACACCGGTGTCGATGATGCCGACGGTGACCCGGCTGCTGCCGAGGGTCTTCTGGTGGGCCTTGTCGGCCTTGATCGCCGGGAGGTCCCACTGCAGGGGCTCCAGCGGGTCCTGACCGTCCGTGGCGGCGGCCGCGGCCGCCTTCGCCTCGGCGGCGGACAGCGTCTGCGCGCCCTCGTCGACGGAGTCGTCGGACTGCACGGAGAGCGGGGCGGTACGGGTCGCACCGGCCGACACCACACCACGCGCCTGACGGATCGTCTTCGCGAACTCGGGGTTCTGCGAGTGGACGACTATCACGCCTATCTGGTCGTACGAGATGACCACCTCGCCACCCGCGGCGGCGATCGCCTTCTTCACCGAGGAGGCGGTCCAGCGGCCACCCTCGACGTTGACGACGTACGAGAGCTTCGGGCCGCTGAAGGCGGCCACGGTGGCCGGGGCGTCGCTCAGTTCCGCGGCGGAGGCGGCGCCGGGGGCAAGGAAGCCGAGCGAGGCCGTGAGCGCGAGACCGACCGGCAGAGCGAGAGCTCGGCCGCGCCTCGATCCCAGATGAGCCATGGGTTCTCCACATCATCCGTATGTACTGTCCGCGCGCGGGTTTGCGCGTGGACAGGTGCATGACGAGTGAAGCTATCGCTGATCTTCCCGAAGCTTCAATGAGTTGAGAAGACTTCATGAAGATCTGTTCAAAGAAATCCCCCGGATGAACCGCTTCGCTTCCCGCTCCGTGCCGTTGGGCAGGGGAGGGGCTCCGCTCGGAGCCCCGCATCCCGCACCCCTGGTGAGGCCCCCCTTGACCATGCCGTCCGTCCCCGCGTCACGAGGAGATTCCGTGGCTACCGAAGCACCGCCGCCGCCGAGAAAGGACACGGAGACCGAGCACGGTCCCGCGTCGCCCACGACGGAACAGTTCGTCGAGGTGCAGGAAGGCGCGGAGTTCGGCGAATTGCGCCGTACGTACCGTTCGTTCGCCTTCCCCCTCACCCTGGCCTTCATCGCCTGGTACCTGCTGTACGTGCTGCTCTCCAACTACGCGGGCGGCTTCATGGGCACCAAGCTCTTCGGCAACATCAACGTGGCCCTCGTCCTCGGCCTCGGCCAGTTCCTCACCACCTTCCTCATCGCCTGGCTCTACTCGCGGCACGCGGCGAACCGGCTCGACCCCCAGGCCGAGGCCATCAGAACCCGTATGGAGGGCGACGCATGAGCACCCCCGTCCTGCTCGCGGCCGGCAACGCCACCACCGAGCACCGGCCCCTGATCATCGCCCTGTTCGGCGCCTTCGTCGTCGCCACCCTCGTCATCACCGTCTGGGCCGGCCGCCAGACCCGCAGCGCCGCCGACTTCTACGCCGGCGGACGCCAGTTCACCGGCTTCCAGAACGGCCTCGCCATCTCCGGCGACTACATGTCCGCCGCGTCCTTCCTCGGCATCGCCGGAGCCATCGCGCTCTTCGGCTACGACGGCTTCCTGTACTCGATCGGCTTCCTCGTCGCCTGGCTCGTCGCCCTGCTCCTGGTCGCCGAACCGCTGCGCAACTCCGGCCGCTTCACCATGGGCGACGTCCTCGCCTACCGGATGCGCCAGCGGCCCGTCCGCACCGCCGCCGGCACCTCGACGATCGTCGTCTCGATCTTCTACCTGCTCGCCCAGATGGCGGGCGCGGGCGTCCTCGTCTCGCTCCTGCTCGGCATCACCAGCGACGGCGGCAAGATCGCGATCGTCGCCCTGGTCGGCCTCCTGATGATCGTGTACGTGACGATCGGCGGCATGAAGGGCACCACCTGGGTGCAGATGGTCAAGGCGGTCCTGCTCATCGCCGGCACGCTCCTGATCACCTTCCTGATCCTGCTGAAGTTCCACTTCAACATCTCGGAGCTGCTCGGCGCGGCCGCCACCAACAGCGGCAAGGGCGACGCCTTCCTGGAGCCCGGCCTCAAGTACGGCGCCACCGCCACCTCCAAGCTGGACTTCCTCTCCCTCGGCATCGCGCTCGTCCTCGGCACGGCCGGCCTGCCCCACATCCTGATCCGCTTCTACACGGTGCCGACCGCCAAGGCCGCCCGGAAGTCCGTCAACTGGGCCATCGGCATCATCGGCGCCTTCTACCTGATGACGATCGTCCTCGGCTTCGGCGCCGCCGCCCTCCTCAAGAACAGCGACATCGTCGCCTCCAACAAGGCCGGCAACACGGCCGCCCCGCTCGCGGCCCTGGAGATCGGCGGCGGAGCCGACTCCACCGGCGGCGCGATCCTCCTCGCCGTCATCTCCGCCGTCGCCTTCGCGACCATCCTCGCCGTCGTCGCCGGCCTGACCCTGGCCTCCTCCTCGTCCTTCGCGCACGACATCTACGCCAACGTCATCCGCCGCGGTCAGGCCACCGAGAAGGAGGAGGTGAGGGCCGCCCGCTGGGCGACCGTCTTCATCGGCATCGTCTCCATCGCGCTCGGCGCCCTCGCCCGCGACCTCAACGTCGCCGGTCTCGTCGCCCTCGCCTTCGCGGTCGCCGCCTCGGCCAACCTGCCGACGATCCTCTACTCGCTCTTCTGGAAGCGGTTCACCACCCAGGGCGCGCTGTGGTCGATCTACGGCGGTCTGATCTCCGCCGTCGTCCTCGTGCTCTTCTCGCCGGTCGTCTCCGGCAAGCCCACGTCGATGTTCAAGACGGCGGACTTCTACTGGTTCCCGCTGGAGAACCCCGGCCTCGTCTCCATCCCGCTCGGCTTCCTGCTCGGCTGGCTCGGCTCGATCCTCTCCAAGGAGGAGCCGGACAAGGGCAAGTACGCGGAGCTGGAGGTCAAGTCCCTCACCGGAGTCGGAGCACACTGACCGGAGCGCACCCACCCGGATACGTTCCGCCACCGCCGGACGGCCGCGTCGTAGAGTTCTACGACGCGGCCGCGTCGGTCCTCGTGACAATCTGCCCTGCTCGTTGTCCGTGCGCTCACGTAGGCTCGGAACACACGCATCCGGAATTCGGGGAGGGGGCCCACAGTGCTCATCGACACCTACGGCCGTGTGGCCACTGACCTGCGCGTCTCGCTCACGGACCGGTGCAATCTGCGCTGCACGTACTGCATGCCCGAGGAGGGCCTCCAGTGGCTCGCCAAGCCGGACCTCCTCACCGACGACGAGATCGTCCGGCTGATCCGCATCGCGGTCACCGACCTCGGCGTCACCGAGGTCCGCTTCACCGGCGGTGAGCCGCTGCTCCGCCCCGGCCTCGTCGGGATCGTCGAGCGCTGCGCCGCCCTGGAGCCCCGCCCCCGGATGTCCCTCACCACCAACGGCATCGGACTCAAGCGCACCGCCGCCGCCCTCAAGGCCGCCGGTCTCGACCGGGTCAACGTCTCCCTCGACACCCTGCGCCCCGAGGTCTTCAAGACCCTCACCCGGCGCGACCGCCACCAGGACGTCCTCGACGGCATGGCCGCCGCCCGCGAGGCCGGCCTCACCCCGGTCAAGGTCAACGCCGTCCTGATGCCCGGGCTCAACGCCGACGAGGCCCCCGACCTCCTCGCCTGGGCGGTCGAGGAGGGATACGAGCTCCGCTTCATCGAGCAGATGCCCCTGGACGCCCAGCACGGCTGGAAGCGCGACGGCATGATCACCGCCGGCGACATCCTGGAGTCCCTGCGCACCCGCTTCACCCTGACGCCCGAAGGTTCCGAGGAGCGCGGCTCGGCCCCCGCCGAGCGCTGGGTCGTCGACGGCGGACCGCACACGGTCGGCGTCATCGCCTCCGTCACCCGCCCGTTCTGCCGGGCCTGCGACCGCACCCGGCTCACCGCCGACGGACAGGTGCGCACCTGTCTCTTCGCCACCGAGGAGACGGACCTGCGGGCGGCGCTGCGCGCCGAGGACCCGTCGCCCGCGTCGGACGAGACCGTCGCGGAGCTCTGGAAGAAGGCCATGTGGGGCAAGAAGGCGGGCTCGGGCCTCGACGACCCGAGCTTCCTCCAGCCCGAGCGCCCGATGTCAGCTATCGGCGGCTGAGTCCCAGTCCGCGAGGGGGACGACGTCCTTCAGGAAGCCCCGTACCCCCAGGAACTGGGAGAGGTGCTCGCGGTGCTCCTCGCACGCGAGCCAGGTCTTGCGGCGCTCGGGCGTGTGCAGCTTGGGGTTGTTCCACGCGAGGACCCAGACGGCGTCGGCGCGGCACCCCTTGGCGGAACAGATCGGCTTGTCTTCGCTCACGGGACCATTGATCACCCGATCATTGTCCAGCAACAGCGATGCCGGGCAGCCACGGGGGGAGCTGCCCGGCATCGGTCCGTCGCTCCGACGGGGGATGCGGAGCGCGTAGGCAGTATGTCACGGCACATGGGGTGCGGTGCACCGGATCGTCATGATTGATCTGAGGTTTTCTTGAGGTTCGAAGCCTCGAGTGCGGGTCGCTCCGGAGTGGGGACGAACGTGGAGGGAAGGGACGGAGCCCTCTCGCGTCCCGCGTTGGCGATCACCACGGCGATGTAGGGGAGCAGGAGGCCCAGGCCCAGCGCCACGAAGGCCACGTGCCGCTCCACGTTCCACAGCACCGTCGCGGCGATCACGGAGAGTGTGCGCACCGTCATCGAGATGACATAGCGCCGCTGCCTTCCCCGGACGTCGTCGGCGAGCCCCTGTCGGGCTCCCGTGATCCGGAAGACCTCGGTCCCGCCATGCTTCGACATCGCCGCTCACCACCCACAGGCCGCGCCGGACCCTCCCCGGTCCGGACCTCTTCCCACCGTACGCCCGCCGCCCCCGGCCGACGAGACCGGGGCACGTACGGCGCTGTCCGACATGCGCCGTATGGCGGGTGGGCCGAGACTGGGCCCAGATGCGCACTAGGAGGCGACGATGAGTTGGTTGTGGGCGATCATCGTGGGATTCGTCCTCGGTCTGATCGCGAAGGCGATCCTGCCCGGGAAGCAACAGATCCCGCTGTGGCTGACGACCGTGTTCGGCATTCTCGGCAGCGTGCTCGGCAACGCGGTCGCGGGCTGGATCGGAGTCGAGGACACCCGGGGCATCGACTGGACCCGGCACCTGCTCCAGCTGCTCGGCGCCGTCGCCGTCGTCGGAGTGGGCGACATGCTGTGGGCCTCGATCAGAGGCAGCAAGCAGCGCGCCTGACACACGAGAAGAGGCCCGGTACGGCGCACAGCGCACGTACCGGGCCTCTTCCCATGGTCCCGCTAGCCGGCGAGCTCGATCGCCGCCAGGTTCTTCTTGCCGCGCCGCAGCACCAGCCAGCGGCCGTGCAGCAGCTCCTCCGCCGACACCACGGCGTCCTCGGCGGTCACCTTCACGTTGTTCACGTAGGCCCCGCCCTCCTTCACCGTGCGGCGCGCCGCCGACTTGCTCGCCACGAGACCGACCTCGGCGAACAGGTCCACGACCTGGCCGAGCTCGGACACGCGCGCGTGCGGCAGCTCGGACAGCGCGGCAGCGAGCGTCGGCTCGTCCAGCTCGGCCAGGTCGCCCTGCCCGAACAGCGCCTTGGAGGCGTTGATGACGGCCGCGCACTGCTCGGCGCCGTGCACCAGGGCGGTGAGCTCCTCGGCGAGCGCCCGCTGGGCGGCGCGCGCCTGCGGCCGCTCGGCGGTCTGCGCCTCCAGCTCCTCCAGCTCCTCGCGGGACTTGAAGGACAGGATCCGCATGTACGTCGAGATGTCCCGGTCGTCCACGTTCAGCCAGAACTGGTAGAACGCGTACGGCGTGGTCATCTCCGGGTCCAGCCAGACGGCGCCGCCCTCGGTCTTGCCGAACTTGGTGCCGTCCGCCTTGACCATCAGCGGGGTTGCGAGCGCGTGCGCCTCGGCGCCCGGCTCCAGGCGGTGGATCAGGTCGAGGCCGGCCACCAGGTTGCCCCACTGGTCCGAGCCGCCCTGCTGGAGCGTGCAGCCGTAGCGGCGGTACAGCTCCAGGAAGTCCATGCCCTGGAGCAGCTGGTAGCTGAACTCGGTGTAGCTGATGCCCTGCTCGGACTCCAGGCGCCGGGCGACGGAGTCCTTGGTCAGCATCTTGTTGACCCGGAAGTGCTTGCCGATGTCCCGCAGGAACTCGATCGCCGACATCCCGGCGGTCCAGTCCAGGTTGTTCACCATGACCGCCGCGTTCTCCCCCTCGAAGGAGAGGAAGGGCTCGATCTGCGCACGCAGCCGGTTCACCCAGTTCGCGACCGTCTCGGGGTCGTTCAGGGTGCGCTCGGCCGTCGGCCGCGGGTCACCGATCTGCCCGGTGGCCCCGCCGACCAGCGCCAGCGGCCGGTGCCCGGCCTGCTGGAGCCGGCGGACGGTGAGGACCTGGACCAGGTGGCCGACGTGGAGACTGGCCGCGGTCGGGTCGAAACCGCAATAGAACGTGACGGGACCGTCCGCGAGAGCCTTGCGCAGTGCGTCCTCATCGGTGGACTGGGCGAAGAGCCCGCGCCACTTCAGCTCGTCGACGATGTCCGTCACGTCGTCCGTCTCCTCAGAAGTTGTCAGTGGTGATCAGGTACTCAGTCTAGGTGGGTCAGACCCCCTTGCTGACCGAGCTCATGTTGAAGTCCGGCACCCGCAGGGCGGGCATCGCGGCCCGGGTGAACCAGTCGCTCCACTCGCGCGGCAGCGTCTTCTCCGTCCGGCCCGCCTCCGAGGCCCGCGACAGCAGGTCCACCGGCGACTCGTTGAACCGGAAGTTGTTCACCTCGCCGACCACCTCGCCGTTCTCGACGAGGTAGACGCCGTCCCGGGTCAGGCCGGTCAGCAGCAGCGTCGCCGGGTCGACCTCGCGGATGTACCAGAGGCAGGTCAGCAGCAGACCACGCTCGGTGGAGGCGACCATCTCCTCCAGGGAGCGCTCGCCGCCGCCGTCCAGGATCAGGTTCCCGGCTCCCGGCGCCACGGGCAACCGAGTAAGCCCCGCCGTGTGCCGGGTGGTGATCAGATGCGCCAGGGCCCCGGCCTTCACCCAGTCGACCGGACCGACCGGCAGACCGTTGTCGAAGACGGAGGAGTCGTCGCCGGAGGAGTGCGCGATGACGAACGGCGAGGACTCCAGGCCCGGCTCGTTCGGGTCGCTGCGCAGCGTGAGCGGCAGCGGGGAGAGCGTCTCGCCGAGCCGGGTGCCGCCGCCGGGCTTGGAGAAGACCGTCCGGCCCTCCACCGCGTCCCGGGCCGTCGAGGACCACAGCTGGTAGATCATCAGGTCGGCCACGGCGGTCGGCGGCAGCAGCGTCTCGTACCGGCCGGCGGGCAGCTCGATCCTCCGCTCGGCCCAGCCGAGGCGGGTCGCGAGCTCGGCGTCGAGCGCGGCCGGGTCGACGTCCTTGAAGTCCCGGGTCGCGCGACCGGCCCAGGCGGAGCGCGAGCGGTCCGGGGACTTGGCGTTGAGCTCCAGGGTCCCGTTCGGCTGGTCGTGGCGCAGCCGCAGCCCGGTGGAGGTGCCCAGGTAGGTGGAGGTCAGCTCGTGGTTGGCGAAGCCGTACAGCTCACGGCCGCCGGCACGCGCGCGTGCGAAGGCCTCGCCGAGCGCCGGGGCGAAGTCGGTGAAGACCGCGGAGGAGGTCTCCGCCGGGGCGTCCGTGAAGTCGGGCGAGGCGGGCACGCCCTCCACGAGCGGCTGGGCGTCCTCGGCGGGCCCGGCGGCGCGGGCGGCGGCCTCGGCGGCCCGGACCAGGGGCTCCAGGTCGTCGACGGTCACGGCCGACCGCGAGACGACACCGGAGGCGGTGCCCTGGGCGCCGTCGACGGTCGCGATGACGGTGAGGGTACGGCCCCGGGTCACGCCGTTCGTGGTGAGCGCGTTCCCGGCCCAGCGCAGATTGGCCGAGGACTCCTCGTCGGCGATGACGACACACCCGTCGGCGCGGGACAGCTCCAGGGCCCGCTCGACGATCTCGTACGGCTTGCTGACGCGGCTCATCGACCGGCCTCCTGCGTCGTGTTCAGACTGTGCTTGCCCGGGGGACGACCCCCGGACCCCCAGCAGATTGCGTGGCGGGCACTCATCGACCGGCCTCCTGCGTCGTGTTCAGGATGTTGACGCCCCGGAAGAGGGCGGACGGGCAGCCGTGCGAGACGGCGGCGACCTGGCCCGGCTGGGCCTTGCCGCAGTTGAAGGCGCCACCGAGCACGTACGTCTGCGGGCCGCCGACCTGCTCCATCGAGCCCCAGAAGTCGGTCGTCGTCGCCTGGTACGCCACGTCCCGCAGCTGCCCGGCCAGCCGGCCGTTCTCGATGCGGAAGAAGCGCTGACCGGTGAACTGGAAGTTGTAGCGCTGCATGTCGATCGACCAGGACCGGTCGCCGACCACGTAGATGCCGCGCTCCACGCCCCCGATCAGGTCCTCCGTCGACAGACCGCCCGGGTCCGGCTGGAGCGAGACGTTCGCCATCCGCTGCACCGGCACGTGCGCGGGGGAGTCGGCGAACGCGCAGCCGTTCGACCGGCCGAGGCCCGTGAGCTTCGCGATCCGCCGGTCCAGCTGGTAGCCGACGAGCGTGCCGTCCTTCACCAGGTCCCAGCTCTGCGCCTCGACGCCCTCGTCGTCGAAGCCGACGGTGGCGAGACCGTGCTCGGCGGTCCGGTCACCCGTCACGTTCATGATCGAGGAGCCGTACGCCAGCTTGCCCAGCTGGTCGAAGGTGGCGAACGAGGTGCCCGCGTACGCCGCCTCGTAGCCGAGCGCCCGGTCCAGCTCGGTGGCGTGCCCGATGGACTCGTGGATCGTCAGCCACAGGTTCGACGGGTCCACGACCAGGTCGTACCGGCCGGCCTCCACGCTCGGCGCCCGCATCTTCTCGGCGAGCAGCGCCGGGATCTCGTCGAGCTCCTTGTCCCAGTCCCAGCCGGTCCCCGTCAGGTACTCCCAGCCCCGCCCGACCGGCGGCGCGATCGTCCGCATCGAGTCGAACTCGCCGGTCGTCTCGTCCACGGCGACGGCCGTGAGCTGCGGGTGCAGCCGGACGCGCTGCTGGGTGGTCACGGTGCCGGCCGTGTCCGCGTAGAACTTGTTCTCGTGGACGGTGAGCAGCGAGGCGTCCACGTGCGCCACGCCCTCCGCCCGGAGCAGCCGCGCGCTCCAGTCGGCGAGCAGCGCGCTCTTCTCCTCGGCGGGGACCGAGAAGGGGTCGATCTCGTACGAGGAGACCCAGGTGCGCTCGGAGTGCACCGGCTCATCGGCCAGCTCCACCCTCCCCCAAGGACTTCGTCCAGGGGGTGCCCCCACCTCGGAGCCGGCGGCCGCGATCACCTTCGCCGACAGCTTGGCCATGGCGACCGCCTGCGAGGCGACGCGCGCGGCCCCGTCCATCGTCAGGTCGACACCGGACGCGAAGCCCCAGGCCCCGCCGTGCACCACCCGCACCGCGTAGCCGAGGTCCGTGGTGTCCGAGGACCCGGACGGTTTGGCGTCGCGGAGCCGCCACGAGGCGCTGCGCACCCGCTCCAGGCGGAAGTCCGCGTGCTCGGCACCGAGCGCGCGCGCTCGGGCGAGCGCCGCGTCGGCGAGCGCCCGCAGGGGCAGCGCGACGAACGAAGGGTCGATCTGATGGACCACGAGCGGCCTCGCTCTCGGCGATCGGAAGACAGCGGTCTGAAACTGCCCCGGAAGTCAATCACGGGACGGGCGGCCGAGTCGGCGCATTGTGGATCGCCCCCGGGTGGAACCCTTCCCTCCGCGGCCCGGCGACCCGATCCGTACCGCCCCCGAGCTGTAGGGATCCGACAGCGACGCCCGTACGCCACTGTGGGAGGTCGATTCCCCATGTCGGGGGCGATACCGATAGGTTTTCGGCTACCAGACCGCTATCGAAAGGGTGATCCGTTGAGCCGCTCGGTTCTCGTCACCGGAGGAAACCGGGGCATCGGCCTCGCCATCGCCCGCGCGTTCGCCGAGGCCGGCGACAAGGTCGCGATCACGTACCGCTCCGGCGAGCCCCCGGCCGCCCTGGTCGAGCTCGGCTGCCTTCCCGTCAAGTGCGACATCACCGACGCGGAGCAGGTGGAGACGGCCTACAAGGAGATCGAGGAGAAGCACGGCCCGGTGGAGGTCCTCGTGGCCAACGCCGGCGTGACGAAGGACCAGCTCCTCATGCGCATGACCGAGGAGGACTTCACGTCCGTCCTCGACACCAACCTCACCGGCACGTTCCGGGTGGTCAAGCGCGCCAACCGCGGGATGCTGCGCGCCAAGAAGGGCCGCGTCGTCCTGATCTCCTCGGTCGTCGGTCTGCTGGGCTCCGCGGGCCAGGCCAACTACGCCGCCTCCAAGGCCGGCCTGGTCGGCTTCGCCCGCTCCCTCGCGCGTGAGCTGGGCTCGCGCAACATCACCTTCAACGTCGTCGCCCCCGGCTTCGTCGACACCGACATGACCGCGGTGCTCACCGACGAGCAGCGCGCGGGCATCGTGTCGCAGGTGCCGCTGGGCCGTTACGCGCAGCCGGAGGAGATCGCCGCCGCGGTGAAGTTCCTCGCCTCCGACGACGCCTCGTACATCACTGGAGCCGTCATCCCGGTTGACGGCGGATTGGGCATGGGTCACTGATCACCATGAGCGGAATTCTCGAGGGCAAGCGCATCCTCATCACCGGTGTGCTGATGGAGTCCTCCATCGCCTTCCACGCCGCGAAGCTGGCCCAGGAGCAGGGTGCGGAGATCATCCTCACCGCCTGGCCCCGGCCGACGCTGACCGAGCGCATCGCCAAGAAGCTGCCCCAGCCCGACAAGGTCAAGGTCCTGGAGCTCGACGTCTCCAACGACGAGCACCTCGCCCGCCTGGAGGGCCAGGTCCGCGAGCACCTGGGCGACCGCCTCGACGGCATCGTGCACTCCATCGGCTTCGCGCCGCAGGACGCGCTCGGCGGCAACTTCCTGAACACGCCGTTCGAGTCCGTGGCCACCGCCATGCACGTCTCCGCCTTCTCCCTGAAGTCGCTGACCATGGCGCTGCTCCCGCTGATGTCCGAGGGCGGTTCGGTCGTCGGCCTCACCTTCGACGCGCAGTTCGCCTGGCCGCAGTACGACTGGATGGGCCCGGCCAAGGCCGCCCTGGAGGCCACCAGCCGCTACATGGCGCGCGACCTCGGCAAGCAGGACATCCGCTGCAACCTGATCTCGGCGGGCCCGCTCGGCTCCATGGCCGCGAAGTCCATCCCGGGCTTCGGCGAGCTGGCCTCGGTCTGGGACACCCGCTCCCCGCTGGCCTGGGACCTCGCGGACCCGGAGCCGGCCGGCCGCGGCATCGTCGCGCTCCTCTCCGACTGGTTCCCGAAGACCACGGGCGAGATCATCCACGTCGACGGCGGTCTGCACGCCATCGGCGCGTAACCGCTCGCGACACGCAGGAAAGGGCCGTGTGTCCGCCCCGGTGGCGGACACACGGCCCTCGCCGTTCCGCAACTCCTGCACGGGTCGAAAAGTAGCCCGAATGACCCCAGACTGAGGCAGAGCGTGATGTTCTGCTGCTGACGGGGAGGAGGTACGGGCATGCGCGCGATACGTCAGGGCTTCGGGGCGTTCGCCTCCGTCGCCGTTCTGATCACCGGGACGTTCGTGGCCACCGAGCTGCGGGCCGCTCCCGCCCCGGCCGAGGAGTTCCCGGCCGCAGCCCCGACGGCACCGGAGCCGGAGAACTTCGGGGCCTCCTGCCGCACCGTCGTCGAGGGCTCCCGCGTCACCGCGCACTGCAGCAATCCGTACCCCCGCACCGACCGGATCCGCCTCCATGTGGAGTGCGAGCGCTGGTGGGACGTCGACAGCGACAGCGCCCCCGTGGAGGTCGAACCCGCCGACTACGCCCAGGTCACCGGCCGCTGCTGGAAGGAGGTCCGGTCGGCCTGGATCACGCACGAGCCCGCGGATCCGGCTACTGCTGGTTCGTCTTCGGTGCAGGGCTCTCTTCCGGTACGGGACTCCTGAGGCACATGAAGGGGTAGCCGGCCGCCTCCGTGCCGGCCCGCTCGGCATCGCCCTCGCGGATCGCGTCCACCAGGCGCGCGTGGTCCATGTGGTTCTCCGGCCGCAGCACCTGCCCCACGTCGTCGCGCAGCCAGTCCCGCAGCAGATCGCCCAGGTCCGCGTAGAGCTCCGTCAGCACCTCGTTGCCCGAGGCGGCGACGACCGCGTGGTGGAAGGCCGCGTCGACCGTCACGAACCGCTCCGCGTCCCCCGACTCCCACGCCTCCTCACGCCGCCCGAGCAGCGCGTCCAGCTGCTTCAGGTCCCGCTCCGTGCGCCGCTCGGCCGCGAACCGGGCCGCGGCGGACTCAAGGGTGGAGCGCAGCTCGGCGACGTGCCGGGGGTCGGAGCCGGCGAAGCGCCGGTGCATGACGCCCGCCAGTTCGCTGGTGGCGACGACGTACGTCCCGGAGCCCTGGCGGATGTCGAGCAGGCCGTTGTGCGCGAGCGCGCGGACCGCCTCGCGCACCGTGTTGCGGGCGACGCCGAGCTGCTCGACCAGTTCGGGTTCGGTCGGGATGCGCGAACCCACCGGCCACTCGCCGGAGGTGATCTGGTTCCGCAGTTCGGCGATCACCTGATCGGAGAGACCGGTGCGCCGGGGGTGACCGAGGGCCATGGAACGCCTTCCCGTTGGTTCGAGATTGGACAACCAATCATCCCATGATTCTATGATGGCCTCATGTCCGACGAGCAGAAGACCCTCGACCCCGCCGCGACCGCGCCGTCCGGAGGCCCCGCCACCGCCGGCGATTCTCCCGCACCGGACCGTGCCGCCCCGGCACGCCGCTGGGCCCTCGGCGTCGTCGCCGTCGGACTCGTCCTGGCCGCGCTCAACCTGCGCCCCGCCATCACCAGCCTCGGCGCCCTCCTCGAAGAGGTCAGCGCCGACCTCCACATGAGCGGCACCGTCGCCGGCGTCCTCACCTCCGTCCCGCCGCTCTGCTTCGCGGTCTTCGGCATCACCGCCCCCCGCCTCGCCCGCCGCTTCGGCCCCGCCGCCGTCGTCTGCGCGGGCATGGCCGCGATCTTCACCGGCCTCGTCCTGAGGCCCTTCGCGTCCGGCACCGCCGCCTTCCTGGCCGCCAGCGCCCTCGCCCTCATGGGCATCGCCGTCAGCAACGTCCTGATGCCGGTGATCGTCAAGCGGTACTTCCCCGACCGTGTCGGCAGCATGACCGGCCTCTACTCCATGGCGCTCGCCCTGGGCACGTCCGTCGCCGCGGCCGCGACCGTCCCCATGACCGACGCCCTCGGCGGCGGCTGGCGCCTCGGCCTGGGCGTCTGGGCGGTCCTCGCCGCGCTCGCCGTGCTGCCCTGGCTGCCGCTCCTGCGCGACCGCGACGCCGACACGGCGCCCCCGGCCGCCGCCGCACCCGAGGGACCGCGGAGCCCGGCCTCGCAGACCCGCGCACCGCAGGCCCCCGCGCCGCGGATCACCCGCAGCCGCACCGCCTGGGCGCTCGGCGTCTTCTTCGGCCTCCAGGCCACCGGCGCCTACATCACCATGGGCTGGATGCCGCAGATCTTCCGCGACTCCGGCGTCCCCGCCACCACCGCGGGCGTGCTCCTCGCCGTCACCATGGTCATGGGCGTCCCGCTCGCCTTCGTCATCCCCCGCCTCGCGACCCGGATGAAGAACCAGGGCCCGATCGTCGTCGCCCTCGGCCTGTGCGGACTCACCGGCTACACCGGACTCTTCCTGGCCCCCGCCGCCGGAGCCTGGGTCTGGGCCGTCCTCCTCGGCATCTCCAACTGCTCCTTCCCGCTCGCCCTCACGATGATCGGCATGCGCTCGCGCACCGGCGCCGGCGTCGTCCGGCTCTCCGCCTTCGCGCAGAGCGTCGGCTACCTGATCTCGATCCCCGGCCCCCTCCTCGTCGGCGTGCTCTACCAGCACAGCGGCGGCTGGGGACTGCCCATCGCCCTCATGGGCGGACTGATGGTGCCGCAGATGATCGTCGGAACCCTGGCGGGCAGGGACCGGACGGTCGAGGACGAATGCTGAGATGTAAGACTGTTCCCATGCCAGTCCTCGAACCCAACCCCCAGAACGGCCAGAAGAAGCTGCTCATCGTGCTCGGCGCGATGCTCGGCATCTCGGTGGTCATCGCCGTCATCGCCACCTTCGCCTCCCCGTGAGCCGGGCGTCGGCCCCCGGGGGTGGGGGTAACCCCCGCATCCCCTAGGGGGTGGGACTCAGGGTGAAGTGGGTGGATCACCGGATGTGCCGGAGGAAGCGCGATCCGTACGTTGGTGACACAGGCGAAAGCGCGGAACTCACCCACGGAGGCGGCCATGTCGGCCCCCACGCACCCCGGCATCCGGACCACGACCACCGGCGTCGACACCCGGCTGCCCTGGTGGGCCCTCGCCCTCCCCGCGGCCGCCTTCCTCGCTCTCCTGGTCCTCATGGCCGGGCCGGGTGAGGCCGGCGCGACCACGGGTGACCCGGCGGTCGGCCGGGTCCTGGAGCACGTCTGGCAAACGCTCTCTCTCTGAGTCGGAGTGGCCTGTTTCGTGCGAAGCTGTGGACCATGAGCGTCGATACACCCCGCAGCATCGTGGTGCTCCGGCACGCGAAGGCAGACTGGAACGACTCGTCCGACCACGAGCGACCGCTCGCCGACCGAGGCCGCAAGGACGCCCCGGTGGCCGGCCGCAAGCTCGCCGACAGCGGCATCGCCTTCGACCTGGCCCTCTGTTCGACCGCCCTCCGCACCCGTGAGACCTGGAAGCTGGCCGTCCACGAGCTGCCCGTGCGCCCCAGGACGGTGTACGAGGAGCGGATGTACGAGGCCTCGCTCGGCGAGCTCATCGCCCTGGTCAACGAGACCCCGGACACCGTGAACAACCTCCTGCTCATCGGCCACAACCCCGGCATGCACGCCCTCGCGGACGCCCTCGCCGGCGGTGCCGAGGGCGACACCCTCGCCCGGATGAACCGCAGCGGCTTCCCGACCTCCGCCTTCGCCGTCATCACCTTCAACGGCTCCTGGAAGTCCGTGGAGCACGGCGTCGGCCGTCTCGTCCACTTCTGGAGCCCGAACGCCTGATCTCGTACTCCTGATCTCGTACGAGGGAGGGCCCGGGCGTCGACCGACACCCGGGCCCTCCTCCGTACCTCCACCGCTCAGTGCGGCAGGTCCTCCTCGCCGATGTCCGCGGCCTCGACCTCTTCGCGCGTGATGCCCAGCAGATACAGCACGGTGTCCAGGAACGGCACGTTCACCGCCGTGTGGGCCGCCTGACGCACGACCGGCTTCGCGTTGAACGCCACCCCGAGCCCGGCCGCGTTCAGCATGTCCAGGTCGTTGGCCCCGTCGCCGATCGCCACCGTCTGCGCCAGCGGCACCCCCGCCTCCGTGGCGAACCGGCGCAGCAGCCGCGCCTTGCCCGCCCGGTCGACGATCTCTCCGGTCACCCGGCCCGTGAGCTTCCCGTCCACGATCTCCAGGGTGTTGGCCGAGGCGAAGTCGAGCCCGAGCCGCTCCTTCAGATCGTCGGTGACCTGCGTGAACCCGCCGGAGACCACACCCACCTGGTAGCCGAGCCGCTTGAGCGTGCGGATCAGGGTCCGGGCGCCGGGCGTCAGCCGCACCTCGGCACGGACCTTGTCGACCACCGAGGCGTCGAGACCCGCGAGCAGCTCCACGCGCGCGTGCAGCGACTGCTCGAAGTCCAGCTCGCCGCGCATCGCCGCCGCCGTCACCTCGGCGACCTTGTCCTCGCAGCCCGCGTGCGCGGCGAAGAGCTCGATCACCTCGTCCTGGATCAGGGTCGAGTCGACGTCCATGACCACGAGCCGCTGGGCCCGCCGGTGCAGACCGGCGGAGACCACGGCCACGTCGACGCCGACGGAGTGCGCCTCCGTGGCGAGGGCGGTCCGCAGCGGCTCGGTCGCGCAGCCCGAGACGGCGAACTCGACCGCCGTCACCGGGTACTTCGCGAGGCGGAAGATGCGGTCGATGTTGCCGCCGGTCTCCGCGATCCTCGCCGCTATGGCCGCCGTCTGCTCTGCGGTCAGCGGGTGGCCGAGCACGGTGACGTGCGAGCGTCCCTCGCCACGGGGACGGTTGTCGCCCGTGCCGGAGATGATCTCGGCCTGGAGCTTCAGCGACTCGGCCCAGCTGTGGATGGTGGCCCGGAGCTCGCCCTGCGAGGCGACCGTCGGCTCGGTGACGAGCGCGCACAGGACGAGGCGGCCGCGGGAGACCACCTGTTCGATGTCCACGACGTCGACGGAGTAGGCGGCGAGGGTGTCGAAGAGTCCCGCGGTGATCCCGGGACGGTCCTTCCCGAAGATCTTGACGAGAAGGGTGGGAACGTCTGAGGTCTGCGATGCGCTCATGGTGGTTCCACCGTATCGGGCACCGTGTGTCACCCGAGCCCCCGTCCCGCCCTGCGGACACCCGAGTGGTGCGGGGCTCGTCCCGGGCTTGCCCCGAAGGTCTTCACGCGGCCCGACTTTCCGAGACGGGACCGGGCCTGAAATAGTTCCCCAGGATGATTCGCCATCCCTGGACTCCCGAAGACGGGGGTACATCGGGGGACAAGTAGTGGGGCATGGAGTGCCAGAACTCGTACTGGAATTGAACGGCAGGACCTGGACGCTCGATCCGTCCCGGTCGTACACCCTGGGCAGGGACCCTCAGGGTGACCTGGTCATCGACGACGCCAGGGTCTCGTGGCGCCACGCCACCATCAGCTGGGGCGGCCGGAGCTGGGTCATCGAGGACCACGGCTCCACGAACGGCACCTTCCTCCAGGGCCAGAGGATCCACCAGGTGGAGATCGGCCCCGGCTCGGCCGTCCACCTCGGCAACGCGACCGACGGGCCGCGGCTGAATCTCGCCGCCACCGGCGCGGCCGCCGCGCCGCAGCAGGCCCCGCAGCAGCAGGTGCCCCAGCAGCAGGCCCCGGTCCAGCAGGCGCCCGCGCACCAGGCCGCCGGGGCCGGCGCGGCCCAGGCCGACTGGGCCACGCACCAGGCGCCGCCGCAGCAGGGCTGGCAGCAGCCGGCCCAGCAGCCGCCCGCCCACCAGCAGGTGCCGCACCAGCAGGGGCCCGCGCAGGGGCACCCCGGCGGCGCCGCGGGCGGTCCGTCGCCCTACGGCGACCACCGCAGCCCGACGACCTTCTACCAGCTGGACCTCGGCCGCGTGATGCGCATCGGCCGTGCCCTCGAGAACGAACTGGTCGTCTCCGACCTCCAGGTCTCGCGGCACCACGCCGAGTTCCACGCGACGCCCGACGGCCGCTTCGAGATCCGCGACCTCGGCTCGCACAACGGCACGTACGTCAACGGCCAGCCGATCGCCAAGGGCGGCACCGCCCTCCTCGGCCCGCAGGACATCGTCGGCGTCGGCCACTCGACCTTCCGCATCGTCGGCGGGCAGCTGGAAGAGTTCGTCGACACCGGCTCGGTCTCCTTCTCGGCCCGCCACCTCACGGTCACGGTCGACGGCGGCAAGCAGATCCTCAAGGACGTCACCTTCGGCGTCCCGGAGAAGTCGCTGATCGGCGTCATCGGCCCGTCCGGCTCCGGCAAGTCCACCCTGCTCAAGGCGCTGACCGGCTACCGCCCGGCCAACGAGGGCGACGTCCTCTACGACAACCGAAGCCTCTACAAGCAGTTCGCCGAGCTGCGCCAGCGCATCGGTCTCGTCCCGCAGGACGACATCCTGCACAAGGAACTGACCGTCGTGAAGGCGCTGCGGTACGCGGCCAAGCTCCGCTTCCCCGGCGACACCGCCACGGCCGAGCGCGAGGCCCGCATCGACGAGGTGCTGCGCGAGCTCAAGCTCGACATCCACAAGGAGAAGAAGGTCACCTCCCTCTCCGGTGGCCAGCGCAAGCGCGTCTCCGTCGCCCTGGAGCTCCTCACCAAGCCCTCGCTGATCTTCCTGGACGAGCCGACCTCCGGCCTCGACCCGGGCATGGACCGCGACGTCATGCAGCTGCTCCGCGGCCTCGCGGACGACGGCCGCACGGTCCTCGTCGTCACCCACTCGGTGGCCGAGCTGGGTCTCTGCGACAAGCTGCTCGTCATGGCGCCCGGCGGTTCCGTGGCGTACTTCGGCCCGCCGGAGGAGGCGCTGAACTTCTTCGGCTACTCCACCTGGGCCGACGTCTTCTCCGCCTTCGAGAACTACCGCGACTACGACTGGGCGGGCCGCTGGAAGGGCTCGCAGCACTACCAGATGTACGCCGCGGACATCGACGCCGTCGCCGCGCAGCCCGTCCAGATGCCGCAGCAGGCCATGGCCCGCCCGCCGAAGCCGCAGGGCTGGGGCTCGCAGCTGTGGACCCTGATCCGCCGCTACGTGTCGGTGATCGCCTCCGACAAGGGCTTCATGGCCCTCATGGTGATCCTGCCGGCCGTCCTCGGCGCCGTGTCCGTCGTCATCCCCGCCGACTTCGGCCTCGGCAAGCCCACGCCGCCGTCCCGCTTCAACGGCGACGCCGGCACGATCATGCTGATCCTCGCGGTCGGCATGTGCTTCTCCGGCGCGGCCAACTCCGTCCGAGAGCTGATCAAGGAACGGGTCATCTACGAGCGGGAGCGCGCCGTCGGCCTGTCCCGCTCCGCGTACCTGATGTCCAAGGTCATCGTCCTCGGCCTGATCACCGCCTTCCAGGGCGTGATCATCTGCGGCATCGGCTTCTCCACCCGCGCGCTGCCCGAAGAAGGCCTGTTCATGCCGCCGGCCGCCGAGCTGTGCATCCAGGTCATCGCGCTCGGCCTGACCTCGATGATGGTCGGCCTGGTCATCTCCGCGCTGGTGAAGACCGCCGAGAAGACCATGCCGCTGCTCGTCATGTTCGCGATCATCCAGGTCGTGTTCACCGGCATCCTCTTCCAGGTGTACGGCTCGCCCGGCCTGGAGCAGTTCGCCTGGCTCATGCCCTCCCGCTGGGGCATCGCCGGCGCCGGCACCACCCTCGACCTGGCGCACTTGATGCCGCCGTGGGACCACAAGGACCCCACGAACACCGACCCGCTGTGGGAGCACACGGTCGGCCAGTGGAGCCTCGACCTCGGCATCCAGCTGTTCATGGCGACCGTCTGCTGCGTCCTCGTGGCGCGGCTGCTGCGCCGCCACGAGCCGGAGGTCATGCGCAAGTAGTGACGGCCCCGAAGGGCGGCACCCCGCACGGGGTGCCGCCCTTCGGCGTGTCCGAGGCGACTCAGTACGCGCTGTTGACGTTGTCGATCGAGCCGTAGCGGTCGGCCGCGTAGTTGGCGGCGGCGACGATGTTGGCGACCGGGTCGTACTGGTCGAACTTGGTGCCGGGGATGTGGTACGCCTTGAACGTCGGGTAGATCACCTGGAGCAGGCCCTTGGACGGGACGCCGTTGATGGCGTTGATGTCCCAGTTGTTGATGGCGTACGGGTTGCCGCTGGACTCGCGCATGATGTTCCGGTGCAGGCCGTTGTAGCTGCCCGGGATGTTGTGCTTGTCCATGATGTAGAGCGCCTCGCGGATCCAGCCGTCGAGGTTGTTCGCGAAGACCGGGGTGCGGGCGACGGAACGGCTCGCGGCGGCCTTCACGGCGGCGCGCTTCTTCGCGTCGGCCTCGGCCTTCGCCTTGGCGGCGGCCTTCGCACGGGCGGCATTCGCCTTGGCGGCGGCCTTGACCTTCGCGTCGGCCTTCGCCTTCGCGTCGGCCTTCGCCTTGGCGGCCTTGGCCTTGGCCTCCGCCTCCTGCTTGGCCTTCAGGCTGATCGCGTCCTGCTGCTCGTCGAGGCTGGCGGCCAGCGCCTTCGCCTGCGGGCTGCTCGCGTCGTACGACCAGGCGACCTGCTGCGTACCGGCCAGAGCCTGCGGCTCGGTCTCGGTCGAGCCGTGGCCCGGGACGAGGGAAAGGGTGAGAGCTGCGGCGCCCAGGGCGGCGACGCCGGCGATCGTGGCCTTGTGGGTCTTCTTCAGACCACGATAGTGGCCAGGGGTGTTCGCAGACATGCAGGACTACCTCTTCGAATCGCTGGGGGTCGCTCGGCCGGGGCGGCGCTGCGCCTGCTCGGCGGCGACGGGGGCAATTCTTAGCGGCAGCAAAATCCCGTGGCAAAGGTGTGACGTACGAACCCGGGTAGTGGATCAGGGGCCCGTGCACGAGCCACACAAAGCCCCCTGTGCCCCATTTCCTTCGCCGATATCCGGCACCGGGGGTCCACTAGGGGGCTTCGTAAGTGATGTGCGTCCTATGCGCGGCCTCACATCGGGCACGTAACAAGCTCACCAGACGTTGCGTCAGCAATGCGTAGCGTGAGGCCCTTCCTCCGGAAGGAGGAGATGGACGTCGCCGAACTCGTGCCAGAGGTAGCGGCCCCGCACCGCGGCGGCGTACGCGCTCCGCAGCGCGGGCCGCCCGGCGACCGCCTCCAGCATCAGCAGATGCGAGGCCTCGGGCTCGTGCAGCCCGGTGAGCAGCCCGTCCACGACCAGCACCCCCCGCTCGGGCGTCACCACGAGCCCCGTCCACCCCTGAGCGCCCCGCACGACCCCGTCGGGCCCCGCGGCGGATTCCAGCGCCCGTACGACGGTCGTCCCCACCGCGATCACCCGGCCGCCCTCGGCACGGGCCGTGTTCACCAGGGCCGCCGTCGCCGCCGGGACCTCGAAGCGTTCCGGGTACGGCGGCTCGTGGGCCTCCGCCGACGACACCCCCGTATGAAGGGACAGCGGAGCGATCCGTACGCCCCGGTCGACCAGCTGCGCCACCAGACGGGCCGTGAAGGGCCGCCCCGCGCTCGGCATCTCCGCCGAGCCCGCCCCGTCGGGGGAGGGGCGCGCGAAGACCGTCCGGTACGCCGACAGGGGCTGGTCCCGCTCCGTGTACCCGTACCGGATGGCCCGCCCGTACCGCCCGAGCAGCCCCGGCACGTCCACGTCCGCCCGCGCCCACCACAGCCGCCCGCTCCCGGGCACCAGCGGCTCCGCGAGCACGAGCCGCGCCCCTCCGGGCAGCCGCACGACCGCCCCCGCCGGACCGCCGCCACGCGGGCGCGTACTGCCCGCCCCGTCCGGCGTCCGCAGCTCCACGGCCCACCGCCCGTCGTCCCCGCGGGTCGAGAAGTGCACGACCACCGGCTCGCCGGGCCCGGGCCCCAGGAGCCCGTCCACGGCCGCCGCCAGCGTCGTCGAGGTGTTGACGACGAGCACGTCCCCGGCCCTCAGCAGCCCGGGCAGCTCCCGGAAGGAGTGGTGCGACACCGCCTCGCCCCGCGACACGAGCAGCCGCACGTCGTCCCGGCCCCGCCCGGACCCGCGCTGTTCGGCCGGCACCCGCGCCGACAGCTCCGCCGGAACCCGTACGGCGAGGCTCATCGTGATTCCAGGAAGGCCGGCGCCGAGTACCGGCCGCTCGCCGGCCGCTCGTCGAGCAGCCGCAGGAAGACCGGGGCGACCTCGTCCGGGGTCGGCGTCCCCGACAGGTCCTCGCCGGGCTCCGCGGCCGCCAGCATGTCCGTCCGCATCCCGCCCGGATCCACCCACCAGACCCGCAACCCCGGCTCCTCCACCGCCAGGACCGCCGACAGCTGGTCGAGCGCCGCCTTCGTCGCCCCGTACGCGCCCCAGGTCCGGTACGCCTCCGCCGCCGCGTCCGAACTCAGGTTGACCACCGCGCCCGCGGGCGAGGTGCGCAGCAGGGGCAGCGCCTCCTGGAGGAGCCCCAGCGGCGCCACCACATTGACCTCCAGGGCGGCCCGGAACCCGTCCAGCGAGTGACGGTCCAGCGGCACGAGCGGCTCGGCGCCGAGGATCCCCGCGTTGTTCACCAGCAGATCGAGCCCGCCGAGCTCCCGCGCCGCCGCCACCAGCTCCCGCCGGTGCGCCGCGTCCGTCACGTCCCCGGCCAGCGCCACCACCCGGGCGCCACGCGCGCGTGCCACCTCGGCGCTCTCCTCCAGTACGTCCGCCTTGCGGGCGTCGAGCACCAGGTCCCAGCCCTGCCCGGCGAGCGCCGTGGCCAGCGCCCGCCCCAGACCCCTCGACGCACCCGTGATGATCGCGACAGCCATGACGTCCATCCCCTCTTCCCTGTGGATGGCTCAAGCCTCCGGCCGCGCCCCCGCCCGCCGCCTCGTCCCCGGGCCCGGACCGCCGAGGGCACTTCGACCTAGGTCCCGAGACCTGCGCCGCCCTCGTCCCCAGGCGGATACGGACCGTCACACCCCGCCGGTACCGTGAACACATGAGCCATCGACCGAGCTCCGGCCTGGCCGCCGTGAGCACCGCCCTCCTGGCGATGAGCCGCCATCTGGAGGTCCGCGACGTCCTCAAGACGATCGTGGCCTCCGCCCGCGAGCTGCTCGACGCCGAGTACGCGGCCCTGGGCGTCCCCGACGACCACGGCGGCTTCGCCCAGTTCGTGGTCGACGGCGTCAGCGACGAGCAGTGGAAGGCCATCGGCCCGCTGCCCCGCCAGCACGGCATCCTCGCCTCGATGCTCCACAAGGCGGAGCCCGAGCGGCTCGCCGACGTCCGCGAGGACCCCCGCTTCGAGGGCTGGCCCGACGCGCACCCCGAGATGTCCGACTTCCTCGGCCTGCCCGTCCGGGACGGCGACGAGATCCTCGGCGCCCTCTTCCTCGCCAACAAGCGCTGCCCCAAGCCCGACGGCGGCTGCGGCTTCACCGCCGAGGACGAGGCACTCCTCTCGATCCTCGCCCAGCACGCGGCCATCGCCCTCACCAACGCCCGGCTGTACGAGCGCAGCCGCGAGCTCACCATCGCCGAGGAGCGCTCCCGCCTCGCCCACGAGCTGCACGACGCCGTCAGCCAGAAGCTGTTCTCGCTCCGGCTGACCGCCCAGGCCGCCGCCGCCCTCGTCGACCGCGACCCGGCCCGCGCCAAGGGCGAGCTCCAGCAGGTCGCCGCTCTCGCCGCCGAGGCCGCCGACGAGCTGCGCGCCGCCGTCGTGGAGCTGCGGCCCGCCGCCCTCGACGAGGACGGCCTCGTGCACACGCTCCGCACCCAGATCCAGGTCCTCGACCGCGCCCACTCCGCCCGGGTCACCTTCGACAGCCCCGGGACCCGGGCCCTGCCCGCGGCCCAGGAGGAGGCCGTCCTCCGGGTCGCGCAGGAGGCCCTGCACAACGCCCTGCGACACGCGGACGCGGGACTCGTCAGGGTCTCCCTCACCCGCAGCGGCCAGGGCGCACGGCTCACCGTCACCGACGACGGCAAGGGCTTCGACCCGCGTACGGTCCGCCGCGCCGGCCGCCACCTCGGCCTGGTCTCCATGCGGGACCGGGCGAGCGGTGTCGGCGGCAGACTCACGGTGACCTCGGCCCCGGACCAGGGCACCACGATCGAGATGGAGGTCCCCGGTGGCTGACAAGCCCATCCGTGTCCTGCTGGTCGACGACCACCAGGTCGTCCGCCGAGGCCTGCGCACCTTCCTGGAGGTGCAGGACGACATAGAGGTCGTGGGGGAGGCCTCCGACGGAGCCGAAGGGGTCGCCAGGGCCGAGGAGCTCCGCCCCGACGTGGTCCTCATGGACGTGAAGATGCCGGGCACCGACGGCATCGAGGCGCTCAAGCGGCTCCGGGAGCTCGCCAACCCCGCCAGGGTCCTGATCGTCACCAGCTTCACCGAGCAGCGGACGGTCGTCCCCGCCCTCCGCGCCGGAGCCTCCGGATACGTCTACAAGGACGTCGACCCCGACGCCCTGGCCGGCGCGATCCGCTCCGTCCACGCTGGGCACGTCCTCCTCCAGCCCGAGGTCGCGGGCGCGCTCCTCGCCCAGGAGGACTCCCACGGGGGTACGGGGCGGGGGCCGTCCCTCACGGAGCGGGAGCGCGAGGTCCTCGGCCTGATCGCGGACGGCCGGTCCAACCGCGAGATCGCCCGCGCCCTCGTCCTCTCCGAGAAGACGGTCAAGACGCACGTCTCGAACATCCTGATGAAGCTCGACCTCGCGGACCGCACCCAGGCGGCGCTCTGGGCGGTGAGGCACGGCCTCACCACCTGACCCGCGCGGAAACGCTCCCGTCACGCGCCGGGGCGCACGACCGTTCAGTCCTTCATACCGTCGTGTGTATGTCCCCCGTTCGGCGCAACCCGGCGGGGGCTGCGGCGTTCTCCATGGCGTGCTGCGGCGGACCTGCCGCAGCCACGACCAGGAGGATGTACCAAGTGAAGAACCTCAAGAAGGCCGCTGCCCTCACCATGGTCGCCGGTGGCATCGTCGCCGCCGGTGCCGGTGTCGCCTCCGCGAACGCGGACGCCAACGGGCAGGCCCTCCACTCGCCGGGCGTCGGCTCCGGCAACCTGGTGCAGGTCCCGGTCCACGTGCCCGTGAACGTCTCCGGCAACACGGTCAACGTGATCGGCCTGCTCAACCCGGCCTTCGGCAACGGCGCCGTCAACGGCTGACCCCCCACACGAACCCCCGGCTCCGGACGATCCCCCTGGAGCCGGGGGTTTGCCGTTGCCGACGGCGACCACGCCGGGTCCGTGACGTCTCAGAACCCCCGCTCCCGCTCCCGCTCCTCCACATACGCGTTGTACGCCGCGACCTGCGCCCGCCGGGCCACCCGCTCCACCGGCCGCAGCGCCTCGCCCCGCGCCGCCATCTCCGAGGCGCTCACCGCACCCCCGTGACCGTGGTCGTACGCCAGGTTCACCAGCAGGCCGATCCGCTGAGCCAGCTCCAGGACCCGTACCGCCCGCGGCGGATAGCCGGGGGCGAGGACCTCGCGACCCACCTCCGCCCGCGCCCGGTACGCCTCCCGCGCCGCGTCCGCCGCCGGGCCCGAGGCCGCCACGTCGAGCCGGGTCAGCACCGCCGTCGCGTCCCGCAGCGCCTCCGCCAGCTCCCGCTCCGCCTCGCCGAGCGACGGCACGTCCGCCGGCGGAGCCTCCCGTACGGCGAGGCAGTGCCACACCACCGAGACGTGCACATCACCCGCGGGACCCGCCTCGGAGACCTCCGGCACGAGACCGTACGGCGCACCGAAACCCACCACCGCCTCCTCCGCCTCCAACGCGCGCGCGTTGAAGTCCGGCGGCCCGCTCAGCCCCAGCGGATGCCCCGGCGCGGGCAGCGCGACCCGCCAGCCGGTCACCCCGAGCCGCCGCAGCCGGCCCAGCGCGAGCGTCAGCCCCACCGGCCCCGCCTCACCCGGCAGCCCCTCCACGCGGTGCACCGCGTCCTCCCCGACAATCTCCGTCGCCGCCTCGTCGGGCGACACGGCCCCGGCCAGCAGGGCATTGCCCCAGGCGGCCAGACGTCCTGAGCGTGGTTCCGAAAGCATCCCCCCAGACTAAGGACTCAAAGGAAGCCCTACGGACCGGTCCGCTCCGTCGATAACGTAGGTTTTCCCCTGGACGCCGCGCCCATCGGCGCAAGGCGACGACAAGACTCGACCGCAAGGGGAGACAACGCGCTCATGAGCGATGTACTGGAGCTGGTGGACGTATCCGTGGTCCGCGACGGACGGGCTCTGGTGGACGAGGTCTCCTGGTCGGTCAAGGAGGGCGAGCGCTGGGTGATCCTCGGACCCAACGGCGCCGGCAAGACCACCCTTCTGAACATCGCCTCCAGCTACCTCTTCCCCACCAAGGGCACCGCCCACATCCTGGGCGAGCGGCTCGGCGGCGTCGGCACCGACGTCTTCGAGCTCCGCCCCCGCATCGGCGTGGCCGGCATCGCCATGGCGGAGAAGCTCCCCAAGCGCCAGACCGTCCTGCAGACCGTCCTCACCGCCGCGTACGGCATGACCGCCACCTGGCACGAGGACTACGACCCGGTCGACGAGGAGCGCGCCAAGGCCTTCCTCGACCGGCTCGGGATGAACGACTACCTGGACCGCAAGTTCGGCACCCTCTCCGAGGGCGAGCGCAAGCGCACCCTGATCGCCCGCGCGATGATGACCGACCCGGAGCTCCTCCTCCTCGACGAGCCCGCCGCCGGCCTCGACCTCGGAGGCCGCGAGGACCTCGTCCGCCGCCTCGGCCGCCTCGCCCGCGACCCGTACGCCCCCTCGATGATCATGGTCACCCACCACGTCGAGGAGATCGCCCCCGGTTTCACCCACGTCCTGATGATCCGCCAGGGCAAGGTCCTCGCCGCCGGACCCGTGGAGACCGAGCTCACCTCCCGCAACCTCTCGCACTGCTTCGGCCTGCCGCTCGTCGTCGAGCGCGTCGGCGACCGCTGGACCGCCCACGGCCTGCCCCTCAAGTGACCGGCAGGGGCACCGGCGACCCGCACAGCCGCCCGCGCCCTGTCCCGGAAGGACCCCACCGCCCTACCATGACCACGTGGACATCGACGCGTGGGTCTGGTGGCTGATCGGCGCGGTGGGGCTCGGCATTCCGCTGGTCCTGACCGCGATGCCGGAGTTCGGCATGTTCGCCGTCGGAGCCGTCGCCGGGGCGGTGACCGCCGCCCTCGGCTTCGGCATCGTCACCCAGGTACTCGTCTTCGTCGTCGTCTCCGTGGCGCTCGTCGCGGTCGTACGCCCGATCGCCGCCCGGCACCGTGACGGCAGACCCGGACTCGCCACCGGCATCGACGCCCTGAAAGGCCGTCAAGCCGTCGTCCTGGAACGGGTGGACGGCAGCGGAGGCCGCATCAAGCTCGCCGGCGAGGTCTGGTCCGCCCGCACGCTCGACACCGGTCAGACCTTCGAACCGGGCGAACAGGTCGACGTCGTGGACATCGACGGGGCGACCGCCGTGGTCATGTGACCGAACCTCACCCATGACGCTCCGCCATCTGGGAAACTCGATCATCGAAAGCAACCCGGCAGACAACCGGCAGCGAAGGGCACGGGGAACACGATGTCAGCAGTCATCATCGTCCTGATCATTCTGGTGGTGCTCGTCTTCATCGCCCTGATCAAGACGATCCAGGTCATCCCGCAGGCGAGTGCGGCGATCGTGGAGCGCTTCGGCCGCTACACCCGCACGCTCAACGCCGGACTGAACATCGTCGTCCCGTTCATCGACTCGATCCGCAACCGGATCGACCTCCGTGAGCAGGTCGTCCCGTTCCCGCCGCAGCCGGTGATCACCCAGGACAACCTCGTCGTCAACATCGACACGGTCATCTACTACCAGGTGACCGACGCCCGCGCCGCGACCTACGAGGTCGCCAGCTACATCCAGGCGATCGAGCAGCTCACCGTCACCACCCTGCGCAACATCATCGGCGGCATGGACCTGGAGCGGACCCTCACCTCCCGCGAGGAGATCAACGCGGCCCTGCGCGGCGTCCTCGACGAGGCCACCGGCAAGTGGGGCATCCGCGTCAACCGCGTCGAGCTCAAGGCCATCGAGCCGCCGACCTCCATCCAGGACTCGATGGAGAAGCAGATGCGCGCCGAGCGCGACAAGCGCGCCGCGATCCTCACCGCCGAGGGAACCCGCCAGTCCGCCATCCTCACCGCCGAGGGCGAGAAGCAGTCGGCGATCCTGCGGGCCGAGGGTGAGGCCAAGGCCGCCGCGCTCAAGGCCGAGGGCGAGGCCCAGGCCGTCCGCACGGTCTTCGAGGCCATCCACGCGGGCGACCCGGACCAGAAGCTCCTCTCGTACCAGTACCTCCAGATGCTCCCGAAGATCGCCGAGGGCGACGCCAACAAGCTCTGGATCGTGCCCAGCGAGATCGGCGACGCCCTCAAGGGCCTCTCCGGCGCCTTCGGCAACGTCGGCGGCGGCACCCCCGGCTTCAACGTCAAGGACGTACCGTCCGCACGACGAGACGAACCGTCGGTTGACTGACACGTACACGTAATCCTCGTGCATGATCGGTGCGAGCCCCTCGACCCCGACGCCGTCAGGGCGGGGAGGCGACTCACTGACCATGTAAGGAGATGGCGTTGTCCATCTGGGAAGCACTGGCAGTCTTCGCCGCCGGCATCGGCGCCGGCACCATCAACACCATCGTCGGATCGGGAACCCTGATCACCTTCCCGGTCCTCCTCGCGACCGGACTCCCCCCGATCACCGCGAACGTCTCCAACGCCCTCGGCCTCGTCCCCGGCTCCATCAGCGGGGCCATCGGCTACCGCCGCGAACTCGCCGGCCAGAAGACCCGAGTCCTGCGCCTCGGCACCGCCGCCCTCCTCGGCGGCCTCATCGGCGCCATCCTGCTCCTGGCCCTGCCGTCCGAGGCCTTCGACGCGATCGTCCCCGTCCTCATCGGCCTCGCGCTCGTCCTCGTCCTGCTCCAGCCCCGCATCGCCGCCGCCGTCAAGCGCCGCCGCGAACAGACCGGCACCGAGGCCCACCCCGACGGCGGCCCCGTCCTCCTCGCCGGCCTCTTCCTCGCCAGCATGTACGGCGGATACTTCGGCGCCGCCCAGGGAGTCCTCTACCTCTCCCTCATGGGCCTGCTGCTCCACGACGACCTGCAGCGCATCAACGCCGTCAAGAACATCCTCGGCGCCCTCGTCAACGGAATCGCCGCCGTCTTCTTCCTCTTCGTCGCCGACTTCGACTGGACGGCCGTCCTGCTCATCGCCGTCGGCTCCACCCTCGGCGGCCAGCTCGGCGCCAAGGTCGGCCGCAAGCTGCCCCCCACGGTCCTGCGCGGGGTGATCATCGCGGTCGGCATCGTGGCGATCCTCCAGCTGACCCTCGGCTAGCCCCCGGTCCACCCGCGCAACGGAAGGGCCCGTCTCCCACCGGGGGAGACGGGCCCTTCCGCACGAAGAAGAATCGGACGGATCTGACGAATCGGACGGGTCAGGCGGATCGCACACCTACGCAGCCGAGTTGGCCAGCCACTCCGGCAGCGCCGACCGCTCGCTCGCCCGCATCGCGAGCAGCATCGCGTCCGCCGGAGTCGGCTCGAACGGCTGGTGCAGCAGCGGCATCCCCGCCTGCTCCGGCGTCCGGTCGGCCTTGCGGTGGTTGTCCTCGGCACAGGATGCGACCGTATTCAGCCAGCTGTCCCCACCACCCTGCGCCCGCGGCACCACGTGGTCGACCGTCGTCGCCCGCCGCCCGCAGTACGCGCACCGGTGCTGGTCCCGGACCAGCACCCCCCTCCTCGACCACGGAGCCTGTCTTCGGAACGGCACCCGTACGTACCGGCAGAGCCTGATCACCCGCGGCACCGGGAGATCGACGGCGGCACCTCGCACCCTCAGCTCGGGATGGGCCTGCTCGACGACGGCCTTGTCCTGCAGGACAAGCACCACCGCACGGTTGAGTGTGACCGTCGACAGCGGCTCGAAGCTCGCGTTCAGTACCAGCGTGTCCCGCATGTTGCCCACCTCCCGTGTGCCGGCCCCAGCCCCGGAAGGGGTCTTCGGGCCTGGATCAACGATGGCCGGGCCGGCCGGGTCGGACAACGCAATTTCCTGCGCAACAAAAGATGCCCGCTTCTGATCTCTCCAAGACCAGAAGCGGGCAAACAACTGACGAACGATCAGCCTTGCGTCACCGCTCGGCTGCGGCGACCGTCAAGGCTGACGGGGCCGAACCTAGAGCCAGTTGCGACGGCCGCCGACCTCGGCGAGCCACTGGTTCAGGTAGGCCGCCCAGTCGGTGGCGTGGAAGTCGTGCAGGCCCACCTTGAACGCGCGGAAGGAGTCGCTGCCCTCGGTGAACAGACCGGGCTTCTTGTCCATCTCCAGGACGACGTCCATCTCGTGGTCGTCCGCGACGAAGGTGACCTCGACCTGGTTCAGACCCCGGTACTGCTGCGGCGCGAAGAACTCGATCTCCTGGTAGAAGGGCAGCTTCTGCCGCGTCCCCCGGATGTGCCCGCGCTCCATGTCCGCGCTCTTGAAGCGGAAGCCCAGCTGGATGAAGGCATCCAGGATCGCCTGCTGCGCCGGCAGCGGGTGCACGTTGATCGGGTCCAGGTCACCCGAGTCCACGGCCCGCGCGATCTCCAGCTCGGTGGTCACCCCGATGTTCATCCCCCGCAGCTGCTGCCCGGCGATGGTCGTCACCGGCGTCTCCCACGGAATCTCCAGACCGAACGGCACCACGTGCACCGCCCCGGCCTGCACCTCGAAGGCCCCGCCCAGACGCACCTTCACGAACTCGATGTCCTGCTTGTGCTCCTGGTCGCCGCCCTCGACCTCGACCCGCGCCTGCAGACCGACGGACAGCCCCTCGATCTGCTGCGCGACCGAACCGCCCTGGATCCGCACCTCGCCCTGGACGACCCCACCCGGGACGACGTTCTCCTCGGTGAGCACCGTCTCCACGGTGGCCCCACCCGCACCCAGGCTCGCGAGCAGCTTCTTGAATCCCATGACTTCCACTCCTTCTCGGGTCCTGACCCCTACATACGCGCGACGACCGTAGCCGGTTCCCCACTACGCTCGGACGCCATGAGCGAGAGCCCCGACCGTACGCCGCTCCCGCGGGCCTTCTTCGACCGCCCCGTTCTGGAGGTGGCCCCCGATCTCCTGGGGCGCACGCTCGTCCGCAACACGGACGAAGGCCGGATGGAACTGCGCCTCACGGAGGTGGAGGCGTACGCCGGCGCGATCGACCCCGGCTCCCACGCCTTCCGGGGCCGCACCGCCCGCAACGCCGTGATGTTCGGGCCCCCCGGGCACGCGTACGTCTACTTCACGTACGGCATGTGGCACTGCCTGAACCTGGTGTGCGGCCCAGAGGGACACGCGAGCGGTGTCCTCCTGCGTGCGGGTGAATTCATCGAGGGCGCCGACCAGGCCCGCCCCCGCCGCCGCTCGGCCCGCTCCGACCACGAGCTGGCGAAGGGCCCGGCCCGCCTGGCGACCGCCCTCGACATCGCCCTCTCCCTGAACGGCACGGACACCTGCGCAGGCCAGGACGGACCGCTGGCCCTCCTCACCGGCACCCCGCCCGCCCCGGACCGCATCACCAGCGGCCCCCGCACGGGCGTCGGAGGCGAGGGCGCCCCGCACCCCTGGCGCTTCTGGATCACGGAGGACCCGACGGTGAGCCCGTACCGCCCCCACACCCCCCGGAAGCGGCGCCTTGACTCGGGCCGCCGGACCCCGTAACGTGGCCCGAGCCGCTGGAAACGGTCTGCTTGTTCGAGCACCCCGCAGCGGCCACCCACTACTCAAGATGACTCCCCAAGCAGGGGCTTATTCCGGCATGCCGGAATTCGAATTCGATTGACTCGATTATGAGTCGCCGAAGAAATCAGCTAACGTAGTGGACACGCCGGAAGGGCCCGGAGCGAAAGCAAAAGGGACCGGAAAGCACCGAGGAAATCGGATCGGAAAGATCTGATAGAGTCGGAAACGAAGGAAGCGCCCGGAGGGCCTGGAAACAGGAGCGAAGGAAGCGTCCGCACCTTGAGAACTCAACAGCGTGCCAAAAATCAACGCCAGATTAGTTGATACCCCGTCCATCTTCGGATGGTCGAGGTTCCTTTGAAAAAGTCCACCCCTCGGGGTGGCACACTACAGCGAGGACGCTGTGGACGGTCGGCCATATTCCGGCATGACTGTCCCGCTCAACGCGAGTGTCTGACCCGATTACGGGTAAACATTCACGGAGAGTTTGATCCTGGCTCAGGACGAACGCTGGCGGCGTGCTTAACACATGCAAGTCGAACGATGAAGCCCTTCGGGGTGGATTAGTGGCGAACGGGTGAGTAACACGTGGGCAATCTGCCCTTCACTCTGGGACAAGCCCTGGAAACGGGGTCTAATACCGGATACGACTGCGGGAGGCATCTCCTGCGGTGGAAAGCTCCGGCGGTGAAGGATGAGCCCGCGGCCTATCAGCTTGTTGGTGGGGTAATGGCCTACCAAGGCGACGACGGGTAGCCGGCCTGAGAGGGCGACCGGCCACACTGGGACTGAGACACGGCCCAGACTCCTACGGGAGGCAGCAGTGGGGAATATTGCACAATGGGCGAAAGCCTGATGCAGCGACGCCGCGTGAGGGATGACGGCCTTCGGGTTGTAAACCTCTTTCAGCAGGGAAGAAGCGAAAGTGACGGTACCTGCAGAAGAAGCGCCGGCTAACTACGTGCCAGCAGCCGCGGTAATACGTAGGGCGCAAGCGTTGTCCGGAATTATTGGGCGTAAAGAGCTCGTAGGCGGCTTGTCACGTCGGGTGTGAAAGCCCGGGGCTTAACCCCGGGTCTGCATCCGATACGGGCAGGCTAGAGTGTGGTAGGGGAGATCGGAATTCCTGGTGTAGCGGTGAAATGCGCAGATATCAGGAGGAACACCGGTGGCGAAGGCGGATCTCTGGGCCATTACTGACGCTGAGGAGCGAAAGCGTGGGGAGCGAACAGGATTAGATACCCTGGTAGTCCACGCCGTAAACGTTGGGAACTAGGTGTTGGCGACATTCCACGTCGTCGGTGCCGCAGCTAACGCATTAAGTTCCCCGCCTGGGGAGTACGGCCGCAAGGCTAAAACTCAAAGGAATTGACGGGGGCCCGCACAAGCAGCGGAGCATGTGGCTTAATTCGACGCAACGCGAAGAACCTTACCAAGGCTTGACATATACCGGAAAGCATTAGAGATAGTGCCCCCCTTGTGGTCGGTATACAGGTGGTGCATGGCTGTCGTCAGCTCGTGTCGTGAGATGTTGGGTTAAGTCCCGCAACGAGCGCAACCCTTGTCCTGTGTTGCCAGCATGCCCTTCGGGGTGATGGGGACTCACAGGAGACCGCCGGGGTCAACTCGGAGGAAGGTGGGGACGACGTCAAGTCATCATGCCCCTTATGTCTTGGGCTGCACACGTGCTACAATGGCCGGTACAAAGAGCTGCGATGCCGTGAGGCGGAGCGAATCTCAAAAAGCCGGTCTCAGTTCGGATTGGGGTCTGCAACTCGACCCCATGAAGTCGGAGTTGCTAGTAATCGCAGATCAGCATTGCTGCGGTGAATACGTTCCCGGGCCTTGTACACACCGCCCGTCACGTCACGAAAGTCGGTAACACCCGAAGCCGGTGGCCCAACCCCTTGTGGGAGGGAGCTGTCGAAGGTGGGACTGGCGATTGGGACGAAGTCGTAACAAGGTAGCCGTACCGGAAGGTGCGGCTGGATCACCTCCTTTCTAAGGAGCACAGTACCGATTGCAGGCAAACGTTCTGCACGGTCAGCTCATGGGTGGAACGTTGATTAGTTGGCACAGTCAGTGACGAGAAACCGCTAGTACTGCTTCGGCGTGGAACACGGGATTCGAGGAACGGACTGTGCTTGGCACGTTGTTGGGTGTCTGAGGGTACGGCCGTAAGGTCATGCCTTCGAGGATGCCGGCCCCGGTAAAGCACTGCTTAGGTGGTGTGTGACGGGTGGCTGGTCGTTGTTTGAGAACTACACAGTGGACGCGAGCATCTGTGGCCAAGTTTTTAAGGGCGCACGGTGGATGCCTTGGCACCAGGAACCGATGAAGGACGTGGGAGGCCACGATAGTCCCCGGGGAGCCGTCAACCAGGCTTTGATCCGGGGGTTTCCGAATGGGGAAACCCGGCAGTCGTCATGGGCTGTCACCCATGCCTGAACACATAGGGCATGTGGAGGGAACGAGGGGAAGTGAAACATCTCAGTACCCTCAGGAAGAGAAAACAACCGTGATTCCGGGAGTAGTGGCGAGCGAAACCGGATGAGGCCAAACCGTATGCGTGTGATACCCGGCAGGGGTTGCGCATGCGGGGTTGTGGGATCTCTCTTTCACAGTCTGCCGGCTGTGAGACGAGTCAGAAACCGTATGGATAGGCGAAGGACATGCGAAAGGTCCGGCGTAGAGGGTAAGACCCCCGTAGCTGAAATCTGTACGGCTCGTTTGAGAGACACCCAAGTAGCACGGGGCCCGAGAAATCCCGTGTGAATCTGGCGGGACCACCCGCTAAGCCTAAATATTCCCTGGTGACCGATAGCGGATAGTACCGTGAGGGAATGGTGAAAAGTACCGCGGGAGCGGAGTGAAATAGTACCTGAAACCGTGTGCCTACAAGCCGTGGGAGCGTCGGATACAGCTTGCTGTATCTCGTGACTGCGTGCCTTTTGAAGAATGAGCCTGCGAGTTTGCGGTGTGTTGCGAGGTTAACCCGTGTGGGGAAGCCGTAGCGAAAGCGAGTCCGAATAGGGCGATTCAGTAGCACGCTCAAGACCCGAAGCGGAGTGATCTAGCCATGGGCAGGTTGAAGCGGAGGTAAGACTTCGTGGAGGACCGAACCCACCAGGGTTGAAAACCTGGGGGATGACCTGTGGTTAGGGGTGAAAGGCCAATCAAACTCCGTGATAGCTGGTTCTCCCCGAAATGCATTTAGGTGCAGCGTCGTGTGTTTCTTGCCGGAGGTAGAGCACTGGATAGGCGATGGGCCCTACCGGGTTACTGACCTTAGCCAAACTCCGAATGCCGGTAAGTGAGAGCGCGGCAGTGAGACTGTGGGGGATAAGCTCCATGGTCGAGAGGGAAACAGCCCAGAGCATCGACTAAGGCCCCTAAGCGTACGCTAAGTGGGAAAGGATGTGGAGTCGCAGAGACAACCAGGAGGTTGGCTTAGAAGCAGCCACCCTTGAAAGAGTGCGTAATAGCTCACTGGTCAAGTGATTCCGCGCCGACAATGTAGCGGGGCTCAAGCGTACCGCCGAAGTCGTGTCATTGCAGCATGAGGGCCAACGCCCGCTGTGATGGGTAGGGGAGCGTCGTGTGCCGGGTGAAGCAGCCGCGGAAGCGAGTTGTGGACGGTTCACGAGTGAGAATGCAGGCATGAGTAGCGATACACACGTGAGAAACGTGTGCGCCGATTGACTAAGGGTTCCTGGGTCAAGCTGATCTGCCCAGGGTAAGTCGGGACCTAAGGCGAGGCCGACAGGCGTAGTCGATGGACAACCGGTTGATATTCCGGTACCCGCTTTGAAACGCCCAATATCGAGCCCATTAATGCTAAGGCCGTGAAGCCGTTCCGGACCCTTCGGGGAAAGGAAAGTGGTGGAGCCGTCGACCCAAGGTGGTAGTAGGTAAGCGATGGGGTGACGCAGGAAGGTAGTCCAGCCCGGGCGGTGGTTGTCCCGGGGTAAGGGTGTAGGGCGTGTGATAGGCAAATCCGTCACACATGAAGCCTGAGACCTGATGCCGAGCCGATTGTGGTGAAGTGGATGATCCTATGCTGTCGAGAAAAGCCTCTAGCGAGTTTCATGGCGGCCCGTACCCTAAACCGACTCAGGTGGTCAGGTAGAGAATACCGAGGCGTTCGGGTGAACTATGGTTAAGGAACTCGGCAAAATGCCCCCGTAACTTCGGGAGAAGGGGGGCCACGCCTGGTGATCGGATTTACTCCGTGAGCTGGGGGTGGCCGCAGAGACCAGCGAGAAGCGACTGTTTACTAAAAACACAGGTCCGTGCGAAGCCGTAAGGCGATGTATACGGACTGACGCCTGCCCGGTGCTGGAACGTTAAGGGGACCGGTTAGCTCTGTTTCGACAGGGCGAAGCTGAGAACTTAAGCGCCAGTAAACGGCGGTGGTAACTATAACCATCCTAAGGTAGCGAAATTCCTTGTCGGGTAAGTTCCGACCTGCACGAATGGCGTAACGACTTCTCGACTGTCTCAACCATAGGCCCGGTGAAATTGCACTACGAGTAAAGATGCTCGTTTCGCGCAGCAGGACGGAAAGACCCCGGGACCTTTACTACAGTTTGATATTGGTGTTCGGTTCGGCTTGTGTAGGATAGGTGGGAGACTTTGAAGCCGTGACGCCAGTCATGGTGGAGTCGCCGTTGAAATACCACTCTGGTCGTGCTGGATGTCTAACCTCGGTCCGTGATCCGGATCAGGGACAGTGTCTGATGGGTAGTTTAACTGGGGCGGTTGCCTCCCAAAGGGTAACGGAGGCGCCCAAAGGTTCCCTCAGCCTGGTTGGCAATCAGGTGTTGAGTGTAAGTGCACAAGGGAGCTTGACTGTGAGACCGACGGGTCGAGCAGGGACGAAAGTCGGGACTAGTGATCCGGCGGTGGCTTGTGGAAGCGCCGTCGCTCAACGGATAAAAGGTACCCCGGGGATAACAGGCTGATCTTCCCCAAGAGTCCATATCGACGGGATGGTTTGGCACCTCGATGTCGGCTCGTCGCATCCTGGGGCTGGAGTCGGTCCCAAGGGTTGGGCTGTTCGCCCATTAAAGCGGTACGCGAGCTGGGTTTAGAACGTCGTGAGACAGTTCGGTCCCTATCCGCTGTGCGCGTAGGAATATTGAGAAGGGCTGTCCCTAGTACGAGAGGACCGGGACGGACGAACCTCTGGTGTGCCAGTTGTCCTGCCAAGGGCATGGCTGGTTGGCTACGTTCGGGAGGGATAACCGCTGAAAGCATCTAAGCGGGAAGCCTGCTTCGAGATGAGTATTCCCACCTCCTTGAGAGGGTAAGGCTCCCAGTAGACGACTGGGTTGATAGGCCGGATGTGGAAGCCCAGTAATGGGTGGAGCTGACCGGTACTAATAGGCCGAGGGCTTGTCCTCAGTTGCTCGCGTCCACTGTGTTAGTTCTGAAGCAACGAACAGTTGCTGGTTTCTAGAGCTAGAACACAACTACAGAGTGTGCTTGTTCGCTCGAAACCGATAGGGTTTCGGTGGTCATAGCGTTAGGGAAACGCCCGGTTACATTCCGAACCCGGAAGCTAAGCCTTTCAGCGCCGATGGTACTGCAGGGGGGACCCTGTGGGAGAGTAGGACGCCGCCGAACAATTCTTCAGGACCCCTGGTCCCAGCGTTCACGCTGGGACCAGGGGTCCTTTTGTTTTTTTGCTTGACTTTTCCGATGCGCGGCTGAGTGCCGGCTGCGCGAGAATGACTGCAGTACCCGAAGACAGGAGTCACACCGATGTCCACCAACTCTCCCGACGACCGTCCGGAGCGCGAGCCGCGTCGCAGGGACGGTGCCGGTGGCGACCGGGGCGGCTTCCGTGGGCCGCGCCGTGACGACAACCGTGGTGGGGGTGGCTTCCGTCGCGACGACAACCGTGGCGGTGGTTTCCGCCGTGACGACCGTGGTGGCGACAGCCGTGGCGGGGACAACCGTGGCGGTGGTTTCCGTCGCGATGACCGTGGTGGCGACAACCGCGGTGGCGGTTTCCGTCGCGATGACCGTCGTGACGAGCGTCCGTCGTTCCGTCGGGACGACCGTCCCTCCTACGGGCAGCGTGACGACCGTCGTGACGACAACCGCGGTGGCGGTTTCCGCCGCGACGACCGTGGTGGCGACAGCCGTGGCGGGGACAGCCGTGGCGGCGGTTTCCGTCGCGATGACCGTGGTGGCGACAGCCGTGGCGGCGGTTTCCGTCGCGATGACCGCGGCGGGGACAACCGTGGCGGCGGTTTCCGTCGCGATGACCGTGGTGGCGACAACCGCGGTGGCGGCTTCCGCCGTGACGACCGTCGTGACGAGCGTCCGTCGTTCCGTCGGGACGACCGTCCCTCCTACGGGCAGCGTGACGACCGTCGTGACGACAACCGCGGTGGCGGTTTCCGCCGCGACGACCGTCGGGACGACCGCCGTGACGAGCGTCCCTCCTCGTTCCGCCGCGACGACCGGCCCTCGTACCCGCCGCGTGACGACAGCCGTGGTGGTGGGTTCCGTCGCGATGACCGTGGTGGCGACAACCGTGGCGGTGGCGGTTTCCGCCGTGACGACCGTGGTGGCGACAACCGTGGTGGCGACAACCGCGGTGGCGGCTTCCGTCGTGACGACCGTCGTGACGAGCGTCCGTCGTTCCGTCGGGACGACCGTCCCTCCTACGGGCAGCGTGACGACCGTCGTGACGAGCGTCCCTCGTCGTTCCGCCGCGATGACCGTGGTGGCGACAGCCGTGGCGGCGGCGGTTTCCGCCGTGACGACCGTGGTGGCGACAGCCGTGGCGGTGGCGGTTTCCGCCGTGACGACCGTGGTGGCGACAGCCGTGGCGGTGGCGGTTTCCGCCGTGACGACCGTGGTGGCGACAGCCGTGGCGGGTTCCGTGGCCGGGACGACCGCGGTGGCGACCGTGGTGGGTACCGGGGCCGTGACGACCGGGGCGGCGACCGCGGTGGGTACCGCGGCCGGGACGACCGCGGTGGCTTCGGGCGTCGTGACGACCGGGACCGTGGCGACCGCGCGCCCATCAAGCGTCTGCCGATCCCGCCGGAGGTCACCGGTGAGGAGATCGACCCTGATGTGCGCCAGGAGCTCATGAGCCTGCCCAAGGGGCTCGCCGAGGACGTCTCGCGCAACCTCGTCATGGTCGCCCAGCTCATCGACGAGGACCCGGAGAAGGCCTACGGGTACTCCAGGGTCGCCCTGCGGCTCGCGTCCCGTGTCGCGGCCGTCCGCGAGGCCGCCGGCTTCGCCGCGTACGCCACGCAGAAGTACTCCGAGGCCCTTGCCGAGTTCCGGGCCGCTCGCCGGATGAGCGGCGGTGTCGAGCTGTGGCCCGTCATGGCCGACTGCGAGCGCGGCCTCGGCCGGCCCGAGCGTGCCCTCGCCATGGCCGGTGAGCCCGAGGTGCAGAAGCTGGACAAGGCCGGGCAGGTCGAGATGCGGCTCGTCGCCGCCGGCGCCCGCCGGGACCTGGGTCAGCTCGACGCGGCCATCGTGACCCTGCAGAGCCCCGAGCTCGCCTCCAGCGCCGTGCACCCGTGGACCGCGCGCCTGCGGTACGCCTACGCCGACGCGCTGCTCGCCGCCGGCCGTGAGCGCGAGGCCCGCGAGTGGTTCGCCAAGGCCCTGGAGGCCGACAAGGACGGCGCCACGGACGCCTCCGACCGGCTGGCCGAGATGGACGGCGTCGAGTTCGTCGACGCGTTCGACGAGGACGAGGTCGACGCGTCGGACGAGACCGATGAGTCGGATGTCGTCGATGTCGAGCTCGACGTCGACGAGGACGACGAGGACGACGAGGACGAGGACGACCGGGACGGCGACAAGGGCTGATCCCGGCCGGTAGCGAAGAAGGGCGGCACCCGACGGGTGCCGCCCTTCTTAGTTTCCCCGCTCTCAGTCCAGCGCCAGGCTTCTCAGGACCAGGCCCGTCGCCGGCTTCGGGCCGAAGGAGGTCGACTTGCGGGGCATCGTGACGCCCTGGCGGGCGAGGTCGCGGACGACCTCCTCCCGTACCGGGTGCATGAGGACCGCCGTACCGCCGCGGCGTTCCGCCTGGTCGACCGCGGCCTCCGTGTCGTGGATGTAGGCGATGTCCTCGGGGGCGTCCGGGATGTGCCAGACGTTCTCCAGGAGCGTGGAGTGCAGGACCGTCGCGTCCAGGGTCCGCCAGGCCTGGGGGCGGTCCGTGCGGATCGTGCGGTCCAGGAGGGCGGGGTCCGGGTGGTCCAGGAGGTGGAAGGTGCCGTCGCCCGCGAGGAGGAAGGCGTTGCCCTCGGCAGCGGCCGCCTCCAGGGCCTCCAGGGCCACCGGGAGCGGCCCGTCGACGCGGCGCACCCGGAAGGAGTCGCCGAGGGCCGTGAGGGCGTCGGCGACCGGCAGGCGGTTGAGGAGGCGGTGGATGGCGCGGACCCGCAGCGGGTAGCGGGCGGTGTCGATGAGGAGGACCAGGCCGTAGTTCCAGGGGCCGGGTGCCGCGTGCTCCTCGCGGAGGCGCAGGTACGTCGCCCAGCGGTGGTGGCCGTCGGCGATGAGGGCCTGGTGGGAGGCCAGTTCGCCGGCGATCGTGGCGAGTTCGGCGGGGTCCGTGACCGACCAGAGGCGGTGCTGGAAGCCGTCCTCCGTGGTGGTGGAGAGCAGCGGCTCGCGCTGGACGGTGCGCTCGATGACGGCGTCGGCGCCGCCCTCGTCCGCGCCGACGTACGTGAGGAGCAGGGGCTCCAGGTTGGCGGCCGTGGTCCGCATCAGGGCGGCGCGGTCCTCGACGACGTGCGGCATGACGTCCTCGTGGGGGAGGACGATGCCCTCGGCCGGGGTGGAGAGTTCCAGCGCGCCGATGATGCCGCGCTGGAGGATGCCGTCGCCGTTCTGCTCGTACACGTAGAGCGCGGGCTCCGGGTCCGGGGCGAGGACGCCGTCCGCGAGCCAGCGGTCGAGGGTGACGGCGGCCTTGCGGTGGCGGGTGCCGGCGGTGATCGCCTGCGGGAGGATCAGCCGGACGATGTTGTGCGGATCGGCGGACTCCAGATGGAGCAGTCCGTCAGGTCGTACGACGACGTCGTAGGGAGGGGACGTCACGGCGGCGAGGCTGCCGACCCGCTCGGGGACGTAACGGAGTCCGCGGAACGGGGCCAGGCGCAGGCCTGTGGCGTCGTCGCGGACGTCGTCGGCCGCGTGACCTGAGGTGTTCATCCTGTCATCGTATGTGGGCGGGCATGAGCGATGATCGGGAGAGTGGGGGAATTCACCCGGTGATCTGAGGAGTGTGCGGTGACGGTGCGGAACGGCCAGGGACGGCACGAAGGCGGCAGGAAGCACCCCGGGGGCAGCGCCGTCGCGCTGAGCGAGGCGTACGACACGGCGCTGCTGGACCTGGACGGTGTCGTGTACGCGGGCGGGGAGGCCGTGCCGCACGCCGTGGAGGCGCTCGGGGCGGCCCGGGCCGGCGGAATGCATCTGGCGTACGTCACCAACAACGCGCTGCGGACGCCCGGTGAGGTGGCCGAGCACCTGACGGAGCTCGGGGTGCCGGCGGAGGCCGGGGACGTGGTCACTTCGGCGCAGGCGGCGGCCCGGATGATCGCGGACGACCTGCCGGCCGGGTCCCGGGTGCTGGTCGTCGGCGGCGAGGGGCTGCGCGTGGCGCTGCGCGAGCGGGGTCTCGTGCCGGTGGACTCGGCGGACGACGACCCGGCGGCGGTCGTGCAGGGGTACGGGGGTCCGGGGATGCCGTGGGCGCGGTTCGCGGAGGCGGCGTACGCGGTGGGGCGCGGGGTGCCGTGGTACGCCTCCAACACGGATCTGACGATTCCCGGGGCGCGGGGGATCGGGCCGGGGAACGGGGCGGCGGTGGAGGTCGTACGGATCGCGACCGGGCACCGCTTCGAGCCGAAGGTCGCGGGGAAGCCGCTGCCGCCGATGCACCGCGAGACGGTGCTGCGGACGGGGGCCGAGCGGCCACTGGTGGTCGGGGACCGGCTGGACACGGACATCGAGGGGGCGTTCAACGGCGGGGTCGACTCGCTGCTCGTGCTGACCGGGGTGACGGACGTGGCGCAGCTGCTCGCGGCCGTGCCCGAGCACCGGCCGACGTATGTGGCGGCCGATCTGCGGGGGCTGCTCACGGGCCAGCCCGAGGTCGTCGAGGATGGCGACGGGGGTTTCGTGTGCGGGGGGTGGCGGGCCTCCGTGAGCGGCGGTGAGCTCGTCCTCGACGGCACGCCGGGCGACGGGGCGGACGTGATGGACGGGGTGCGGGCGCTGTGCGGGGCCGCGTGGTCCGTGGCGGACGCGCCCGGTGGTGGTGTGCCGGACGCGGGGAAGGTGCTTGCGCTGCTGGGGGTGTGAGGCTCCGGCACCTCGGGCAGGGAGTGAAGTTGGGTAGGCTAACCTAACTTCGCGTGGGGCGTGGTCGTCACCGCCGGTCACGACCACGGACGAGAAGCGGGAGTGCGGGTATGGACGGTCGGCAGCAGCGCCTGAGCGCGGAATCGGTGACCCTGGCGTACGAGCAGCGGGTCATCGCCCGCGAGCTGTCCGTCGCGATCCCCGACAACTCGTTCACCGTCATCGTCGGCCCCAACGCCTGCGGCAAGTCGACCCTCCTTCGCGCGCTCTCCCGGATGCTGAAGCCGAGCGAGGGCCGCGTCCTGCTCGACGGGCAGTCGATCCACACGATGCCCGCCAAGAAGGTCGCCAAGACCCTCGGGCTGCTGCCCCAGACCTCCGTGGCCCCCGACGGCATCACCGTCGCCGACCTCGTCGCGCGCGGCCGCTACCCGCACCAGGGGCTGCTGCGCCAGTGGTCCCCGGAGGACGAGCGGATCGTCCGGGAGTCGATGGAGTCCACCGGTGTCGCCGAGCTCGCCGGGCGGTACGTGGACGAGCTCTCGGGCGGGCAGCGCCAGCGTGTCTGGATCGCCATGGCGCTCGCCCAGCAGACCCCGCTGCTGCTGCTGGACGAGCCCACCACCTACCTCGACATCCAGCACCAGATCGACGTCCTCGACCTGTGCGCCGAGCTGCACGAGACGCGGGGGCGGACGCTCGTCGCCGTCCTCCACGACCTCAACCACGCGGCCCGGTACGCGACCCATCTCATCGCCGTCCGCGACGGCGAGGTCGTCGCCGAGGGCCCGCCGTCGGAGATCGTGACCGCCGATCTCGTCGAGCGGGTCTTCGGGCTGCGCTGCCAGGTCATCGACGACCCCGAGACGGGGACGCCGCTGGTCGTACCGGCCGGGCGGAAGGCGCGCGGCCGCGCGGCCGTGCCGGCGCAGGCCGAGGAGCCGGCCGACCAGGAGCCCGCGCTGCGGAAGTGACCCGGGACGCACGAGACGACCCGGGGCGGGGTGCCTCGGCTACAGGAGCGAGCGCAGCCGCAGGAGGTCGCGGAAGCCGGCCTCCAGTCTGACCCGGCCCGCGGCCCAGGCCTTCGCGAAGTTCAGCTCGCCGGCCACCATCGCCACCAGGTCGTCGCCGGTCATGGCGAGCCGGATCTGCGCCTTCGCCGGCGGCGGGCCGTCCACCGTCCCGTCCACCCGGATCCGGCCGTCCGCGAGACGGCCCGTGAACGTCGTGTCCAGGTCCGTGATGTGGCAGCTCAGGCTGCGGTCGAGCGCGGCCGCGCCACGCACGCCCTCGTCCGCCCGCGCGAGATTGTCCGAAAGTCTGTCCAGTGCGCCGCGGCACTCCGTGATCGTCGCCATCGCCGTCGACGGTACCCCAGGGCTTCGCGGTAGCGTCGGGGCATGAGCGACACCATCCCCGAAGCCCCGCGGGAGCAGGGCCCCGCCGAGTCGTACGAGCCCGCCGCGGCCGCGCCGCTCGGTGTCGCCCTCGACCTCACCGGCCATCCCGCCGTCGACGCCGGCCTCGCGCGTCTCGCGGAGGTGGACCACCTCCCGGCGGACGGACACCTGGAGGTGTACGAGGATGTACACCGTGGACTGCGTGCGGAGCTGACCTCGCTCGACACGCACCCCGCCCCCCGTCCGTACGACAACAGGAGCTGAACCGAACGTGGCAGGACCGGCACGCCGCCGTCTCGACGCCGAGCTGGTACGGCGCAAGCTCGCGCGCTCGCGCGAGCACGCCAGCCAGCTGATCGCCGCGGGCCGGGTGACCGTCGGCAAGACCGTCGCCACCAAGCCCGCCACCCAGGTCGAGACCGCCGCGGCCATCGTCGTCGCCCAGGACGACTCCGACCCCGACTACGTCTCGCGCGGCGGCCACAAGCTCGCCGGGGCCTTCGCCGCCTTCGTGCCGCAGGGGCTCGTGGTCGGGGGACGGCGCGCCCTGGACGCCGGAGCCTCCACGGGCGGCTTCACCGACGTCCTGCTGCGCACGGGCGCCGCCCATGTCGTCGCCGTCGACGTCGGCTACGGACAGCTCGCCTGGTCGCTGCAGAGCGACGAGCGCGTCACCGTGAAGGACCGCACGAACGTACGCGAGTTGACGCTCGACGCCATCGACGGCATCCCGGTCGACCTCGTCGTCGGCGACCTGTCGTTCATCCCGCTCGGTCTCGTCCTGCCCGCCCTCGCCGCCTGCACGGCGCCCGGGGCCGACCTCGTCCTCATGGTCAAGCCGCAGTTCGAGGTGGGCAAGGAGCGGCTCGGCACGGGCGGCGTCGTACGGTCCGCCGAGCTCCGCGCGGACGCCGTGAAGAACGTCGCCCGGCAGGCCGGCGAGCTCGGCCTGGGCGTCCTCGGCGTCACCGCGAGCCCGCTGCCCGGCCCCTCCGGCAACGTCGAGTACTTTCTGTGGCTGCGGGCAGGCGCGCCCGCGCTGGATCCGGCGGACGTCGACCGCGCCGTGGCGGAGGGACCTCGTTGAGCTCAACGGCAGCAGCACCATCGGGAACAACACGCACCGTCTTCCTGCTCGCGCACACCGGCCGGCCGGCCGCCGTGCGCAGCGCCGAACTGGTCGTCCTGGGGCTGCTGCGCAGCGGCATCGGCGTCCGCGTCCTGGAGGCCGAGGCCGCGGACCTGCCGCTGCCGCCGTCCGTCGAGAAGGTGCCGGAGGCCTGCTCCGACGCGCTCGACGGCTGTGAACTCCTCGTCGTCCTCGGCGGCGACGGCACCCTGCTGCGCGGCGCCGAGTTCTCCCGCGCCTCCGGCGTGCCCATGCTCGGCGTCAACCTGGGGCGCGTCGGCTTCCTCGCGGAGGCCGAGCGCGACGACCTCGACAAGGTCGTCGACCGGGTCGTCACCAAGGCGTACGAGGTCGAGGAGCGGATGACGCTCGACGTCGTCGTGTACGAGAACGGCGACGTCCTGCACCGCGACTGGGCGCTCAACGAGGCCGCCGTGCAGAAGGTCTCGCCCGAGCGGATGCTGGAGGTCGTCCTCGCGATCGACGGCCGCCCGGTCACCGGCTTCGGCTGCGACGGGGTGATCTGCGCGACACCCACCGGCTCCACCGCGTACGCCTTCTCGGCGGGCGGGCCGGTCGTCTGGCCCGAGGTCGAGGCGCTGCTCATGGTCCCGATCGGGGCCCACGCCCTCTTCGCCAAGCCGCTGATCACCACCCCCCAGTCGGTGCTCGCCGTCGAGGTCGAGCCGCACACCCCGCACGGGGTGCTGTGGTGCGACGGGCGGCGGACCGTGGAACTCCCGGCGGGCGCGCGCGTCGAGGTACGGCGGGGCGCCGTGCCCGTGCGGCTCGCCCGACTGCACCACGCCTCCTTCACCGACCGGCTCGTCGCCAAGTTCGCCCTGCCCGTGTCGGGGTGGCGGGGCGCACCGCACTGATCCCCCGGCCCGCTCCGTAACGAGTGGTGCTCCCGAGGGTTACGCACGGGGGCGATGTCGCATCCGACCCGGGAAACCTCGTATGGTCTGGGGCGTGCTGGAGGAGATGCGGATACGGTCGCTCGGGGTCATCGACGACGCGGTGGTCGAGCTGTCGCCCGGCTTCACCGCGGTGACCGGTGAGACCGGTGCGGGAAAGACCATGGTCGTGACCAGCCTGGGGCTGCTGCTCGGTGGACGTGCCGACCCGGCCCTGGTGCGGATCGGCGCGGGGTCGGCCGTCGTCGAGGGGCGGATCAGCGTGCCCGCGGGCGCGCCCGCCGCCGTACGCGCCGAGGAGGCCGGTGCCGAGCTCGACGAGGGCGTGCTGCTCGTCAGCCGCACCGTCTCGGCCGAGGGACGTTCGCGCGCCCACCTCGGCGGGCGCTCCGTGCCCGTCGGGCTGCTCGCGGAACTCGCCGACGAGCTCGTCGCCGTCCACGGCCAGACCGACCAGCAGGGACTGCTCAAGCCCGCCCGGCAGCGCGGTGCGCTCGACCGGTACGCGGGCGAGGCCGTCTCCGTGCCGCTGGCCGCCTACGGCGAGGCGTACCGGCGGCTGCGCGCCGTCACCGCCGAGCTGGACGAGATCACCACGCGCGCGCGTGAGCGGGCCCAGGAGGCCGATCTGCTGCGCTTCGGGCTCGGCGAGATCGAGGCCGTCGAGCCGCGCGCGGGCGAGGACGTCGAACTCGCCGCCGAGGCCGAGCGGCTCGGGCACGCCGAGGCCCTCGCCTCCGCCGCCGCGCTCGCGCACGGCGCGCTCGCGGGCAACCCCGAGGACCCCGAGGCCGTCGACGCGACCACCCTGGTCGCGGGTGCGGGCCGGGCCCTGGAGGCCGTACGGTCGCACGACCCGGCGCTGGCCGGGCTCGCCGACCGGATGGGCGAGATCTCCATCCTGCTGTCCGACGTGGCGCAGGAGCTGGCCGGATACGCCGACGACCTCGACGCCGACCCGCTGCGGCTCGCCGCCGTCGAGGAGCGGCGCGCCGCCCTCACTCAGCTGACCAGGAAGTACGGCGAGGACATCACCGCCGTCCTCGCCTGGGCGGAGGAGAGCGCCGGGCGGCTCGGCGAGCTCGACGGCGACGACGACCGGATCGAGGAGCTCACCGCCGAGCGGGACCGGCTGCGCGACGAGCTGTCGGTGCTCGCGCAGGCGCTCACCGACGCGCGCACGGAGACCGCCGCCCGGTTCGCCGACGCGGTCACCGCCGAGCTCGCCTCGCTGGCCATGCCGCACGCGCGCGTGTCCTTCGCCATCGCGCAGACCGAGGACGAGGAGGGCGTCGAGGTCGGCGGCCGCCGGGTCGCCTACGGCCCGTCCGGGGCCGACGAGGTCGAGCTGCTGCTCGCCCCGCACCCCGGAGCCCCGCCCCGGCCCATCGCCAAGGGCGCGTCCGGCGGTGAGCTCTCCCGCGTGATGCTCGCCGTGGAGGTCGTCTTCGCCGGGGTCGACCCGGTGCCGACGTACCTCTTCGACGAGGTCGACGCGGGCGTCGGCGGCAAGGCGGCCGTCGAGATCGGGCGCCGGCTCGCCAAGCTCGCCAAGTCCGCGCAGGTCGTCGTCGTCACCCACCTCCCGCAGGTCGCGGCCTTCGCCGACCGGCAGCTGCTCGTGGAGAAGACCAACGACGGCTCCGTCACCCGCTCCGGCGTGACCGTCCTGGAGGGCGAGGAGCGCGTCCGGGAGCTGTCCCGGATGCTCGCCGGCCAGGAGGACTCCGAGACGGCCAGGGCCCACGCGGAGGAGCTCCTCGCCACGGCCCGGGCGGACGCGTGACCCGCGCCCTCGGGCGGGGCGGTCTCGGGCGGATCGGGACCTTCGCCGCGGCCCTCGGCGCGACCCGGCTCGCGTACGGGCGGCTGCGACGGCGGCCGCCGGGGAACCCGCGGAGCTGGGAGCGGACCAACTACGCGGACCGGCCGGTCTCCCTGCTGGCCGGTCCCGCCGTCGCCTTCGGCTCGGCGGCCGCCGTCCTGCCCGCCGCGCCCGCCGCCTCCCTCGCCGTCGCCGCGGCGGCCGTGTGCGGCCGGTACGACGACCTGCGGGGCGACCACCGGCGCGGGTTCCGGGCGCACCTGGGGGCGCTTCGGGGTGGTGAGGTGACCAGCGGGGCCGTGAAGTTGTTCGGGATCGGTGCCGCCTCGCTCGCCGCCGGGGCCCTCCTCAAGGAGAAGCCCCTCGACAAGGTCCTCGCCGGCGTCGTCATCGCCGGCACCGCGCACCTGGTGAACCTCGTGGACGTACGGCCCGGGCGCGCGGGCCTGTTCGTCCTCGGACTCGCTGCGCCGGGCCTCCTTCGGGGATCCCTCGCCGCCGCCCCGATGGGGGCCGCGGCGGCGCTCCTCGGCGAGGACCTCGGCGAGGAGGTCATGCTCGGCGACATGGGCGCGCACGCGCTCGGCGCCGCCGTCGGCAGCGCCATCGCCGCGTCCAACGGGCGGCTCGGGCTCGCCGCGCACGCGGGCGGGTTGCTCGCCGCGGCGGTGTGGGGGGAGCGGGCCGCCCCCGCGGGGTAGTGGGCCGAGGCTCCGTGCGCTCACCCGTGTGGGTGAACCCGTGGTGCGGGTCGTCGCGCCGTACGCCTTCCGCGCAGGGGAACGACGCCATTTCGGTGCCGGAACGTGCGTACGGTCCGGGGTACGGGCTGGCATCCTTGGGCGCGTGACACAGCTCCGTACGGTCCAAGTGCTGGGCGGCGGCGGCGCGGGCAGCAGCGCGCACGTCCGATCACTTGCCTCGGGGCTGGTGGCGAGGGGCGTGCGGGTGACCGTGTGCGCCCCGGCCGAACTCGACCGCGCATACGACTACCTGGGCGCCGGCGCGCACTTCGTGCCGTTGCCGCGCCTCGGCGACCCCGCGACCGTCACCGCGCTCCGCAACGCCTGCATCGGCGCCGACGTGGTCCACGCGCACGGCCTCCAGGCCTCCGTACGGGCCGCGCTCGCGCTGACCGGCGGCACCCGGACCCCGCTCGTGACCACCTGGCACAGCCGCAACCACGTCGACGGGGCGCGGGGCGGGGTGCTGCGGCTCCTCGAACGGAAGACCGCGCGGGCCGCGACCGTCGTCCTCGGCACCTCCTCCGAACTCGTCGACCGGGCCCGGCGGCGCGGGGCCCGGGACGCCCGTCTCGCGCCCGTCACCGTGCCCGCCGCGCGCGGGCCCGTCTGCCTCCACGACGGCAAGGCCCGCGCCGAACTCGGCGCCGTCGACCGGCCCCTGCTCATGGCCGTCGGGGCGCTCGAACGCGGCCGGGGGTACCGGACGCTGCTCGACGCGGCGCGGTTGTGGCGGGGACTCGATCCGGAGCCGCTGCTCGTCATCGCCGGGGAAGGGCGTGAACGGGCCTTCCTGCAACGGCGGATCGTCGAGGAACGGCTCTCCGTGCGGCTCATCGGGCGGCGGGACGACGTCGCCGAGCTGCTCGCCGCCGCCGACGTCGCGGTCCTCCCCTCGCGGTGGGAGGCCCGCTCCCTGCTCGCGCAGGAGGCGCTCCGGCTCGGGGTGCCGCTCGTCGCGACGGCCGTCGGCGGCGTACCGGAACTCGTCGGCGACGCGGCGGAGCTGGTGCCGTACGGGGACGCGGGGGCCCTGGCGGGGGCGGTCCGGGGGCTGTTGGAGGACGCGGACCGCCGGATGGACCTGGCGGCGGCGGGGCGGGTGCAGGCGGGGTCCTGGCCTACGGAGGACGACACGGTGGCGCATGTGCTGTCGGTGTACGACGAGTTGTCGGGGCGGTAGCTGTTTCGTGGGGCCCGCCGTCCGTTGTGGGCGGTGCCCGCCCCCCGTTGTGGGCATGCGTTCCGCTGGGGCGGAACGGGTGGGCACAACGGAACGGCGCCCCTGCCGGCGCCTGAGGCTCCCGCGCCTGAGCCCGCACCGCATGTGTGCCGTCACGGCCGGTGCGGGCCCGGGCTCGGAACGCGGAGGCGCCGCTGGAGGGCGCCGTCCCGTGTGCCCACCCTCCCCCAAGCTCTCGGCTTCGCTCGAGCAGGGGGACCCCCATCGCCCTGCGGGACGATTGCCCACACGGGCGGTGGGCACCGCCCCGTCACGGCGTGTGGCGGCGGGCTCTCAGGGCCAGGGAGAGGGCCAGGACCGTCTGGGGGTCGTCCAGGTCCGTGCCCAGGAGTTCGGAGATGCGGGCCAGCCGGTTGTAGAGCGTCTGCCGGTTGAGGTGCAGCTCGCGCGCCGTCTCCGCCTTGCGGCCCGCGTGCGCCAGGTACGTCTCCAGGGTGGGGAGCAGCGGGGGGCGGGACGTCTTGTCGTGGTCCCGCAGCGGGCCGATCGCCCGGTCCACGAAGGCCGCCAGGTCCGGGTGGTCGCGCAGGCGCCAGAGGAGGAGGTCGATGTCCAGGCGTCGGGCGTCGTACCACGGGAGGTCCGAGAGGCCCTGCGCCGCCGTCGCCGTCTCGGCCGCGTGCCTCAGGCCCGCCGACGCCGCCGCCCAGCCGCCCGCCACGCCGACCACGACGACCGGCGGGTGCACCCCGGCGCGTTCCAGGCCCGCCCGTTCCACGCCCGCGCGCAGCGCCGCCGCGACCCGGTCCGCCACCGCCGTGCGTTCCGACTCCGAGCGCAGGCCCAGGAGCAGGGGCACCCGGCCCTCCACCGGGCGGACGCCCAGGAGGGCCGGGACGCCCACCGAGGACAGTTCCTCCAGGACCGCCCGGGCCAGGAGCGCCCAGTTGCCCGAGGGGGAGAGTTCTGACGCCAGGCGCATGACCACCGGGAGGAGCGGGCCGTCTCCCGGCTTGAAGCCGAGGACCCTCGCCTGGGCCGGCGCGTCCTCCGCCGAGATGCGGCCCTCGGCCAGGTCCGTCAGGAAGTCGCCCCGGCCGCGTGCCGCCAGCTCCTCCTCCTGGCGGGCCTGCATGAGGACGACCGCGAGGAGGCCCGCCGCCCGCTCGGCCGCCATCCGGTGGACGGGGGAGAGGGCGCCGGAGACGGCGAGGAGGACCAGGCGGGCCCGTACCGAGCCCGTACCGGGGCCGCCGCCGGGGACGTCGACGAGGACCGTGCCGGTGGGCGGGCCGGATTCGCGGGCCGCCCGCTGGCCGCGCAGCCCGTCCCACACCTGGAGCGGGTCGGCGGGCGCGGACTCGGTGCCCGCCGCGTACAGGAGCTGTCCGTCGGCGGTCTCCAGGAAGACCGGGTTGGCGGCGAAGTCGGAGAGGATGCGGAGCACCTGCGGCACTCCGCCGCCGCCGAGCAGCGCCTCCGTGCACTGCCGGTGGACCTCCTCGGCCTGCCGCTGGAGGGCGTAGTGGCCGTTGACGATCTCGGTGTGGATCTCCTCCGTGACGGCGACGAAGGGGACCTCGCGGTGGAGCTGGACGAGCGGCAGGCCGGCCGCCCGCGCGGTCTCCACTATCGTCGCCGGGAGGCGGGCGAAGCGCGGGCCGAGTTCGACGACGAGCGCGGCGATGCCCCGGTCGGCGAGCCGGCGGACGAAGGCGCGCTGTTCGGCCGGGCGGGTGCCCAGGCCGAGGCCCGTCGTGAGGAGTAGTTCGCCGCCCTTGAGCAGCGACGCGATGTTCGGCACCTCGCCCGCGTGCACCCAGCGCACCGTGCGGTGCAGCCGGTCCGCGCCGGCCACGACCTCCGGGAGCCCGCCGCGCAGTCCGGGGAGTTCGAGCGCCCGCTGCACGGTGATCCCGCCCTGATTGTCCATGGAGCCGGACGCTACCCGCGTCCGTGTTCCGGCGACATCACCTGACGGTTACGGGACCGGACAGTTCGTACACCAGGGCGACAACTCGTCGCCCTGTGGCGGGAATTGTGCGACCGGATGTCGATTGTGGCCTACGTCACCCACGAGGATCCTCTCGGCCCATGGCAGAGAACCCCACCCCAGAGGTCCACCGGCTCAAGGCGAACTCGGTCGGACTCGTCGGCGTCGTCTTCATGGCCGTCGCCACCGCCGCCCCGATCACGGCGATGACCGGAAACCTCCCCATCGCCGTCGGCTTCGGCAACGGCACCGGCGCCCCCGCCGGATATCTCTTCGCGACGCTCGTCCTGACCGTCTTCTCGGTCGGCTACGTCGCCATGGCCAAGCGGATCACGGCCGCGGGCGCCTTCTACGGCTACATCTCGCACGGCCTGGGCCGCATCGCCGGCATGGCCTCCGGCATGCTCGCCGTCCTCGCGTACATCGTCTTCGAGGCCTCGATCGTCGGCGTCTTCTCCTACTTCGCCAAGACGACCGTCGCCGACCAGCTCGGCGTGGACCTGCCGTGGGTGCTGTACGCGGCGGTCATGCTGGCCGTCACCGCCGTGCTGTCGTACTTCGACATCAACCTGACCGCCAAGGCGCTGGGCGTGATGCTGGTCGCGGAGATCGCCGTCCTCTTCGCGGTCGCCACCGCCGTCCTGATCGCCGGCGGCGGCCCCGACGGCATCCCCGTCGAGCCGATCAACCCGAAGAACGCCTTCACCGGCACCTCCGCCGGGCTCGGCCTCTTCTTCGCCTTCTGGTCCTGGGTCGGCTTCGAGTCGACCGCGATGTACGGCGAGGAGTCCCGCAACCCCAAGCGCGTCATCCCGCGCGCCACCCTGATCTCCGTCATCGGCGTCGGCCTCTTCTACATCTACGTCTCGTGGATGACGATCGCCGGCAACGGGCTCGCCGGGTCCGTGAAGCTGTCCGCCTCCTCCTCGCCGCTCGACCTGTTCTTCGCGCCCACCCAGACCTTCATCGGCGCCTGGGCCGTCGACGCCTTCCAGTGGCTGCTGCTCACCGGCTCCTTCGCCTGCGGGATGGCCTTCCACCAGTGCGCCTCGCGCTATCTGTACGCCATCGGCCGCGAGGGCTTCCTGCACCCGGCGCTCGGCCGGACGCACGCCAGGCACGGCTCGCCGTACATCGCCTCGTTCGTGCAGAGCGTCATCGCCGTCGCCCTCGTCGCCGCCTTCTGGCTCACCGGCCAGGACCCGTACATCCACCTCTACACGCTGCTGGCGATCCTCGGCACGATGGCGATCCTCATCGTGCAGACGCTCTGCTCCTTCGCCGTCATCGGCTACTTCCGCAAGAACCACCCCGAGGACCGGCACTGGTTCAAGACCCTCACGGCCCCGCTCCTCGGCGGCATCGGCATGATCGCCGTCGTCGTGCTGCTGGTCATGAACATGGAGACCGCGGCCGGTCTCGCCGCCGACTCCCTCTTCTTCAAGGCGATCCCGTGGATCGTCGGCGTCGTCTTCTTCGGCGGCCTCGGCCTCGGCTTCTACCTCAAGGCCAAGCGGCCCGAGCGCTACGAGATCATCGGCCGGATCGTCCTGGAGGACGCCACCGAGCGCACCGACGAAGAAGCCCCCGTCCCCGCCTCCGTACCCCAGAACTGAAACCGCCCTCACCCTCCAGGAGCGCCCCCATGGCACGCACCAACCCGATGCACCTCCTGAAGAACCTCGCCGCCGAGCACGCCGCCGCCCGCCGGCTGAACATCCCCGTCGACGAGCTGCGCGGCATGAGAGCCGACGCCCTCGGACGCCGGTCCCTCCTCAAGTACGCCACCGCGGCCGGCATCGCCGTCGGCGTCGGATCGGCCGTGCCCGCCGCGGCCGCCACCCCGACCCCACCCGTGAAGAGCACCGCCCGGATCGCCGTCGTCGGCGCCGGGATCTCCGGCCTCACCGCCGCCCTCACCCTCCAGGACGCCGGACTGAGCCCGGTGCTCTACGAGGCGAACCCGTCCAGGGTCGGCGGCCGCATGTACACCCAGCGGGACCACTGGGCGTACGGCCAGACCTCCGAGATCGGCGGCGAGCTGATCGACACCAGCCACAAGAAGATCCTGGAGCTCTGTCGCCGCTTCGACCTCGCCGTCGAGGACTTCCTCGGCGGCGGACCCAACGGCGCCGAGGAAGTCCTCTGGTTCAACGGCACCTACTACCCGCGCGCCCAGGCCGACGAGGACTTCAACGCCGTCTACCAGGCCCTCCACCGCGACCTGATCGACGCGGGCGAGGTGAAGTGGAACCAGACCACCCCCACCGGCACCGCCCTCGACAACATGTCGCTGTACGAGTGGATCGAGAGCCGCGTCCCCGGCGGGCACTCCTCACCGCTCGGCCGGTTCCTCGACGTCGCCTACAACGTCGAGTACGGCGCCGACACCACCCAGCAGTCCTCGCTCGCCCTCGTCCTGCTCATGGGCTACCAGACCAATCCCGGCAACTTCAACGTCTGGGGCCTGTCCAACGAGCGCTACCACGTCGTCGGCGGCAACGACCGGCTCCCCAACGCCGTCGCCGGGGCCCTCGCCCCCGGCACCCTGCGGATGGGCTGGTCGCTGACCGCCGTACGGGCCAACGCCGACGGCACCCAGACGCTCACCTTCACCGAGGCGGGCGCCACCCGGACCGTCACCGCCGACCACACGATCCTGTGCGTCCCGCTGCCGATCCTCCAGCAACTCGACCTCACCCAGGCCGGGTTCGACCCGCTCATGCGCAACCTCCTGCGGGACGCGCGCATGGGCTACTGCACCAAGCTCAACATGCAGTTCGGCACCCGGCCCTGGCGCGGCACCGGCGCCTGGCCCGGGGTCTCCGCCGGCGACTGCTTCACCGACACCGAGGTGCAGCAGACCTGGGACACCACCAAGGTCCAGGGCGGCACGGGCGGGATCCTCCTCCAGTACGGCGGCGGCAGCCTGGCCCGGAACCTGAACCCGGCCGGGCCGTTCTCCACCGAGTCCGACCCGTACGTGCGGAACCTGGTCACCCGCTACCTGGCCGGCATCGACGCCTTCTTCCCCGGCACCTCCCGGGCGTACACCGGCCGCGCCCAGCTGTCCGCCTGGCACAAGAACCCCTACTCCCTGGGCGCGTACTCCTGCTGGCCCGTCGGCTACCTCCACCGGTACGCCGGGTACGAGGGCACCGCCCAGGGCAACGTCCACATCGGCGGCGAGCACTGCTCGTACGACTTCCAGGGCTTCATGGAAGGCGGCGCGACCGAGGGCGCCCGCGCCGCCCAGGAGGTGATCACCGCACTGCGATGAGCCGGATCAGCCGGCCGGGACGATGTTCTGGTTGAACCGGAACACGTTGTCGGGGTCGTACTGGGCCTTCACGGCGGCGAGCCGGCGGTAGTTCCTCTCCCCGAAGGAGGAGACGATCCGCTGCTCGCCCTCGTCGCCGACGAAGTTCAGATACGTCGCGTCGAGCGCCCACGGCCGCACATCGGCCCGCACGTCGTGCACCCACTGCCTCGCCCGCTCGTCGTACGCGGGGTCCTCCCAGGTCGCGAACGGGTGCACCGCCCAGGGCGCGGTGCGCCACGGCTGCGGGTACTGGGAGGGCCCCGCGGACACGGCCCCGCCCATCAGGAACAGCACGTGCTGGGTGGCCGTCTCCGCCGGGATCCCCGCGCCGCGGTCGCAGAAGACGTCCACGGCCTCGTCGGGGAACTCCCGCAGGTACTCGGCCGACCAGTAGTTCCGCAGCCCCGGCGGGTCGTCCATCATCGACTGCAGGTCCACGTACGGGATGTCCGTGACGATCTCCACCACGGGCTTCAGCGCGAACAGCGGCGCCGCGAACTCACGCAGCTCCGTCACCGGCCCGGCGTTCGTGAACACCGCCCCGCAGAGCAGCTTGCCGACCAGATCCTCGGGTATGAACGGCTCCGGGGGCGCGGGCAGATAGATAGCGCCGCCACCCATCTCGTCGGGCGCACTCAGGCCGAGATCACGGAAGGTGCGCACCACCTCGGGCGCGTCGTCCGGCAGGAACAGCAGCATCGAGAGGCTCATCCGCGGCAGCGCGTGCACCCGCAGCGTCAGCGAGGTCGCCACCCCGAAGTTGCCGCCGCCGCCGTGCAGCGCCCAGAAGAGCTCCGGGTTCTCCTCCGCGTCCGTGTGGACGTGCTTGCCCTCGGCGGTGATCAGGTCGGCGGCCAGCAGATTGTCGCTGGCGAGACCGAACTTCCGCTCCAGCCAGCCCGATCCGCCGCCCAGCGTGAAGCCGCCGACGCCGGTGGTGGACACCCGGCCGCCGGTGGTCGCCACGTGGAACGGCTGGCACGCGTGGTCGAGCTGGGCCATGGTCGCCCCGCCCTCGACCCGTACCGTCATGTCCTCCGGGTCCACGACGACACCGTGCATCCGGCGGAGGTCGACGATCAGCGCGCCGTCGATCATGGAGGTCCCGGCGACGCTGTGCCCGCCGCCGCGGACCGCGATCGGCAGATCGGCCTCGCGGCCGAACAGGATCGCGTTGGACACATCGGCCTGGGTGGCGCACTGGGCGATCACCGACGGTCGTCGGTCGATCATGCCGTTGTGCAGGGCGCGGGCCTCGTCGTAGGCCGGATCGCCGGGTGTGATCACCTCACCGGCCAGGTCCTCGACCAGTCCGGCCAGGGCGCTCTCGGAGACGTGGGGAGCCATGGGAGCCCCCCTTTCGTACGGGGGGACGGGACCTTCTCATCGTAGGTCCGGCCCCCCTGGGGCGCCCCTCAGCCTCCGTGCGCGACCCGGCCTCGGTACGCGCGCCGGCCGTCGTACGCCCCGCTAGCTTCCGTACGCCTCGCTAGCCGCCGTACGCCCCGCTCGCCGTCAGCCGCAGCGCCGTGTCGATCAGCGGGACATGGCTGAAGGCCTGCGGGAAGTTCCCCACCTGCCGCTGCAGCCGAGGGTCCCACTCCTCGGCGAGCAGCCCGAGGTCGTTGCGGAGCGCGAGCAGCTTCTCGAAGAGCGTGCGGGCCTCGTCGACCCGGCCGATCATCGCGAGGTCGTCCGCCAGCCAGAACGAACAGGCGAGGAACGCGCCCTCGTCGCCCTCCAGGCCGTCCACACCGGCCTCCTCGCCGGCCGTCGGATAGCGCAGCACGAAGCCGTCCTCCGTGGACAGCTCGCGCTGGATCGCCTCGATCGTGCCGATGACCCGCTTGTCGTCCGGCGGCAGGAAGCCCATCTGCGGGATCAGCAGCAGCGAGGCGTCCAGCTCCTGGGAGCCGTACGACTGGGTGAAGGTGTTCCGCTCCTTGTCGTAGCCCTTCTCGCAGACGTCCCGGTGGATCTCGTCGCGCAGCTCGCGCCAGCGCTCCAGCGGGCCGTCGGCGTCGCCGGACTCGATCAGCTTGATCGTGCGGTCCACGGCCACCCAGGCCATCACCTTGGAGTGCACGAAGTGGCGGCGCGGGCCGCGGACCTCCCAGATGCCCTCGTCGGGCTGGTCCCAGTGCTTCTCCAGGTAGTTGATCAGCTTGATCTGGAGCAGGGAGGCGTAGTCGTTGCGGGACAGGCCCGTCATGTGCCCGAGGTGGAGGGCCTCGGTGACCTCGCCGTACACGTCCAGCTGGAGCTGGTTCGCGGCGCCGTTGCCGACCCGGACCGGCCCCGAGTTCTCGTACCCGGGCAGCCAGTCGAGCTCCGCCTCTCCGAGCTCGCGCTCGCCCGCGATCCCGTACATGATCTGCAGGTTCTCCGGGTCGCCCGCGACGGCGCGCAGCAGCCAGTCCCGCCAGGCGCGGGCCTCCTCGCGGTAGCCGGTGCGGAGCATCGAGGAGAGGGTGATCGCCGCGTCCCGCAGCCAGGTGTAGCGGTAGTCCCAGTTCCGTACGCCGCCGATCTCCTCCGGCAGCGAGGTCGTCGGCGCGGCGACGATCCCGCCCGTCGGCGCGTACGTCAGCGCCTTCAGGGTGATCAGCGAACGGATCACGGCCTCCCGGTACGGGCCGTGGTACGTGCAGTGCTCGACCCACTCGCGCCAGAAATCGGCGGTCGCCTCCAGCGAGCCCTCCGGGTCCGGCAGCGCCGGCGGCTCCTTGTGCGAGGGCTGCCAGGAGAGCGTGAAGGTGATCCGCTCCCCGGGCGTGACCGTGAACTCGGAGTACGTCGTCAGGTCCTTGCCGTGCGTCTCCACGTCGGTGTCCAGCCACACCGAGTCGGGCCCGGCGACCGCGACCGTACGCTCCCCGACCTTGTGCACCCACGGCACGATCCGGCCGTAGCTGAACCGCATCCGCAGCGAGGAACGCATCCGCACCCGGCCCGAGACGCCCTCGACGATCCGGATCAGCTGCGGCGCGCCGTCACGCGGCGGCATGAAGTCCGTCACCCGGACCGTGCCGCGCGGCGTGTCCCACTCGGACTCCAGGATCAGCGAGTCGCCCACGTAACGGCGCCGGTCGGCCGGGGCCGGCTCGGCGTCCGCCGGACCCGCCGGGCTCACCCGCCAGAATCCGTGCTCCTCGGTCCCGAGCAGCCCGGCGAAGACGGCGTGCGAGTCGAAGCGGGGGAGGCACAGCCAGTCGACGCTGCCGTCCCGGCAGACCAGGGCGGCGGTCTGCATGTCTCCGATGAGTGCGTAATCCTCGATGCGCCCGGCCACGTGCTTCACTCCAGTCGTACGGCCACGTCCGCCCCCGAGGGGGCGCTTGCTGCTGATGTGCGTGATGTCTGTGCGATGTCGGCAAGGCCAGTGTGCGGGACGAACGGGTCTGCTCGACGGGACGAGCGGGCCTGCTCGACGGAACGGGCCTGCCTGAGCGGCGGGCGACGCCGGCCTCCTCGGCGGACGGTGTCCGAGCAGAATACGTGCCACCCCGGCGACCGTAGTGATCACACGGGCCGCGCGCTGCTCCACCCGGGTGAGCTGCGGCTTCCCCCGGCTCCGGCCGCCGCGTCGCCGTCCGTGAACACCCGACTGCCGCGTGTGGCCGGAAGCGGTCTCCCGATGTCGCTGATACCCTGGTACCCCGTGGACCGGTGGGAAACGGCGACAGCCGAGGACCCCGAAACCGCAGCGACGGCACCCCCCGATTCTTCCGGAGGGGAAGCCGGTACGCACCTCCAGAACGCGACCACGGGAGCCCCCTCTTGGCGATGCCGCCCAACACCACGACGACCAAGCACATCTTCGTCACCGGGGGTGTCGCCTCCTCCCTCGGCAAGGGCCTCACCGCCTCCAGCCTGGGCATGCTGCTCAAGGCACGGGGACTGCGCGTCGTGATGCAGAAGCTCGACCCGTACCTGAACGTCGACCCGGGCACGATGAACCCCTTCCAGCACGGTGAGGTGTTCGTCACCAACGACGGCGCCGAGACCGACCTGGACATCGGCCACTACGAGCGCTTCCTCGACGTCGACCTCGACGGCTCGGCCAACGTCACCACCGGCCAGGTCTACTCGCAGGTCATCGCCAAGGAGCGGCGCGGCGAGTACCTCGGCGATACCGTGCAGGTCATCCCGCACATCACCAACGAGATCAAGTCCCGGATCCGCCGCATGGCGACCGACGAGGTCGACGTCGTCATCACCGAGGTCGGCGGCACGGTCGGCGACATCGAGTCGCTGCCGTTCCTGGAGACCGTCCGCCAGGTCCGCCACGAGGTCGGCCGCGACAACGTCTTCGTCGTGCACATCTCGCTGCTGCCCTACATCGGCCCCTCCGGCGAGCTGAAGACCAAGCCGACCCAGCACTCCGTCGCCGCCCTGCGCAACATCGGCATCCAGCCGGACGCCATCGTGCTGCGCTGCGACCGCGAGGTCCCCACCGCCATCAAGCGCAAGATCAGCCTGATGTGCGACGTGGACGAGGCCGCCGTCGTGGCCTGCCCGGACGCCCGCTCGATCTACGACATCCCGAAGGTCGTGCACTCCGAGGGCCTCGACGCCTACGTGGTGCGCAAGCTCGACCTGCCCTTCCGCGACGTGGACTGGACCGTCTGGGAGGACCTCCTGGACCGCGTCCACAACCCCGACCACGAGGTCACCGTCGCGCTCGTCGGCAAGTACATCGACCTGCCCGACGCCTACCTCTCGGTCACCGAGGCCATGCGCGCCGGCGGCTTCGCCAACAAGGCGCGGGTCAAGGTCAAGTGGGTCACCTCCGACGACTGCAAGACCCCGGCCGGCGCCGCGAAGCAGCTCGGCGACGTCGACGGCATCCTCATCCCCGGCGGCTTCGGCGACCGCGGTGTGTCCGGCAAGGTCGGCGCGATCCAGTACGCCCGCGAGAACAAGGTGCCGCTGCTCGGCATCTGCCTCGGCCTGCAGTGCATCGTGATCGAGGCCGCCCGGAACCTGGCCGACATCCCCGAGGCCAACTCCACCGAGTTCGACCCGGCCACCGCGCACCCCGTCGTCTCCACGATGGAGGAGCAGCTGGCCTTCGTCGAGGGCGCCGGCGACCTGGGCGGAACGATGCGCCTGGGCCTCTACCCGGCGAAGCTCGCCGACGGCTCGGTCGTCCGCGAGACCTACAGCGACGAGCCGTACGTCGAGGAGCGCCACCGCCACCGCTACGAGGTGAACAACGCCTACCGCGCGGAGCTGGAGAAGAAGGCCGGCCTGGTCTTCTCCGGCACCTCCCCGGACAACAAGCTCGTCGAGTTCGTCGAGTACCCGAAGGAGATCCACCCCTACCTGGTCGCCACCCAGGCGCACCCGGAGCTGAAGTCCCGCCCGACCCGCCCGCACCCGCTCTTCGCGGGCCTGGTGAAGGCGGCCGTGGAGCGCAAGACGGCGAAGTAGTACGGCGTAACGTTGCCGGGGTGCGGGTCCCTTCGCGGGACCGGCACCCCGGTTTTCGTACGTGGCCATGTGGGAGGACGACTGATGCAGGTGCAGGACACCCCGGAAGAGTGGCGGGTCGTCGCCACCACCACCCCCTTCACGGGCAAGAAGACGAGTGTCCGCACGGACGACGTGGTCATGCCGGACGGCTCCGTCGCCCGCCGCGACTACCAGGTCCACCCCGGCTCCGTCGCCGTCCTCGCCCTCGACGAGCAGGACCGCGTGGTCGTCCTCCGGCAGTACCGGCACCCCGTGCGGCAGAAGCTCTGGGAGATCCCGGCCGGGCTCCTCGACGTGCCGGGCGAGAACCCGCTGCACGCCGCCCAGCGCGAGCTGTACGAGGAGGCGCACGTCAAGGCGGGGGACTGGCGGGTCCTGACCGACCTCTACACCTCGCCCGGCGGCTCCGACGAGGCCGTACGGATCTTCCTGGCACGGGACCTCGCGGAGGCGGACGGCGAGCGGTACGAGGTCGCCGACGAGGAGGCCGACATGGAGCTGGCTCGGGTGCCGCTGGGAGAGCTGGCGCGGGGGGCGCTGGCGGGATCGCTGCACAACACGTGCCTGGTGGCGGGGGTGCTGGCGGTGGTGGCGGCGCGGGCGGCCGACGGTCTGGAGTCGCTGCGGCCCGCGGCCGCGCCTTGGCCGGCCCGCCCGTTCGAGGCGTAGCGCGCCCGCCCGCCGTGTGGGCAATCGTCCCGCTGGGGCGGGACGGGTGGGCACACGGGACGGCGCCTTCTCGCGGCGCCTCCGCGTTCCGTGCCTGGGCCCGCACCACCGGCGCGCCGTCACCGGGGGTGCAGGTTCAGGCGCGGGAGCCTCTGGCGCCGGCAGGGGCGCCGTCCGTTGTGCCCACCCGTTCCGCCCTTTGCGGAACGCCTGCCCACAACGGGGGGTGGTGTGAAGATCTGCTGATCCGATCGGGGGAACTGTCCGCGCTGCTCCGCCAGGTCCCCCTCCCGCCCTGAACTACGCTCGGAATCGCCCGTGCGGAGCCCCCCGCGGGATCGGCTCGTGCGCAGGTGGACGGGAGCGTGGCCCGTGACGGATCAGGCTGTGGCGGCGGCCGGCCGCCGGCAGTTCTTCGGCCGGCAGCGGGAGTTGAAGGCCCTGCGCGCCGACATCGAGCGGACCGGCCTGGACACCCTCACCGGCCGCAAGGCGCCCCGCGCCCGGGTCCTGCTCATCGCCGGCAAGCCCGGCTCCGGACGGTCCGCCCTCGCCGAGGAGCTGGCCGCCGGGCTCGCCGACCGCTACCCCGACGGAGTCTTCCGCGCCCGGCTGACCGAGCCCGGTGGCGAGCCCGTCCCCACCGCGCGCGTCGCCCAGGAACTCCTCGCCGCGCTCGGGGTCGCCGAACCCCCCGGGGCCGGCGAGGACGAGCTGACCGAGCTCGTCAGGGGCGCGCTCGCCGACCGTCGGGCCGTTCTCCTCCTCGACGACGCCGTCGACGCCGAGCAGGCCGATCCCCTCATCCCCGACAACCCCGACACTCTGGTCGTCGGCGTCGCCCGGGGGCCGCTCACCGGCATCCCGGACGTCCGGCCCTGCACCCTCGGCGGGCTCGACCCCAAGTCGGCCATCGAGCTGCTGACCGCCTTCACCGGCTCCGTCCGCATCACCGTCGACCCGCAGGCCGCCGAGACGCTCGTCGAGGAGTGCGGCGGGCTGCCCGCCGCCGTCGTGCTCGCCGGTGGCTGGCTCTCCACCCAGCCCAAGGCCTCGGTCGCCGATCTCGCCAAGCGGCTGCGGGGGCTCAGCGGCGATCCCCTCACCCGGACCTTCCTCCTCGCGCACGAGGCGCTGCCCGCCACCGCCGCCCGGATACTGCGATTCCTTGCCCTGGCCCCGCTGGGCCTGGCCGACGCCCACACCGCCTCCGCCCTGGCCGGCTGCTCGGTCTCCGCGGCCGCGACCACCCTCGCCGACTTCGCCGCCCTGGGGCTCGTCTCGGGCGGCGAGGACGGACTGTACGAGGTGCGGGCGCACCTCGTACCCCTCCTTCGTGCTCAGCTGGAGGAGCGCGACCGGCCCGCCGAGGTGCAGCTCGCCCGGGCCCGGATGCTGGAGCGGACCGTACGGCTCCTCCAGTCCTGCCGTGCGGTCACCGAACCCGAGGGCTCGCCCGCCCGCCGGAAGCTGGCCGGTCTGCCGCGCGCCCTGCGTTTCCCGAGCGCGGCCGCGGCCGCCGCCTGGCTGGACTCCCGGCAGGCCGTACTCCTCGCCTCCGCCCGGCTCGCCGTCGCCGACGGAGAGCTCGACACCCTCGCCCGCCGGCTCGTCGCCTCGCTCGTCAGGGCGCTCGCGGCGCACCGGGGCGCCGAGGCCGCCGCCCCCGAGCTGTACGGCCTGCACCGGCTGGTCCTGGACGTGGCCGAGCGGCGCGGGCTGCACCGCGAGCGGGCCGCGGCCCTGCTGAACCTGGCCGATCTCGATGCCAGGACCGGCAGGACGAAGGACGCCCTGCTGCGATATCGGTCGGCATTGGAGGCCGGACGCAAAGCAAATGACCCGTACGCGACCGGTCGCGCAATGGAATCCGTAGGTGGCTCGTATCAGGAGCTGGGGGACTGGCAGCGGGCCGGCGACTGGTACGGGCGGGCCCTCGCCCAGCGCCTGGCCCGGGACGAGCGCGCCGACCAGGCCCGGCTGTACGCCCGCCTCGGAGCCGTGCAGACCTATGCGGGGCGGTACGGGGAGGCCCTGCGGAGCTGGCGGGCCGCCGCGGCCGGGTACCGGAGGCTCTCCGATCTCCCGGGCTACGCACGGGCGTTGAGCGAGGCGGCCCGGGTCCAGGAGTACGCGGGGCGGCCCGAGGAATCCCTGCGGACCTGCGAGGAGGCGGTGGAGTGGGCCCGCCGGGCCCAGGACACGCGGCTCCAGGCCGCGCTCCAGCTGCGGCTCGCCGACACCCTCGACCGGCTCGGCGACCCCGCGGCGGCCGGGTTGCACCGGTCCGCGGCCGAGAGGCTCCTGGAAACGGAACCATCAGCCTACGAAATCCGCAGTGGCTCCGGCGAAGATTAGTACTTTGAAAGGCTAGACAGCGGGAACTCCTTCATTAGACTGGGTGCGCCGCGTTCGAACGTGGTCTGCCCCGGTGCGCCGCAGTGCATCCGGGTATGTATCGCAGTGCCCCAGTTATCCCCCTGATTCAAGGACCGTGATCGACGATGAAGGTCGGCATCCCCCGCGAGGTCAAGAACAACGAGTTCCGCGTGGCCATCACCCCTGCCGGTGTCCACGAGCTCGTCCGCAACGGCCACCAGGTCTTCATCGAGCAGAACGCCGGTGTCGGCTCCTCGATCACGGACGAGGAGTACGTCGCCGCCGGCGCCGAGATCCTCGCCACCGCCGACGAGGTCTGGGCCACGGCCGACCTGCTGCTCAAGGTCAAGGAGCCCATCGCGGAGGAGTACCACCGCCTCCGCAAGGACCAGACCCTCTTCACCTACCTGCACCTCGCCGCCTCCAAGGAGTGCACGGACGCGCTCCTGGAGTCCGGCACCACCGCCATCGCGTACGAGACGGTCGAGACCGCGAACCGCGCGCTCCCGCTGCTCGCCCCGATGTCCGAGGTCGCGGGCCGCCTGGCCCCGCAGGTCGGCGCCTACCACCTGATGCGCTCCGTCGGTGGCCGCGGTGTCCTCCCCGGCGGCGTCCCCGGCACCCACGCCGGCGAGTGCGTCGTCATCGGCGGCGGCGTCTCCGGCTGGAACGCCACCCAGATCGCCGTCGGCATGGGCTTCCACGTGACCCTGCTCGACCGTGACATCAACAAGCTCCGCGAGGCCGACAAGATCTTCGGCACCAAGGTGAAGACGATCGTCTCCAACGCCTACGAGCTGGAGAAGGCCGTCGTCGAGGCCGACCTCGTCATCGGCGCCGTCCTCATCCCGGGTGCCAAGGCCCCGAAGCTGGTCACCAACGAGCTCGTCGCCAAGATGAAGCCCGGAAGTGTCCTTGTCGACATTGCGATCGACCAGGGCGGCTGCTTCGAGGACTCGCACCCGACCACCCACGCCGAGCCGACCTTCCAGGTCCACAACTCGGTCTTCTACTGCGTCGCCAACATGCCGGGCGCGGTCCCGAACACCTCCACCTACGCCCTCACCAACGCCACGCTGCCCTACATCGTGTCGCTGGCGAACAACGGCTGGGTCGAGGCGCTCCGCCGCGACGCCGCCCTCGGCCTGGGCCTCAACACCCATGACGGCAAGGTGGTTTACAAGGAGGTCGCCGAGGCGCACGGCCTCGAGCACGTCGAGCTGAGCAGCCTCCTCGCCTGACCCGAAGGCTCTTTTGACGGAGGCCCCGTCAACGCGTGCCGTCAATATCACGCACCCGGCCGGACCTTGTTCGACAAGGTCCGGCCGGGTGCGTCTCGGGCCCCGCCGAAACGTTCGGGCAACTCGCCTCGAACGTAACCCTTTAACCGTTTCGCACACCCCCGAAACGTGTGGATGCATGCCTGCGCACCCTTGACAGAGAGGTGTTCGGTTGCCGACACATCGTGCCGGGTCCGGCGGATTGTGTTGCTGCGGAGCGGTGACACGCCATAGAGTCGCCAACCGTCGGCATGGTGCCACGCTGACCTATCGATAAATGTTCCTGGTCACATCCAAGGAGGTAAGACGACTTGTGAATGAGTCGACATTTACTCCCGGGAGCGGTGCGCCAGGTGCCCCGATCGGCTCCGTCGCGGTGCGGACCTTCGCGACGCACCAGCCCATGACGAGTGCCCACACGATGAAGACGATGGACGGCCTACACGTGAACGCCACGGCCGGCAACGAGATGGGCCGAGAGTCCACCCACTTCGCCGCCTATGACGAGGTGCCCGAGGGGCACTTCTACGACCCCGACGCCGAGTACGAGCCCGACCCGGAGTACGCGGCCACCCTCGCACCCGACGCTGCCCGCCAGCGCCGCGAGCGGATCGGCCCCACCGGACGGCCCCTGCCGTACTTCCCGATCCCGGGTCCCCTGACCGACCACGGACCCGCGAAGATCATCGCGATGTGCAACCAGAAGGGCGGCGTCGGCAAGACCACGTCGACCATCAACCTGGGTGCCGCGCTCGCCGAGTACGGACGACGGGTGCTGCTCGTCGACTTCGACCCGCAGGGAGCCCTGTCGGTCGGCCTCGGCGTGAACCCGATGGAGCTCGACCTCACCGTCTACAACCTGCTCATGGAGCGGGGCATGTCGGCGGACGAGGTGCTCCTCAAGACCGCCGTGCCCAACATGGACCTGCTGCCGAGCAACATCGACCTCTCGGCCGCCGAAGTCCAGTTGGTCAGCGAGGTCGCGCGCGAGTCCACGCTCCAGCGCGCCCTGAAGCCGCTGATGAACGACTACGACTACATCGTGATCGACTGTCAGCCCTCGCTCGGCCTGCTGACCGTGAACGCCCTGACGGCGGCTCACAAGGTCATCGTGCCGCTGGAATGCGAGTTCTTCGCGCTGCGCGGTGTCGCGCTGCTCACCGAGACCATCGAGAAGGTTCAGGAGCGGCTCAACCCCGAGCTCGAGCTCGACGGCATCCTCGCCACGATGTACGACTCCCGTACCGTGCACAGCCGTGAGGTCCTCGCGCGCGTCGTCGAGGCCTTCGACGACCACGTGTACCACACGGTCATCGGCCGTACGGTCCGCTTCCCGGAGACCACGGTCGCCGGCGAGCCCATCACCACGTACGCCTCCAACTCCGTGGGCGCCGCCGCCTACCGCCAGCTCGCCAGGGAGGTGCTCGCCCGGTGTCACGCCGAGTGAGTCTGCCCGGAGCCGACGAACTCTTCCGTACGACAGGGGGGACGGCGCTCCAGGCGTCCGCACCCCGCCGGGCGGTCCCGGCACCGGCGGCCGAGAGCGACACGGCGGCGGCCGAGGGCTCCGCCGAGCACGCCCCGGCGGACTCCGAGGCCGCGGAGCCCCGCGCCCGGACGGCCGAGCCCGAGGCGCCGGCCGCCAAGGCCGCGCCCAACGCCTCGGTGCCCGCCCCCGCGGCGGCGGCCCGGCGGCGCGGCGGCCGCACCGCGAACCGGCGGCCCAGCGGCCGCGAGCGCCACGACGAGAAGATCACGGTCTACGTCTCCGCCGAGGAGCTGATGGACCTGGAGCACGCCCGGCTCGTCCTGCGCGGTGAGCACGGTCTCGCCGTCGACCGGGGCCGGATCGTCCGGGAGGCCGTCGCGGTCGTCCTGGCGGACCTGGAGTCCCGCGGCGACGCGAGCATCCTCGTCCGCCGCCTGCGCGGCCGCTGACGGTAGCCTGCGGGCTGCCGTTCTCCTCGTTCCCCCTGGACCCCGCCGTGCACCACACCCCTGACGAAACGTCCCGCCCCCGCCGCCGCCTCCTGGGCCGCGGCCCGGGCGCGACGTCGGGGGAGCCGGCGCCGGCCGCACGGCCCGCACCCACCGATGCCCCCGAGGCCCCGGACGCGCCGGAGGCGGCGCCCGGGGCCCCGGAGGCGGCGCCCGGGGCCCCGGAGGTTCCCGGGCCGCCCGCGGCCGAGGCCCCGGAGGCCTCCGGGCCTCCCGAGGCGGGCGAAGGGCGGGACGGGCGGTTCACCGTGCGGCTCTCCAACTTCGAGGGGCCCTTCGATCTGCTCCTCCAGCTGATCACCAAGCACAAGCTCGACGTCACCGAGGTCGCCCTCTCCCAGGTCACCGACGAGTTCATGGCCCATCTGCGGGCCCTCGGGCCCGACGGGGACCTCGACCAGACCACCGAGTTCCTCGTCGTCGCCGCCACCCTGCTCGACCTCAAGGCCGCCCGGCTGCTCCCCGCCGCCGAGGTGGAGGACGAGGCCGACCTCGCCCTCCTGGAGGCCCGCGACCTGCTCTTCGCCCGGCTCCTCCAGTACCGCGCGTACAAACAGATCGCCGCGATCTTCGAGGAGCGCTGGGAGGCCGAGGGCCGCCGCCACCCCCGTACCGTCGGACTCGAACCCCACCACGCCGAGCTGCTCCCCGAGGTCGTCATCTCCATCGGCGCCGAGGGCTTCGCCAAGCTGGCCGTCAAGGCCATGCAGCCCAGGGCCGAGCCCCAGGTGTACGTCGACCACATCCACGCCCCGCTCGTCAGCGTCCGCGAGCAGGCCGCCGTGGTCGTCGCGCTGCTCCGCGAGCGCGGGACCGCCGTCTTCCGGGAGCTGATCGAGGACGCCGGCGACACCCTCACCGTCGTCGCCCGCTTCCTCGCCCTCCTGGAGCTCTACCGGGAGAAGGCCGTCGCCCTCGACCAGGAGACCGCCCTCGGCGACCTCACGGTCTCCTGGACCGGCGGCGAGACGGACCCCTCCGGGGCCGTGACCGACGAATTCGACCAGGAGGCCACCGCATGAGCGACCTCAAGCCCGCCCTCGAAGCCGTCCTCATGGTCGTCGACGAGCCCGCCACCGAGGCCCACCTCGCCAAGGTCCTGGAGCGCACCCCGCGCGAGGTGGCCGACGCCCTGCACGAGCTGGCCGACGAGTACACCACCCAGGGCCGCGGCTTCGAGCTGCGGCGGGTGGCCGGCGGCTGGCGCTACTACACCCGCGCCGCCTTCGCCCCGGCCGTGGAGGCCTTCGTCCTGGAGGGGCAGCAGGCGCGGCTCACCCAGGCGGCCCTGGAGACCCTCGCGGTGGTCGCGTACCGCCAGCCGGTCAGCCGTTCGCGGGTCTCCGCCGTACGAGGAGTGAACTGTGACGGGGTCATGCGCACCCTCCTCCAGCGGGGTCTCGTGGAGGAGGCGGGCGCGGAACCCGAAACAGGTGCGATCCTGTACAGGACGACGAACTACTTCCTGGAGCGGATGGGCCTGCGCGGCCTGGACGAACTCCCCGAGCTCGCCCCCTTCCTCCCCGAGGCCGAGGCGGTCGAGCCGGACTCCCTGGAAGGCGTCCCGTCGTTCGACCCGGACGCAGACGTAGACGACAAGACGGAACTTTGATGCGAAGCAGCAGCGGCAGGAACAGCAGCGGAAACAACGGCGGGAGCCGTGGTGGCAACAGCGGCGGCCGCGGCGGCAGCGGCGGCGGCCGCGGCAACAGCGGCGGTGGCGGCGGGCGCGGGAACTACCGCGGCGCCGGCAACGGCCGCGACGACCGCCAGGGCCAGGGCGGCGGACGTCCCGGCCAGGGCGGCGGGCGTCCCGGGCAGGGCGGCGGAGGCCGTCCGGGTCAGGGCGGCGGCCGGCCGACCGGCTCCAGCCCGCGCAAGGCGCGCCCGGAGGAGCGCACCTACGACGAGCGCTACAGCTCCTCGGACGCCCCGAAGCGCGGGCGTGGCGACGCCGCGCGCGGTGGCGCCAAGGGCGGCCCCCGGCAGTCCCCGCAGCGCGGCGGCGGCCGCACGGCGCCGGCCCGCTCCCGCGAGTACGACGCCCGTACGGAGGAGCGCAACCGGGAGCGGTACGCCGGCAAGCCCGAGATCAAGCTCCCCAAGACCTTCCCCGGCGCCGAGCAGGAGGGCGAGCGGCTGCAGAAGGTCCTCGCCCGCGCCGGCATGGGCTCGCGGCGCGCCTGTGAGGAGCTCATCGAGCAGGCCCGCGTCGAGGTCAACGGCGAGATCGTCGTCGAGCAGGGCATGCGCGTCGACCCGGAGAAGGACGAGATCAAGGTGGACGGTCTGACCGTCGCCACCCAGTCGCACCTGTTCTTCGCGCTGAACAAGCCGTCCGGCGTCGTCTCCACCATGGAGGACCCGGACGGCCGCCAGTGCCTCGGCGACTACGTCACCAACCGCGAGACCCGGCTGTTCCACGTCGGCCGGCTCGACACGGAGACCGAGGGCATCATCCTGCTCACCAACCACGGCGAGCTGGCCCACCGCCTCACGCACCCGAAGTACGGCGTGAAGAAGACCTACCTGGCCGCCATCACCGGCCCGCTGCCCCGCGAGGTCGGCCGGCGCCTCAAGGACGGCATCCAGCTGGAGGACGGCTACGCGCGCGCCGACCACTTCCGCGTCGTCGAGCAGACCGGCAAGAACTACCTGGTCGAGGTCACCCTCCACGAGGGCCGCAAGCACATCGTGCGCCGGATGCTCGCCGAGGCGGGCTTCCCGGTCGAGAAGCTGGTCCGCACCGCCTTCGGCCCGATCGCCCTGGGCGACCAGAAGTCGGGTTGGCTGCGCCGCCTGACCAACACGGAGGTCGGCATGCTGATGAAGGAAGTCGGCATGTAAGGCCCCTGCCGTACGAAGAAGCCCGTGACCGCCCGCCGGTCACGGGCTTCTTCGCGTCCTGGACCGGGCCGGGGCCCGGTGGGCCTTGTGGGTGACGACCGGGACGCTTTATAGTCAAGGTGACTCTTAAAGAGATCGGAGGTGAGCCCCGCCGTGAACAGCCGGTGGACCTGGGCCCACGGGGGTGGACCAGGTCTCGACGTCCCACCGACGCGCCGCACGCGCGCCGAAGGGGCGAGGCCGCTCACGGCGGGGGTCACGTCATGAGGCGCTACGGCCACGGCCTCGTCCCCGGCAGCTTCCATCCGCCGCACGCCGGCCACCACCACCTCGTCCGCACCGCGCGCGACCGCTGCGAGCGCCTCACCGTGCTCGTCCACGGCTCCACCACGGACACGCTCCCGCTGGAGGACCGGGTCGCCTGGATGCGCGAGATCCACCCCGACGTGCTCGTCGTCGGCGGCGAGGAGTACGCCGGCCCCGAGCGGGTCGACGCCGTCTTCACCTCGGAGCCGCACGCGGACGACCTCGGTCGCCGCCTCGGCGCCGAGACCGTCCACGTCGACCGGGTACACCCCTTCTCCGACACCGCCGTCCGCGAGGACCCCGCCGCCTTCTGGGACTTCCTGGAGCCGCCGGTACGGTCCGCGCTCACCCGGCGGGTCGTCGTCCTCGGCGCCGAGTCCACCGGCACCACGACCATGGCCCACGCCCTCGCCGACCACTACCGGCGGCGCGGCGGCGTCTGGGCCCGCACGCGCTGCGTACCGGAGTACGCGAGCGCGTTCGGCGCGCTCGAACCGACCCCGCGCTCCTCCGACTTCCCCGTCATCGCCCAGCGCCAGGCCGAACTGGAGGAGGAGGCCGCCCGGGACGGCTCACCCGTCCTCTTCTGCGACACCGACGCCTTCGCCGCCACCATCTGGCACGAGCGGTACACGGGCACCACCAGCCCCGCCACCGGCGAGATCGCCGCCCACGGCCGACAGCACCTCTGGCTGCTCACCGACCACCGGGGCGTCGCATCCGAGTACGCCGAGGGCACGGTTCCGCCCTACGGGGAGCAGCTGCGGCCCTGGATGACCGCGCGCTTCCTCACCCAGCTCGCGCGCACCGGCCGCCGTACGGCCGTCCTGACCGGCCCCCACGAGGAGCGGCTCGCGGCCGCCGTCGCCGCCGTCGACGCACTGCTCGCCGAGGGCCCGCACCTCACCGACACCCCCTCGGAGCGCCGATGACCGCCCACCGGGCCCCCGAGGGCTACGACCCGTACGCCTTCGTGCCGTTCGCCGTCACCGTCGACCTCGCCGTCCTCACGATCCGCGAGGAACGCCTCCACGTCCTGCTCGTCGAGCGCGGCCAGGAGCCGTACGCCGGGTCCTGGGCCCTGCCCGGCGGATTCGTGCTGCCCCGCGAGTCGGCCGAGCGGGCCGCCCGCCGCGAACTCGCCGAGGAGACCGGACTCTCCGAGACCACCGTCGCCGGCCTCCACCTCGAACAGCTCCGCACCTACACCGAACCGGACCGCGACCCGAGGATGCGAGTGGTCTCCGTCGCCTTCACCGCGCTCGTACCCGACCCCCCGGAACCGCGCGGCGGCGGCGACGCGGCCCAGGCCCGCTGGATCCCGTACGGGACGCACGGCGGGCTCGCCTTCGACCACGACCGGATCCTCGCCGACGCCCACGAACGGGTCGGCGCCAAGCTGGAGTACACCTGCCTCGCGACCGCCTTCTGCCCGGCCGAGTTCACCCTCGGCGAGCTGCGGCAGGTCTACGAGACGGTCTGGGGCGTCGAACTCGACCGCCCCAACTTCCGGCGCAAGGTCCTCACCACGCCCGGCTTCGTGCAGGCCGTGGAAGGGCCGCCGCGCCTCACCGGCGGACGGGGGAAACCGGCCGCTCTCTACCGGGCAGGCGGGGCCACCACCCTCCACCCGCCCCTCCTGCGACCAGAAGGACGAACCGCATGAACCTCGGACGCCACGCGACGAAGCAGGCCGCGACGGGCTCCCTGATCGGGCTGGCGCTCGGCGACGCGCTGGGATTCCCGACCGAGTTCAACGACGTGCCGTCGATCCTCGCCAAGGTCGGACCCTGGCGGCAGATGGCCCTGCCCGTCAGGAACGGGACGGCGTACGTCACCGACGACACCCAGATGACCCTCGCCTTCGCCCGCGGCATCCGCACCGCCATGGACCGGGGGGTGCTCGCCCCGGAACGGCTCGCCGGGCCCGTCCGGGACGAGTTCGTCACCTGGTACCACTCTCCGGAGAACAACCGGGCCCCCGGCAACACCTGCCTGCGCGCCTGCGCGCTCCTCGACGGCGACCGGCTCTGGCAGGACGCCAGCCAGATCCACTCCAAGGGCTGCGGCGCCAACATGCGGGTCGCGCCCATCGGGCTCGTCCCCGGGCTCAGCGAGGAGCAGCGGGCCGGTGCCGCGCAGCTCCAGTCGGGCCTGACCCACGGTCACCCCACCGCGCTCGCCGCCTCCGACCTCACCGCCCGCGCCGTGTACCTGCTCGCGCAGGGCGTGGACCCGGCCGGGCTCGTCGGACAGCTCCGCTCGTACGCGTACGAGAACCGCTCCCGCTACCACGAGCACTGGCTCGGCGACCTGTGGACCCGCTCCCAGGACCCCAGCGCCCTCCACTTCGTCCAGCGGGGCTGGGACGAGTGCCTGGCCGTCCTGGAGCGCCTCGACGCCGTCCAGCGCACCGCCGACCCCGAGCTCGATCCCTGTGAGTACACCGGTGACGGCTGGATCGCCGAGGAAGCCCTCGCGACCGGTCTGCTCTGCTTCCTGCTCTTCCCCGACGAGCCCCTCACCGCGCTCCGTCGCGCCGCCTGCACCCGCGGCGACTCCGACTCGATCGCCGCCCTCGCGGGCGCCTTCGCCGGCGCCCACCTCGGCGCGGACGCCTGGCCGAAGGAGTGGGAGGAGCGCGTCGAGTACCACAGCGACCTGCTCACCTTCGGCGCGCTCTGGGACGCGTAGCGAGCCCCCGGAGCTCGCTCAGAGCTCGCTCAGAGCTCGCTCAGAGCTCGCTCAGAGCTCGTTCAGGGCCGAGGCGCGGCGGGCGCGGGTCAGGAAGTCCTGGATCCGGGGTTCGTCCGGGGCGGCCGGGAGCGGGGTCGTGTCGTGGGCCCGGTCCGCCTCCTCCTGGAGGCGGTTCATCCAGGACTCGACCTCCTGCCAGGGCACCTCGCCGCGCTTGACCGCGAGGAGGCGGTCGCGGGCCTCGCCGACGTCGATGCGGAGCTCGCCCGTGCGCAGCAGGTCGCGGCAGCTGGTGAGGAGCCGCAGCAGGTGCATGGCGTGCTTCCAGCGCGGATGCCCGTACTGACGGACGTCGGCGTCGAGCTTGCGGCGCTGGCCGGCCGCGTACCGCACGAAGGTCTGGTGGGCCCGGCGGGACAGGAAGGCCCCGCGCAGCGAGAGGAGCTCGCGGCCCCGGTCGTCGACGTGCTCGACGACGGGGGAGTGGAGGCACTCCAGGACGTTCGGGTTGTTGCGCAGGGCGAGCTCGCAGAAGCGTTCCAGCTCCCAGCTGAACTGGTCCTCGCCCGGGCCCTCCACATGTGCCGGGGGCTTGTCGAAGTGCCAGAAGAGCGGCGTCGGGGCGAGATAGACGCCCCGTACGTCCGTGTCGCTGTCCTCGGTCGCCAGACCGAAGGCGCGCGAGCCCATCACGCAGGAGTAGATCGTGTGCTCGCGCACCAGCTCGTCCGGAGTCATGCGGGGCAGATTACGCCAGGGTGATCGTTTCCCCCGAGACAATAATCTGCTCGGCCGGGAGGGGACGGGGAGCCGGTCCCGCCGCCACCGACCCGTCGGCGATGCGGTACTTGGAGCCGTGGCAGGGGCAGTCGATCGTGCCGTCCGCGACCTTGTTCACCGTGCAGCCCTGATGGGTGCAGATCGCCGAGAACGCCTTGAACTCGCCCGCCGCCGGCTGCGTCACGACCACCTTCCGCTCGGCGAAGACGGTGCCGCCGCCGACCGGGATCTCGGAGGTCCTGGCCAGGGGTGCGGGGCCGCTCGGGGCGGCTGTGCCGGTCGGGGCCGGTTCGCTGGTGGCCGGCGCGCTCGTCTGCGCACCCTCGTCGCCCCCGCCGTCGGAGCCGCAGCCCGTCGTCAGGGCCGCCGCGGCGAACAGGACGGTACGGCGGGTCGTTGAGCTCGTAGTCATGCCGCCAGCTTCGTCGCGCATCGCCCCCGGGGCCCGCAACACGCCTGCCCTCCCTCGCCGCCTACTCCGAGTGGCGGAACGCCCCGGTTCGGGTGACATTGGGCGTGTTTCCGTACCGGACGAAAGGCAGGACCATGGCGGGCAACGACCTCGGCAGTCTTCTCGGGAGTCTCCTCGGCGGCAGCAGCAGCGGAGGCGGGCAGGGCGGCGGCAACATCCTCGGCTCCCTCCTGGGAGCCCTCATGGGCGGCCAGGCCGGCAGCGGCGCCAACGGCTCGAACCCGCTCGGCGGGCTGCTGGACATGCTCACCAGGTCCGGCCTCACGGACCAGACGCAGTCCTGGGTCGGCACCGGCGAGAACCAGGCCGTCAGCGGCGCCCAGATCGCCGAGGCCCTCCCGGACGACACCCTGCAGAAGGTCGCGGCTGATGCCGGCGTCAGCCCGCAGGAGGCCGCCGACGAGATCGCCCGGTCCCTGCCGCAGGCCGTCGACAAGCTGACCCCGAGCGGCTCGCTGCCCCAGGGCGCCTCCCTGGAGGAGATCATCCGCCAGCAGCAGCTCTGACCCCCGTTCCGGACGCCCGCCCTCCGTCGTGCTTCGTCTCGGAGGGCGGGCGGCAGCGGCGCGCCGGCCCCGCCGCTGACTAGGCTGAACGGAGCACTGACGCAGGCGAAGGAGCACGACGTGGCGGTACGAGCGGTCCGAGGAGCCGTCCAGCTGGAGCGGGACGAGGCCGGACACATGCGCGAGCAGGTCGAGGAGCTGCTCACCGCCGTCCTCGAACGCAACGGGCTCACCACCGACGACCTCATCAGCATCTGGTTCACGGCCACGCCCGATCTGCACAGCGACTTCCCCGCCGCCGCGGCCCGGCGCATCGGGATCGTCGACGTGCCCCTGATCTGCGCACAGGAACTCGACATCGAGGGTGCGATGCCCAGGGTCGTCCGGCTCCTCGCCCACGTCGAGACCGAACTGCCCAAGTCCCGGATCGCGCACGTCTACCTCGGCGCCGCGGCCGCCCTGCGCAAGGACATCGCCCAGTGAGAACAGCGCTCGTCATCGGTACCGGTCTGATCGGTACCTCCGCCGCCCTCGCCCTCGCGGGCCGGGGCGTCACCGTCCACCTGCGCGACCACGACCCGGCGCGCGCCCGCACCGCCGCCGCGCTCGGCGCGGGCACCGACGAGGCGCCCGAAGGGCCCGTGGACCTCGCCGTCGTCGCCGTACCGCCGGCGCACGTGGCCGCCACCCTCGCCGAGGCCATGACGGCCGGGCTCGCCCGCGGCTACCTGGACGTGGCGAGCGTGAAGGGCGGGCCGAAGCGGGAGCTGGAGACGCTGGGCCTCGACCTCACCGCGTACATCGGCACGCACCCCATGTCCGGCAAGGAGCGCTCGGGACCGCTCGCCGCCACCGCCGACCTCTTCGAGGGCCGGCCCTGGGTCCTCACCCCGACCCGGGACACCGACACCGAGGTCCTCAACCTCGCCCTTGAGCTCGTCGCCCTGTGCCGGGCCGTCCCCGTCGTCATGGACGCCGACGCCCACGACCGGGCCGTGGCCCTCGTCTCCCACACCCCGCAGCTGGTGTCCTCCATGGTCGCCGCGCGTCTGGAGGAGGCCGACGAGTCCGCCGTACGGCTCTGTGGGCAGGGCATCCGCGACGTCACCCGGATCGCGGCCTCCGACCCGCGCATGTGGGTCGAGATCCTCTCCGCCAACCCCGGGCCCGTCGCCGACGTCCTCTCCGGCGTCGCCGCGGACCTCGACGAGACGGTGCGGGCGCTGCGGTCCCTGCAGTCCGCCTCCGCGGACGAGCGCCGCGACGGGGCGACGGGGGTCGAGGACGTGCTGCGGCGAGGGAACGCGGGGCGGGCCCGCGTGCCCGGCAAGCACGGTGCCGCCCCCGCGGTGTACGAGACCGTCGCCGTCCTCATCAGCGACCAGCCCGGCGAGCTGGCCCGCATCTTCGCCGACGCGGGGCGGGCGGGGGTCAACATCGAGGACGTCCGCATCGAACACGCCACGGGGCAGCAGGCGGGTCTGGTGCAGCTGATGGTGGAACCGTCGGCGGCGGGGTCGCTGGGGGCGGCCCTGCAGGAACGAGGCTGGTCCCTCCGCACGAGCTGAGCCCTCGGCCGTGGGCCGCGCTCCCGCCGTTGTGGGCAGGCGTTCCGCAAGGGGCGATGGGGGTCCCCCCTGCTCGAGCGGGACGATTGCCCACACGGGGGGCGGGGGTGCCGCCCCGCCCAGCCGGGCGCATCCCACACGGCAGCGGGCGCAGGCCGCACGCGGGGCCGAACGGGTGCTGGGGACTCGGTAACCTTGTGGGGGTCCCCCGCATCCCGCCGGGCCTACCGCTCACCCCAGGAAGGTGTTCCCACCGTGGATTCCGTGATCGTCGCCATCGACGGGCCCTCCGGCACGGGCAAGTCCAGCACCTCGAAGGCGGTCGCCGCCAAGCTGGGGCTGAGCTACCTCGACACCGGTGCCCAGTACCGGGCGATCACCTGGTGGATGATCAGCAACGGTGTCGACGTCACCGACGCCGAGGCCGTCGCGAACGCCGCGTCCAAGCCGGTCATCGTCTCCGGCACCGACCCGGCCCGGCCCACGATCACCGTCGACGGCGCCGACGCCTCCGGCCCGATCCGTACCGAAGAGGTCACCTCCAAGGTGAGCGCCGTCAGCGCCGTCCCCGAGGTGCGGAGCCTGATCACGGAGCTCCAGCGGTCCATCGCCCGCGGCGCCGAGATCGGCATCGTCGTCGAGGGCCGGGACATCGGCACCACCGTGCTGCCCGACGCCGACCTGAAGATCTTCCTCACCGCCTCGCCCGAGGCCCGTGCCGCCCGCCGCTCCGGCGAGCTCAAGGGCGTCGACGTGCACGCGACGAAGGAAGCCCTCATCAAGCGGGACGCGGCCGACTCCAGCCGCAAGACCTCCCCGCTCGCCAAGGCCGACGACGCCGTCGAGGTCGACACCACCGACCTCACCCTGGACCAGGTCATCGAGTGCGTCGTCACCCTCGTCGAGGAGAAGAGGGCGGGCGCCAAGTGACCCTGCCCTCAGCGAAGGGCGCGGCCGTCGGCCGCCGGATCGGCATCGGCCTGATGTACGGCTTCTGGAAGCCGCGCGTCCTCGGCGCCTGGCGGGTGCCGGCCTCCGGCCCCGTCATCCTCGCCGTCAACCACGCGCACAACATCGACGGCCCCATGCTCATGGGCACCGCCCCGCGCCCCGTGCACTTCCTCATCAAGAAGGAGGCGTTCGTCGGCCCGCTCGGCAGCTTCCTTGAGGGCATCGGGCAGCTCAAGGTGGACCGGGAGAGCACCGACCGCAACGCGATAGGCAACGCGCTCGGCATCCTGGAGCAGGGCGGCGTCCTCGGGATCTTCCCCGAGGGCACCCGCGGCGACGGCGACTTCGCCTCGCTGCGCGCGGGCCTGGCGTACTTCGCCGTCCGCAGCGGCGCGCCGATCGTCCCGGTCGCCGTCCTGGGAAGCACCGAGCGCCGCGGACGGTTGGTCAAGGCGCTGCCTCCGCTGCGCGGCCGCGTCGACGTCGTCTTCGGCGACGCCTTCGAGGCGGGGGACGGATCGGGCCGCCGCACCCGCAAGGCGCTCGACGAGGCCACCGTACGGATCCAGGAGCGGCTCACCGGCCACCTGGAAAACGCCAGGCGCCTCACCGGGCGCTGAGCGAGACTTTCAGTAGTGGGCCCCGGTGACCGGGGACCCACCGACCACGAATGATCAAGGAACGGACTTCATGAACGACCAGCACGACCACGGGGCACTTGGCGACGCCGAGTACGCGGAGTTCATGGAGCTCGCCGCGGAAGAGGGCTTCGACGTCGAGGACGTCGAGGGTGCGATCGAGGAGGCCGGCCACGGCGCGCTCCCCGTTCTCGCCGTCGTCGGCCGCCCGAACGTCGGCAAGTCGACCCTGGTGAACCGCATCATCGGCCGCCGCGAAGCGGTCGTCGAGGACAAGCCGGGCGTCACCCGCGACCGCGTCACGTACGAGGCCGAGTGGGCCGGCCGCCGCTTCAAGGTCGTCGACACCGGCGGCTGGGAGCAGGACGTCCTCGGCATCGACGCCTCCGTCGCCGCCCAGGCCGAGTACGCCATCGAGGCCGCCGACGCCTGCCTCTTCGTCGTGGACGCCACCGTCGGCGCCACCGACACCGACGAGGCCGTCGTCAAGCTGCTCCGCCGCGCCGGCAAGCCCGTCGTCCTCGCCGCCAACAAGGTCGACGGCCAGTCCGGCGAGGCCGACGCGGCCATGCTCTGGTCCCTGGGCCTCGGCGAGCCGTTCCCCGTCTCCTCGCTGCACGGCCGCGGCACCGGCGACCTCCTCGACGAGGTCCTGAAGAAGCTGCCCGAGGCCCCCGAGCAGCGCTTCGGCAACGCGGTGGGCGGCCCCCGCCGCATCGCCCTCATCGGCCGCCCGAACGTCGGCAAGTCCTCCCTGCTCAACAAGGTCGCGGGCGAGGACCGGGTCGTCGTCAACGAGCTGGCCGGCACCACCCGCGACCCGGTCGACGAGCTCATCGAGCTCGGCGGCGTCACCTGGAAGTTCGTCGACACCGCCGGCATCCGCAAGAAGGTCCACCTCCAGGCGGGCGCGGACTACTACGCCTCCCTGCGGACCGCGGCCGCCATCGAGAAGGCGGAGGTGGCCGTCATCCTCATCGACACCACCGACAACATCTCGGTCCAGGACCAGCGCATCATCACGATGGCGGTCGAGTCCGGCCGCGCCATCGTCATCGCCTACAACAAGTGGGACGAGCTCGACGAGGAGCGCCGCTACTACCTCGAGCGCGAGATCGAGACCGAGATGCAGCAGGTCGCCTGGGCGCCCCGGGTCAACGTCTCCGCCCTGACCGGCCGCCACATGGAGAAGCTGGTCCCGGCCATCGAGACCGCCCTCGCCGGCTGGGAGACCCGTATCCCCACCGGCCGGCTCAACGCCTTCCTGGGCGAGATCGTCGCCGCCCACCCGCACCCGGTCCGCGGCGGCAAGCAGCCCCGCATCCTCTTCGGCACGCAGGCCGGCACCAAGCCGCCGCGCTTCGTGCTCTTCGCCTCCGGCTTCCTGGAGGCCGGCTACCGCCGCTTCATCGAGCGCCGGCTGCGCGAGGAGTTCGGCTTCGACGGCACCCCGATCCACATCTCGGTCCGGGTCCGCGAGAAGCGCGGCCGCAAGAAGTAGGACGACGTGACACGGCGGAGGGCCGGGACTCAGGTCCCGGCCCTCCGCCGTACGTTCTTCCGCCCTAGAGGCCCCTGCGCGGTCCCGGTGGCAGTGCCGCCTGGGCCGGCGGGTGCTGCTGCGCCGACCATGCCGTCGGATACGCCGCCGCGTGCCGGTGCCCCTGCCCGTACAAGGCCGTGCTCAGGACGGTGCCGAAGGCCCGGAAGCCCAGTTCCTCCTCGCCGCTGCGGTCGCCCGGCAGCGTACGGAACGACCTGCGGTACTCCGAGTACAGGGCGTCGTAGATCGGCGTGGGCGACGGGCCCGCCGTGACGTCCTGCGCGGGGCGCATCGCAGGGATCGGGCTCGGATACGGCTGGAGGAACGGGTCGTATGGGTGCACATAGGTGCCAACGACACCGCCGCCCGTCGGATGCGGGCGGCTCTCCGAAAGGGGAGCGCTCCGGGGACGCGGCACGGTCGGCACGCCCGGCCCCGCCCCCGTCCCGGAGAGCCCCGCCCGCCCTATGCCGGGCCGGCCGTCTTCCATCAGGTGCCGGCCAGCGGCATCGCGGCGGCGACCAGGCGGCCGTTCGCGGCGGCCTTCTCCAGGGCGTCGCGCAGCAGGTCCTCGCGCGGCTGCTGGCCGATCGAGCCCACCGGGGCGGCGAAGACCAGGACCGTGTGCGACTTGTTGGCCGCCGCACGCCAGCCCTCGGTGACCTGGAGCGGCTGGTGCGCCTGCCACCAGGCGGCCTGACCGGCACCGCCGGGACCCGGCTGGAGCACGGAGTGCAGCTGGCCCATGGCGACCAGGACCGACCAGCCCGGCAGCACCGCCGGCTTCTCGCCCAGGCTCATGACCGGCTGGAAGCCCTGCTCGGCCAGGAGCGGCAGGAACTCGTCGGTGAGGCCGTCCGAACCCGGGCGGGCCACCGGCGCGGTCGGCTCCACGACGAGCGCCGGGTGCAGCTCGCCCTCGATCAGGACGAGACCGCTGGTGACGCCGAGCACGGCCTGCTCGGGGTGGGCGGCGGAGAGCGCGTCGGCGGCGTCGGAGGCCGTGATGGAGGCGACGGCGCCCTGGAGCTGCGCCTCCTCGACCTTGACGACCTGGGACGGGATGCAGCTGGCGTGGGCGAACGCGAGGACCGCGGTCTCCTCGCCGACGAACAGCACCGTGCTGGTGCGCTCCTGCTCGGAGTCCCCCGGCGTGCGGCAGGAGGTGCAGTCGTAGCTGCCCGGGGCGTTGTCGCCGGCGAGCAGCCGGTCCGCTTCTTCGTCGCCGATCTCGGCGCGTACGTCCTCGCTGACGTCGAGCATGCGCGGCACGGGGGGCTCCCTGGACTCGGTACGGGGGGACGCCGGGCCGTTCCCGGGCGTCTCATGACGAGTTCAACGGGCCAGCCTCGGCCGGGGTCACGCGCGGAACCGAGGCAACTTGCCAGTGGCGTGTGCGAGGGGGCGCGTGACTCCGACCGGGTGGGGTGTGAACAGTGTTCCGCGCGGCACGGGCCGGGGGTGCCGGGGTGCTGCCTAGCCTTCCCCGATGTCGAAGATCCGATTTTGGACGGCCGGTTCCCTCGTGGCGGCGTCCGCGGCCGCGCTCCTGTCGCTGGCCCCCGTGCCGGCTGCGGCCCAGGCACGGGACGCGTCTCCCGGAGCAGGGGACGTGCCCGCTGCGGTCGTCGCCCGGGAGGAGGTCTCCGAGGCGCTCCTGGACGTGCCGGACGCGCTCCGGGAGGCCGCCGCCGTGCCCGCGTACGCCTGTGCGCGGGACCAGTGGCCGTGGGGCTGTGTCGCCGAGTGCGAGAGCAGCGGGAACTGGCACACCAACACCGGCAACGGCTTCTACGGCGGGCTCCAGTTCTGGCACCCCACGTGGGTCGAGCACGGCGGACTGAAGTACGCCCGGCGCGCGGACCTGGCGACCCGGCAGCAGCAGATCACCGTCGCCGAGGAGGTGCTGCGCACCCAGGGGTGGGGGGCCTGGCCCGTCTGTTCCCGGCGGTACGGCCTGTACGGGCGGGTCCACACCGTCCAGCCCGGCGACACCCTCGGCTCGATCGCCCGCCGCTTCGCGGTCAAGGGCGGCTGGCAGGCGCTGTACGCGGCGAACCGGAGCGTCATCGGGGCCGATCCGAACCGGATCGTCGTCGGCACGATGCTGCGGATCGCCCCGCTCTGAGGTGTCACCGGTACTCGGCCGGCTCCCCGCTCGACGCGCGGGAGCCGCGCCGCAGCTCGTGCACGAGCGAGCCGGGCGGCAGCCCGTCCGGTACGCGCTGCTCGGCCAGGACCACGGCCGCCCCGCGGTCCTGGGCGAGCGCGGCGAGCATCCGGTACGTACGGGCCGCGACCGGCGGGGCCATGCCGAGCGACGGCTCGTCGACCAGCACCACGCGCGCGCGGGAGAGCAGCGCGCGGGACAGCGCCAGCATCCGGCGCTCCCCGCCGGAGAGGGTCCCGGCGGTTCTCGGCAGCAGCGCGACGAGCTCGGGGTACGGGGCGGTGGCGTCGGGCGCGGGGACCCCGGGTGCGGCGAGGGCGAGGTTCTCGGCGACGGTCAGGCCCGCGTACACCGCCCGCAGGTCCGGTACGAAGCAGAGGCCTCGGCGCGCCCGTGCGTGCGCCGGCAGCCGGGTGACGTCCGCCCCGCGCCACTCCACCCGGCCCGCCGTCAGGCCCACCGTCCCGGCGAGGGCGCGCAGGGCCGTCGTCCGGCCCGCGCCGTTGCGGCCCAGGAGGACCGTGACCGTCCCGGCCGGTACGGGCAGGTCGAGGCCGTGCAGGGCCTCCAGGGGGCCGTAGCGGACCCTGGCCGCGCGCAGGGCCATCTCGACGCTCACGACAGGATCCGGCCTCCCTCCATGGTGTGCACCGTGTCCGCGATCCCGGCGACCAGGTCGGGGTCGTGCTCCACCACCAGGACCGTCAGGCCGTCCGCAGCGAGGGCCGCCAGGATCCGGGCGAGCGCGGCGGTCTCGGCGGCGTCGAGGCCGGCGGCCGGTTCGTCGAGGAGGAGCGTGTGCGGCCGGCCGGCCAGGGCGCGGGCCAGCTCGACGCGGCGCAGGGTGCCGGTGGGCAGGTCCGCCGCCGGCCGGTGCCGTACGGGTCCGGCGAGCCCGAACAGCCGGAGGCTCCGCTCCACGGCGTCCGGGTCCCCGTGCCGGCTCTTCTGCTCCTCGCCGAGGCGGACGTTCTCCTCGACGGTGAGGGACGGGAAGACGGCGAGCCGCTGGAAGGTGCGGGCGATGCCGAGGCGGGTCCGGGCGTGCGCGGACCGGGCGGTGATGTCGGTGCCGTCGAGCGTGACCCGGCCCTGGCCGCGGCGGGGCCGGAGGGTCCCGGCGAGACAGTCGAAGAGGGTGCTCTTGCCGGCGCCGTTGGGTCCGACGAGGGCGGTGACGCGGGCGGGGGCGAGGACGAGGGTGACGTGGGAGAGGGCGGTGACCCCGCCGGGGTAGGTGAGGGTGAGGTCGTCGACGCGGAGGCCCTGGCCGGGCGAGGACGAGTACGAGGGCGCGGGCGGGGGCGTCGGGTGCGGGGAGCGCGCGGGTCCTGCCCGTGCCGTGGGCGGTGCCGGGCGGGCGGCGGGCGGCGGGCCGTGGGGGTGCGTCCGGCCTTCGGCCGGTCCGGGGTTCCCACCCGCACCGCCCGTGCGGGTTGTCGACCGAGGTGCGGGTCTTCCCGTGGAGGGTGCCGCGCCCTCGGCGGGCGGCGGGCCGTGGAGGGGGGTGTTCCCGCCGCCCGCCACGGCCCTCCGGGCCTTCGGCAGCAGGTTCGTCAGTGGGGGGATCCTGCCCGTCAGGGTGGCCAGGAGGCCGATCAGGGCCGCCGCCGTGCCCGCCTGGGGGCCCGCGTCCAGGGTCGTCAGGAGGGCCGCCGCGGCCAGCGGGGTCAGGAGGCTGTCCGCGCCCAGGACCAGGACCGCCGCGAACCAGAGCAGGCCGCGCACCGGGTCGTACTGCTCCGGGTCGAAGGCGCGCAGGCCCATGCCCAGGAGCCCGCCGCCCAGGGCCGCCAGGGCCGCGCCCAGGACGAAGGCGAGGAGCTTGAGGCGGGGCACCGGGACGCCCGCCGCCTCGGCGCCCGGTTCGTGGTCCCGGAGGGCGGCGAGCGCGCGGCCGGTGCGGCCCCGGCGGAGGGCCGCCACCGACGCCAGGCAGCCGGCCAGGACGACCAGTTCCAGGGCGTAGTAGGCGCGGTCGTCGGAGAAGCCCGCCGGGCGGCCGAGGGTCACGCCGGCCGTCGCGTACGGCTGGGTCAGGACGAAGCGGCTCACCGCCACCCCCACGGCCAGGGTCGCCAGGGCGAGCGCCAGGCCGTGCCGCCGGATCGCCGGCCGGCCCGTCACCAGGCCCGTGACCGCCACCATCGGCACCGTGAGTCCCAGGGCCAGGAGCGTCGGGATCCCCGCTGCCGCCAGGAGCGCGGTGAACAGGGCGCCCAGGCCCGCGTACGCCGCCTGGCCCAGGGCGATCTGCCCGCCCCGGCCCGCCACCACCACGAGGGACAGCAGGATCACGGCGAGCGCCGGGACCTGGATCGCCGTGTGCAGGTCCGAGCCCGCCAGGCCCAGGGGGAGGAGGAGCAGGACGCCCACCACCAGCCACAGGGCCGTCGGCACGCGCGTGGCGCGCGACGGCGGCGGCAGCGCGTCCCGGCCCTTGCCGCCGACGCCCGGCAGGACGAGCGCCGCCACCAGGAGCGCCACCACGAACAGGTTCGCCCCGACGGCCTGGAGCAGCGGTCCCGCCCAGCCCTCCGGGTGAAGCCGGGTCAGCTGGGCCTGGGCCACCCCGATCGCGAGCGCCGCCCCCACCGCGACCGGCAGGGACCGCATCCGGGCGATCACCGCGACCGCGATCACCTCGACGACGAGCAGCGGCATCCCGTACGGGTCGAGCCGTACGTACGGGGCGAGCAGGACGCCCGTGAGCCCGGCCGTGAACGAGCCGAACGCCCAGCCCGCCGCCGCGACCCGGTCCGCGTCGATCCCCGCCAGGACGGCGAGCGGCCGGTTGTCGACGACCGCCCTCAGCTCCCGGCCGAACCGGGTCCACCGGGTCACCGCCCCCATCAGGAAGGCCAGCGCCAGGACCGCCGCGAGCTGGGCCCAGGGATCGTCGCCGAGCAGCACCGGCGCGTCGGCCCGGGCGCCCGGGCCCCAGAGCAGGACCGCGCCGCCGACCAGGAGGACGAAGACGCCGATCGTCGCCACCAGGGTCTGCGCCGGGTTCGAGCCGCGGAGCGCGAGGGGGCGGAAGACGCCGCGGTCGAGGACCAGACCGAGCGCGGGGGCCACGACCAGGAGCGTGACGAGGGCCGCCGGGGGCAGCGGCCAGCCCCAGTCGACCACCAGCTGGCGGAGCACATACGCGCAGACCATGGCGACGGCGCCGTGCGCCAGGTTCAGCACGCCCGTCGCGCGGTAGGTGACGACGAGTCCGATGCCGGTGAGCGCGGCGGCGCTGCCGACCGCGAGGCCGGCGAGCGTCAGCTCGTACGTCAGGGAGGCCACGGTTCACACACCGGGCAGGGCGCCAGCTCCGCGTCCCCCGCTTCCACGGCCTCCGCCTTGCCCGCCACCAGCGGGCAGTCGGGGCGGTGCGCGAGCGTCCCCGCCGGGACCCGCAGGAGGGGGCCGTCCGAGGACGGCCGGGGAGTCTCCTCCGGAGGCGGGGGACTCGGCTCCGGAGGGCGTACGGGAAGCAGCGCGGCCGCCGCCACGAGGACCGCGCCCGCCACCAGGAGCGCCGCCCCCGGCACCGTGCACGAGGCCAGATAGGGCAGCTGGCGCTCCGCGAACCGCTCGCCGGAGATCCCGTACCAGCCGAGCGCACTGAGCACCGCGCCCCCGGCGGCCGCCGCGAGACCGCTCCACAGCAGGATCCGGGATGTCGGCACCGGGGCCTCCCTCGTCTCCTCCCCCTGCCCTTTCGTTGGCGTCCCCTTGTCTTCCCTTTCCTTGCACTATGCCCCGATCCGTCTCACCCTGGAAACACCAGCCGCTCCGGACCGGCTCCGGACCGGCGCGACATCCGGTGGTGACCAGATGGCTGTCGTACGACTCGGTGGACGCCGCCGCCTCGCGGTCCTCGGGACCGTCGCCGTCCTCGCCCTGGCGCCCGCTCTCGCGAGCTGCTCCGACGACAACGGCGGGAAGACGGGCGGCACGGTCTCGTCCTCCCCGCCGACGGTCGGTCCCGCCGACCCGGTCGCCGCCAAGGCCCAGATCACCAAGAACTGGACGGCGTTCTTCGACCCGAGGACCCCCGTCGCCGAGAAGGTGAAGCTCCTGGAGAACGGGGAGCAGCTGCGGCCCGTGCTCGGTGCCTTCGCCGCCGACAAGAACGCGGCCATGACCTCCGCGAAGGTCACCGGCATCGAGTTCACCTCGGCCACCGACGCGAACGTCACCTACGACCTCCTGGTCGGCGGCTCCCCAGCCCTGCCCGGCTCCAAGGGCACCTCCGTCCTCCAGAACGACACCTGGAAGGTCTCCATGAAGACCCTGTGCGGCCTGGTCGAGCTGAGCGGTGTCACCGTTCCGGGCTGCTGAGGCGATCGCGGCGCTGCTCCTGGCCGTGCTCCTCACCCTCCTCACGGGATGCGGCAGCCGGCTCCCGGAGCGCGCCTTCGAGACGCGGCCCACCGTCAACCCCTCCGGCGGTGAGCCGCTCCGCGTCGGGATCATCACCAGCACCACCAGCCCCGTCGGCGGGGAGACCTTCACCGGCCCGCGCGACGGAGCCCGTGCCTGGTTCGACGCCCTCAACGCGCGCGGTGGCCTCGACGGACGCCGGATCGAGGTCGAGACCTGCGACGACGGCGGCAGCGGCGTCGGCAACAACGCCTGCGTGCACCGGCTCGTCGACGAGCGCGGCGTCTTCGCCCTCGTCGCCACCACCGCCCTGAACTACGCGGGCGCGCCCCTCGTCGCCCGGGCCGGCGTCCCCGACATCGGAGGCCAGCCCCTCACCCCCGCCTACGACACCTATCCGCACCTCTACGGCATCTACGGCAGCTCCGCCCCGCGCACCGGCCGCGCGCCCGGCTGGAACGGCACGCTGTACGGCGGGACCGAGGTCTACCACTGGTTCCGCGAGAAGCTGGGCGCGCGGACCGCCGCCGTCGTCTCCTACAACCAGGCCGCGTCCGCCGCCTACGCCCGGCTCGTCGCACGCGGCCTGCGCACCGAGGGCTACCGGGTCGTCGAGGAACAGGTCGACTTCGCGCTGCCCAACTTCCGCGCGGTCGCCGCCGATCTGCGGGCCGAGCACGTCGACCTCGTCTTCGACGCCATGGACACCCACGGCAACGTGCGGCTGTGCGAGGCGATGGAGACGCTCGGGGTCCGGGTCTCCGCCAAGGTGACGAACGTGCAGAACTGGTCCTCGGCCGTCCCCCGCGACTACGCCCGGGCGCCCGGCTGCCGGGCCTCGCTGTGGGTGACGGGATCCAGCCGCAACTACCAGGACACCGCGCAGCCGGCGGTCCACGAGTTCCGGACGGCGATGGGGGACCGGCCGCTGTCCCAGTGGCAGCTGGAGGGCTGGGCGGCGGCCATGTGGTTCACCGACGCCGCCCGCTCCTGCCTCGCCCGGGGCGCGCTCACCCGCGGCTGCGTCGAGGAGTTCATGAACCGTCCGGAGCCGTACACCGCGCGCGGACTGCTGCTCCCCGTACGGTTCGAGCGGCTGCCCCGGCCGCCCGCCAGCCGTAACACCTGTCTGTCCGTGGCCCGTTGGCAGGACGGACGGGGCTGGGTGAGCCAGGGAGACATGACGGAGAACTGCGCGACCGTCCCCCAGCTCGGCTACCGTCCGTGAAAGGCGGCCGCGGACCCGCAGTACAGTCGGGCACCGACCGATCGAAAGAACACCGACTGACCGGGGGGAACCGGCGGCGCGATGCGTATCTCCTTTCTGCTTCACAACGGCTATCACTACGGCGGCACGATCCGGACCACGTTCACCCTCGCCGAGGAACTGGCGGAACGTCACGAGGTCGAGATCGTCTCGGTGTTCCGCCACCGGGACCGGCCGCACCTCGGCCTCCCGTCGGGGGTGACCCTGCGCCACCTCGTCGACCTGCGCCGGGACAGCCCCGGATACGACGGCGACGACCCCGACTTCCACCGTCCCGCCCAGGTCTTCCCGCGCGGCGACGGCCGCTGGAAGCAGTACAGCGCGCTCACCGACACCCGGATCGGCGAATACCTGCGCGGAGTGGAGGCCGACGTCCTCGTCGCCACCCGCCCCGGGCTCAACGTGCACCTCGCCCGGCAGGCCCGCCGGGGGCCCGTCCTCGTCGGCCAGGAGCACCTGATCCTGGACGGCCACAGCTACCGGCTGCGCCGGGACATCGGCCACGAGTACGCGCTCCTCGACGCCGTCACCACCGTCACCGAGGCCGACGCCCGCGCGTACCGGCGGCTCGCCCTGCCCGGCGTCCGCGTCGAGGCCGTCCCCAACAGCGTGCCCGCGCCCTCGGTTCCGCCCGCCGACCTCGCGGCGCGGACCGTCGTCGCGGCGGGGCGGCTGACCAGGGTCAAGCGGTACGACGTGCTGATCGACGCCTTCGCGTCCGTGGCCGCCGACCATCCCGACTGGAAACTGCGGATCTACGGCTCCGGCGACGCGGTCCAGGACCTCAGGGCCCCGCTGACCCGGCAGATCAAGGAGCGCGGCCTGGAGGGGCAGGCCTTCCTCATGGGCTCGGTCACCCCCATGGAACCCGAATGGGCCAAGGGCTCCATCGCCGCCGTGACCTCCGAGCGGGAGTCCTTCGGCATGACGATCGTCGAGGCGATGCGGTGCGGGCTGCCCGTCGTCTCCACCGACTGCCCCTACGGGCCGCGCGAGATCATCGAGGACGGGGTCGACGGGCGGCTCGTGCCGGTCGCCGACGTCGCCGCGGTCGCTTCCGCGCTGCGCGAGCTCATCTCGGACGACGAGCTGCGGGCCAAGGCGGGGCGGGCGGCGCTCGCCGCGTCCGAACGCTTCGACCCGGTGCGGATCGCCGCGCGGCACGAGGCGCTGTGGTCGGAGCTGGTCGCTCGGGGCGCGAGCCGTCGCGTCCACTCGCCGGGGCGGGTTCGGGTGCACCGGGGGCTTGGTCGCCTGATCGACGCGATCTACGCCCAGAAGGCGAGAGCGGGCCGAATCGTCCGCCGCCTCCGCTGACGCGGCCGCGCCCGTGTGGGGCCCACCCCCCCCGTGTGGGCAATCGTCCCGCTGGGGCGGGACGGGTGGGCACACGGGACGGCGCGCCCAGCGGCGCCTCCGCGTTCCGCGCCTGGACCAGCACCTGCTGTACGGCACCAGTGGTGCGGGTTCAGGCGCGGGAGCCTCTGGCGCCGGCAGGAGCGCCGTTCCGTTGTGCCCACCCGTTCCGCCCCGGCGGAACGCATGCCCACAACGGGGTGGGCACCGCCCCTTGCGGAACGCCTGCCCACAACGGGGCGTGGCAGACTCGCCCGCATGTTGGAGACCTCCGCGCGGCTGCTGCGGCTGCTGTCGTTGCTTCAGGCCCATCGCGAGTGGTCCGGTGAGGATCTCGCCGAGCGGCTCGGGGTCACCCCGAGGACCGTGCGGCGGGACGTCGGCCGGCTGCGGGAGCTCGGTTATCCCGTGCACGCCAGTCCCGGCACGGGCGGCGGGTACCAGCTCGGGGCCGGGGCCGAGCTGCCGCCGCTGCTCCTCGACGACGAGGAGGCCGTCGCCGTGGCGGTCGGGCTGCGGTCCGCCGCCGGGCAGGGGGTCGAGGGCATCGGCGAGAGTTCTGTGCGTGCCTTGGCCAAGTTGGAGCAGGTGCTGCCGGGCCGGCTCCGGCGCCGGATCGGGGCGCTCAACGCCTTCACGGTCCCCCTGCTCCGTACCCCCGGCGAGCGCGTCGACCCGGCCGTCCTCACCGAGCTGGCCAACGCCTGCCGGGACAGCGAGCGGCTCCGCTTCGCCTACCGCGACCACGGCGGCACGGCCACCCGCAGGACCGTCGAGCCGCACCGGTTGGTCTGCACGGAGCGGCGCTGGTATCTCGTCGCCTGGGACCTGGACCGGGGCGACTGGCGTACGTTCCGGGCCGACCGGATCGAGCCGGCCCCGCCGCACGGTCCCCGTTTCCCGCCCCGCGAGCCGCCCGCCGAGGACCTCGCCGCCTATGTGGCGAAGGGGGTGTCCGGTTCCGCCTACGCGGAGGAGGCGACCGTCCGGCTCTTCGTCCCGCTCGCCGAGGCGGCCGCCGTCGTCGGCCCGCTGGACGGCGTCCTGACGGCGGACGGCGAGGACGCCTGCCTGCTGCGGACGGGGGCGCGCACCCTCGACATGATGGTGTTCCACGTGATGTTCATGGGCTTCGAGTTCGAGGTGGTCGAGCCGTCCGAGCTCACCGAGGCCGTGCGGGCGCTGAGGGACCGCCTGTCCCGGGCCCTCGATCGCTCGGAGGGCTGATCCGCATCCGTTCGTACGCGGCGAACTCCGGGTGGTGGAGGTCGAAGGCGGGCGACTCGGAGCGGATCCGGGGCACGGACTCGAAGTTGTGCCGGGGCGGCGGGCAGGAGGTCGCCCATTCGAGGGAGCGCCCGAAGCCCCAGGGGTCGTCGACCTCGACCTTCTCGCCGTACCGCCAGGTCCGCCAGACGTTGTAGAGGAACGGCAGGGTGGACGCGCCGAGCAGGAAGGCGCCGATGGAGGAGACCGTGTTGAGCGTCGTGAAGCCGTCGGCCGCCAGGTAGTCGGCGTATCGGCGGGGCATGCCCTCCGCGCCCAGCCAGTGCTGCACCAGGAACGTGGTGTGGAAGCCGACGAAGAGGGTCCAGAAGTGGATCTTCCCGAGCCGCTCGTCGAGCATCCGGCCGGTGAACTTGGGCCACCAGAAGTAGAAGCCGGCGAAGGTCGCGAAGACCACCGTGCCGAAGACCGTGTAGTGGAAGTGGGCGACCACGAAGTACGAGTCGGTGACCTGGAAGTCCATCGGCGGCGAGGCGAGGATGACGCCGGTGAGCCCGCCGAAGAGGAAGGACACCAGGAAGCCGACGGACCAGAGCATCGGGGTCTCGAAGGAGAGCGAGCCGCGCAGCATCGTCCCGGTCCAGTTGAAGAACTTCACCCCGGTGGGCACCGCGATGAGGAACGACAGCAGCGAGAAGAACGGCAGCAGCACCGCGCCCGTCGCGAACATGTGGTGGGCCCAGACCACCACCGAGAGCCCGGTGATCGTCATGGTGGCGGCGACCAGCGTCGCGTACCCGAAGATCGGCTTCCGGGAGAAGACCGGGATGATCTCGCTGACGATCCCGAAGAACGGCAGCGCGATGATGTAGACCTCGGGGTGGCCGAAGAACCAGAAGAGGTGCTGCCAGAGCAGCGCCCCGCCGTTCTCGGGCTGGAAGACCAGGGCGCCGAGACGCCGGTCGGCCTCCAGGACGAGCAGCGCCGCCGCGAGGACGGGGAAGGCGGCGAGCACCAGGATCGTGGTGAAGAGGATGTTCCAGGTGAAGATCGGCATCCGGAACATCGTCATGCCGGGCGCCCGCATGCAGACGATGGTGGCGAGGAAGTTCACCGAGGTGAGGATCGTGCCGAAGCCGGAGAGCGCGAGCCCCATGATCCACAGGTCGACACCGACGCCCGGTGACCGCTCCAGGCTGTTCAGCGGGGCGTAGGCGGTCCAGCCGAAGGCGGCGGGCCCGGTGGGGGTGAGGAAGGAGCCGAGGACCATCAGGCCGCCGAAGAGGAACAGCCAGTACGAGAACATGTTGAGCCGCGGGAAGGCGACGTCGGGGGAGCCGATCTGCAGCGGCACCAGCTCGTTCGCGAAGCCGGCGAAGGTGGGCGTCGCGAAGAGCAGCAGCATGATCGTTCCGTGCAGGGTGAAGGCCTGGTTGAACACCTGGTTCGAGACGAGCTGGAGCCCGGGGCGGGCCAGCTCGGCCCGCATCAGCATCGCCATGAGCCCGGCGGCCAGGAAGAAGAGGAACGAGGTGGCCAGATACAGGTGGCCGATCTTCTTGTGGTCGGTCGTGGTGAGCCAGTCGATCAGGATGCGGCCGTGCCGTTGCCGGGCCGATTCGACGGTCGCGGTCGCTGCCCCGTTGCCCATCCCTGCCTCCGCCTCGCCGTGGTCCCGGCTCCGCGTCTCCGGGCGTTCGGCCAGCGTAAGCATTGTGTAAGGGAAGAGTGTGCGCCTCGGGCGCGCGTCGCCGAGGCAATTCGGGACGAGCTTGCGGGAAGGCGGAATTGAAGGCGCCTTGGCCGCACTTCTGAACCCTTCGTGCGAACTGATGGATGCCGTGCGGAATTACTGGAGAAACGGCCGGAAACAGCCCTCGGAGGGGACGGCGGACCGGGCGGACTTATGTCGAGAACTTGTGACACAAGCGTGACCGCCGAGGGACTAACGTGAGGTTCATGTCACCCACTTCGCGCACTCCCGAACCGCCCCGCGATGCTCCCGAGTCCTATGTGGGCCTCGACGCCGGAGGGGCCGAGCGGCTCGCCAGGACCCGCGGATGGAGCGTCGTCCGGTCCCTGCCGCCCGGCTCGATCATCACCATGGAGTACCTCTCCGGGCGCATCAACTTCGAGGTCGAGGACGGCACCGTCACCCGCTGCTGGCTCGGCTGAGGGGCCTGCGGGACCGCACGCGAAAGGGCCCCGGCCGATCCGGCCGGGGCCCTTCCGTACGTGTGTCAGCCGCGGGTCGCCGGGGCGCGCCGGCCGCCGGCCACCCCCACGGGCTCCCGTACCGGCTCCCGTACGGGCTCGCGGACCGGTTCCCGGACCGGGCGCGGCCCACCGGAGGCCACGGGCAGCGAGGGCACCAGCCGGCGGCGGTCCCGCAGCCGCTCCCGCACCCGGTCGCGCGCGGCCAGGATCCAGGCCTCCGACACCGCGAGGACCGGCTCGCACCAGGGCAGCGCGAGCAGGACGAGGAGTCCGGCGGCCCAGCCGAGCAGCACGTCGCTCAGCCAGTGCGTGCCCAGGTACACGGTGGTGAGGCCGACCCCGAGCGCGACCACGGCGGAGAGCGCCGACAGATAGCGCCGGGCCCTCGGGGTGGTCGCCAGGTAGGCGAGGATGCCCCAGGTCACGACCGCGTTGGCGGTGTGCCCCGAGGGGAATATGTCACCGCCCGCGAAGAGCTCGGGCGAGCCGATCTGGGTCGCGTAGTGGGGTCCGAGGCGGCCGAGTCCGAGCTTGACCGCGCCCACCGAGACGTTGAGCAGCAGGAGGGCGGCGCCGAGGCACAGCAGGGGCCGCAGGGTGTGCTGGCGCCAGGAGCGCCAGCCCAGCCAGGCGGCCACCATGACGGCCGTGGGGCCGCGCTGGCCGAGGACGACGTAGTAGTCGAGGAAACCGTGGATCTCGGGCCACTGCTGGTACGGCCGGAAGAGCATGATCTTCCAGTCGAGGGTCACCAGCCATGTCGACAGCAGGACGGCCACGACGATGGCGAGATAGAACGCCGACGTCCCGCCGAAGAGGGCGAGACGCGTGCGGGTCATCCGCGGGACCTCTATCTTCGGCGGTTCCGGCTCCCGGTCCAGCCGGGCAAAGATGTCGGTACGCACCCAATCGACGTTACAGGGAGTGAGAAGCAGACCCGGTCGTTCCGCTCCCTTCGTGATGATCGTGTGATGTGGAGTGGGTCTCACCGGGTGGTCTATTCCAGGCGTCCGTCGGGAAATCCGATGACCTTCAGCCCTATTGTCGCGAGGGTCGATTCCGGAAGAGTGTTTGAACGCCGGGGAATTTCCTCAAACAGACGTCCGTGCGGAATTCCATGCGACGCGCGGGCCGCTCCGAGTGGCGTACGCCACACCGCGAGCCCCGCCGGGGTGAGAGCTGCACCACGCGCTCGGGCCTTGAACTCGCGTACGCTGACGGCTCACTCGCCCGTCGATGCCGGGCCGCCCCAGGGGGCATACGCCCTGGTCGGGGCCCGCCGAGCGCGAGAGTTTCACTGGGAGGTACGTATATGCAGCGGACGAACACGGCCCAAGGGCGACCGCGTGCCGTCGTCGGCGCCGGCGCCAACCGCTGGGTCGTCCTCGTCGTCCTCTGCGTCAGCCTTCTCCTGGTCGCCCTCGACGCGACCATCCTCCACGTCGCCGTCCCCTCGCTCACCGAGGACCTGCGCCCCAGCTCCACCGCGCTGCTCTGGATCGTCGACGCCTACCCCCTGGTCTGCGCGTCGCTGCTGATCCTCTTCGGCACCCTCGGCGACCGGGTCGGCAGACGCAGGATCCTCCTCCTCGGCTACGCGCTCTTCGGCATCGCCTCGGCGGTCGCCGCGCTCGCCACCGAGCCCGGGGTCCTCATCGGAGCCCGCGCGCTGCTCGGCGTCGGCGGCGCCATGATCATGCCCGCCACGCTCTCCATCCTCCGGACGGTCTTTCCCGACCGGCGGGAGCGGGCCACCGCGATCGGCATCTGGACCGCGACCGCGGCGATCGGCGCCGCGACCGGACCCGTGCTCGGCGGCTTCCTCGTCGAGAACTACTGGTGGGGCTCCGTCTTCCTCATCAACATCCCGCTGATGGCGCTGATCCTGCCCCTCGGCCGGCGCCTCCTCCCCGAGTCCCGGGGCGCCACCGACGGCCCCTGGGACGTGCTCGGCGCGCTCATGGCCGCGGCCGGGGTGCTCGGCTGCGTCCTCGGCGTGAAGCACATCGGGGCCGGCGCCCCGCCGCTCGCCCCGTCGACCGCCGGGCCGCTGCTGCTCGGCGCCGCGCTCCTCGTCCTCTTCGTGCGGCGGCAGAAGCGGCGCCCGCACCCGCTGATCGACATACGGCTCTTCTCCCGGGCCGCCTTCACCACCTCGGTCGGCTGCATCGTCATCGGCATGCTGGCCCTGGTCGGCCTGGAGCTCATCGCCGTCCAGTACCTCCAGCTGGTCCTCGGCCTCAGCCCTCTGGAGACCGGGCTCCGGCTCCTCCCGCTGACCTTCGCCGCCATGGCGGCCGGCGCCACCGGCTCGTACACCCTGCGCCGGATCGGGCCGCGCCGGATGGTCGGCTGGGGCTTCCTGCTCACCGCCTCCGCGGTGCTGCTGCTCACGCTCATGGGGCAGCACGACCGGCCGCTGCTGCTCACGGTGGGCTTCGTGCTGCTCGGCTTCGGCCTGCAGACCACGCTCTTCTCGGCGTACGAGTCGATGCTCAGCGAGGCGCCGCAGCGGAGCGCGGGCGGCGCGGCCGCGATCGGGGAGACCTCGTACCAGCTCGGCGCGGGCATGGGCATCGCGCTGCTCGGCAGTGTGATGAACGCGGCGTACGCCCCCGGGCTCGCCTCGGTCCCCGGGGTGCCCGCGGAGGCGAGCCGGGCCGCGGCGAACTCGCTCGGCGAGGCGTACAAGGTCGCCGACCAGCTCGGCGGTACGGCCGGTGACGCCCTGCACCAGGCCGCCCGGCACTCCTTCGTGACCGGTCTGCACGTCACGCTCTTCGTGAGTGCGGCGCTGCTGCTCGTGGGCGCGCTGATGGCCCAGCGGCTGCCCCGGATCATGGAATGCCCGGTGGACCCGGAGGACGCCTTCGACGCGGCCCTGGCCCAGGAGGGCCCGGACCGGGATGCGGAGCCCCGGGACACGGCGGGAGCGCCGGCGACGGCACCCGCTCCGGCGGAGCGCCCCGTTTCCCCCGAGGCGGCCGAGCCGCGCGTGCCCGCGACGCGGGAAGCGATCGAGCCCGCCGGCTCGGGGCGTCCGGTGCTCTGACCCGACCTCGTCGGGAGGCGCCCGGCCGGGCCGGCGGACTCGCTCAGCTCTGGTTGAAGAAACCGTCCTGCTGACGCCGGCCCGTCTCGCCGCTGACGATCTGGGTGTCGGCGGGGGTCAGCAGGAAGACCCGCGTCGCCACGCGCTCGATCGAGCCGCGCAGACCGAAGGCGAGACCCGCGGCGAAGTCGACGACGCGCTTGGCGTCGTTCGGCTCCATCGCGGTCAGGTTCACGATGACCGGAACCCCGTCCCGGAAGAGCTCGCCGATGCCCCGGGCGTCCCGGAAGCCGTCCGGGGAGACGGTGGCGATCCGGCGGCCCCGCTCCTCGGCGGTGTCCGTGGCCACCCGGACCCGGGGGTCCGTCACCCAGGCGTCGCCGCCCTCGGCACCGTCGGCGTACTCGTCGTCGTAGTAACGCTCGTCGTTGTCCTCGACGAGTCCCAGCCAGGCACTTGCCTTGCGCACCGATCCCATGGACGCCTCCTTTCAGCGCGGTCACTTGTGGTTCCGCAATCCCTATCGTCGTCCATGATGCGGATCGCGCGCCAAGTGGATAGGCGCCGCGCAGGGGATTCGTGACGGTACTGGTGCAGAACGTGAGGGCCGTTTCCTGGCGATTCGTCAGGAAACCTGCGGTATGCGGGGCCTGACGGAGGGCCATGTAGCTGAAAATATGAAAGTCGGGCCACAAGGGTGACGATGGGCGCGTACGGGTGAACGGGGCCGCTCGCTACGATGCCGCGGGGCCGCGCGGCGGACCCTCGCCGCCCGCCCCGGCCCACGACTCACGGGGGAGTCCTTGTTCGGAATCGTCAGACCCTGCACCCATCGGCTCACCGACGGACTCAAGACCGAGTGGATGGCCCATCTCTGCGGCCTCTGCCTGGCCCTTCGCGCCGACCACGGGCAGTTCGCCCGCGTCGTCACCAACTACGACGGGCTCATCGTCTCCGTCCTGACGGAGGCTCAGACCGGGGTGACCCGGGCGAGCCGCCGCACGGCCGGACCCTGCGCGCTGCGCGCCATGCGGACCGCCCCCGTCGCCCGCGGCGAGGGCGCCAGGCTCGCCGCCGCCGTCTCCCTCGTCCTCGCCTCGGCGAAGGTACGGGACCACGTCGCCGACCGGGACGGCCTGTTGGCCCGCCGGCCCGTCGCCCTCGCGGCCCGCCGCGTCGCCCGCTCCTGGGACCGGGCCGGGGCCAGGACCGGCCGCGCCCTCGGCTTCGACACCGCCGTCCTCGTCGACGCCGTCGACCGCCAGACCGGCATCGAGGCCCTCGCCGGCCGCGGCACCCCCCTGCTCGCCGTCACCGAGCCGACCGAGACGGCGACCGCGGCCGCCTTCGCGCACACCGCGGTCCTCGCCGGCCGGCCGGGCAACGCGGCGCCGCTCGCCGAGGCGGGCCGCCTCTTCGGCCGCCTCGCCCACCTCCTCGACGCCGTCGAGGACCAGGCCGCCGACGCCGAGAGCGGCGCGTGGAACCCGCTCACCGCCACCGGCACCTCCCGCGAGGAGGCCCGCCGCCTCGCCGACGACGCCGTCCACGGCATCCGCCTCGCCCTCAAGGACGCCGAGTTCGCCGACGGCAGGCTCGCCCACGTCCTCCTCGCCCACGAGCTCCGCACCTCGGTCGACCGCGCCTTCGGCACGACCAGCTGCGCGCACGGGGCGCCGGGCGCGGGACAGGGACCGGTGCCGGGGAACCCGTACGCGAACGGGGGCGCCGGCCCCTACAACCCCTACGGAGGCGGGGGCAACCCCTACGGGGGCGGCGGCCCCATGGGGCCCGGCGGCCCCGGCGGCCTCCCTCCACAGTTCGGCGGCGGCGCGCCCCAGGCCCCCAAGCCGCGCGGCTTCCTCGCCGGGTGCGCCATGTTCACCTGGCTCTTCTGCACCTGCCAGATCTGCTGTGCCAAGGAGTACGAGGGCCCCTGGTCCCGCAAGAAGCGCGAGGGCTGCTGCCGGGACTGCGACTGCGACTGCGGCGGCTGTGACGGCTGCGACTGCTGCTGTCCCTGCGACGGTTGCTGACGCCCCGTCCGCCACCCCGCCCCGCCGGGGCCCAGCGCGCCGCTACTTCTTCGGCGCCGGGATCTCCGGCGGGGAGATCTGCGACTTCGCGATGCCCGAGGCCGTCACCCCCCACTTCTTCAGGATCCGGTCGTACGTCCCGTCGGCCTTCAGGCCGTTCACCGCCTCCTGGAAGGCCGGCGCCAGCGGAGTGCCCTTCTTGAAGGCGAAGCCGACGTCGAGCCGCCGGTACTCGTTGAGGAACTTCACGTTCTTCTGCTGCGTCACCGCGTACCGCACACCGTTGATCGTGTTCATCACGACATCGCTGCGGCCCTGCTGGAGCGACATCCAGATCGCCCCGGCCTCGCTGTAGACGTTCACCTCGTACGCCGGCTTCCCGGCCTGCGCGCACCGGTCCTTGTTCTTCTCCAGCGTCCGCTCGAAGGTGGTGCCCGCGTTCACGGCCACCTTCAGACCGCACAGCTGGGTGAGGTCGGTCACCGCCTTCAGGGTGCTGTCGGCGCGCGCGGCGAAGCCCTGCCCGTCGTTGATGTACGTGACGAAGTCGATCGTCTTGCGCCGCTCCTCCGTCACGCCGAAGTTCCCGGTGCCCACGTCGTACTTGCCGCTGCCGAGCGCCGGCAGGATCGCCTCGAAGCCCACCACCTCGCGCTTCAGCTCCAGACCGAGGGCCTTCGCCACGGCGGCCGAGAAGTCGGCGTCCACCCCGACGACCGTCTTGCCGTCCGGCAGATAGGCGGAGCTGGGCGGGCTCGCCACCGAGGAGGCGATCGTCAGGCTGCCGCGCTGCCGCACATCGGCGGGGAGCAGCTTCGCCGCCGTCTCGTTCTTCTTCACCGCGCCGACCACGTCCTCGGTCGGAAGAGCGCCCTGCGCTCCGGTGGCCCCGGCGGGGGCGGTCGAGGGCTCGCCGCCCGAGCAGGCGGTGAGGCCGAGCGCGGCCGCGGTGATCAGGGCGAAGGCGAGGGTGGTGCGTGCGGTGCCGGAACTCGTACGCGTTCTCATGGTTTCGGGTTCTCCAGGAGTTTCTCGAACGGCAGCGGGCCGATCGACTCGGGATCGGCGGACACGTCGAAGAGCGGGCGGTAGCCGCTGGCCAGGTAGAGGCCCTTGGCCTCGGGCTGGCGCGGCCCCGTCGTCAGATAGATGCGGGAGTAGCCACGGGTGGCGGCCTCCCGTTCGAGCACGGTGAGGACACGGCGGGCGAGGCCGCGCCTGCGGTGCGCCGAGTGCGTCCAGATCCGCTTCAGTTCGGCGGTGTCGTCGTCGTAGCGGCGGTAGGCGCCGCCCGCCACGGGCCGGCCCTGCTCCAGGAGGAGCAGGAAGGCGCCGTGCGGAGGGGCGAACTCCGTCGCCGGGTAGCGGCTCAGATCGTGCGCGGATCCGTACCGGGTCGTGTACTCGTACGCCAGCTCGTCCAGGAGCGGGCGGGCCAGGGGGTCGGTGGTCGTGGTCCGGTGCACGGACAACGCGAAGGTCATGACGGTCCTTCAGGACGAAGGAAGGCAGCGTGGAAGAGCGAGGGGAGGGGAGAGCTCAGGCGCTCACGGGGGGCCTGGGTGTGAAGGCGCCGCGGACTACAGCACGCGGGCGGGGAGAAGCAGAGGTTCGGCTCAACAGGAAGAGGACCACACGCGACCGAAGTCGATGTGGGAGCGCGTGACCAGCTGCTGCGGATGCATGGCCCCAGTGGAACAGGCATCCGTTCCCGCGTCAACCACGGTGAGACGTACGGCTCACAGTGCGGACACCCTTGACAGCGGGGCCTGTTGACCGCATAGCCTCGAAGGGCGGATCGGGCTGAGGGGCTCGGATCCGCGGTTCAGCGCGTGTGAAGGCGCACCCCCGTGTCCGGTCCGCCCTTCTGGCATCCACGGAGCCTTCGCATGTCCGCGACCCTCGTCAAGACCCCCTCCACGGCCCCACCGGCCGAACCGCCCCCGCGCATCGTCCCGACCCGCCGGGCCGGCCAGTGGACCGCCGCCGGTGTCATCCTCGTCCTGCTCGCCCTCGCGCTCGTCTCGGTCGTCCGCAACAAGGCCTTCCAGTGGGACGTCGTCGCCGAGTACTTCACCTCCGCGTCCGTCCTGCGCGGCCTCGGCCTCACCCTGTGGCTGACCGCCCTCGTCATGGCCCTCGGCTTCGCCCTCGGCACCCTGCTCGCGGTCCTCAGGCTCTCCGCCAACCCCATTCTCCGCGCGGTCAGTTGGGGATACGTCTGGTTCTTCCGGTCCACCCCGATCCTGGTCCAGCTGCTCTTCTGGTTCAACATCGGCGTGCTCTACCCGCAGATCCTCGGCGTGAACACGGTCAACCTCCTCGGCCCCGTCGCCGTCGCCGTCATCGGCCTCACCCTGCACGAGGCCGCCTACGCCGCCGAGGTCGTCCGCGGCGGCATCCTCTCCGTCGACCGGGGCCAGATCGAGGCCGCCGAGTCCCTCGGCCTCGGCCGGTGGCGCCGGCTCACCCGGATCGTGCTGCCGCAGGCCATGCGCGCGATCGTCCCGCCCGCCGGGAACATGCTGATCGGCACCCTCAAGGGCACCTCGATCGTCTCCGTCATCGCCGTCCAGGACCTGCTCTACTCGACCCAGCTCATCTACCACCGCACCTACGAGGTCATCCCGCTGCTCCTCGTCGCCACCCTCTGGTACGTCGCCGTCACCTCGGTCCTCGGCATCGGCCAGTACTACGTCGAGCGGCACTACGCCCGCGGAACGGCCGGTGCGCGATGAGCCCGCGCCCCTCCCTCGTGATCGTGGGCGCCGGGCCGCGGGGGACCGGCTTCCTCGAACGGCTCGCCGCCAACCTGCCCGAGCTGTACGGCGACGAGCCCCTCGACGTCCACCTCGTCGACCCGCACCCGCCCGGCCCCGGCCGGATCTGGCGCACCGCCCAGTCCCCGCTGCTCTGGATGAACTCCCTGGCCGAGGACGTCACGATGTTCACCGACGAGACCGTCGCCCTCGACGGCCCCGTCCGCCCCGGACCCACCCTCGCCGAATGGGCCGGCATCGAAGGACGCACCTTCCCCACCCGTCCGCAGCAGGGCGCCTATCTGCGCTGGGTGTACGAGCGGGCCCGCGACGCGCTGCCCGCCACCGTCACCGTCCACGAGCACCGCACCAGCGTCCTGCGGATCAGCGGCCCCCGCGACGGACGCCAGCGGGTCTGGCTGGAGGGCGGCGCCGTGCCCCTCCTCGCCGACCTCGTCGTCCTCACCGTCGGCCACCTCGACGCCGAACCCGACCGGGAACAGCGCGAACTCGCCGACTTCGCCGCCCGCCACCGGCTCGTCCACCTCCCGCCCGACTTCACCGCCGACGCCGACCTCGCCGCCCTGCCCGCCGCCGAACCCGTCCTCGTCCGCGGCTTCGGCCTCGCCTTCGTCGACCTGATGGTGCTGCTCACCGAGGGCCGCGGCGGACGGTACGAGGGCGAGGGCGACGAGCTCGTCTACCTACCCTCCGGCAAGGAGCCGGTGCTGCACGTCGGATCACGCCGGGGCGTCCCGTACCACTCGAAGATCGGCTACGTCCTCGACGGCGAACGGCCCCCGCTGCCCCGCTTCTTCGGCACCGAACAGACCGACGCCCTGCTCGCCCGCCCCGGGCCCGTCCACTTCCGGCGCGACGTCTGGCCGCTCATCGACAAGGAACTCGGCTGGGCCCACTACCACCGGCTCTTCTCCACCCATCCCGAGCGCACCACCCTCGCCTGGAGCGACTTCGAGAAGGCCTACGAGGAGGCGCCGCCGCGCTCGGCCGAGCTCGCCGCGGTCGTCGCCGCCGCCGTCCCCGACACCGCCGACAGGCTCGACCTCGACGCCCTCGACCACCCCCTCGACGGCATCCGCTACGAGTCCGCGGAAGCCCTCCAGCAGGGCCTGCGCGACTACATCACCGACGACCTGACCCGCCGCCACGACCCCGCCCACAGCCCCGACGCCGCCGTCTTCGCCGGACTGCTCTCCGTCTACGGCCAGCTCCTGCGGCTCGGCAAGCGGCTGGAGTCCGACGGCTGGTGGCACGGCTTCTTCAGCTACCTCGCCTCCGGGCCGCCCGGCCCCCGGCTGCGGCAGCTCCTCGCGCTCTCCCGCGCCGGCGTCGTCCGCTTCCTCGGCCCCCAGGTCACCCTGGAGACCGACGAGGAACGCGGCCTCTTCCGGGCCGCCTCCGCCGCCGCGCCGGGGGAGTGGACCGAGGCCCGCGCCCTCGTCGAGGCCCGGATACCCGAACCCACCCTGGAGCTCACCGGCAGCCCGCTGCTCCGCGCCCTGCACGAGGAGGGGACCCGCACCACCACCGACGGGCTCCTCGTCGTCGACCCCGCCGACGGCCGGATCCTGGAACACGACGGGCGCCCGCACCCGCGCCGCTTCGCCCTCGGCCCGCACACCACCGCCCGCACCGGCAGCGGCTTCGCCCGGCCCCGTACCGGCGCACCCGCCTTCGGGCAGAACGACGCCACCGCGCGGACCGCCCTGACCTTCCTGCGCGACCGGGAGTGTCGCCTCCCCGCTCCGCTGAGCGCCTGATCCGCGCTCCCGTCCGTGCCCCGTGCCCCGTTTCCGAGGAACCGCCATGTCTCTCACCAGCGATCCGCCCGTCACCGACCCCGTGACGAAGGAGCCCGAACCCACCGCGCCCGAGCTCGTCGTCGTGCCGGTGCGTCACCCCTGGCGCTGGGTGGCCGTCGCCGCCACCGCCGTGCTGCTCGTCCAGTTCGCCCACGGGCTCGTCACCAACCCCGGCTGGGAATGGGACGTCTTCGCCGCCTTCTTCACCACCGAGACGATCCTCCGGGCCGTCTGGGTCACCCTCCAGCTCACCTTCTACGGCACCGCGCTCGGCTTCGCGATCGGCATCGTCCTCGCCTTCATGCGCCTGTCCGCCAGCCCGTTCCTGCGGTCGGTCGCCTTCGGCTACATCTGGGCCTTCCGCTCCATCCCGCTCATCGTCCAGCTGCTCTTCTGGTTCAACCTGGCCTACCTCTACAAGGAACTGAGCATCGGCATCCCCTTCGGGCCGAGCTTCCTCTCCTTCGACACCATGGGCCTCGTCGGCGAGATGAGCGCCGCCGTCCTCGGACTCGCCCTGCACCAGGCGGCCTACGCGGCCGAGATCGTCCGGGGCGGCGTGCTCGCCGTGGACGAGGGCCAGCTGGAGGCCGCGGCCTCCCTCGGCATCCCCAGGCTCCGGCAGGTGCGGCGGATCGTGCTGCCCCAGGCGATGCGCTCGATCCTGCCCAACGCCGCCAACGAGATCATCTCGCTCTTCAAGGGCACCTCGATCGTCTCCGTCATGGCGATCGGCGAACTCTTCTACCAGGTCCAGGTCGTCTACGGCCGCAACGGCCGGGTCGTCCCGCTGCTCATGGTCGCCACCGCCTGGTACGTCCTGCTCACCACCGCGCTCTCCGTCGTCCAGCACTACGTCGAACGCCACTACGCGAAGGGGAGCGTCCGATGAGCTCCGTCACCGAGACCGCCGCCGGCCCCGCCGGCACGACCACCGGGTCCGCCGAGGCCGCCACCACCGCCAAGGTCGAGATCCGGGCCGTCCACAAGCGCTTCGGTGCCCTCCACGTCCTGCGCGGCATCGACCTCGACGTCCGGGCCGGCGAGGTCACCGTCGTCCTCGGCCCCTCGGGCTCCGGCAAGTCCACCCTGCTGCGGACCATCAACCACCTGGAGAAGGTCGACAGCGGCACGGTCGGCGTGGACGGCGTCCTCGTCGGCTACCGCCGCTCCGGGAACAAGCTCTACGAGCTGCGCGAGCGCGAGATCCTCAAGCAGCGCACCCGCATCGGCTTCGTCTTCCAGAACTTCCACCTCTTCCCGCACCTGACCGTCCTCGAGAACATCGTCGAGGCGCCGGTCTCCGCGCTGAAGCGGCCCCGCAAGGAGGCCGAGGCCACGGCCCTGGCCCTGCTGGAACGCGTCGGCCTCGCCGACAAGGCGGCGGCCTACCCCAAGCAGCTCTCCGGCGGCCAGCAGCAGCGGGTCGCCATCGCCCGCGCGCTCGCCCTGGAGCCGGGCCTGCTCCTCTTCGACGAGCCGACCTCCGCGCTCGACCCCGAACTCGTCGGCGAGGTCCTCGACGTCATCAAGGACCTGGCCGCCTCCGGCACCACCATGATCGTCGTCACCCACGAGATCGGCTTCGCCCGCGAGGTCGCCGACACCGTGGTCTTCATGGACGAGGGCCGGATCGTCGAGCAGGGCTCCCCGGCCGAGGTCCTCGACAGCCCCCGCCACGAGCGGACCCGGGCCTTTCTCTCCAAGGTTCTCTGACCCCCACCCATCCGAAGGAGCTGTACCGCCATGAAGACCCGTCGCGCCGTTCTCACCGCCCTCGCCTCGCTCACCGCTCTCGGAGTCCTCACCGCCTGCGGTTCGGGCGACGCCGCCGTCGAGCAGATCAAGCCGGAGGGCCAGAAGGACACCGGCATCAACGTCGGCCCGAACCAGAACCGGATCCACACCGCCAAGGTCGACGCCATCGCCGGCAAGCTGCCCGAGGCCGTCAGGAAGAGAGGCACCCTGATCCTCGGCGTCTCCGCCAAGAGCAACCCGCCGCTCGCCTTCCGCGCCACCGACGACAAGACGCTGATCGGCGTCGAGCTCGACCTCGCCACCCTCGTCGCCGACACCCTCGGCCTGAAGCCCGAGTTCAACCCCGTCTCCTGGGAGAACCTCTTCGTCGGCCTGGACAGCGGCAAGTACGACGGCGTCTTCTCCAACGTCACCGTGACCGAGGAGCGCAAGGACAAGTACGACTTCGCGACCTACCGCCTCGACGACCTCGCCTTCGAGGCGAAGAAGGGGTCCGGCTGGACGGTGAAGGGTCCCGAGGACGTGTCCGGCAAGCGGATCGCCGTCGGCAGCGGCACCAACCAGGAGAAGATCCTCGTCGACTGGTCCAAGCAGAACGAGAAGGCCGGCCGCAAGGGCGTCGACATCAAGTACTACGACAACACGACCGACTACTACCTCGCCCTCCAGTCCGGCCGGATCGACGGCTACCTCGGGCCCAACCCCACCGTCGCGTACCACGTGGCCTCCGCCGGACAGACCGAGGCCGTCGGCAAGTTCTCCGGAGCGGGCGCCGGACTCCAGGGGAAGATCGCGGCCACCACCAAGAAGGACAGCGGCCTCGTCGCCGCGTACGCCGCCGCGATCGACCACCTCATCGAGAACGGCACCTACGCGCAGGTCCTCAAGCGGTGGGGGCTGAGCACCGAGGCCGTGCCGAAGTCGGAGATCAACCCGGCCGGTCTGCCCCGCACCAAGAACTGACCCCCGCGCGCCGTCCCGGATCCGGGGGCCGGTGGTCCGCCGGGGCCGGGGCCTCCGCGGCCCCGGCCCCTCCCGCCGTCGTCGTCCTCCGGTCCGTCCTTGCAGTGAGAGAGACCCGTATGACCAGAACCCGACTTCACCTCGCCGCCGAGCTCGTCGCCGGTTCCGGGCGGCCCGACAGCGCCTCCCGTACCGTCGCGCTCGCCCGGGCCGCCGAAGCCGCCGCGCTCGACTTCCTCACCCACGACGACTCCTTCGCCGGGCCCGGCCTCGACGCGCTCGCCGTCCTCGCCCGCGTCGCCCCCGAGACCCGCTCCGTCGGTCTCGTGCCGACCGTGACCACCACCCACACCGAGCCCTTCCACGTCCAGGCCGCCGTCGCCACCCTCGACTGGGTGAGCCGGGGCCGGGCGGGCTGGCGGATCGCGGTCTCCCCGACCGGGGCCGAGGCAAGGCTCCTCGGCCGGCGCCCCGCGCCCCCCACCGCCGAGCTCTGGCAGGAGGCCGGCGAGGTCGCCGAGGTCTCCCGGAAGCTGTGGGACAGCTGGGAGGACGACGCCGAGATACGGGACGTGGCCACCGGACGGTTCATCGACCGCCGCAAGCTGCACTACGTGAACTTCCAAGGGGCGACCTTCTCGGTCAAGGGGCCCTCGATCGTGCCCCGGCCCCCGCAGGGCAATCCGGTGACCGTCGTCGACGCCACCCGCCCCGCCGCCCGGGACACCGCGGCCCACCACGCCGACGTCGCCCTGATCCGGGCCGCCTCGGCGGAGGAGGCCGCCGCCCTCCGCGCCGAACTGCACCGGGCCGCCCGGGCGCACGGCCGGGACCCCGGGCAGCTGCGCGTCCTGCTCTCGCTGGCCGTCGATCTCGACGTGTACGAGGGCGGGCCCGGGGCGCTCGCCGAGCTGATCGCCGGCTGGCACGGGGGCGGCGCCGTCGACGGGTTCCATCTCGTGCCGGCCGTGCCCGAGCGGGATCTGGCGCGGTTCGCCGGGGAGACCGTGCCCCGGCTCCGGGAGCGTGGACTCTTCCGTACGGAGTACGAGGGGGCCACCCTCCGCGATCATCTGGGGCTCGTCCGGCCCGTCAGTCAGTACGCGTCGACGGGAGCCGGAGCGTGAGCGGGGTGTCGGGCAAGAAGCAGATCCATCTCGCCGCGCACTTTCCCGGCGTCAACTCCACGACCGTCTGGGCCGATCCGCGGTCCGGTTCGCAGATCGACTTCTCCTCGTTCGAGCATCTGGCCAGGACCGCGGAGCGGGGTCTCTTCGACTTCTTCTTCCTGGCCGAGGGGCTGCGGCTGCGCGAGCACGCGGGGCGTATCCACGACCTGGACGTCGTCGGCCGGCCCGAGTCGATCACCGTCCTGAACGCCCTCGCGGCCGTCACCGAGCGGCTCGGTCTGGCCGCCACGGTCAACGCCACCTTCAACGAGCCGTACGAACTGGCCCGGCGGCTCGCCTCGCTCGACCACCTCAGCGCGGGCCGGGCCGCCTGGAACGTGGTGACCTCCTCCGACGCCTTCACCGGCGAGAACTTCCGGCGCGGCGGCTATCTGGACCGCGCCGACCGGTACACCCGGGCCGCCGAGTTCCTCGGCACCGTCCGGGAGCTGTGGGACTCCTGGACCCCGGACGGCGAGCCGCGGCCCTTCGCGCACAGCGGGCCGCAGTTCCGGATCTCGGGCGAGTTCCCCGTACCGCGGTCTCCGCAGGGGCAGCCGGTCGTCATCCAGGCCGGGGACTCCGGCGAGGGGCGGGAGTTCGCGGCGTCGGCCGCCGACGTGATCTTCACCCGGCACTCGACCCTGGATGCCGGGCGCGAGTTCTACGCCGACGTCAAGGGGCGGCTCGCCCGGTACGGGAGGGACCCCGGCGAGCTGAAGATCATGCCGGGCGTGACGTACGTCCTCGGCGACACCGACGGCGACGCGCGGGAGCGGGCGAACGAGATCCGTCGGCAGCAGGTCTCCCCGCAGAACGCGATCCTCGCGCTCGAACAGATCTGGGGCCGCGACCTCTCCGGCTACGACCCGGACGGGCCGCTTCCGGACGTCGACCCCGACCCCGACTCCGCCCTCGTCCAGGGCCGGGTGCGGGTCGCCGACCCGGTCGGGGTGGCCAGGAAGTGGCGGGCGCTGTCGGAGGAGAAGGGGCTCTCGATCCGGCAGACCGTCATCGAGACGACGACCCGGCGGTCCTTCGTGGGCTCCCCGTCGACGGTCGCGGCCGCCCTTGAGGAGTTCGTCGCCACGGACGCCGCCGACGGCTTCATCCTCGTCCCGCACCTCACCCCCGGCGGCCTCGACGACTTCGTCGACCGGGTCGTCCCGCTGCTCCAGGAACGCGGGGTCTTCCGTACGGAATACGCGGGCACCACGCTGCGGTCGCACCTCGGGCTTCCCGAGCCCGTATGGAAAGGTTGAACACCATGAGCACGGATCCACAGCAGGACTGGCAGCACTGGCACGAGCAGCGCGAGGCGGCGGTCGCCTCCTCGTACGGCCCGCTCTCCCTGACGGGCACCCACTGGCTCGCGGACTTCCCCGAGGGGCGACTTCCGGCCGTTCCCGGCGAGTGGCGGGAGGACGGTGACGAGGTGGTCCTGACGGCGGGCGCCGAGGACGGGCTCACCGTCGACGGCAAGCCCTTCGCCGGTACGGTCCGGCTCACCGCCGACCACGGCCCGATCCACGAGTCCCGGGTCGAGTCGGCGGGCCGGCGGCTCGTGGTGCTGCGCCGTGAAGGGCTGTGGGCCGTACGGGACTTCGACCCCGGTTCGGAGGCGCGCAGCGCCTTCCGGGGCATCGAGGCCACCCCGTACGACGAGCGCTGGGTGGTGCCCGGCGTCTTCCGTCCGTACGCGGAGACGCGCAGCGTACGGGTGGAGAACGCCGACGGCCGGGAGCGCGGCCTCGGGCTCTCCGGGGAGCTGGTCTTCGAGCTGCACGGCGGCGAGCACGTCCTCCAGGTGGCCGTCGAGGACGACGGGACCCTGTGGGCGGTCTTCGCGGACGCCACGAGCGGCCGGGACAGCTACCGCTTCCGTTTCCTGCGGCCCGAGGCCCCGGCGGCGGACGGCTCGGTGACGGTCGACTTCAACCGCGCGCTGCTGCCGCCGTGCGCCTTCGCCGACCACTTCATCTGCCCCTTCCCGCCGCCCGGGAACACTCTGGACACCGCGGTGTCCGCGGGGGAGCGGCGGCTGAGCCCGGCCTGACCAGGCTCTTTTCTCCAGGCGTGAGGATGACGGGCGCCCCCGGCCGTGACGGCCGGGGGCGCCCGTGCGTACGGCGGTCTTGTGCGTCCGCTCAGGGAGGGCCACTATCACTGGCGGTGCATGTCAGGAACACGTCACCTGATGGCGCCTCACGGGCCCGCCATCCTCGGGCCCCTCCGCTTTTCCCAGAAGGAGAATTGTGAGGAGCACAGTGAGGAACACCCGCACCCGTCTGCTCGCCGTCGCCGCCGGTCTCGCCGCCGCGACCGCCCTCGGACTGCCCGGCGCCCAGGCCGCCCCCGTGCCCGGGCCCGCCGGAGCCGCCCAGCTCGCCCGCGCCGACGCCGCCGTCGAGGCCGCCGGGGTCGGCGGCACCGCCTGGTACGTCGACCAGGCGTCGGGCCGGGTCGTCGTCACAGCCGACTCCACCGTCACCGACGCCGGACTCGCCAAGATCCGGAGAGCGGCCGGCGCCGACGCCACGGCGCTCCGGGTCCAGCGCACCCCCGGCGTCCTCAAGCCGCTCCTCGGCGCCGGAGACGCCATCTACGGCGGCGGCTACCGCTGTTCGCTCGGCTTCAACGTCCGCAGCGGCTCCACGTACTACTTCCTGACCGCCGGCCACTGCGGCAACGTCGCCAACACCTGGTACACCAACTCGGCCCAGTCGACCCTGATCGGCGCCACCGTCGGCTCCAGCTTCCCGGGCAACGACTACGCCCTGGTCCGCTACGACAACACCTCGCTCACCCACCCCGGCGGCTTCACCGCGGCCGACGCCTACGTGGGCGAGTCCGTCAAGCGCTCCGGCTCCACCACCGGCACCCGCGGCGGCACCGTCACCGGCCTCAACGCCACCGTCCACTACTCCGGCGGCGGCACCGTGAAGGGCCTCATCCAGACCAACGTCTGCGCCGAGCCCGGCGATTCGGGCGGTGCGATGTACGACGGCACCAAGGCGCTCGGCCTCACCTCCGGCGGCAGCGGCAACTGCTCCTCCGGCGGCACCACCTTCTTCCAGCCGGTGCCGGAGGCCCTCGCCAAGTACAACGTCAGCCTCTTCTGATCCCGATCCTCTTCCGATCCCGCACGGACACCCACTGATCCCCCCCCCACAGGAGGAACAAGAAGTGACCACCCCCACGAAGAAGTTCCGGCTGCTCGCCCTCACCGCCGGTCTCGTCGCCGCCGCCGCGACGCTCGGCGTCCCCACCGCCAGCGCCGACTCCGCGCAGACGTTCAGCGCCACCCAGCTCTCCGCCGCGGGCGACGCCGTCCTCGCCGCCGACGTGGCCGGCACCGCCTGGCGCACCGACACCGCCACCGGACAGGTCGTCGTCACCGTCGACTCCACCGTCTCGCAGGCGGAGATCGCCAGGATCAAGCGCCGGGCCGGGGCCAACGCCGGTGCGCTGCGCATCGAGCGCACCCCCGGCACCTTCAACAAGCTGATCTCCGGCGGCGACGCCATCTACGCGAGCAGCTGGCGCTGCTCGCTCGGCTTCAACGTCAAGGACAGCGCGGGGAACTACTACTTCCTCACCGCCGGCCACTGCACCGACGGCGCGGGGACCTGGTGGTCCAACTCCTCGCACACCACCGTGCTCGGAAGCACCGCCGGGTCGAGCTTCCCGACGAACGACTACGGCATCGTGCGCTACACCAACACCTCGGTGACCAAGTCCGGCACGGTCGGCAGCGTCGACATCACCAGCGCCGCCAACGCCACCGTCGGCATGTCCGTCACCCGCCGCGGCTCCACCACCGGCATCCACAGCGGCACGGTGACCGGCCTGAACGCCACCGTGAACTACGGCGGCGGCGACATCGTCTACGGCATGATCCAGACCAACGTCTGCGCCGAGCCCGGCGACTCCGGCGGCCCGCTCTACTCGGGCAGCCGGGCGATCGGTCTCACCTCGGGAGGCAGCGGCAACTGCTCCTCGGGCGGGACGACCTTCTTCCAGCCCGTGACGGAGGCGCTCAGCGCGTACGGGGTCAGCGTCTACTGATCCCCTGGTGACACGGTCCCTCCGGCGGCCTCGCGGCGGCCGGAGGGACGCTCTTTCCAGGACCTTCGACCCTCCCTCGGAAGCCGCCCCCGGCACGGAGAAGGCCCCCGCCGCCGGCGGGGGCCTTCTCCCCTTTTCTAGGCCCGGGTCTCGCCCAGCTCCGAGGCGATCGGCTCCGCCTTCGGCGTCCGCTTCACCGAGGACAGCACCAGGGTGACGGCAGCGCCGACGATCGCCCAGACCGACAGGACCACCATCGAGGCGGTCATGCCGTTGCCCTTGAAGTACGCGATGGAGCGCGCCGCCCAGGTGCCCGCGCCCGGTGGCAGGTAGGGGCCGATCGCCCGCCAGAACGGCGGCAGCATCGGCAGCGGGAAGGCGCCGCCCGCGCTGGGGTTGCCGGCGATCACGATGAGCAGGATCGCCAGGCCGATGCCGACGATCCCGAAGACGGACTGGAGGGCGAGGGTGGCGGCGCCGACGGCGAAGACCACCAGGGTGCCCAGGCCCCACAGAGCCGCGACGCTGCCGGGCAGGGCGCCGAGGATCGGGCCCACGATGATCGCGCCGCCGAGGCCGCCGAGGGCCGAGTAGAGCGCCAGCACCCCAAGCCGGATGATCGCCCGCTCCCGGTTCGCGGGGCGGGAGCCCGCGCTGATCGCCAGGATCGCGGCGCAGATGTAGCCGCCGACGCACCAGCCGATGACCAGGTAGAAGGCGGAGAGCCCGTTGAAGTCCTGGGAGGAGGAGGGGGCCACGTCGACGGTCCGCACGAGACGCTGGTTGGCCGCCTCCAGCTTCGTGATCATCGCCTCCAGGGTCGCGGAGAGCACCTTCCCGCCGCCGGAGGCGACGAGCAGGGTGTCGGTGCGGCCCCGCGGGTCGACGATCAGGGCCCCGTCGATGTCCCGGTTCAGGACCTGGTCCCGGGCCTCGGCCTCGTCCGCGACCACGCGGGGGTCGAGGGGGTCGCCGGGGAGCTTCTCCAGCCGGTCCTCGAGGACGGTGGCGGCCTGTCCGGGGGCGACCACGCCGAAGGGGACGTCGGTGGGTTTCGGGTTGTGCAGGGCCCCGACGTACGAGGTGATGAACAGGAGCTGGAGGGCGAAGACGCCGACGACGAGCAGGGCGGCTCGGGGGGTCACGGCGCTTTTCAGTTCATCGACGAGGCTCATGCCCCCCAGGCTCCGAGGCGACGGGTGTTTCCGCAGGTGGGAGGCGCCCGAACGGGTTATCGTACGGATGTTCGAAAGTAGGCTACGCTGGTTCCAGGGGGTAGGAACACTTGTACGAATTCGATGCGGGAGTGCGGGAGGTGCGCCGGCCATGCCAGGTTTCACCCATCTGCACACCGCCTCGGGCTACTCCCTGCGCTACGGCGCCTCGCACCCCGAGCGCCTCGCCGCCCGCGCCGCCGAGCGGGGCATGGATGCCCTCGCCCTGACCGACCGCGACACCCTCTCCGGCGCCGTCCGCTTCGCCAAGGCGTGCGAGAAGGAGGGGGTCCGGCCCCTGTTCGGAGTGGACCTCGCGTACGAGACCGTCGCCTCCGAGCCCGCCCCCGTCGACCGGGGATCCGCCCGCCGGGTCCCCGTCCGGGGCGGGGCCTTCGTCGACGAGTCCGCGCCCCGGGCCCTCTTCCTCGCCCGCTCCCGCACCGGCTGGGCCGCCCTCTGCGCGATGGTCACCGCCGCCCACGCCGGGGGCGCCGAACACCCCCTGCTGCCCAGGGCCGCCCTGGGCGGCGACGGTCTGTTCGTCCTGCTCGGGCCCGCCTCCGACGTCGGCCGAGCCCTCGCCGCCGGCCGCCCCGACCGGGCCGCCCGGCTGCTCGCCCCCTGGCGCGAGCGGTACGGCGACGCGCTCCGCCTGGAGGCCGTCCACCACGGGCGCACCGGCACCGGGCCCGGCTCCCTGCGGCTCGCCGCCCGTACCGTCGGCTTCGCCGCCGAGCAGGGCGTCCGGCCCGTCCTCAGCAACGCCGTCCGGTACGCCGACCCCGGCCAGGGCCCGGTCGCCGACGTCCTCGACTCCGCCCGCCGCCTCGTCCCCATCGACCCCCGCAAGGAGCTCGACAGCGGAGAGGCCTGGCTCAAGGGCGCCGAAGGACCCGACGGCATGGCGGCCGCGGCCGAGCGGATCGTCGAGGCGGCGGGCTTCCGCCCGGACGCCGCCCACCGGCTCCTCGACCGGACCGCGGAGCTCGCCGCCGGGTGCCTGGTCGACCCCGAGGACGACCTCGGCATCGGCTCCGCGCACTTCCCGGAGCCGTACCTCGTCGGCGCGGAGCACCGCACGGCCCAGCGCGTCCTCGCCTCCCGGGCCGCCGCCGGCATGGTCCTGAAGGGGTACGAGAAGCGGCGCGACTACTGGGACCGGATGCACCGCGAGCTGGACGTCATCGCCCACCACGGCTTCGCCACCTACTTCCTGACGGTCGCCCAGGTCGTCGACGACGTCCGGTCCATGGGGATCCGGGTCGCCGCCCGCGGCTCCGGCGCCGGCTCCCTCGTCAACCACCTCCTCGGCATCGCCCACGCCGACCCGGTCGAGCACGGCCTGCTGATGGAACGGTTCCTCTCCAAACGCCGCACCGCCCTGCCCGACATCGACATCGACGTGGAGTCCGCCCGCCGCCTGGAGGTCTACCGGGCGATCATCGACCGCTTCGGCACCGAACGGGTCGCCACCGTCTCCATGCCCGAGACCTACCGGGTCCGCCACGCGGTACGGGACGTGGGCGCCGCCCTCTCCCTGGACCCGGCCGAGACCGACCGGATCGCCAAGGCCTTCCCGCACATCCGCGCCCGGGACGCGCTCGCCGCCCTCGACGAACTGCCCGAACTGCGCGAACTGGCAGGGGAGTCGCGACGGGAAGGGGCGAAGTTCGGCCGGCTCTGGGAGCTGGTCGAGGCGCTCGACGCACTGCCGCGCGGCATCGCCATGCACCCCTGCGGCGTGCTGCTCTCGGACGCCTCGCTGCTCACCCGCACCCCCGTGGTCCCCACCAGTGGCGAGGGGTTCCCCATGTCCCAGTTCGACAAGGAGGACGTGGAGGACCTCGGACTGCTCAAGCTCGACGTCCTCGGCGTGCGCATGCAGTCCGCGATGGCCCACGCCGTCACCGAGGTCGAGCGCGCCACCGGCACCCGGCCCGACATCGACGCGGTCCCGGAGGGCGACCCCGAGACGTACCGGCTGATCCGCTCCACCGAGACCCTCGGCTGCTTCCAGATCGAGTCCCCGGGCCAGCGCGACCTGGTCGGCCGGCTCCAGCCCGCGACCTTCCACGACCTCGTCGTCGACATCTCGCTCTTCCGGCCGGGACCGGTCGCCGCCGACATGGTCCGCCCCTTCATCGAGGCCCGGCACGGCCGCGCCCCCGTCCGCTACCCGCACCCCGACCTGGAGGAGACCCTGAAGGAGACGTACGGCGTGGTCGTCTTCCACGAGCAGATCATCGAGATCGTACGGATCATGACCGGCTGCGACCGGGCCGAGGCCGACCAGGTCCGGCGCGGGCTCTCGCACCCCGAGTCGCAGGGCCGGATCGAGGCCTGGTTCGGCCGGCGGGCCTCGGCGCGTGGATACGCCCCCGAGGTCGTCGCCCGCACCTGGGAGATCGTCGAGGCCTTCGGCTCGTACGGCTTCTGCAAGGCGCACGCGGTGGCCTTCGCGGTGCCGACCTACCAGTCGGCCTGGCTCAAGGCGCACCACCCGGCCGCCTTCTACGCGGGGCTGCTCACCCACGACCCCGGGATGTACCCCAAGCGGCTGCTGCTCGCGGACGCCCGGCGGCGCGGGGTGCCGGTGCTGCCGCTGGACGTGAACCGCTCGGCGGCCGCCCACCGTATCGAACTGGTGTCCGAGAACCCTGCGGTGTGGGGGCTCCGGCTCGGCCTCGCCGACGTCCACGGCATCAGCGAGACCGAGAGTGCCCGCATCGAGGACGGACAGCCCTACGCCTCCCTGCTCGACTTCTGGGAGCGGGCCCGCCCGCGCACCCCCGTCGCCGAACGGCTCGCCCAGGTCGGCGCCCTCGACGCCTTCGGCGCCAACCGCCGTGACCTGCTGCTCCACCTCACCGAACTCCGCCGCATCCACCGGGGAGCCGCCTCCCACGGCGGCCAGCTCCCGCTCGCCCAGGGCGGGAAGACCGCCCCCGTCGGCCTGCCCGACCTCGACGACACCGAACGCCTCAGCGCCGAGCTGGGCATCCTCGGCATGGACGCCTCCCGCCACCTCATGAGCGACCACCACGCCTTCCTCCGCGAACTCGGCGTCGTCTCCGCCCAGCGGCTGCGCTCCGCCGCCCACGGACAGACCGTCCTCGTCGCGGGCGCCAAGGCCGCCACCCAGACCCCGCCCATCCGCTCCGGGAAACGCGTCATCTTCAGCACCCTCGACGACGGCACCGGCCTGGTCGACCTCGCCTTCTTCGACGACGCCCACGAGGCCTGCGCCCACACCGTCTTCCACTCCTGGCTGCTGCTCGTCCGGGGCGTGGTGCAGCGGCGCGGCCCGCGCAGCCTCAGCGTCGTCGGCTCCGCCGCCTGGAACCTCGCCGAACTGGTCGAACTGCGGGCCACCGGCGGCCTGGACGCGGTGGGGGAGCGGCTCGCCGAAACGGCGCCCGCCGGCGAGAGCGCCGACAGCGGCCGCCGGATCACGATGTCCACCGGTTACGAGATGAACCCCTGGGCCGACCTCCGGCCGGCCGGGGAAGGCGCCGCGACGCCGTCGCGGAAGCTGTGGCACAGCAGCCCGGGGAGCGCGGGATGATCCTCTGCGTACGATTCCGCCTGGAGCCGACGGACGAGGCGATCCTGCCCCGACTGGTCGACCTGCTCCGCGAGTTCACCCCCGTCGTCGAGGCCGCCCCGCCCTGCGAGGCGCTCGCCGACGTGCGCGGCGCGCTGCGCTACTTCGGCCGGAGCCCCGCCGAACTCGCCTCGGTCATCCGGGTCCGCGCCCTCGCCCTCCACGGCGTCGACTGCGTCATCGGCGCCGGCCCCAACCCGATGCTGGCCCGGCTCGCGGCCCGCGACGCCCGGCCCGGGGTCACCCTGGTCGTCGAGGACCCGGCCGCCTTCCTGCGCGACCGGCCGGTCGTCGCCCTCGACGGCGTCGGCCGCGCGACCGCCCGTACCCTCTGCGGCTACGGCCTCGACTCCGCCGGCCGCGTCGCCGACGCGCCGCTCGCCGTGCTCCAGCGGCTCGTCGGCGCGAAGGCCGGCCGCGAGCTGTGGGAGAAGGCCCAGGGCATCGACCGCACCCCCGTCGTCCCGAACGCGGCCTCCCGATCGATCGCCGCCGAGCGCGCCTTCCCGCACGACGAGACCGACCGGACCGAGCAGCGCAGGGCCCTCCTCTCCCTGGCCACGGAACTGGGCACCCGGCTGCGGACCGAGGACCAGGTCTGCCGGGGACTCGCGGTCACCGTGCGGTACGCCGACCGCAGCACCACGACCCGCAGCCGCACCCTGCCCGAACGGACCGCCCACTCGGCGGCGCTCACCGCGCTCGCGTACACGATCCACGACTCCTTCGGCCTCCAGCGGGCCCGGGTACGGGGCATCGCCCTGCGCGCCGAGGGCCTCGCCCCCGCCGAACACGCCACCCATCAGCTGACCTTCGACCCGACCGACGAGAAGACCCGGCGGATCGAGGCGGTGGCGGACCGGGCGAGGGCGAAGTACGGCCCGCGGGCGATCGTCCCGGGCTCCCTGGCGGCCTGAACGCGCCCCTGCCGACGTCCTGGTGACGACACACCACTTTTTACCGACGCGTAACTTCCCAGTCGAGGCTACCCGTGCGTAGCTTGGCTGGAGAGCATCCCCACTTGTGGTCCGGACCGCAGGGCACAGCACCCCCACCTTCCCCTTGAGCCGCAAGGAGATCGCCCGATGCTGTCCGCGAAGTCCTGGAAGCGCACGGTCAGAGCGCTGTCCGTCCTGCTCCTCACCGCCGCCGCCACCCTCGCCCCCACCGCCGCCGCCCAGGCCGACACCGCCCCCAGCCGCGGCTGGAACGACTTCTCCTGCAAGCCGTCCGCCGCGCACCCGCGGCCCGTCGTCCTCGTCCACGGCACCTTCGGCAACTCCGTCGACAACTGGCTGGCCCTCGCCCCCTACCTGGTCAACCGGGGCTACTGCGTCTTCTCCCTCGACTACGGCCAGCTGCCGGGCGTTCCCTTCTTCAACGGGCTCGGACCCATCGCCGCGTCCGCCGGACAGCTCGACACCTACGTCGACCGGGTCCTCGCCGCCACCGGCGCCCCCGAGGCCGACCTCGTCGGACACTCGCAGGGCGGCATGATGCCCCGCTGGTACCTCAAGTTCCTCGGCGGGGCCGAGAAGGTGAACACGCTCGTCGGCATCGCTCCCGACAACCACGGCACCACCCTGCTCGGCCTCACCAAGCTCCTGCCGTACTTCCCCGGCGCCGAGGACCTCATCAGCTCCACCACCCCGGGCCTCGCCGACCAGATCGCCGGCTCGGCCTTCATCACCCGGCTCAACGAGGGCGGCGACACCGTGCCCGGGGTCCGCTACCACGTCATCGCGAGCCAGTACGACGAGGTCGTCACCCCGTACCGCTCCCAGTTCCTGACCGGCCCGAACGTCACCAACGTCCTCATCCAGGACAAGTGCGCGCTCGACCTCTCCGAGCACGTGGCCATCGGCACGGTGGACCGGGTCACCTTCCACGAGGTCGCCAACGCCCTCGACCCGGCCCACGCGACCCCGACGACCTGCCTCTCGGTGATCGGCTAGCCGCGGGTCCGGCGCCGCCGGCCCGTCCCGAAGAGCACCGCCGCACCGAGCGCGAGCACGGCGGCGCCACCGACCGCGAGATACGGGGTGGTGGCGTCGCCGCCCGTCTCCGCCAGCTCCACACCGGAACCCGAACCGGCGGCGGGAGCGGGGACGTCGGGGGACGGCGTGCGGGCCGGGGCCGTGCTCGCGGCCGCCTCACCGGCGCCCTCGTGCTTCCCGTGCCCGCCGTGCTCGACGGAGGACTCGTCCGCGCCGGCCTCGATCTGCTCGTCGGTCGGCGCGGAGGCGCTCGGCGCCGGTTCCGTACCGCCGTTGTCCTGCCCGAACACCACGTCCGAGCAGGTGTAGAACGCCTCGGGGGAGTCGGAACGCTGCCAGATCGAGTAGATGAGATGGCGCCCGGACTTCTTCGGCACGGTCCCCTGGAACACGTAGTCGCCGTTCTGCATCCCCGGGTCGGTCACCGTCACGAACGGCCGCTCCTCCAGGTCCGACCACTTCAGCGGCTTCGACGGGTCGTACCCGTCCTTCGTCACGTACAGCGCGAACGAGCCCTTGTGCGGGGCGGTCCCCTTGTACCGGAAGGTGTGCGCGCCCGCCTTCATGGCGCTCGCCGGCCAGTCGGCCCGCGGCAGGTCGAGCCCCCGGTACTTGTCGTTGCCCGCGCTGCACAGCTTGCCGTCCGGGATCAGCCGCTGGTGCTGCCCGGCGGCGTCGGCGATGTTCACCGCGTTCCAGTCGTAGAACGCCTGCGCCCCGCTCGCCGCCACGGCCGCCTTGCACGCCGCCGACTTCGGCGCCTCGGGCCCCTCCGCGTAACAGGCCGAGACCCGGCTCACCGGGTCGGTCATCGACCCGTGCGCGAGAGCGGGAGAGGCGGCGAGTCCGGACAGGACCAGAGCGGCGGTGGCGGCGGCCGTCGCCGTGCGGCGAGAGGTCATGGGACAGCTCCTGACGTGAGGACGGGGTGGGGGACCGACCGGCACGCTAGCCGCCGCCGGCCGCGGAAAAGCCGGTGGAGAAGGGGAGTCGGGGATTCTTAGGATGGCTTTAAGGCACAGGTAAGAGGTGGCTGAGGAACAGAGCCCGGGACCGCCGAGAAGGAGGCCGGATGACCGACGGCACCCCCGTCTTCCCCGAGGGCCTGCGGGCGCTCCCGAGGAGCTGGGGCCACTGGCCCGACGAGGAGACCCCGGAACGGTGGGCGCTCGTCCGGGGCGTCCTGGAGGCCGGCCTGCCGCCCGCCCGGCTGGACGCGCCGGAGCCGCGCTCCTACCTGGATCTCAAGTTCTTCTCCGACGACGAGGTCCCGCCGGACGACTGGTTCTGCCACGAGATCCTGCGCGAGAAGGTGAAGGACCTGCCCCGCCTCACCGTCGGGCAGCTGGCCGAGGTCGAGGCCGCCTGTGTCGCCGACGGCCTGGACACCACCGACTTCCGCGAGGGCCGCTGGGCGTGGCGGATCGCCGGATTCGTCGTCGAACCGGCCCTGTACTGGTGCGGCATCGCCGACGACCTCGACGCCCTCGACCCCTGGTTCCCCGAGCTGGCCGCGCTCTACATCCGGCGGCGGATGGCCGTCGAACAGGCCGGACTGGCACTGGTCGCCGTCCGTGCTCTCCCCTCCGCCCGCGCCGCCCTCGTCTCCCTGGCCGAGGACGTGTCCCTCGACGAGGAGGCCCGCGACGCGATCCGCGGGGCCCTCCGCGAGGACGCGGCCGGTTCCTGAGCGGGTTCCGGTGACGGGGCGGCGGGCGGCCCCGATTCCGAGCCGCCCCGCACGCGCCGCCGTACCGCCGCCGTGCCTACCCCAGCCGTCGGTAGCGGCGTTCCGGGCGGCCCGTGCCGCCGTAGCGGAGGGTGACCTCCGCGCGGCCCGTCTCCGCGAAGTACTCCAGGTAGCGGCGGGCACTCACGCGGGAGAGGGAGCCCGCTTGGGCGCATTCCGTGGCCGAGAGGCCCTCCGGGTGGGCGCGGAGGACGGAGTCGACCAGGTCGGCCGTGTGCGGGGCGAGGCCCTTCGGGAGCTCGCGGGAGCCGCGGGGGCGAGTGCCGAAGATCTGGTCGACGTCCTCCTGGCGCGCCTCGTCGAGCTCGTCGAGGCGGCTGCGGAGGGAGGCGACATGACGCAACTGCTCGTGCAGGGCGGCCTGGGTGAACGGCTTGATCAGATAGTGCAGGGCCCCGGCGCGCAGCGCCGAGCGGATCGTGCCGACGTCGCGGGCGGCGGTGATGAAGAGCGCGTCCATGCCCAGACCCGCCGCGCGCAGCTCCCGCAGCACCCGGACCCCGTCCATGTCGGGCAGGAAGACGTCCAGCAGGACCAGGTCGGGGCGGAGCCGCTCGGCCGCGCGGAGCGCCTCCGCGCCGCTGTGCGCGACCCCGGCCACGGTGAAGCCCGCCACCGCCGACACGTAGCGGCAGTGCAGCTTGGCGACCATGAAGTCGTCGTCCACGACCAGCACCTTCGTCACGCCGACCCACGCTAGGTCCCGACCACAACGACCACAACGTCCGTTGATTGCGGAAGAGAGACAGCTTCTTAACGCGAGGGCAACATGTGGGCCACCTCACACCCCCATTTCCCTCCTGTCTGAGAGGCGGCACCCGTGCGGTTGCGCACCCCCTTCGCCCTCCTCGGGGCGGCTCTCCTGGTGCTCGTCGGCCCGCCGTTGCTCAGCCCGGGCACCGGCTCCGACACCGGCACCGCGATACCCGGCCTGCGCTTCATGGTCCCCAACACCCCCGGCGGCGGATACGACATCACCGCCCGCACCGCCGCGAAGAACGTCGAGGAGGCCGGACTCACCGGCGACGTCGAGGTCTTCAACCTGCCCGGCGCGGGCGGCACCGTCGGCCTCACCCGGCTCGTCGGCGAGCGCGGCAACGGCCGCCTCGCCATGTCCATGGGCCTCGGCGTCGTCGGCGCCGTCCACACCAACAAGACGCCCAGAACCCTCGCCGACACCACCCCGATCGCCCGGCTCACCGAGGAGCAGGACATCGTCGTGGTCGGCAAGGAATCCCCGTACAGGACGATCCAGGACCTCCTCGCGGCCTGGAAGAAGGACCCCGGCAAGCTGCCCGTCGGCGGCGGCTCCTCGCCCGGCGGCCCCGACCACCTCGCCCCCATGCTGATGGCCCAGGCCGCCGGGATCGCGCCGAAGGACGTCAACTACGTGCCCTTCGACGGCGGCGGCGAGCTCCTCGCCTCCATCCTCGGCAACAAGGTCGGCTTCGGCGTCTCCGGCGTCGGCGAGTACCTCGACCAGATCAAGGCGGGGGAGCTGCGCCTCCTCGCCGTCACCGGCCCGAAGCGGGTGCCCGGCCTCGACGCCCCCACCCTCCGCGAGGCCGGTCTCGACACCGAGTTCACCAACTGGCGCGGCATCGTCGCCCCGCCCGGCCTCTCCGACGCCGAGCGCGGGAAGCTCGTCGCCCTCGTGACCGGGCTGCACGGCTCCCCGCAGTGGCGCGACTCGCTGAAGACCCACGGCTGGAACGACGCCTTCCTGCCCGGCGCGGAGTTCGGCACCTTCCTCACCGAGCAGGACCGGCGGGTCGGCTCCGTCCTCAAGGAGCTGGGACTGTGAAGACTCTGCTGCGCGGGAGGTCCGAACTCGGCGTCGGCGCACTCCTGCTCCTCCTCGGGATCCTCGTCCTCACCGACGCCCTCACCCTCGACGCCGACATCGCGGGCCGCGGGCCCGTCGGCCCCGCGACCGTCCCCCTAGTCGTCGGCTGCGGCCTCCTCGCCGTCGCCGTCCTCCTCAGTGTCGACGTGCTGCGCGGCGGCCGGGGAGAGGCCGAGGCCGGCGAGGACATCGACCTGACCGAACCCGCCGACTGGCGCACCGTCCTGCTCCTCACCGGTGTGTTCCTCGCCTTCGCCGTCCTCATCGGCCCCCTCGGCTTCCCCGTCGCCGGCGCCCTGCTCTTCTGGGGCGCGGCCTACGCCCTCGGCAGCCGCCACCTCCACCGCGACCCGCTGATCGCGGCCGCCCTCTCGCTCCTCACCTACGCCGTCTTCGACAAGCTGCTCGGCGTCCCGCTGCCCGGCGGACCGCTGATGGGAGTGATCTGACCCATGGATTCCCTGAACTCCCTCCTCGACGGCTTCGGGACCGCCCTCACCCCGACGAACCTGCTGTGGGCCGCCATCGGCGTGCTCCTCGGCACCGCCATCGGCGTCCTGCCCGGCATCGGCCCCGCCATGGCCGTCGCCCTGCTGCTCCCGGTGACCTACGGGCTCGAACCGACCGGCGCGTTCATCATGTTCGCCGGCATCTACTACGGCGCCATGTTCGGCGGCTCCACCACCTCGATCCTCCTCAACACCCCCGGCGAGAGCGCCGCCGTCGTCGCCGCCATCGAGGGCAATCCGATGGCCAAGGCCGGGCGCGGCGCACAGGCCCTCGCGGCCGCCGCCGTCGGGCACTTCGCCGGCGGCATGATCGGCACGATCCTGCTCGTCGTGCTCGCCCCGACCGTCGCCGCGCTCGCCGTCGACATCGGCGCCCCCGACTACCTCGCCCTCATGGTCCTCGCCTTCATCGCGGTGACCTCGGTCCTCGGCTCCTCCCGCATCCGCGGCCTCGCCTCGCTGCTCATCGGCCTCACGATCGGCCTGGTCGGACTCGACCAGATGACCGGGCAGCAGCGCCTCACCTTCGGTTCGCTCCAGCTCGCCGACGGCATCGACGTCGTCATCGTCGCCGTCGGTCTCTTCGCGATCGGCGAGGCCCTCTGGGTCGCCGCGCACCTGCGCCGCACCTCGGGGGAGGCCATCCCGGTCGGCCGCCCCTGGCTCGCCAAGGACGACGTACGCCGCACCTGGAAGTCCTGGCTGCGCGGTCCCCTCATCGGCTTCCCGTTCGGCGCGATCCCGGCCGGCGGCGCGGAGATCCCGACCTTCCTCTCGTACGTCACGGAGAAGCGTCTCTCGAAGCACAAGGACCAGTTCGGCAAGGGCGCCATCGAGGGCGTCGCCGGCCCCGAGTCCGCGGCCTCGGCCTCCGCCGCCGGCACGCTCGTCTCCATGCTGACCCTCGGGCTGCCCACGACGGCGGTCGCCGCCGTGATGCTGGCCGCGTTCCAGCAGTACGGGATCCAGCCGGGCCCGCTGCTCTTCGAGCGGGAACCCGAGCTGGTGTGGGGCCTCATCGCCTCGCTGTTCGTCGGCATGGTGCTGCTGCTCGCGCTGAACCTGCCGCTCGCGCCCGTCTGGGCCAAGCTGCTGCGCATCCCGCGCCCGTACCTGTACGCCGGCATCCTCTTCTTCGCCGCCGTCGGGGCGTACGCGGTGGGCGGCGAGGCGTTCGACCTGATCGTGCTGCTCGTCATCGGTCTGATCGGCCTCGGGATGCGGCGCTACGGCCTTCCGGTGCTGCCGGCGGTCATCGGCGTCATCCTCGGCCCGGCCGCCGAACAGCAGCTGCGCCGCGCCCTCCAGATCAGCGACGGCTCCCTGACGGGCCTGGTGAACACCCCGTTCTCGGTCACCGTCTACACGGTCGTGCTCGTCCTGCTCGCCTGGCCCCTGGTGAGGAAGGCGACCGCCCGGCGCGCCGCGCACTGACCGTACGACGGTATGCGTACCGGCCGCCAACGCGCCCCCGATGGGGTGAGATTCGGACGGTCGGCGGCCGGATCCGGTATCCCTGGCGGGCAGCGTCTTCCCCCCCACCCCCGAAGGGACCCCGCCCATGCGCGTCCGCCTCGTCCTCGCCGCCGCGGCCCTGCTCACCGCCGCCGTCGCCCCTCTCGCCCACGCGGGAGGGGCCGACGGCCTCACCGTCGACGCGTACGGGACCCTCGCCGCCGACGCGACGGTCACCGTCTCCGGTACGTACCGCTGCCTCGACGACAGCGAGGGGCCCGTCTTCGTCAGCTCCACCCTGAAGCAGGGGAGCCGTTCCATCGGCATCGGCGGCACCCGGGCCGTCTGCGACGGACACCTCCACACCTGGGCCAACAGCGCCGTCGTGAAGGACCCCGCCTACAAGCCGGGCGCCGCCCGGGTGGAGGCGAGCCTGCTGCAGCTCACGGCCGGCGCGTCGGGCCTGCCGCTGCCCGGCTTCCTCGCCGCCGAGCAGGCGGACGTCGAACTGCGCTGACCGAGCAGCTCGATCAGGCGGACGTCGAACCGCGCTGACCGAGCAGCTCGATCAGGCCCTCCCGGCCGAGCGCCTCCAGCTCGTCGAGGGCCTCCACGGCACGGGCCGCCGCCTCCGGGTCGGAGGCGGCGAGACCGCTCGCCGTGAACTCGTCCTCGTCGAGCCGCAGCACCTCGCTGCCGTCCGCCGACACCCACAGGTCCAGGTCCAGGTCCTCGATCACCACCGCGGAGCCCTCGATCACGGCCGGCCGGGTGATGTCGCAGTACCAGCCCTTCAGGGCGCCGTCCGCCGACCGCACCTCCTTGACCGTGAACCAGCGGTCGCGCCAGTAGTGCTCCACGAACACGTCACCCGGCTCGAACCGCACGAAGCCGAAGTCCCGCACCCCCTCGGCCGCCCACGGGGCGCGCACCGAGAGCCGGGCACCCTCCTCCGTGAGCACCTCGGCCGGGTACCGGATCTTCGTCCGGCCCGCCTTCGTCAGGGTGATCTCAACCGATCGTCCGGACATACCGCACCTCCGTCGCGCCGATCTCGTAACCGAACCACTCGTTGATCGCCAGCATCGGGCCGTTCCCCGCGTCGTTCCCCGTGAAGGCCTCCACGCAGCCCGCGGCCCTGGCCCGGTGCAGCGAGGCGTTCTTGGCGAGCTTGGCGAGCCCACGGCCGCGGAACGCCGGCGCGGTGCCGGTCATCCCCGAGGAGTACCGGCCCAGGCCGTCCGTCTGCGCCGCGCTGAACGCCGCCGGCACCCCGTCCACCACCGCGACCGTCGTCAGCGCCCGGTCGAGCAGCGGATGCTCCCAGGTGGTCTCCCGCCAGTGCGCGTAGTCGGCCAGCTCGGCGCCCACGTCGCCCGGCTCGTCCGCGGTCGTCACCGCGTCCAGCTCGAACAGCGGCCGCGGGTCGGCCGCGAAGTCCTCGGCCGTGCGCAGCTCGACGCCGGCCGGCGGGTCCTGGAGCGGCGGCAGGTCGGCCTTCGCCAGGTCGAGCCGGAGGAAGTGCGCGCTGCGGCTGCGCGTGTACCCCCGCCGCTCGGCCCAGGCGTGGTTCGCCGGCTCGTCCAGGGCCCAGCTGTACACGGTCCGCGCTCCCCGCTCGGCCAGGTACTCCTCGGCGGCGCGCAGCAGCAGCGTCCCCGCGCCGAGCCCCTGGTGCGCGGGGTCCACGTACACGTTGGCGTAGCCGATCCCGGGCCTCGGGGCGTCGTGCGCGATGCCCACCTGCGCGGTCCCGATGATCCCGCCGTCCTCGGACACGGCGACCAGCGGCCGGTAGTGGCTGTCGGGGTGGGCGTGCGCCCAGTCGAAGGCGAGCTGCTCGGCGGTCGCGAGCATGAAGGGCAGCGCTGCCCGGCGGACGCGGGCGAAACCCTCGGCGTCCGGGGCCCGCACATCACGGACGATCACAGTCATGTGGTGGCACGCTACGGGCGCGGGACGCACCTCCGCCTCCCATTTTCCGGTGGGGTGGGGGCAGAATCGGCGGGGTGACACTCACCATCGCCGTGGACCACGGATCCACCACCGCTCCCTACGAACAACTGCGAGCCCAGATCTCGGAGCGGGCCCGGTCGGGCAGACTGCCGGTCGGATACAAGCTGCCGACGGTACGGGGGCTCGCGGAGCAGCTGGGCCTCGCCGCGAACACGGTCGCCAAGGCGTACAAGGCCCTGGAGGCGGACGGAGTCATCGAGACGCGCGGGCGCCACGGCACCTTCGTCGCCGCCGCGGGTGACGCGGCGACCCGCAGGGCCGCCAGCGCCGCCGCCCAGTTCGCGGAGGAGGCCCGCCGTCTGGGCCTCAGCCGCGAGGCCGCGGAGGCCGCGCTGAGCGAGGCCCTGCGGGCCGCGTACGACAACTGACGGGTCTTCCGTCAGAGATAGAGACCCGCCCCCGCCGTACGGGGCTCCGGGAGGTCCGCCGAGGGCGTGCCGCGGCGCAGCGCGAACAGCTCCGCCAGCGTCGCGCCCTCGCGCGGCACGTCCTCCTCGCGGCCGAGCCACTCCACGGACTCGGCCCGGGTCAGCGGCCCGACCTCGACGCGGGCCAGGCAGCGGCCCGGCCGGACCACCGCCGGGTGCAGCCGCTCCAGGTCCTCGTTGGTGGTGACTCCGACCAGGACGTTGCGCCCCTGGCCGAGCAGCCCGTCCGTCAGGTTGAGCAGCCGTGACAGGGCCTGCCCCGCGGTGTGCTTCGCCCCGCCGCGGATCAGCTCGTCGCAGTCCTCCAGGAGCAGCAGCCGCCAGCGTTCCTTCGCGCTGCCGTCGTCCTCGCCGATGGCGATGTCCATCAGATAGCCGATGTCGTTGAAGAGCCGCTCCGGGTCGAGCACGCAGTCGACCTGGCACCAGTCCTGCCACGCCCGGGCCAGTGTCCGCAGCGCCGAGGTCTTGCCCGTGCCCGGCGGGCCGTGCAGGAGCAGGAGCCGGCCGGTGATGTCCTCGGGGGTCACCTTCATCAGCCGGTCCATGGCATCGGCCACCGGCGCCGAGTAGTTGGGCCGGACCTCCTCCCAGGTCCCGGCGCTGATCCGGCGGGTCATCCGGCGTGGTCCGCGCTGCGGGGCCACGTACCAGAAGCCCATCGTCACGTCCTCGGGCTCCGGCTCGGGCTCGTCCTTCGCCCCGTCCGTGGCCTCGTCGAGGATCCGCTTCGCCAGCTCCGGGTCGGTGGCGGTGACGGTCACGTCCGCGCGCCGGTTCCAGCGGGAGGAGAGGATCGTCCAGCCCTCGCCCTCGGCGAGCACCGAGCTGCGGTCGTCGTCCTTCGCGGCCCGCAGCACCCTGGCCCCCTCGGGGAGCAGGGTCGCGTCCGGCTTCGCCCGGTCCAGGGTGGTGCTGTGCGCGTGCGGCTGCTCCCCGGTGGCGAACCGGTCGAGGAAGAGCGCGTCCAGGACGTCCCCGGGCGAGTCGCTGTCGTCGAGGTTGACGATGACGGGCAGTGAGGCGGCGCTCGTCGGCTTCCGGGGGGTGGCCGGTGCGGCGGGGGTGTCGGACATGACGCCCATGATCGGGCACGTGTCCGGGTGGCGCACCGGGTTTTGCGGGTGGCTCGGTTGGCCGGATCTGGACGGTCCCTGACGGAGGATCAGCCTCCGCAACCGCCAGTTTTGACATGAACACTTCCGGTTGACCGGATCCGATGCTACTACCTGGTAGCGCAGAGATCCTGCTACAGGGAGGTTCCATGAGACTGTCCCGTTCTGCCGCCCTTTCGTCCTCGCTCCTCCTCGGTGCCGTCCTCGCCCTCACCGGGGCGGGCGCCGCCCAGGCCGCCGAGACCGCCGCGCTCGACTACGTGGCCCTGGGAGACTCGTACTCCTCCGGTGTGGGCTCCGGGAGTTACGACAGCGCCAGCGGCGACTGCAAGCGCTCCACGAAGGCGTTTCCGGTTCTCTGGAAGAACGCGAACGCACCCTCCTCGTTCGCCTTCACCGCCTGCTCGGGCGCCCGAACGGGTGATGTGACCGCGAATCAGCTCGGACCCCTCTCGGCCGCCACCGACCTGGTCTCCATCACGATCGGGGGAAATGACGCCGGTTTCGCCGACGTCATGACGACCTGTGTGCTCCAGTCCGAGGCCACCTGCATCAACCGAGTGAATCAGGCCAAGGCCTACGTGGACTCCACGCTCCCCGGCAAGCTCGACTCCGTCTACAACGCCATCAGCAGCAAGGCGCCCTCCGCCCACGTCGTCGTCCTCGGCTACCCGCGCTTCTACCAGCTCGGCGGCAGCTGCATCGCCGGCCTGAGCGAGAACGAGCGCAGCGCCATCAACAACGCCTCCGACTACCTCAACGCGGCCACCGCGAAGCGCGCCGCCGACCACGGCTTCACCTTCGCCGGCGTCGTCCCCGCCTTCACCGGGCACGAGATCTGCTCGGGCTCCGCCTGGCTGCACAGCGTCAACTGGCTCAACATCGGCGAGTCCTACCACCCGACCGCCGCCGGACAGTCCGGCGGCTACCTGCCCTCGTTCAACGGGGCGCTGTAGCCGACCCGCCGGGCTCCGCCGGAGCGGTGCTCGTGCCGCCGCCCGGCTCCGGGCCGGTGCCCGGTCCGTCGTCCCGTACCGCCTGATACGTCAACGCACCCGCGATCAGCAGCGCCCCGACCAGCCCGGCCACCAGGACGGGACCCCGGCGGGGCGCTGTCCGCGCCGGTGCCGTCCGCGGGGAGGGCGCGGGCGACGTCCCGGTGCCGGCGTCGTCGCCCCCGTCCGTACGGGGCGGGGCCGAAGCCGCCGGCGGCGCCTCCCCGGTCCTCGGCGTACCGCCCGCCGCCACCCGGCGCAGCTCCCGCTCCACCTGATCGGCCGTCACGGCGAGCTCCTCGCCGGTCAGCTCGTCGACCACGGCCCCCAGTGGTCCGGACCGGTCGTCCGCCGCCGCCTCCAGGAGCGCCCCGAAGGAGCGCAGCTCCGCCTCCGGGCCCCCGTCGTCGTCCGGCGCGCCGCCGAAGCCGGTGACCACGACCCGCCCGTCGTTCGCGAGCAGCACCCGTCCCGGCGTCACGCCCCGGTGCGGTACGCCCGCCTCCCGAGCGGCCCGCAGACCGGCGAGGACCTCGGCGCTGACGCGCGCGGCCTCCCGAGCCGGCAGCGGGCCGGCCGCGTCGAGGGTCTCGGCGAGGGTGAGCCCGCGGACCAGCTCCGTCACGACCCAGGGCCGGCCGTCCTCCGTGACCACGCCGAGGACCCGCACGACGGAGGGGTGGGAGAGCCGCGCGGCGGCCCGCGCCTCCCGCTCCCGCCGCGCGTGGAACAGGGGCACCTCGTCCGCCGGCAGCCCGGCCGGGGCGCGCAGCTCCTTGAGGGCCACCTCGTGCCGGTCCGTCTCGTCCAGGGCACGCCAGACGGTGCCCGTCGCCCCCTCGGCGAGGACGTCGAGAAGCCGGTAACGACCCGCGATCACCGTCATGGATCCACGGTAGCCGAGGGGCGTCCGCACGGCTCCGGTCCTGCGCGGGTCCCTCGGCGGACGGTCCGGACGATCTTGGTGGTGGAGATCACACCCGCCCTCGTGTCCATGGATGACGGTCCGGGGTGCAGGATGGTTCGTGATGGTTCGGCAGGTGTTCGAGTGCTGTCCAACTCGCCCTGGAATCAGATGTATTCAGACAGTGACCGTCAACCCCCGTACGAGTGCGGTGAATCCCGCCGCCGGGATACACGGGTGTCACGATGGGGCGATAGGGTTAACCTGCCCGGGCCGGGTGCCCTTGTACGGGTGGGGAGTGACATGGAACAGATAGCAATGCGCAGCAGGCCGCGAGTGCCTGCCATCACCTGCGGGAGCAGCGCGACCAGTTCGCGGCTCGACCGCCATCTCGCGGTGCTCGGCGGCCCCGCCGTGCCGCAGCGCGACGTGGCCGAGGCGACGCTGCTCATGCGGGAACTGACGACGCGTACGCGTGAGGTGCCGGTGCACAGTCACCGCAGCCGCAGCGCGCGGGTCTCGCTCTTCGCCCCGCTCCGCCGCCTGCGCCGCTCGCTCTTCGGCACGCGCCGCTAGGGCCTGCGGCCGCCCGAACGGCCCCGACCACGACCCCGCCGGACGTGTCCCCGCCCGTCCGGCGCTCCGTCGTGCCCGGAAGCCGTACACCCCTTCCCGTCAGGCGATCACCCCCGCGCCCCGCAGCTCCTTCACCTCCGCCTCCGGCACCCCGAGCTCGGCGAGCACCTCGTCCGTGTCCTGGCCGAGCGCCGGGATGCGGTCCATCCGGGGCTCCGGCCCGTCCGGGAACACGATCGGCGGCAGCAGCGAACGCAGCGGCCCCACCGGCGACTCCACCGACCGCCAGCGGTCACGCGCCGTCAGCTGCGGATGGTCCGCCAGCTCCGCCACCGAGTTGAGCCGGGCGCAGGCGATGCCCGCCGCGTCCAGCCGGGCCAGCGCCTCGTCCGCCGTCAGCGGGGCGAGCGCCGCCGCGACCACCGCGTCCGTCGCCCCGCGCCCCGCCACCCGGGCCGTGTTCGTCGCGAACTCCGGGTCCTCGGCCAGCTCGGGCCGGCCGAGGACCTGCTCGGCGAGCCGCCGCCACTCCCGGTCGTTCTGCACGGAGAGCAGGACCAGGCCGCCGTCCGCCGTCGGATAGGCGTCGTACGGCGCGATCACCGCGTGCGCGAGCCCCGTGCGCGCCGGGGGAGTGCCCCCGTGCATCCCGTGGTGCAGCGGATGCCCCATCCACTCGGCCAGCGAGTCGAGCAGGGAGACCTCCACCGGACCGCCCCGGCCGGTCGTGCCGCGCCGGACGAGGGCCGCGAGGACGCCGGAGAAGGCGTACATCCCGGCCGCGATGTCGGCGGCCGGGATCCCCGACTTGACGGGCTGTTCGGGTGTGCCGGTCACCGACACGAGCCCCGCCTCGCACTGGACGAGCATGTCGTAGGCCCGCTTGTGCGCGTACGGTCCCTCCGCCCCGTACCCCGAGACGTCCACCGCGATCAGCCACGGGTGCGCGGCGCACAGGGTGGCGGCGTCGAGACCGAGGCGGGCCGCCGCGCCCTGGGCGAGGTTCTGCACGAAGACGTCGGCGCCGGCCACCATCTTCCGGACGAGCGCCAGGCCGCGGGGGTCCTTGAGGTCGACCGCCACCGACTCCTTGCCGCGGTTGCACCACACGAAGTGGGAGGCGAGACCTCGGGCGGCGGTGTCGTACCCGCGGGCGAAGTCCCCGCCGTCGGGGCGCTCGATCTTGACGACGCGGGCGCCGAGGTCGGCGAGCTGGCGGGTGGCGAAGGGGGCGGCGACGGCCTGCTCGACGGCGACGACGGTGACCCCGGCGAGGGGGAGTGGCTGGGTGCTCATGACCGTTCTGCCTACCGTGCCCGGCCGGTCCTTGTCATCAGGGGGTGCGTCACCCCCGGGCGTACCTGCGCACCGCGAGCGGGGCGAAGACGGCGACGAGGCCGAGGGACCAGAGCAGCGCGCCCGCGACCGGGTGGGCCACCGGCCAGGCCGCGTCCGCCGGGACCGGCGTGTTGCCGAAGAGCTCGCGGACCGCCGTGGTGACCGCCGAGATGGGGTTCCACTCGGCGACCGTCCGCAGCCAGCCGGGCAGGCCGTCGGTGGGGATGTACGCGTTGGAGAGCAGCGGCAGCATGAACGCGGCGCTGCCCAGCTGCCCGGCCGCCTCCTCGCTCTTCGAGGCAAGGCCGAGCAGGATGCCGATCCAGGTCGTCGCGAAGCGGAAGAGCAGCAGCAGGCCGAAGGCGCCCAGGGCCTCGGGGAGCGTGCCCTCGATCCGCCAGCCCATGGCGAGGCCGACCAGGAGCAGCGGGACCGTGCCGACGGCGCTCGCGAGGAGGTCGGCGAGGGCCTGTCCGAGGGGGACGGCGGCCCGGCTCACCGGCAGGGTGCGGAAGCGGTCCATGACGCCCCGGTGCGCGTCCTGCGCGGCCTGGAGCATGCCCGTCATCAGGCCGCCCGCCGCCGTCGCCACGAGCAGGCCGGGCACCAGGAAGGCCCGGTACTCGGCGCCGGGCGCGGCGAGGGCGCTGCCGAAGACGTATCCGAAGAACAGCAGGAAGACGATCGGCATCGTCTGCGTCAGGACGGTGATCGCGGGCGCGTGCCGGATCCGGTGGAGGTGGCGGCCGAGGACGGCGGTCCCGTCGTGCACGAGGGCGCTCACGCGACGAGCTCCTTCCGGTCGGTGAGGCGCAGGAACACCTCGTCGAGGGTGGGCGGACGCAGGGAGGCGTCGACGATGTGGACCCCGGCCGCGTCGATCTCGCGGACGATCCGGGGGAGGGTGAGCGTGGTGTCCGCGGTCACCGCGCCGACCGTGCGCCGCTCGGCGTCCAGGACCGGCGCCGAGCCGGTCAGCTGGTCGAGGACCGCCGCGGCCGCCTCCAGGGCGGACGGGTCGGCGACGACGACCTCGGCGTAGCTGCCGACGAGCGCCTTGAGCTCGGCCGGGGTGCCGCGCTGCGCGGCCCGCCCCTCGTCGATCAGCACGATGTCGTCGGCGAGCTGGTCGGCCTCCTCCAGGTACTGGGTGGTCAGCAGCACGGTCGTGCCCTGGCCGGCCAACTCCCGTACGGCGTCCCAGATCCCGTTCCGGCTGTGCGGGTCGAGCCCGGTCGTGGGCTCGTCGAGGAAGAGCACCCGCGGCGGCACGAGGAGGCTCGCGGCCAGGTCGAGGCGGCGCCGCATGCCGCCGGAGTAGGTGCGGGCGGGCCGGCCCGCCGCCGCGGTCAGGCCGAAGCGCTCCAGGAGTTCGTCGGCGCGGGAGCGCGGGGCGCGCAGGAGCCGGGCGAAGAGCCGCAGGTTCTCGGCGCCGGTGAGGTCGCCGTCGACGGAGGCGTACTGCCCGGTGACCGCGATCCGCTTCCGTACCCCCGCCGGGTCGCGCACCACGTCGTGGCCCGCGACGAGCGCGCTGCCCGCGTCGGGCGCGACCAGGGTGGTGAGGACGCGGACGGCGGTGGTCTTGCCGGCGCCGTTGGGGCCGAGGACGCCGCAGACCGTGCCCTCGGGGACGGCGAGGTCGAGGCCGCGGAGGGCGTCGACGTCGCCGTAGCGCTTCCGCAGACCTTCACTAAGTACAGCGTACGTAGTCGTCATGGCGCGACCATACCCCACTACGTACGGCGTACGTAACTACGATGGAGGGCGAGGTGATGATCCATGGCGGGCCGAGCGGCCGAACCGGAAGTGATCTGGGCGCGGCCCGAGCGCGCGGGCCGCGGCCCGAAACCGGCCTACAGCCGGCGGGACATCGTGGCCGCGGCCGTCCGCATCGCCGACGCCGACGGCATCGACGCGGTCTCCATGCGCCGTGTCGCCGCCGAACTCGGCTGCGGCACCATGTCGCTCTACAACTACGTCCCCCGCAAGGAGGACCTGTACGAGCTGATGGTCGACGCGGCCAGCGGGGAGTACGAGCTCCCCGCGGAGCCCAGCGGCGACTGGCGCGCCGACATGACCGCGATCGCCCACCAGAGCCGCGCGATCATGTACCGCCACCCCTGGCTGGCCCGGGTGATGACCACCGCCTACGGCTTCAGCCCCAACGCCCTGCGCTTCCTGGAGTGGTGCCTCGGCTGCCTCGCCCCGCTCGACGCGCCCCCCGGGCTCAAGATGCAGCTGATCGCCATGGTCAACGGCACGGTCATGGCGACCGTCGCCAACGAGCAGGCCATCGCCGAACGCGCCCGCGGACTGCCCTGGTCCGAGGCGGAGGAACAGGCGGTGCGCGGCGCCTACCTCATGGGACAGGTGGCGACCGGCCGGTACCCGCACCTCGCCGCCCTGCTCGCCGAGGCCCCCGCCGCCCCCGTCGACGCCGACGAGATCTTCGCGATGACCATCGCCCGGCTCCTCGACTCCTTCGACCCCCCGGTGCCGGGAGCGTCGGTCACAGAAGCATGAACTGGCCCTCCGGGCCCTCCTCCTGATGGTCCAGTACGGAGGCGGGGCGGCGGGACCAGGACGGCGCGGGAAGAACCCCGGCCGCGCCGAGCTCCGCCCTGCCGAGGCACCCGGCTTCGGCTCCGAGCGCCGCGCGCTCCGGCTCCCGCGCACCGAGCAGCGCGAGCACCGTGACCAGCTCCAGCAGCTCCGAGGTCCACTCCTGCGGCCAGGCGGCCGGCACGATCGCCTCCAGCGAGCCGGGCTCCGCCGGGGCCGTCCGGTGCGCGAACCACTGCTCCAGGACCCGCACCCCGCCGACCCGGTACTCCCAGGCCTCCGCCGGTACGGGGGAGAGCAGGCCCCCGCCGACGTCGAGCACCTCGCTCTCGGAGTCGTACGCCATCGCCGCCGGCCGCGCCGGGACCGCCGCACGCACATAGGGCCGGCGCCCGCCCGGCAGCCGGGGCCTCGTCCCGCTGAGGGCTCCGCGCAGCTGCACATCGGCGAGCTCCCGGCCGAGCGCCACGCCCGACGCCCACACATCCGGGTCCGCGGGGAGCGGGACACGGCAGCCGGCGGGGGAGGGGAGGGCCGCGGCCACCGTCCACGCCAGCCAGTCATGGGCGTCGACCGCGCACCCGTACCGCTTCCCGAGGAAGTCGAGGAGGCCGGGCGCGAGATTGGGCTCCCGGCCGCCGGGGCGCCGGAACAGCGGCCGGATGCGGCCCGGCCGGCCCGCCGGGGACCGGCCCTCCGGAAGCGCCGCCGTCACCAGGAGCGCGGGTCCCGCCGCCCCCGGCACGTACCCCTGCTCGACGGCGAAGAGCTGCGGCTCCCCGGCGACCCGCCACAGCTCCGGGCGGGCGGTGTCGATCAGCCGGTGGTCCGGCAGCAGCCACTGCTCGTCGAACGGCCCGTGCGCCACCCGCACCGGATCCGGGCACGGCCCCGACTCGCGTGCGAACCGCGCGGTGCCGGTCCGCTGCCCGGGCAGCGCGCCCACCGCGCTCGCCTGGGTCCGCGCCCGGCTCGGCCGGAACAGCGCCTCGCGCTCGGCGCCCTCGGCGGCCACGAGCCGGTCCCAGCGGATCCGCAGGGTGCGGGTGTCGGGGGCGACGATCCAGGACCGCCCGAACCGCAGCGGGGCCACGGACCACGGCATCAGCTCGTCGAGGAGGGGCGCGTCGTCGGCGGTACCGGGGGATTCCGATCGGGGGGATCCGGTTCGCGGGGATTCCGTTCGGGGGGCTTCCGTCACGCCCCGCATGCTAACGAGCGCCGTCCGTACGGGGCCAGCGCCGGCCGCACCGGGGCCCCGTCGGCGGTGCAGCACCGCCGACGGGTGGGCCTCAGTGCGCCTCGACCGTGACCGTGAAGGAGAAGCGGTCGCCCCGGTAGCGGATGCGGGCCACGTCGACGACCCGGCCGTCCTCGTCGTACGTCACGCCGGTGTAGTGCAGGATCGGGGAGAGCAGCGGGACCTGGAGGAGTCCCGCCGTCTCCGGGTCCGCGAGACGGGCCTCGACCGTGTCCGTGATGCGGCTGATCCGCACCCCGACCACGTCCCGCAGCACCTTCGTCATCGGCCAGCGCTCCAGATCGGCCGGATCGATCGCGGCGGCGAGCTCGGGCCGTACCGCGTTCTCCGCCCAGTTCGTCGGCTCGCCGCTCTCCCCGTCGCTGCGCAGCCGCCGGTACGCCACGACCTCCGGCACGTCCGGGAAGTACTCCGCGAGCTCACCCGGCACCGGCTCCGTGCCGTGCCCGAGGACCGTCGTCCGCTCGCCCGACTGCTGGGCCACGATCGCGTCGATCGAACCGAGCAGCCGGCGCGGGGTGGACCGCCGCGCGCCCGGCTCGATGAAGGTCCCGCGCCGCCGGTGCCGGCTGATCAGGCCCTCCTCCTCCAGTTCCTTGAGGGCCTGGCGCATGGTCAGCACGCTCACGCCGTAGTGGGTGGCGAGCTGCTCCTCGGTGGGCAGCCGCAGCGAGGCGTCGGGCGTGCGGCCCAGTATCGAGGCGCGCAGCGACTGCGAGACCTGATACCAGAGCGGCAGCTTGCGGTTCAGGACCAGCGAGTCGGGAGCGAAGGCGGTCACGGGTTCTCCGTACGAAGGCTACGGGCTTACGGCCGAGACACTACGGCCGGAAGTGGCGCTCAAGACCCTGCCATACGTCGTCGTATCCCTTCTGCAGATGGTCGGCGGTCGCGGCCTGCGGGGTCGCGGTCACCGGCCAGCGGGTCTCGAACATGAAGGCGAGACCGTCGTCGATCTTCTGCGGCTTCAGCTCGGCGGCGCTCGCCTTGTCGAAGGTCTCCCGGTCGGGGCCGTGCGCGGACATCATGTTGTGCAGCGACCCGCCGCCGGGCACGAACCCCTCGGCCTTGGCGTCGTAGGCGCCCTCGATGAGGCCCATGTACTCGCTCATCACGTTCCGGTGGAAGTACGGCGGGCGGAAGGTGTCCTCGCCGACCAGCCAGCGCGGAGCGAAGACCACGAAGTCGACGCCGGCGAGCCCCGGGGTGTCGGAGGGCGAGGTGAGGACCGTGAAGATCGACGGGTCCGGGTGGTCGTACGAGATGGTGCCGATGACGTTGAAGCGGCGCAGGTCGTAGACGTACGGGGTGTGGTTGCCGTGCCAGGCGACGACGTCGAGCGGCGAGTGGCCGTACGTCGCCGACCAGAGGTTGCCGCAGTACTTGTTGACCACCTCGACCGGGCCTTCGACGTCCTCGTAGGCGGCGACCGGGGCGCGGAAGTCACGGGCGTTGGCGAGACCGTTGGCGCCGATCGGGCCGAGGTCGGGGAGCTGGAACGGGGCACCGTAGTTCTCGCAGACGTAACCGCGGGCCGTCTCGTCGAGCAGCTCGACGCGGAAGCGGACGCCGCGCGGGATCAGCGCCACCTCGCCCGGGTGGGCGGCCAGCAGGCCCAGCTCGGTGCGGAGGAGGAGACCGCCGCGCTCCGGGACGATCAGCAGCTCGCCGTCGGCGTCGCCGAAGACCCGCTCCATGGAGGCGTTGGCGTGGTAGAGGTGCACGGCCATGCCCGTGCGCTGCGTCGCGTCGCCGTTGCCGCCGAGGGTCCACAGTCCGTCCAGCCAGTCGGTGCCGGGCGCCGGCTCGGGCAGCGGGTTCCAGCGCAGCCGGTTGGGGTCGGGCACCGTCTCGGTGAAGGGGGCGCCCGTGAGGGTGCCGTTGTCGATCCGGGTGAACGGCGGGTGCGCGGCCGAGGGGCGGATCCGGTAGAGCCAGGAGCGGCGGTTGTGGGACCGCGGCTCGGTGAAGGCGCTGCCGCTGAGCTGCTCGGCGTAGAGGCCGAGGGGGGCGCGCTGCGGCGAGTTACGGCCGTCCGGCAGTGCGCCGGGGACCGCCTCCGAGCTGTGCTCGTTGCCGAAACCGGTGCTGTAGGTGAGCGCCTCGGCCGTCTTCCTGGCCTGCTCCGTGGTCATCGACCGCTCCTGTCCTGAGCCCGCAAGGGAATCCTATGGATGACCGTAGGATTCCGCGCGGCCTACGTCAACGGGGCGCCGATCTCCGGTGGCCGTTCGGTCCGTGCACGAGGGGTCCAAAAAGGTGAACATTCCTCTACTCTCACGCCCATGTCGTGGACCTCGCGGACCTCGTGGATCCGAAGATTCGTCTCCGTGCTCTCGGTCGTGCTCGTGGCGCTCGCCACGGCCCTGCTCACCGCTCCTCTCGCCCAGGCCCACGAGGAACGGCCCGTCACCCTCCCCGACGGATCCGGCACCGTGCCGGTCCTCCGCACCGGCGAACCCGACCTCCTCGTCTGCAAGACCGACCGGGCCGACTTCGAACGCCGGATCTCCGGCTTCCCCGCCGCCCTCAAGGCCCGCAACCTCGCCCTCTTCGCGCGCTGCGCCGGCAGCGGCCACCGCCACCTCCAGCAGGCCGTCGACGCCGTCGACCGGCCCGGCATGACCATCGCGATCCTCCCCGGCCTCTACGAGGAGGAGCCCTCCCTGCCGCCGCCCACCGGCGCCTGCGCCACCCTCAAGGCCCCGAAGTCCGCGCTCGGCTACCAGATCCTCAGCTACGCGCAGCAGCGGCAGTGCCCGCACAACCAGAACCTCGTCGCGATCCTCGGCAAGAAGAACCTCCAGATCGAAGGCACCGGCGCCTCCCGCCTCGACGTCGTCGTCGACGCCAAGTACCAGAAGCTCAACGCGATCCGCGCCGACGGCTCCGACGGCGTCTACTTCCGCAACTTCACCGCCCAGCGCACCACCTTCAACTCCCTGTACGTCCTCGCCGCCGACGGCTTCGTCATCGACGACGTCCTCACCCGCTGGAACGACGAGTACGGCTTCCTGACCTTCGCCTCCGACCACGGCCTCTACAAGAACTGCGAGTCCTACGGGAACGGCGACTCCGGCATCTACCCCGGCTCGGCCTCGAACATCAACGACGGCCACGGCTACGACGTCCCCCGCTACGCCATCGAGATCACCGGCTGCCGCAGCCACCACAACATGGTCGGCTACTCCGGCACCGCCGGGGACTCCGTCTATGTCCACGACAACGAGTTCGACCACAACATGGGCGGCGCCTCCATGGACTCCGCCTTCCCCGGCCACCCCGGACTCCCGCAGAACCACGCCCACTTCGCGCGCAACCTGATCCACGACAACAACCAGAACTACTACCCGTACGTCGCCGACGGCACCTGCGCCAAGCCGCCCGTCGACCGCGGCTACGAACAGGGCGTCGTCTGCCCCCAGATCTCGATGCCGCCCGGCACCGGCATCATCACCGCCGGCGGCAACTGGAACCTCTACGAGGACAACTGGGTCTACGGCCACCAGCGCGCCGCCTTCTTCCTCAGCGCCGTCCCCGCCTTCATCCGCGGCGAGTCCGCCTGGGGCAAGCAGACCGACACCTCCCACCACAACCGCTACGCCGGCAACCACCTCGGCGTCGACAGGGCCGGCAACGCCCGCCCCAACCGCAGCGACGTCTGGTGGGACGGCCAGGGCGACGGCAACTGCTGGCAGTCCGACGCCGGCGCCGCCACCCCCGGCGCCCCGCCCGCCTGCGGAGCCCGCCGCGGCGAGGTCTCCGGCAACACCGACCGGCTCGTCGGCGAACCCGTCAAACTCGCCCAGCTCCTCGTCTGCGCCGACTACAACGTCCAGGCCCGCCGCCTCCCGGCCGGCTGCGACTGGTACGGCGCCCGGGGCCTCCAGCGCGTCGAGACCCAGCTCGCCCTCGGCACCGCCCTCGTCCTGGCCCTCGCCGGCGGCGCCCTCTGGTGGCGCCGACTGCGCGGCAACCGCCTCGCCGGCGCGGCCACCCTCATCGGCCTCCTGGGCCTCGCCCTCGACGTCGCCGGCTCGACCCTCGCCCTCACCCCCACCGCCCTCCCCGCCGTCGCGCTCCTCCTCATGGGCGCCTGGTGGACGCTCATCGGCCTCGCCCTGCGCCCCACCCGCCCCGTCCTCGCCTGGACCACCGTGGCCCTCGGCGCCCTCACCCTGCTCGACGCCTTCGACAAGGCGGTCCTCATGGTCCCGGGCATCCCCGTGAGCCCGGCCTGGCTCCGCCTCCTGCTCGGCGTGGTCTGGGTGCTGTGGGCGGTGATCGCCTCCGGCACCCGCCCGGCCCGCGCAGACAGCACCACCGAGGCCTCGGCCGAGCCCCCGGCGGACGGCCCGCCCGAGCCTCCGACCACCGACCCGGAAGCGGTGACGACATGAGGCCGCACCGCCCTACGCCCCTTCCAGCCGCCGCCCTTCCAGCCGCGGCTCGTCCGGCGGCCGCTCGCCCGGCCTCCGCCCGCTCGGCCACTGCCCGTCCGGCCGCGGCCCGTCATGCGACCGCCCGTCCGGCGACCGCCCGCCCGCCCGCCGCCCGCTCGGCCACTGCCCGTCTGGCCGCGCCCCGCCCGGCGACCACCCGCCCCGCCTCCGCCCTCCTGCTCGCCCTCGTGACCGCCGTCGCGTTGCTCCTCGCCGGCTGTGGTGGCCGGGCCACCACCCACCACAAGCCCGGCACCAGCCACCAGGAGGCCACCGGCAGCAGCGGCACCCTGCTCGCCGCCCGGGACGAGGGCGGGCACCGGCTCCGTGAGCTCCCCGCGGTGGACGCGCCCACCGTCAGGGCCGAGGCCCGCCCCGATCCCGAGGGCGGCTGGAACGTCCACCTCGCTGTGGAGAGGTTCCGCTTCACCCCGGAGAGCACCGGTGGCGCGGCCCTCCCGGGCCGGGGCCACGCCCGCCTCCTCGTCGACGGCCGGGAGACCGCCCGCCTGTACGGCCCCTGGGGCTATGTGCCGCCCGGCGCCCACACCCTGACCGTCCGGCTCCACGCGGACGACCACACCGTCTGGGCCGTCGACGGCGCCCCCGTCCAGGCCACCGTCCGCCTCGGCGGCGCCCCCGCCGCATCCGCCCCGCCGAGCCCCCGGCCCACCGACCCCGGCCGCACGGTCACCCTCACCGTCACCGGAACGTCCGTCCAGCCGCCTCCCTCCCGCATCGAGTTGAAGAAGGGCGAGCGCCTCACCCTCCGTGTCACCAGCGACCGCGCCGACACCCTCCACGTGCACGGCTACGACCGCGAACTCCCCCTTTCTCCCGGCACGCCCGCGACCCTCACCCTCACCGCGGACCGCACCGGACTCTTCGAGGTCGAGACCCACGAGTCCGGACTCGTGCTGACCCAACTCGTCGTCCGATGAGCCCTGTCCCCGACACCGCCGAGTCCCTCGGCATCCCGCTCGCCCACGGCGTGGGCTCCCGGCACGACCTCCCCCTCTCTCCCTTCTACGCCTACGCCGGCGCCTTCACCGCCCTCCTCGTCTCCTTCCTCGCCCTCGGACTGCTCTGGTCCTCCTCCCGCTTCCGCGGCGACCTCTCCGGCCGCCCGCTCCCCGCCGCCCTCCAGCGGGTGGCCGACGCCCCGGCCACCCGGACCGCCCTCCGCCTCCTCGGCGCCGCCACCGCCCTCGTCTTCCTCCTCCATCTCCTCCTCGGCCCCGACGACCCCGACCGCAACCCCGCGCCCGGCGCCCTCTACGTCCTCCTCTGGGTCGGACTCGTCCCCGCCTCCCTCCTCCTCGGCCCCGTCTGGCGCCTCCTCAACCCCCTGCGCGCCCTCCACGCCCTCCGTCCGCCCAGGAACCCGCGCCCCCTGCCCGCCGCCCTCGGCATCCGGCCCGCCGCCGCGGGACTGCTCCTCTTCACCTGGCTGGAGCTCGTCGCCCCCGACAACGCCTCCACCAGCACCCTCCTGATCGCCCTCGCCACCCACACCGGCGTCCAACTGCTGGGCGCCGCCCGATACGGCGACCGGTGGTTCGCCCACGCCGACCCCTTCGAGGTCTACTCCTCCCTTCTCGCCCGGCTCTCACCCCTCGGCCGCCGCGCCGACGGCCGACTGGTCCTGCGCTCCCCCTTCCACGGCCTCGACTCCACCCCGCAGACCCCCGGACTCGTCGCCACCGTCTGCGTCCTCCTCGGCTCCACCGCCTACGACGGCCTCGCCGACAACCCCCGCTGGATCACCACCCTCCAGACCTCCTCCCTCGGTCCCGTCCCCACCGCCACGCTCGGCCTCCTCGCCGCCGTCGCCCTCGCCGCCGCCTGCTACGGCCTCTGCGCCGGCGCCCTTCGCCTGATGAACCCCGGACTCACCACTCCACTCACCTCCTTCGCCCACTCGCTCCTGCCCATCGCCCTCGGCTATCTCGTGGCCCACTACTTCTCGCTCCTCGTGACCGAAGGACCACGTACAGTCATCATGGCAGGGGGCACTGACAACGCCCCCTCACCCGCTCCACCACTGGGCCCCGGGGGCCTCGCCACCCTCCAGGTCGCCGCGATCGTCACCGGTCACGTCCTCGGTGTCGTCGCCGCGCACGACCGGTCCGTGCGCCTCTTCCCGCCCGCCCGGGCCGTCGCCGGCCAACTCCCGCTGTTCGTGCTGATGATCGCGTACACCCTCGGCGGCATCGGCCTGCTGATCGCCTGAACCGGACCGGAGCGGCATCATGGACCCCGTGCCCCAGACCCGTCCCCGAACCCAGCCGGCTCTCCGCCGTGCCCCCGTGCAGCAGCGGAGCGCCGAGCGGCTGACCCGGATCCTCGACGCCTGTGCCGTACTCCTCGACGAGACCGGGTACGAGCAGTTGAGCACCCGCGCCGTCGCCGCCCGCGCCGGCGTCCCCATCGGCTCCGTCTACCGCTTCTTCGGCAACAAACGGGCCATGGTCGCCGCCCTGGCCCACCGGAACCTCGACCGGTACGCCGAGCGGGTCTCGGACCGCCTCGCCGGGACGCCGGTCCTCGACGCGCACGGCGCCATCGACGGCGTCCTCGACGAGTTCATCGAGATGAAGCGGACCGTCCCCGGCTTCGCGCTCGTCGACTTCGGCGTGCCCGCCGCCGCACCCGGAGAGGCCGCGGCGGACGGCCCGGCCGAAGGCCCGGACGGCGGTTCGCCGGACGCCGCCGCGGAGGACCCCAACCGGCTCGTCGCCGAACGCATCTGCGCCCTCCTCGCCACCCACCTGGGCCGCGCCGCCGACGAGGACCTGCACCGGAAGGTCCTCGTCGGCGTCGAGACCGCCGACGCCCTCGTCCGGCTCGCCTTCCGCGCGGACCCCGCCGGCGACCCGGCGCTCGTCGCCGAGACGCGGTGCCTGCTCCACGCCTACCTGGCGCCCTCGCTCTCGTGACCTTCCGTAGGCCCCTCCCGCCCGTGCCTACCGGTCGGTAGGCTCGGCGTCACCCGACGCACCCAGGGAGACGCCAAATGCCCACCGCCCTGCGCATCTGCCCCCTCTGCGAAGCGACCTGCGGACTCACCCTGACGCTCGACGGAAGCCGCGTCACCGGGGCGCGCGGCGACCGCGAGGACGTCTTCAGCAAGGGGTTCATCTGCCCCAAAGGGGCCTCCTTCCCCGAGATAGACGCCGACCCGGACCGGCTCCGCACCCCGCTGGTCCGCAAGGACGGCAGACTCCAGGAGGCCACCTGGGCCGAGGCGTTCGACACGATCGCCGCCCGAATCCGCCCGCTCATCGAGGAGTACGGGCCGGACTCGGTGGGTATCGTCCTGGGCAACCCCAACGCACACACGATCGCCGGCGCCCTCTACCCGCCCCTGCTGATCGGCGCGTTGCGCACGAGGAACCTCTTCACCGCCTCGACGCTCGACCAGATGCCCAAGCACGTCTCCAGCGGGCTGCTCTTCGGGGACCCCTTCGCCATCCCCGTGCCGGACCTGGACCGCACCGACCACCTGCTGATCCTCGGAGCCAACCCCCTGGACTCCAACGGCAGCCTGTGCACCGCCCCCGACTTCCCGGGCCGGCTCAAGGCGCTGCGCCGGCGCGGCGGCACCCTCACCGTCGTCGACCCCCGGCGCACCCGCACCGCCCGCCTCGCCGACCGGCACGTCGCGATCCGCCCCGGCGCCGACGCGCTGCTCCTCGCCGCCCTCGTCCACACCCTCTACGACGAGGAGCTCACCGACCTCGGCCCGCTCGCCGCCCATGTGGAGGGCGTCGAGGAGGTTCGGGGCGCGGTGCGGGAGTTCAGCCCCGAGGCGGTCGCCGCCGCCTGCGACGTGGACGCGGACACCATCCGCGCCCTCGCCCGGGAGCTCGCCGCCGCGCCCACCGCCGCCGTCTACGGACGGATGGGCAGCTCCACCGTGGCGTACGGCAGCCTCGCCAACTGGCTCGTCGACGTGCTCAACATCCTCACCGGCAACCTCGACCGGCCCGGCGGCGCGCTCTTCCCGCTCTCCGCCACCGCGCCCGCACCGCGCCCCGCAGGGCCCGGCAGGGGATTCGCCCTCGGTCGCCGGCACAGCAGGGTCTCGCACCACCCCGAGGCCAAGGGCGAGTTGCCGCTCGTCGCCCTCGCCGAGGAGATCGAGACGCCGGGGGACGGGCGCATCCGCGCGCTGATCACCGTCGCCGCCAACCCGGTCCTCTCCGCGCCCGACGGGGACCGCCTCGACGCGGCCCTCGGTTCCCTCGACCTGATGGTCGCCGTCGACCCGTACCTCAACGAGACCACCCGGCACGCCGACGTCGTGTTGCCCCCGCCGCCGCCCTCGCGGAGCGCCCACTACGACTTCGCCTTCAACGCCTTCGCCGTCCGCGACCAGGCCCGCTACACGCCGGCGGCCGTGCCCCTCGAAGCGGACCGCATGGACGAGTGCGAGATCCACGCACGGCTGATCCTCGCCGTGTCCGGGATGCACGGGGCGCCGCCGTCCGCCGTCGACGACCTCGCCATCGACACCACCCTCGCCAAGGCCGTGACGCAGGAGCACTCCCCGGCGTACGGCGCGGATCCCAAGGAGTTCGCCGCCCGGCTCACCGGGGCCACCGGGGCCGAGCGGCGACTCGACCTGATGCTGCGGCTCGGCCCGTACGGCCTCACCCTCGACGAGCTGAAGGCGCACCCCCACGGCATCGACCTCGGAGCGTTGAAGCCGCGTCTGCCGGCGCTCCTCAAGACCCGCAGCGGACGGATCGAACTGTTCCCGGCGCCCCTGGCCGCCGACCTGCCCCGGCTGCGCGCCGCCCTCGACGCCGTGCCGGAGCCGGGGACCCTCCAGCTCGTCGGGCGCAGGCACCTGCGCTCGAACAACAGCTGGCTGCACAACACCCCCGCCCTGGGCGGGGGGACGAACCGCTGCACCCTCCAGGTGCACCCCGAGGACGCGGAGCGGCTCCGGCTGGTCGACGGCGGGCCGGCCAGGGTCAAGGGCGAGGGCGGTGAGCTGGAGGTGCCGGTGGAGGTCACCGACGGCGTACGGCCGGGGGTCGTCAGCCTCCCGCACGGCTGGGGTCACGACCGGCCGGGCACCCGGCTCGCCGTCGCGTCCGAGCGCCCCGGGGTCAACGTCAACCAACTGCTCGACGGGTCCCGGATCGACCCCCTCTCCGGCACCGCCGTCCTGAACGGATTCCCGGTGGAGGTGTCGCCGCTGTAGCCGGTCCCGCGCGTCACCACCGCCGTGACCTGGGGTTTTGCTCGTATTGCTCACGCGTCAACATCTTGTTAACGGCAGAAGAGGGCACCTACCGTCATCCGCACCGCCGCTCGGCGGCAGTTCAAGGGTGAACGTGAGGTGTCCTCCATGCTGACCGTCCTCGGCTTCGCCATGATCGCGACCTTCCTGGTTCTGATCATGCTGAAAAAGATGTCGCCGATCGCGGCGCTCGTACTGATTCCCGCGCTGTTCTGCGTCGCGGTCGGGCAGGGGGCCCAGCTCGGCGACTACGTCATCGAAGGCGTCGGCAAGCTGGCGCCGACCGCCGCGATGCTGATGTTCGCGATCGTCTACTTCGGCGTCATGATCGACGTCGGTCTCTTCGACCCGATCGTCCGGGGCATCCTGCGCTTCTGCAAGGCCGACCCCGTGCGGGTCGTCGTGGGTACGGCGGTGCTCGCCGCGATCGTCTCCCTGGACGGCGACGGCTCCACCACCTTCATGATCACCGTCTCGGCGATGTATCCGCTCTACAAGCGGCTCAAGATGAGCCTGGTGGTCATGACGGGTGTCGCGGCCACGGCCAACGGCGTCATGAACACCCTGCCGTGGGGCGGCCCCACCGCCCGCGCCGCGACCGCGCTCAAGCTGGACGCCGGCGACATCTTCGTGCCGATGATCCCCGCGCTCGGCGTGGGCCTGCTCTTCGTCTTCGCCCTGGCGTACGTGCTGGGTCGCCGTGAGCGCAAGCGCATCGGCTACCTCACCCTCGACGAGGTCCTGGTTCCGGAGACCGACGCGGTGCTGGTCACGGCCGGTGGCGGCAAGCGCGACGGCAAGGCCGAGGGCAAGGCGGGGGACCGGAAGGCGACGGGGGCCACCGCGGGCGGTACGGGCTCGGGAGCCGGTGACGACGCCGGTGACCACGTCGGTGACGGCTTCCAGGGGCTCGACCCGAACCGTACGACGCTCCGGCCCAGGCTGTACTGGTTCAACGCCGGGCTCACGGCCGCTCTGCTCACCGCGATGATCCTCGAACTGCTGCCGATCCCGGTGCTGTTCCTCCTCGGCGCCGCCCTCGCGCTCACCGTCAACTACCCGAAGATGGCCGAGCAGAAGGAGCGCATCGCCGCCCACGCGGACAACGTCCTCAACGTCACCGGCATGGTCTTCGCCGCCGCCGTCTTCACCGGCGTCCTCACCGGCACGGGCATGGTCAAGCACATGGCCGACTGGCTCGTCGGCGCGATCCCCGAGGGCATGGGCCCGCACATGGCCCTGGTCACCGGCGTGCTGAGCATCCCGCTCACGTACTTCATGTCGAACGACGGCTTCTACTTCGGTGTGCTGCCGGTCCTCGCGGAGGCGGGTGCGGCCCACGGCGTGTCGCCCCTGGAGATCGCCCGGGCCTCGCTGGTCGGCCAGGCCCTGCACATGTCGAGCCCGCTGGTGCCCGCCGTGTACGTGCTCGTCGGCATGGCGAAGGTGGAGTTCGGCGACCACACCAGGTTCACGGTGAAGTGGGCCGCGCTGACCTCGCTGGTCGTGCTCGCGGCCGGGATCCTCTTCGGGATCATCTGACCCGGACCGGCTCGCTCCCAGGTCATGTGCGGTGGCGGGAGTGAGCCGGACGGGTGGAAGTCGGAGGGTGGTGCGACGGGTCGCCACCCTCCGTGTCCATGTTGTGACAGATAGTCGGATTATCGCAGTAAGTGTCCGATGTGCTCACGACTGGAGGACCTCCACGATGACGACACCCCCCACCCGTACCCTGCTCCGCGCGGCGCTCGCCACCATGGCGCTCAGCGCCGTCACCCTCGGGGGTGCTGCCCCGGCGGCCTTCGCCGCGCCGGGCGACGACGGCGACGTCAAGGTGCACCAGTCGACGACGGCCGACACCAGCCCGGTGAACGAGCCCCGCGTCGACTGCCCCTTCCGCCTCGCCGCCCTCAACTTCGACGGCCTGCCGAGCATCGACTACGCCATCTACCCGCAGCCCGGCCCGCCCGGAAACAACCAGGGCAACCCGCTGAGGTCCGGCACCGTCCCGCTCAACGCCAACGGCGACGGGGCTGCCGGACCGATCTCCCTGCCCATCGGCATGTACAAGGTCGAATGGACGTGGGAGGGCAAGCTCGGCGCCCCGAAGTCGAAGGTCTTCAACGTCATCAGCAACTGCCAGAACGGCGGCAACGGCGGCAACGGCAACGGTGGCAACGGGAACGGTGGCAACGGGAACGGCGGCAACGGCAACGGAGGCAACGGGAACGGAGGCAATGGCAACGGCGGCAACGGCGGCGGCCACGGCCACGGCCACGGCAAGCCCCCGCACGGCCCGGTCGGCGCGGGCGGCGGCGGCAGCGCGCAGCTCGCCGCCGAGGACTCCTCCGCCTTCGGCGTCGGGGCGGCCGTCGCCGCCGGCCTCGCCGGCACGGCCGGACTGGTCCTGATCCGCCGCTCGCGCCGCCGCGACAATGGCGCCGCGTAGGTCCCGCTTCACGCGCAGGCAGCGGCGACTGCTCCGGCTCACCAGGACCGTGGTCGTGACCACCGTCCTGGTGACCGGGGGCGTCTGGTGGGCCGGTGACGAGGAACCGGCCGACCCGCCGCTCGCCGCGGGCCCGGCCACCCCCGGTCCCGCCGCCCACGGCCGGGCCGGGGCGGCGGCCGGGGCACCCGCCGCCCTGGACCACAAGGCGAAGAACAGGGCGCTGCCCAAGGCCACCCCCACACCGCGGCCGTCGCACCCGCCCGCGCCGCTGGCCCGTTCGCGCCCCGTCACCGTCGCCGTCCCGGCCATCACCATCGAGGCCCCCGTGATCGAGCTCGGCCTCGACGCCACCGGCCGGCTCGGCACACCGCCCGTCGACGACCCCCGCGTCGTCGGCTGGTACGCCAAGGGGCCCACGCCCGGCGAGCGCGGGACCTCCGTCGTCGTCGGCCACCGCGACACCCGCACCGGGCCCGCCGTCTTCCTCAACCTCAACTCGCTCAGCCCCGGCAACACCGTCCGGGTCGCCCGCGCCGACGGCAAGGTCGCCGTCTTCACGGTCGACCGGGTCCGGACCTTCGCCAAGAGCGACTTCCCCGACAAGGAGGTGTACGGAGACACCGGGCGGCCCGAACTGCGGCTGCTCACCTGCGGTGGGACCTTCGACCGCGGCAAGGGGTACGAGGCGAACATCGTCGTCTTCGCCCACCTCACCGAGATCGCCCAGAAGATCTGACCGAGGCCCACGGAGCGACCCCCCCCCCCGCCCACGGACCGAACCTCAGCCCACGGACCGACCCCCCGCCCACGGGCCGAAACCCCCCGCCCCCGGACCGACCACCCCGCCCACGAACCCACGCCCCGGCCGACGGAATCGAGCCGCTCCGTCGGCCGGGGCGTGTGCGAGGTCAGACCATCCCGGGTGCCCCGTCCGCCCACCTCACCCCACGGGCCCACGCCACCCGGCGCGCCCCCGCCGGATACGGCAGGGACTCCGCCAGGGCCGTCGCCCGGTCGAAACCGGCCGCCGCCTCCCGCTCGCGGCCCAGCGCCGCGAGCGCGGCGGCGTGTGCCGTACGGGCTTCCGTCTCCGCCAGCCGCTCCCCGGCCCGCTCCGCGCGCTCCACCTCGCCGCCCGCCGCCCCGGCGGCCTCCGCGGCCCGGCCGCACGCGAGGAGCGCCCAGGCCGTCAGATGCGCGGCACCGGTCTCCCGGCAGTCCGCGAGCAGCCGCAGCGCCTCCTCGGGCCTGCCCTCCCGCACGGCGAGTTCGGCGCGCGCGGACCGCACCTCGTACCCGGCCTGGTGGTCCCCCTGGGCCCGGGCCGTCCGCTCGGCCGGATCGAGCAGGTCGCCGCCGCCGGGCTCGGCCGCCCGCATCCGTACCCGGGCGAGCGCCACCAGGGCATACGGTGCGCACCACCCGGCGTGCGAACCGGTGTCCCGCACCGCCGTCTCCGCCAGCTCGCGCGCCTCCTCCACCTCCTCCACGAGAAGGTGGAGCTCCGCGAGGTTCGCCCGTTCGAAGACCGTCGCCGTCGCGTCGCCCGAGCGCTCCGCGAGCGTGAGCGCCCGGCGGCCCGTGTCGATCGCCTCCCGCAGCCGCCCCGCCCGCCGGGCCGTCTCGCGCAGCACCGAGAGCACCGAGGCGAGCAACTGCGGATCGCCGTACGCCTCCGCGTGCGGCAGCGCCCGGTCCGCGACCGGCCCCGCCTGCCCGAAGCGGCCCGCGAGACCCAGCGAGGTCGCCTGCGCCGCGAGGGCCCTGGCGAGCAGCCCGCGCCGCTCCGCTCCCGTCACCGCCTGCGCCGCGTCCTCCGCGGCCCGCGCGGCGGCGACCCCCTCCTCGTACCGGCCCGCGACGAAGCACAGCACCCCGCGGGACAGATGGTGGGCGCTCGCCACCGCGGCCGGGGTGTCCGGACCGGGCGGGCAGGAGTCGAGCAGCCGGAAGCCTTCCTCCGTGCCCCGCGTCTTCGGCATGAGCTCCGCGAGCCGCGCCGCCGCCAGGACGCGGCCGTCCGCGTCCCCGCGCCGGCCCAGCTCCTCCAGCGCCTCGCCGAGCAGCCGCGCCGCCTCGTCGAACCGGCCGAGCCGGCGCAGCACGGCGCTGCGGTCGATCCGGGCCCGCGCGGAGTCGGCGGCCAGGGCGTCGAGCCGGTCGGTGAGTTCGGCGTAGTAGCGGTCGGCCGTGTCATTGGCGTAGAGCGCGGCCGCCCGCTCCGCGGCCTGCCGCAGATAGCCGGTGGCGCGCGGGTCGTCCGCCCGGGCCAGATGGGCGGCCAGTGTGTCCACGGCCTCCGGGCGGCGGCGGAGCACGGCCTCCGCGTACGCCGAGTGCAGCAGCCGGCGCCGGGCCGCCGACAGGCCCTCGTAGCAGGTGAGCCGCACCAGCGGGTGACGGAAGGCGAGTCCGGCGACCGGCCGGCCCTCGGAGACCACCTGCCGCTCCTCGACCACGGAGGCGGCGACGGCCGCCTCCACGGCCTCCGTGGCCTCCGCGGCGGAGAGCCGCGGATGGCCGCCGCGCCGGGCCACGTCGAGCACTTCGGTGAGGGCCGCGTCCTGACCGGCGACCGCGACCGCGTCGACCACGCGGCGGGCCGCGGGGGCGAGCCGGGCGAGGCGCTCGGCCACCAGCTGGCGCACGCCCTCGGGGGCACCGGCCCGGCCGTCTCCGTCCCGGACCGCACGCGCGAGTTCGAGGGCGAACAGCGGATTGCCGAGGGACAGTTCCCACACCCGCTCGGGGACGGGGCTTCCGGTGCCCAGGGCGTCGGCCGTCAGGGCCATACAGGCCTCGCGGGAGAGCCGGGGGAGTTCGACCGCGCCCGCGAGCGACTGGCGGACCAGCAGGTCGAGGACCTGGCGGCGCGGGTCGGCGGCGGGAAGTTCCTCCGGGCGCACAGTGGCGAGAAATCGCCAAGCCCTTCCGGACTCCCGGGCCCGGCGGGCAAGATGGCCGAGGAGCTGGAACGAGCCCGCGTCCCCCGCGTGAAGGTCGTCCAGCACCACCATCACGGGCCGCTCCGCCGCAAGTTCACCGAGCAGCCCCGCCGTCGCCCGGAACAGCCGGTCCCGCTCCTCCTCGGGACTGCGCCCACTCCCGGCGGGCACCCGCCCCAAGGACGGCAGGAGCGCCGCCAGTTCGGGATACTCCGCCCCCGTCCTGGCCCGCTCCGCCGTCGGCCGGCCGGCGAGCCAGCCGTCCAACGCCTCGGCGAACGGACCGTACGGCGTGTGCCCCTCCGCGTCGTGGCCCGCCCCCCACAGCACGGCCGTACCCTCGGCGGCCGCCCGCCGGGCCACCTCCCCGGCCAGCCGCGTCTTGCCGAGCCCGGCCTCCCCGGTGAGCAGGAGTACGGGCGGGGAGCCGGCGGCGAGCAGCCGGGCGAGGAGCTCGTCACGGCCGCGCAGCGGAGTGCCTGGCGGACGGCGCACCACGGCCGGCAGCGTGGGCCCCACCGACCGGGAGGCCGGCGGGGTGGTGGCGAGCGCCGCCCGGTGCAGCCGCTCGGTCTCGGGACCGGGCCGCACGCCGAACTCCGCGTCCAGCGCCTCCCGGCACAGGTGGTACTGGGCGACCGCCCGGCGGCGCAGCCCCTGCCGGACGTACGCCTCGATCAGGAGCCGGTGCGCCTCCTCCTCGGCGGGGGCCGCCACCAGCACCTGCTCGGCCACCGCCACCGCCTCCTCGGGGCAGTCGGCCGCCAGATGGGCGGCGGCCAGGGCGACCAGGGTGCGTTCCCGCAGGGCGGTCAGCCGCTCGCGGCGGACCTCCGCCCAGGGCGCGTACCGGTCCTCGGGCAGCAGGTCGCCCGTGAACGCCTCGACGGCGGCCGCGAGTCCGGCGCGCCCGCCGTCGGCGAGCGCCGCCTCCGCGAGGGCCTCGGCCTCGTCGGCGTCGATCCGTACCGTCCGCGGATCGAGGCGGAGCAGCGCGCCCTCGCCCGTCAGATAGGAGGACGCCGCCCGGGGTGCCAGCTCGGGTTCGATCGCCCGGCGGGCCGCGTGGAGCGCCACCCGCAGACTGCCCAGCGCGGCCTGCGGATCCGCGTCCGGCCAGCAGATCTCCAGCGCCTGCTCACGGTGGAGACTGTGCCCGGGGGAGACCGCGAGCAGCTTCACCAGTGTCCGGGCGCTCGGGCGCGGCCACCGCTCGGAGAGCGGCGGCCCGCCGTCCCGGTCCACCCGGAACCCGCCGAGGAGATGCACCCGCAGCACCGGAGGTGCGCCCGCTGGTATGTCTGCGCTCATGAGGGCGCCCACTGTAATGGGTGCCCCCTGAAACGGAATGGCGCGGTCCAGAGAAGGCGGGAACCCCCGCCCGGTGGGTGCGGGCGGGGGTCTCGGGGCATCGGCGGGCTACTGGGCGGTCAGGCGGCCCGTCAGCAAGCCGTGCATCGAGTCGTCCGACAGCAGATAGCGTCCGCCGGACAGTTCGATCGTCCGGTCGAAGCCCGTGTCGTCCTTGCCCAGGCCGACGATCTCGTCCACCCCGTCGCCGTCGAGGTCCGCGACGACCAGGTTCTGCGTCGCGTACCCGTTCAGCCTGGTCAGATGGTCGGGGTAGTTGTCGCCGGCGGTGAGCACCGCCGGGTCCCAGACATAGGCCGCGCCCTCGGTGCCGCCGACGATCAGCCGCCGGCCGCCGGGACCGGTCGCGAACTCCGCCCGGTGCAGGGTCGGCAGGGTGTAGATCCCGTACTCCTGGCCGTCCTTGGCGAAGGTCCGCAGCGAGGCCGTACCGGCGAGGACGAGGCCCTCGTCGCCGGTGAACCAGTTGCCGACCGTCCAGGCGCCGCCGCCGGTCGAGGTGTGCACGACCTGCCCGGTGCGCAGGTCACGGAACTCGAAGTAGGTGCTCCAGAAGGCGCCCTCCTTCACGATCCAGGAGTACACGGCCGCGTGCCCGTCCGCGTACGGGACGGTCGGCGAGGCGTACACGCCGTGGTAGAGCTGCGCCGCGTAGACCTTCGTGTCCGGGTCGCCGGTCCAGGTCGGGTCCGCCGACCAGAGGACCTTGCCGGTACGGGCGTCGAGCGCCGTGCCGCCGACCACGGCGGTCCCGTCGACGACCCCGCGCGTCTGGTACGAGCCGAGGACCTTGCCCTCCGCGACGGCGAGGTCGGAGAAGGCCAGGCCGGACGCGGGCGCGTACTCCCAGAGCGCGTGCCCGTCACCGGAGTAGGCGCGCACCGCGTCGGTCGGGACGAGGATCTCGTCGTCGCCGTCCCCGTCGAGGTCCCCGACCGTCACCGAGCGGACGAACCGCCCCCGGCCGTCGATCGTCCTGCGGACCCGGCCGGTGCCGGAGTCGACGACCACCGCCGCCGTGTCCGCCGCGACGACGAGCTCGTCACGCCGGCCGTCGCCGTCGGTGTCGGCGATCCGGATGTCACCCTGCACGGAGCCCGGCAGGGTCGTCCGCCACAGCATCCGGGGCTTCCCGGAGGCGAGCGAAGGGCCGTCGTAGGCCCACAGGCCCTGGGACTGGCCGCCGACGATCACGTCCTTGCGCCCGTCGCCGTTCACATCGGCCGCGAGGCCCGTGGACAGGTTCGCCTGGAGCGGGGTGACGGAGGTCTGCCGCCCGCTGCCGAGCCCGTACGAGCGGACGTTCTGCTCGTTGTCGACGGTCCGGACCCGCCACTCGTCGCCCTCGCGGTACGGCTGGGCGTAGATCGGGGAGGCGTCCGCGCCCCGGTGCTGCCAGCGCACCGCCCCGTCCCGGCCGCCCAGCGCGGCCAGGGTGCCGTAACGGGTGCCGCCCGGGTTGGCCGCGGTCTCCGTGCCCTCCGTGGTGAAGTAGGAGGCGAGGACCTTGCCGTCGACGATCTTCAGACCGAGCGCGGAGTCGCCGTCCTTGGCGTTGTCCGCGCCGCGCTTCACCGTGTGGGACCACAGTTCGGCCGCGTCGCCGCCGTCCAGGGCGCGGACGGTCGCGGTGTTGACGAACAGGTACTCGTCGAGGGTCGACTCGCTGATCGCGTACTCCGGCGCCGCGTCCCCGCGCAGCTGCCCGATCCGCAGCCCGATCCCGAGCGCGTTGACCCGGGTGTCGAGGGTGGTGCGGGTGCCGTCGGCGGGGTCGTAGCCGGCGAGTTCGTACCGTACGCCGTCCCGGTAGTCCGCCTGCTCCAGGGCGACCAGACGCCGGCGGGCCGGGTCGTAGGCCAGCTGGCGGGAGTACAGGTCGTTGTCCGTCCGCCACTCGACCGAGCCGTCGGCCGTGTCGAGGACGAGGGTGCGGCCCGTGGCGGGGGTCGTCGCCGTCTTCTTCACGTACCAGGAGACCGCGACGCGCCCGTCCCCGAGGGGGAGGGTGGAACCCCACCGGCCGTTGCGCTGCCCCGTCCCGTACGTCCAGACCGCCGACGGGGAGAGCTTCGTGCCGTCGTACGAGAAGCGGAAGGCCTGGAGCGACGCGGTGGCGTCCTTCGCCGAGTTGAGGTTGGTCGAGGGCTGGTCGCCGACGAGCAGGGTGCCGCCCACGAGCGTGACCTGCTGGGCGTCGGCGAAGAGCTTCGACCACAGCGTCCGGCCGGTGGCGCCGTCGAGGACGGTGACGAAGGTGCCCGTGGTGAGCGGCGAGCCGGGGGAGGTGAAGGGGCGGTACGGGCTGGTGCCGACGTCGGCGGTGAAGACGACGTCCGCGACGCCGTCGCCGGTGAGGTCGCCCTGCGCCCAGCCCCGGTCGGAGCTGTCGGCGAAGGGGCTGTTGGCGTGGAAGCCGGTGGTGATCCGCGCCGGGTAGGGCTCGGTCTGCCACGGACGGATGTGGGTGACCCGCCAGTCGGCGTAGAGCGAGGCGTTGTCCCGCTTCCAGACCGTGCGGCCGTCCGCGGCGAGCCGGGTGACGGTGCCGAGGCTGTGCACGGCGAGGAAGTCGCCGTGCCCGCCGTCGAGCTGGGCCGTGTCCGCCTGGCCCCGGTAGGTCTCCAGGGCGGAGGTCTGGGTGATGCTCACACCGGAGGCCGACGTGTCCTGGGTCCCGGTCGCCAGGGGCGCGGCGGGCTGCTCGTCCTGAGGGGTGACGTCCAGGCGCCGCGGGGCCTCGGCGCGCTGCTCCAGGGTGTCGGCCTGCGCGTCGGTGAGGATGCGCGCGCCGTCGGGGGCGACGGGACCGTCGACCGCGTGGGCGGCGGTGGCGGGGAGCGCGGTGAGGGCGAGGCCCGCCGCGACGAGGGCGGAGGCGAGGCGTACGCCGCGCCGGGAACGGTGGGTCATCACGCCGCCTTCGGGAAGATGCGGAGGGCCGAACGGTCCTTCAGGACCGGCTCGTTGAAGGAGTACTGCAGGGCGTCCGTCCCGGCCTGGTTCTCGATGCCGACGGTCGCGCCGCCGCCGGCCTCCAGGGCGTCGGTGCCGATCGACTGGTACTGCAGGACGATCGCGCCGGTCGCCTCCTCGAAGACGGCCTCGAAGGTGACGCGCTTGCCGGTGTCGGCGGCGAAGGCCGCGTTCTCCCAGAGGATCGTGAACCTGCGCTGCCCGGCGGTCCCGCTGGTCCCGGTCCTGACCGCCGACTTGGCGTCCAGGGTCAGGTCGTCCCAGTAGGCGGCGAGGATGCCGTTCGGCTGGCCCGGGGACGGCAGGGCGGTGTTGGCGTAGTCGCCGAGGCGCGGGGCCAGGAAGTTGACCAGGCCGTTGGTGGTGACGCTCGCCTGGCTGTACGTGACGCCGTAGAAGGAGACGGGGAACGGCAGGGCGATCGTCCTCGCGTTCTCGTCGCCGGAGAGCGCGAGCTTCGTCGACGCGGTGGTCCAGGCGTACGAGGCGGGCAGGCAGCCGTTGCCGGAGGCGTCGGTACGGGCGGGGAGCGCGGCCGTCACGTTCTCGTCGCCGTCCACCGCGAGGACGGTCGTGGAGACGCCGTTGCACAGGACGGGCGCGGCCGGGGTCGCGGTGAGGGTGAAGGAGCCCTCGGCCACGGCCGGGAAGCGGAAGGCGCCGGAGGCGTCGGTGACGACCGGGCCGAGCGGCGCGTCCGTGAAGCGGACGGTGGCGCCCTTCAGGGGCTTTCCGGTGACGTCGAGGACGGTGCCGGTGACGGCGTGCGCGGGGACGGCGTCCAGGGCGAGGGAGTGGGAGAGGGCCTGACCGGTGGTGACGGTGAGGCCGTTCTCGGTGAGGTCCCGGTAGCCGTAGCCGCGGGCGGTGAGGGTGTACGTGCCGGCGGGGAGCGTCAGCCGGTAGGCGCCGGCCGCGTCGGTGGTCACCGTGCGCTTGGCCCCCTCGGCGGTCGCCGTGACAGTGACCCCGGTCAGCGGGGAGCCGGTGGCGCGGTCGGTGACCGTGCCGGTGACGGTGGCCGCCGTGTGCGGGGCGCGGTCCACGGCGGCGAGGACGTCCAGCTTGCCCTCGCCCCACACGTTGTTGGCGGCCGCGGTGCCGCCGCAGTGGGTGTCGTCGACGTCGCGGGCGGAACCGTTCAGGGCGGCCCGGGTGGCCTCGATGTCGCCGATGAGGGAGGGCGCCGAGGACCAGAGCAGGGCGACGGCGCCGGCGACGTGCGGGGTCGCCATCGACGTACCGGAGATCGCGCGGTAGCCGCTGCCCGGCCAGGAGGAGCGGACGTTCACGCCCGGGGCCGAGATGTTCGGCTTCATCGAGCCGTCGACGAGGGAGGGGCCGAAGCCGGAGAAGTCGGCGATCTTCCCGTTCGCGTCGTAGGCGCCGACGCCGTAGGCCGGGGCCTGGGCGCCGGGGGCCTCGGTGGTGGAGCAGCTGACGCCGTTGCCGGAGTTGCCGGCCGCGAAGGCCTCGAAGATCCCGGCGGCGTTCCAGGAGGTGATGATGTCCTGGTAGAAGGTGGTGTTCCCGCCGCCCCAGGAGTTGTTGACGATGTCCGGGGCGAGGTCGGGGCGCGGGTTCTGCCCGTTGCGGTCGGTCGGCGCGAGGATCCACTGGCCCGACCTGAGGAGCGAGGAGTCGGAGCAGCTGCGGGCCTCGCAGCCCTTGGCGGCGATCCACTTCGCGCCGGGGGCGACGCCGATGCCGCTCGCGCCGGCGATGGTGCCCATGGTGTGGGTGCCGTGGCCGTTGTTGTCGCAGGGCGTGCCGCCGGTGCACTGGCCGGTCGGGTCGTACCAGTTGTAGTCGTGGCTGAAGGTGCCGTCGCCGAGGTTGCCCCGGTAGTTGCCCTTCAGCGCGGGGTGGTCGAACTGGACGCCCGAGTCGATGTTCGCGACGACGATGCCCTCGCCGCGGTTGTCGTACTGCGACCAGACCTGGTCGGCCTTGATGTCCTTGATGCCCCATTCGGGGGTCACGGCCTCCTCGGCGGCGGTCGCGGTCTCCTCGACGGCATCGAGTGTGTAGTGCCGCTCCTGGCGGAGGGCCGCCACGTCGGGGCGGGCGGCGAGCTGCTCGACGAGGGCCTTGCCGCCGGTGACCTTGACGGCGTTGGCGATCCAGTACGACTCGTAGCCGACCTTCGCCCGGTCGAGGAAGCGGGTGAGGGAGGCCTGGCTGCGGCCGGCCTCGGCGCGCAGGGCGTCGAAGGCCGCCCGGGCCTTCTTCTCGTGACCGCGCTGGGTACGGGCCCGGGTCAGGTCGGCGTGCTCGGCGAGGACCACGAAGAACGTCGCCTCGCCGCCCGCGTCGACGGTCGCGGTGACGCCGGGGTCGACGGTGGCGTGCGGGGCGGGTGCAGAGGCCGGTGCGGAGGCCGGTGCCGCCGTCGCGGCGGGCGCCGCGAGGAGGGCCGCGGCGGTGGCGGTGGCGGCGGCCGCGGCCCAGGCGGTGGTCCCGCGCCGGAGGGGTGACCGGAGCGGTGAGCGGGGCGGGTGCATGTGGGTGGCTCCTCCATCGCTGGTACGGGGGAAGCCGGCGCCCCACCACCCCCAGGGCCCGGGTGCGGTGGGGCGGGCTCGGTCGGGGACGGTAGGGGCGGGGCGTTACTGGGGAATTACTGGGGCGGCGGTCGTCCCGGTTGTGGGCCGCGCTCCCGCCGTTGTGGGCATGCGTTCCGCAAGGGGCGTGGGGGTCCCCCCTGCTCGAGCGAAGCCGAGAGCTTGGGGGAGGGTGGGCACACGGAACGGCGCCCCTGCCGGCGCCAGAGGCTTACGCGCCTGAACCCGCACCACGTGCACCGTCACTGCTGGTGCGGGTCCGGGCGCGGAACGCGGAGGCGCCGCGGGAAGGCGCCGTCCCGTGTGCCCGCCCGTCCCGCCCTGCGGGACGATTGCCCACACGGGCGGGGCGCCGCCACGGTCGGTGCGGGTCCAGGCGCGGAACGCGGAGGCGCCGCGGGAAGGCGCCGTCCCGTGTGCCCGCCCGTCCCGCCCTGCGGGACGATTGCCCACACGGGCGGTGGCCGGGGCAGGATCGACGTGGACAAGCCCCCCGGGCGGGCGGCACGATCGGCGGTGACCGGCGGCACTCCGGCGGACCCTGGCGTCCGAAAACTAACAGCGCTAGTTTGGCTCGGACGAGGAAGCGGCCACGTGAGGAGACAGCGGATGAAGGCCCACGACGCGATGTACATCGGCGGGGAGTGGCGTCCCGCCTCCTCCACGGACACCATCCCGGTGGTCAACCCGGCGGACGAGCAGGTCATCGGCCACGTCCCGGCCGGCACCGCCGAGGACGTCGACGCCGCCGTCCGCGCCGCCCGCGCCGCGCTCCCCGGCTGGGCCGCCACCCCGCCCGCCGAGCGCGGAGCCCGGATCGCCGCGCTCCGCGACGCGCTCGCCGCCCGGGCGGAGGAGATCGCCGCCACCGTCACCGCCGAGCTCGGCGCCCCGCCGCAGCTCGCCGCCGCCGTCCACGCGGGGCTGCCGATCGCCGTCGCCGGTACGTACGCCGAACTCGCCGCCACGCACCCCTTCGAGGAGAAGGTCGGCAACTCCACCGTCTACGCCGAGCCGGTCGGCGTCGTCGCCGCGATCACCCCGTGGAACTACCCGCTCCACCAGATCGTCGCCAAGGTCGCCCCGGCCCTCGCCGCCGGCTGCACCACGGTCCTCAAGCCCGCCGAGGACACCCCGCTCACCGCACAGCTCTTCGCGGAGGCCGTCCACGAGGCCGGTCTGCCCGCCGGAGTCTTCAACCTGGTCACCGGCCTCGGCCCGGTCGCCGGGCAGGCGCTCGCCGAGCACCCCGACGTGGACCTCGTCTCCTTCACCGGCTCCACCGCGGTGGGCAAGAGGATCGGCGCCCTCGCGGGCGGCGCCGTCAAGCGGGTCGCCCTCGAACTCGGCGGCAAGTCCGCCAACGTGATCCTGCCGAGCGCGGACCTCCCCAAGGCCGTGGCCGTCGGCATCGGCAACGTCATGTCCAACTCCGGCCAGACGTGCAGCGCCTGGACGCGGATGCTGATCCCCGCCGAGCGGTACGAGGAGGCGGTGGCGCTGGCCGCCGAGGCCGTCGCCAAGTACGTCCCCGGCGAGCGCGTCGGCCCCCTCGTCAACGCCAAGCAGCAGCAGCGCGTGCGCGGCTACATCGAGAAGGGGATCGAGGAGGGCGCCCGGCTCGTCGCCGGCGGCCCCGAGGCCCCGCGCGAGACCGGCTTCTACGTCTCCCCGACCGTCTTCGCGGACGTCACCCCCGAGATGACCATCGCCCAGGAGGAGATCTTCGGGCCGGTCGTCTCGCTCCTCCGGTACGAGGACGAGGACGAGGCCCTGGCCATCGCCAACGGCACCGTCTACGGCCTCGGCGGAGCCGTCTGGGGCGAGCAGGCCGAGGCCGTCGCCTTCGCCCGCCGCATGGACACCGGACAGGTCGACATCAACGGCGGCCGCTTCAACCCGCTGGCCCCCTTCGGCGGGTACAAGCAGTCCGGCGTCGGCCGGGAGCTCGGCGCGCACGGCCTCGCCGAGTACCTCCAGACCAAGTCCCTGCAGTTCTGAGCGCAGAAGGAGCGAACAGCGTGATCCGCGCCGCCGTCCTGCCCGCCGTCGGCTCTCCGCTGGAGATCACCGGCATCGAACTCCCCGAGCCCGGACCCGGCCAGGTCCGGGTCAGGCTCGCCGCCGCCGGGGTCTGCCACTCCGACCTCTCCCTCTCCAACGGCACCATGCGCGTGCCGGTCCCGGCGGTCCTCGGTCACGAGGGCGCGGGCACCGTCGTCTCCGTCGGCGAGGGCGTCACCCATGTCGTCCCCGGTGACGGGGTCGTCCTCAACTGGGCACCGTCCTGCGGCAGCTGCCACCCCTGCTCGCTCGGCGAGGTCTGGCTCTGCGCGAACGCCCTGACCGGCGCCGCGAACATCCACGCCCGCACCGAGGACGGCACCGAGCTGCACCCCGGACTCAACGTCGCCGCGTTCGCCGAGGAGACGGTCGTCGCCGCGAACTGCGTCCTGCCCGTCCCCGACGGGGTGCCGCTCACGGACGCCGCCCTGCTCGGCTGCGCCGTCCTCACCGGCTGGGGCGCGGTCCACCACTCCGCCAAGGTCGGGGAGGGCGAGACCGTCGCCGTCTTCGGCGTCGGCGGGGTGGGCCTCGCCACGCTCCAGGCCGCGCGGATCGCGGGCGCCTCGACGATCGTGGCCGTGGACGTCTCCCCGGAGAAGGAGGCGCTCGCGAGGGCGGCGGGGGCCACCGAGTACGTCGTGGCCTCCGAGACGACGGCCAAGGACATCCGGAAGCTGACCGGGGGCCAGGGCGTCGACGTGGCCGTCGAGTGCGTCGGCCGCGCCGTGACCATCCGCACCGCCTGGGAATCCACCCGGCGCGGCGGCCGCACCACGGTCGTGGGCATCGGCGGCAAGGACCAGCAGGTCACCTTCAACGCCCTGGAGCTCTTCCACTGGGGCCGCACCCTGGCCGGCTGCGTCTACGGCAACTCGAACCCGGCCGAGGACCTGCCGGTGCTCGCCGGGCACATCCGGGCCGGCCGGCTCGACCTCGGCGCCCTCGTCACCGAGCGGATCACCCTGGACGGCATCCCGGGCGCCTTCGAGAACATGCTCGCGGGCAAGGGCGGCCGCGCCCTGGTCGTCTTCTGACCCGACGCGCCGAGGGACCCGCACCGGCCCCGGGCCGGCGCGGGTCCCTCGTCACAGATCCAGGACGAGACGCTCGCCGCGCGAGCGCCCCACGCAGATCATCATCGTCGTGCCCGAGGCCTTCTCGTCCTCGCCGAGGACGGAGTCGTGGTGCTCGGGGGTCCCGGCGATCACCTTCGTCTCACAGGTGCCGCACCAGCCCTCCTCGCAGGAGTACGCGACACCCGGCACCACCTCCCGCACGGTGTCGAGGAGGGTCCGTCCGGCCTCCACGCGCAGCACCCGCCCGGTCCGCCGGAGCTCGACCTCGAACCCGCCCTCGCCGGGCGACGTCCCGACAGGGTCCGCCGCCCCGAACCGCTCCACGTGAAGCGGCCCGTCCCACCGCTCCTCCACCGCCCGCAGCAGCCCCTCCGGGCCGCAGCAGTACACGGCCGTCCCGGCCGGCTGGCGGGCCAGGACGGCGTCCAGGTCGGGCAGCCCGTCCGTGTCCTGCGGGACGAGCGTGACCCCGGGGAGTACGGAGAGCTCCTCGCGGTACGCCATGGAGGCCAGGCTCCGGCCGCCGTAGAGCAGCGACCACGAACCCGGCGGCAGGGAGCGGATCATCGGGAGCAGCGGGGTGATGCCGATGCCGCCCGCGACGAAGAGGTACCGCTCGGCCGGCACCAGCGGGAACCGGTTGAGCGGGCCCCGCACGTCGAGGAGGGTGCCCTCCCCGACGGCCGTGTGGAGTTCCTCGGAGCCTCCCCGGCCCGCCGGTTCGCGCAGCACCCCGATCCGGTACGCGCTCCGCTCCGCCGGGTCTCCGCAGAGCGAGTAGTGCCGGACCGTCCCGGACGGCAGCGTCACCTCCAGATGCGCGCCGGGCTCCCAGGGCGCGAGGTCGGCGCCCGTGGGATCCGCCAGGATCAGCCCCCGTACGCCCTCCGCCTCCTCGACGACCGACCGGACCGTCAGACAACCCGTTGGCACAGACATGGCATCACCTCGAAGCTCGTGACGGCGGAAGCAGCGGCTCGGGCCACACCCGGCACAGCACGCCGTACAGCAGGGCGGCGACCACGAAGGACGCCGGCAGACTCAGGTCCACCCCGCCCGTGAGGCCCGTCAACGGGCCGGTGTACAGCGGGTTGTTGACCCACAGGACGCCCACGAAGGAGCCCGCCGCGAAGGCCGCGACCGCTCTCGGGTTGACCCCGCCCGAGTACCAGTACCGTCCGCCGCCGCCCGTGGCGAACGCCCGCAGCGCCTCCGCGTCGTACCGGCCCCGGTGGAACACGTACCCGACGGAGAGCACGGCCGCCCACGGGGCGACGACCGTGAGCAGCAGCGTCACGAACGCCGACATGGCGTCCATGGCGTCGTACACCACCGCCCCGAGGTACAGCACGGCCGCCGCGAGGAGCGCGACGACGGTGGTCACGGCGGCCCGCGAGGAGCGCCAGAACACCGAGTTGGCGGAGAGCCCGGCCGCGTACAGACAGAGCCCGGCCTGCGGGAGGGTGCCCGCGAAGCCGAAGACGACGACCGCCACCGCGAACCAGCCGGGCACCGCGTCCGTCAGCCCCTGCAGCCACGGCTCGTCGGGCACGGGGAAGAGCGTCGTCACGTACGCGCCGGTGAGCAGCGCCGCGAGACTGCTGAGGAACATCGAGATCCCGCTCGCCCGCACCACCCGGCCGGTGGGGGTGGCGGCCGGCATGTAGCGGGTGTAGTCGCCCTGGAACGTGGCGTACGACAGGGGCACGGTCGCGGACGCGGTCGCCGCGAGCAGCCAGGTGTGCAGGGTGCTGTCGAGCGCCAGGGTCCCCCCGGCGTACCCCGCGTCGAACTTCGGGGCGAGCACGAGGGCGGTGCCGAGCAGGACCGCCCCGCCGGTGACCGCCGTGATCCGGTACGTGCGGACCAGCGTCTCGTGGCCGCGCACGGCGACGAGCGCGACCGCCGCCGCCGTCACGAACATCGCGACGGTCAGCGCGCCCGGACCCGTCGGCGTGGACAGCAGCCGGTGCCCCGCGACCATCACGGCCGTGCCGCCCGTCCACACCGCGATCGCGAAGAAGCCGAGCGCCGTCACCACCGTGATGACGTTGCCGACGACCCTGCCCCGCACGCCGAAGTGCGCCCCGCTCGCCACCGGGTCGTTGGTGCCGGTGCGGACCCCGAACCGGGCGAGCGGCGCGAGCAGCGCCGTCCCGACGGCGACGCCGGCCGCGATCGCGCTCGCCGAGGCCCACCAGCCCAGACCGAAGACCACGGGCAGCGCGCCGAGCACCACCGTGCCGAACGAGAACTGCGCGGAGGGCCAGATCCAGCCGAAGTCGCCCGGCGAAGAGGTGCGCTCCTCCTCAGGCACCGGAGCGATGCCGTCGTGGTCGACCGCCGCACGGGGCGGCGCCACGGTGGACGCCGCCCCGGTCGGTGTGGTGGTCATGAGGCGCCCCCGGCGAGGTCCTCGGGAGAGTCCTGGCCGGGCAGCACGTCGACCACCCGGAGGGCGGCGCAGGCCGCCCCCGAGGTGCGCTCGCCGCTGGTCAGGTCGAAGGTCGTGTGGTGCAGGGGGCAGGTGATCCGCAGCCTGTCCCCGTCGACCCTGCCGTACTTGAGCCGGCCCCCGCGGTGGGGGCAGACCGCGGCCGCGAGCACCTTGCGGCCGGCGACCTCGACCAGGACCAGGTCCTCGGTGACCTGGCGGACGGTGGGCTCGCCGGAGCCCCGCCGCCCGGCGGGCACGGCCGTCATGCGACGGTCTCCCGAGCCCGCGCGATCGCCGTCTCCGTGGCCACGCCGACGATGTCGGAGGCCAGCCGCACGCCCGCCCAGATCTTCGCGAAGTCCGGCTCGTCGAGCGCGCGGATCGCCGTCCGCATGTGGTTGCTGTGGTACGAGTCGATGTACAGGTGCTCGGTGTAGTAGGCGTCGTGGACGATCCCGAGCCGCCGCGCCGCGCGGGCGAAGCTCTGGAAGGCGTACAGGACGCTGGTCTCGAAGTAGGCGTACGCCCCCAGGAAGTACTGCGGGGACGGCGCCCGGCTCGCGAGCCAGTGGAACATGTTGACGTACGCGTAGCACTCCGGCGACGTGTCGTCGAGGTAGTCGTCGAGGTCCAGGCTCATGCCGAGCTCGGTGAGCAGGTCCCGGTACAGCTGGGAGTGCGCCTGCTCCTCGTTGCCGCAGCCGAGTTCGTCGATGAGGACCCGGAAGACCGCCATCGCCGAGCGGTACGGCAGCCGGGGGACGACCGGGAGCAGCGACTCGGACTCGGTGAGCCCGTCGAGCGCGAACTCCCGCACGATCACCTTGAACTGGTCGAGCGTGGCGTGCTCGGCGAGGAAGGTCGCGCTCTCCGGGAGCGCGGCCTCCTCCTCGGCGAGGAACTCCTTGAGCGCCTGGAGCAGTTCGCCGGCCGAGCCGAAGCTCGGCGCGGAGGCCTCGTAGGCGCGCGCCTTCGGCAGGATCCACCGCTCCTCGATCGCGGTCATCGAGCCGTAGTCGCCGAGGTTGGGCACCCGCCGGTAGAGGGCGTGGAGTTCGCGCTGGGCGGTCGCGGCCGGGGCCGCGATCGAGTGCGCGGCCACCGGGACGGACGAGGCGGGAGTGGTGCTCATGCCGCCTTCGCCTCCTCGTGCGTGGTGGGGGAGCTGATCACGCCGCGCTGGTGGAGTTCCTTCTTGACCCAGCGGTACCAGTCGTCCTTGAAGACGCCGTACTTCTCGCAGACGGTGTTGATCTCGGCCTGACGGTCCGGGGTCGGGTCGACCAGCATCGCGTTGCACAGGCCGGGTTCGAGGTTGGCCAGCGGGCCGATGAAGCCCTGGATGCCGCGGGCGTCGACGAGGAGGTTCTCCCAGCCCTCGAAGACCGGGATGCCGGTGCCCGCCTCGGCCATCCGGCGGGTGAAGGCGGCGTCGCCGCTCGACTCCTTGATGCCGACGATCCCCGGGATCTCCTTGCAGATCCGGATCAGGGTCTCGAACTCGATCCGATTGCCCGACAGCGCCTCCTCGTTGTAGAGGAAGATCGGTATGTCGAGGGCCGCGCGGATCGCCCGGTAGTGCTCGACGATCTGGTCCTGCGTCACGTCGGCGCCGAAGGGCGTGGTGACGACGACGGCGTCGGCGCCGATCTCGGCGGCCGTGCGGGCCCGGTCGACCACCGAGGCGGTGTCGGGGAGCTGGATCCCGGCGAGCACGGGCAGACCGTCGGCGTGCTTGACGGTGTACGTGACGACGTCCTGCCACTGCCGGGCGTCGAGCTTCCAGCCCTCGCCGGAGGTCAGGGCCGGCATGAGGCCCGTGACCTCGGCCCGGATGTGGTCGAGGAGCCGGACGACGCTCTGCTCGTCGACGGTGCCGTGCTCGTCGAGGGGGGTGATCAGCGGGACGACGGTCCCGGAGTAGCTGTCAGGCATGAGAGGGGTGCCCTTCGGAATGTGTTCAGAGGGTGTCGGAGTCGACCGTCAGCACCAGCGAGCGCCGGTAGAGGTCCTCCAGGTACGCGGGGAACGAGGGCTCCGCGCCGGCGCCCAGCGGCACGACGGGCAGTCCGTCGGCCGCCTTGAGCAGCCGGGGGCTCGCGGTGTGCAGCACGCCCCCGCGGCCGATGACCTGGGCGAGCAGCAGGCGCTCGTGCACGGGCAGTCCGTCGAGCTCGGGGGTGGTGAAGGCCCGCCGGAGGTCGTCCTCGTCGTACGGGACCCGGTCGATGGCCAGGTCGGTGTGGAGGACGTCCATGAACGGGTAGTAGTCGTCCTGGACGCCCCGCTCGTAGCCCCACACCAGGTCGTCGCAGCGGCCGACCTGCTCCCAGTTCATGACGACCCGGCCGGCCTCCCCGGCGGCGAGGCGCGCCGCGAAGAAGGACTTGGCGGCGGCGCGGACGGTGTCGTCCTTGCTGTGCATGCCCATGAAGAGGGTGGCGTCGATGAACACCGTGGGGGCGTGCTCGACGGCCTCGCGGGTGGCGTCAGCCGGCATAGCGCTCGAGCACCTTCCGCATCCGCTCCATCGCGCCGGCGAAGACCTCGGGCTCGCGGGCAAGGGCCAGGCGGACGAAGCGCTCGCCCTTCTCCTTGGTGTTCCAGTAGAAGAAGGTGCCCGGCAGGACGTACACCTCCTCGTCGAAGAGGACGGCCTGGAGCTGGGTGGCGGTCAGGTCCTCGGCGGTGATGCGGAACCAGGCGACGCTGGTGCCGACGACCGGCTCCTGGAACTCCAGGACGGTGCCGGCGAGGGCGGCGCGGGCGGCGTCGCCGTTGGTCTTGATGATGTCGCGGACCGAGGCGAAGCCGTCCTCGATGGAGTCCTCGATGTACTGGGTGACCATGTTGAGGACGAAGGGCGACACGTTCAGGAGGACGCTGGTGTGGAGGTTGTAGACCTCCTCCTGGATGTTCCGGCTGGCGGTGATCATGGCGCACTTGGCGTCCTGGATCGGCCAGGTCTTGCCGGTGTCCTCCATGACCATGTAGGTGACGCCGGACTCCTCCAGGAGCTTGTAGATGTCGACGCGGCCGATGCCCTCGTCGCACAGGGCGAAGGAGGCGAAGCAGAAGTCCATCACCAGGACCTTGTCGTGGTCCACGCAGTAGCGCACGACCTCGGCGAAGCCCTCCAGCTTCTCGGCGAGCAGGGTGAAGCCGGTCGGGTTGTTCGGGTCGACCAGGTAGATCGCGTCCGCGTCGATCGACTCGACCAGGCGCTCGTAGATGGCGTCCTTGTCGTGCAGCACCGACTCGTCGACCGGCCCGAGCGGCACCTGCATGTTGCGCAGCAGGTCGACCAGGTTGTCGAAGCAGGGCTCCACCAGCTGCACGGACATCCCGCGCTGCTTGAGGAACATGCCGGCCACCATCGTGGAGACGCTGGCGGAGTACGAGAGGAGCGTGCGGTCCATCGCCCGGGCGGTGGGCTGCTGGTGCAGACGGAAGAAGGCGTCGACGAACTGGCGCTCGAAGTGGGCCTGCTGCTTCGACTCGGACTCGTGCCAGAGCTCGGGAAGCCGCGAGACGATCCGCTCCTGCGAGGCGGACTGACGCTGGTGGGTGTGCGCGTCGGCCAGGTTGAACCGGGTCTTCAGGGCCTCGATCTCGTGCTGGGTGAGGTCGACGAAGGTGCTGACGTCTGCCTTGTCGGTCAACGACATGAAGAACTCCTGATGTCGATACGAAACCCGTCCGGAATTCCGGCGGCGTAAACGACTGTAGGAGGTTCGAGCGGCCTTGCGAATAACGGCCGGGTCACGCAATTAATAATCACCGCGATGTTCTGCGGAAGGAAAAAAGGAACGACGGCCAGGCATTCCTCGAATAGGAATGCCTGACCGTCGTTCCGTTTATGTAACCGCTTTCGGCGGCTTGTTCGGCTATTCGGTGGCGGCCCGCAGCAGGATGTCCTCGTACACCTTCGGGTCGTCCGAGGCGATCACCGGCCAGCCGATGCCGTACGCGCCCTCCCAGCCCACGTCGATGCCGGGGTTGGCGTGGTCGGAGCCGTCGGGCAGGAACAGGTGGGGGCTGCAGTTCACACGGTCGCTCTTGGACAGGGCCGCCTGGTCGGCCAGGGAGCGGCGGGCACGCCCGTCGTCCAGCGCCTCGGTGAGGGCGTCGACGTCGACGGCGCCCGTCTCCGCGGCCACGTCCAGGATCACCTTGCGGTGGCTGATGCAGCGCGACTCGGCCCAGAAGGCCCGGCGGAGCCCCAGGTCGAGCTGCTCGGAGGCGTTCAGGCTCTGCTCCTTGGCGGCGAGCACCGCCTCCAGGGCCGGCAGCGTCGTCGAGGGGTACAGCCAGTCCTTGGCCTGCCACAGCTGCCAGCCGGCGGCCGGCTCCAGGCTGGCCATCCGGGCGACCTCGCTGTCCGTGCCGGGGCGCGGGCTCGGGGCGTCGTTCAGGAGCTCCAGGGGGAAGGCGCGCAGGTCGAAGGAGACCTGCTCCTCCAGGCCGAGGCGGGCCCGGGTGGCGTGCAGCCGGTGGATGGCGATGTGCGCGAAGGAACACCAGATGTCGGAGAAGACGGTGACGACTCCGCGCGGCGGGGTCAGATCGGCGGTGGTCGGGTCGGACATGGTTCTCCTCGGTTCGGGGGCGCGGGCGGAGCGGGGCTCAGCCGGCGGTGGACTCGTGGGCGTCCAGCGCCGCCTCGAGGTCGAGGTCGGCGCCGGGCAGCCAGGCGGGCAGGGACGGGATGCGGGCCATCGCGTCGAAGAGGAGGGGTACGGCGGCCTCCTCGACGGTCGGCCCGTGGGCGCTGAGCAGCCGCGCGGGGCGCAGGGCGGCCAGTTCGTGCACGGGGCGGAGGAACTTCGCCTCGTCGACCAGGGCGGTCCACGGGGCTATGGCACGGTTCAGGACCTCGAAGCCGTGCAGGAATTCCTCCTCGGAAAGCTCGGTGAAGTCCTGGCGAATTTCTTCGACGACGGTGCCGAAGCTGTCGGAGCTGTAGAGCGTGCCATCGGAATGGTCGAACACGGCGAGGGTGCCGGGTGAATCGAAAGTGGGCGGCCGGTGAAAGCTCAGCTCACGATCGCCGACTTTCACGCGACTTCCCGGGTTCGCGGTCACTACCCGATCCTGCGGAATGCTGAACTCTTCCGATATTCGCGTCACTGATATCGCGTTGGCGAGCACCTTCGCGTGCGGCGCCTCCGCCAGGATCCGGGCGAGGGCGCCGGTGTGGTCGCGGTCGTCGTGGGTGACGACGACCCAGCGCAGGTCGGCCGGGTCGATCAGTGACCAGAGGGAGTCCAGGAAGCCCTCCCGGTCGACGGGCATGCCGGTGTCCACGAGGAGCGGCTGTCCGGACCGGAGCAGGAAGGCGTTCACCGGCTGGTCGCCGAGACCGGGGATGGGCAGGGCCGAGGGGAGGACGTGGATGTCCGGCCCGGCGGTGTACGACGTCTTCATGATCAGCCTTTCATGAGGCACCGAGCGGGCCGGGGGGTCCCCCGGGCGGGGGCCCGGGGGAGGCGCCGGCCTCGGTCAGACGAGCTGGATGGTCAGGGAGCCGGCGATCAGCAGGGCGAGGCCCAGGGCGCGCGGCTTGGTCAGGGAGCGCTGCGGAAGCTTGAACAGGCCCTTGTGGTCGATCAGCGCCGAGGTCAGCTGCTGCCCGGTCACGGTCAGGGCGATGGTCACGGCCGCGCCGATGGTGGGGATGAGCAGGAAGGTGCCGGTGACGTACGCGGCGGCGCAGGCGCCACCGAGCCAGCCCCACCAGGGCATCTTCTTCAGCGGGGCGATCTTGGGCTTCGGGGTCTTCCGGGTCGCGTAGAGCACGAGCAGGACGACGGCGATGGTGAAGGTCGCCACGGCGAAGCTGATCACGGCGACGGTGATGGGCTCCTTGAGCTGGGCGCGCAGCTGGGCGTTGACCGCGCCCTGCACCGGCAGCACACCGCCGGCGACGATGCCGAGGGCGAGCCAGCCGATGCGGCCGGCGGCGGTCATCTTCGGGGCGCCGGGAGGGGCCGCGGCCTTCATGCCCCGGATGATCACGACGATGCCGGCGAGGACGGCGAGGGCGCCGAGGACGATGCCGACGCTCAGGTCCTTCTGCTTCAGGCCGAGGAGGCCGAAGAGGTCGAGGGCGAGCGAGGAGAACATCTGCCCGGTGACGAAGAGTCCGACGGCGGCGAGGGCGCCGAGCCGTGGGAACAGCAGGATGCCGCTGGTGATGTAGAGGGGGCTGGCGAGTCCGCCGAGCAGTTGCCACCACTCCACGTCGGGCAGCTTGCCGAGCGCGCCGAGCGCGCCGGCGGCCACCGCGAGCACGACGAGCAGCGTGGTGGCCACGCCGAGCTGGATGGTCGAAGCGCCGTACGGGGTGCCGACGGCCGAGTTGAGCTGGAGGTTCACCGAGGCCTGGACGGCGAGGAGGCAGCCGACCAGCAGGGCCGCGGCGAGTAGCGCGGTGTGCATCTGGATCTCCCTGGGGCGGGATGGCGAGCGGATAAGTGGACACTGAGTCCGTTTAGCATGCCACGCAACATGGCAAACGGACAAGGTGTCCACTTAGCCCCGGGGGAAGTAAGGTCTGATCCATGAGCGAGGAAGAGCAGCGAGGTCGGGGAGCCGCCTCCGTGCACCGGGTCGGCGGTCTCCTCGGTGATCTTCAGGCCGCGGACGAGCAGCCGGTCGCCCCGCGCAGACGTGCCGACGCGGAGCGCAACCGTGCCCAGATCCTGGCCGCGGCCGAGCGGCTCTTCGCCGAGCAGGACCCGCGGTCGGTCACCATGGACCGCATCGCCAAGGCCGCGGGCGTGGGCCGCGCCACGCTCTACCGGAGCTTCCCCGATCCGTCCTCGGTCGCCGTGGCGCTGCTCGACGAGCACGAGCGCCGGCTGCAGGGGCAGCTCATCTACGGGCCGCCCCCGCTCGGCCCCGGCGCACCGGCGGGGGAGCGGCTCGCCGCGTTCTACCTGGCGATGCTCGATCTGCTCGAACGGCATCTGCCGCTGGCCCTGGGGGCGGAGACGGGCCCCGCGCGGTTCCGGACGGGCGCGTACGGCTTCTGGCGCGTCCATGTCCGGACCCTGTTGGTCGACCACGGGGTCGAGGACCCCGACCCCCTGATCGACATCGCGCTCAGTCCACTGTCGCCCGAGCTCTTCCAGTTCCAGCGGCATCAACTCGGCCTGTCGGCCGAGCGCATCGGGCGGTCGCTGACGGCCTTCGCCCGTCAGCTGCTGGAGTCAGGAGGCGGTCGCTGACCTCTCCTGCGAGGCCGCCTTCGGCGCCGCCTGAGCCGCCCCCTGGGCCGCCGTCCGGGCCGCCTGCGCGGACGGGTGGACGAGGCCCGGCAGGATCAACTCCCAGATGCGGCGCAGCCGTTCCTCCGCCGGGTCGTGCAGGGGGGCGGGGTTGTGCCCGGCGGGCGCGGGCCAGAGCTCGTCGGCCGGCGCGCTCGGGACGCGCATCTCCAGTTCCACGCCGGTGATCACGTAACCGATGAGTGCCGCCACGGCCGTCGCGTCCACGCCCGGCCGCAGGGCCTTCTCCGCCGCCGCGAACCGTGCGAGCCGGCCCACCTCGCGCCGCCAGGGGCAGTCCTGCCCGGGGCCGGGGTCCGTCGACTGCAGCTCGCGGGCGAGCCGTTCACCGGCGCGTGCCACGGAGTCGGTCTCGAAGAGCCGGATGAGCGCGTGGGTGGTGATGACCAGCTTGTCGATCGCGGTGCCGCCCACGCCCTCCATGGATAAGCAGGCCGACTCGACCGTGACCCGGGTGACCGCGCGGGCCCGCCCGCGCACCGCGGTCGCGAGGTCCGACTTGGTCGCGAAGTGGAAGACCAGGGCGCCGGTCGTCACCCGGGCCTCGCCGGCGATCCGGGCCAGGGAGGCCCGCTCGTAGCCCTCTCTGTCGAAGACCCGCGCGGCCGAGGACAGGATCTCCTGCCTCGTGCGTTCCGCCCGCTGCTGAATCGCCATGAGCTCCCCCGTGAACTCGCCAGAAGGGCCGGAGCGTTATGTTCCGGCCCGCGCCTGTGACCGACTCGAAACTATCCGGCCGAGGAGCGGCGAAACGTGGCTTCTCTTCCGGCAGGCCGGAACTGGGGGTTGACGCGCCTCCTTCTCCCAGGTCGCGGGCGCCCGCCCCGCACGGGCCGCCCGCGAACTGACCGGAACCGGGGGTATGCCCTGTCAGGTGGATTCAGCCGTTCCGGCGGTCACGGAAGCCCGCGCCCGGGAGCGGGATACGGCCACGCCCGCGAGGCACAGCGCACCCCCGGCGAGCGTCAGCAGGCCGGGCAGTTCGCCCAGGAACACCCACGCGAGGATCACGACGAGGGCGGGCACGGCGTACGTCGTGGCGCCCATCCGGCCCGCGGTCGTACGGGCCAGGGCGTAGGCCCAGGTCGTGAACGCGAGCGCCGTCGGGAACACGCCCAGGTAGACCATGTTCAGGGTCGCCGACAGCGGCGCCCGGCCCGCCTCCTCGACCAGCTGCCCCGCGAACGGCAGGCAGGCCGCGGCCCCCACCAGGCACCCGAAGGTCGTCACCTGGAGCGCGCTGCCGTGCGCGAGCGCCGGCTTCTGGGCGACGACCCCGCCCGCGTACGCCATCGCCGCGAGCAGGCAGAGGACCACCCCGAGCGCGGAGGCGTGCCCGCCGGAGCCGCCGCCGGACATCGACAGGCCGACGGTCACCGCGCCCGCGAAGGAGACCGCCATGCCGGCGAGGAGCCGGGGCGGCAGGGACTCCTTGAGGAACCGCGCGCCGAGCAGGGCGATCAGGATCGGCCCTATGTTCACGACCATCGCCGCCGTGCCCGCGTCGACCTCCTGCTCGCCCCAGTTCAGGACCACCATGTACACCCCGAACCAGAGCAGCCCCGAGGTCACGATCCCCGGCCAGGCGGCCCGCGGCGGCAGCCCCTCCCGCCGAACGAGCAGCACGGCCCCGAGGACCAGCGACCCGGCGAGCAGCCGGCCGAGCGCGAGCGCGCCGGGGGAGTAGGCCGCCCCGGCGCTGCGGATGGAGACGAAGGCGGAGGCCCACAGGACGACGGTGACACCGGCGGCGGCGAGCGCGAGCCGGGAGGATTGCTTCTGCATGCCCCGACCGTAGGGCGCGAACCCTTCGGCGCTCACCGCAATATCCGGCGGAAGGGCGCGGGGTCCGTCACCGCAGCGCGGCCGCCGCGATGCCCAGGCCCGCCGCCAGGGCCGTCTCGCCCTCCGGCGTCACCTTCACGGCCCGCTCGGACCCGATCCGTACGCACCATCCGGCGTCGAGCGCGTGCCGGCACAGCGCGGCGCCCGCGATCCCCGCGAGGTGCGGGCGGCGCTCGGTCCAGTCGAGGCAGCCGCGCGCGACGGGCCGCCGCCCCTTCCGTACGAGGGCGATGCCCTGCTCGTCGAACCAGGCGAGGCCCCGGTCGGTGAGCGCGAAACCGGTGTCCTGGCGCAGCAGTCCGCCGTCCGTCATCGCCTCGGTGATCGTGATGCCGAGCCGCCCCGCGAGGTGGTCGTAGCAGGTCCGGCCGCGCGCCATCGCCTGCCCGGCGCTCGCGGCCCGCAGCGAGCGCGGCGGCGCGGGCACCTCGGGCTCGGACCGGGCGGCGAGGTCCTCGACGAGGTGCGCGATCCCGGGGTCGGCGAGGCGTACGTACCGGTGTCTGCCCTGCCGCTCCTCGGCGAGCACCCCGCCCGCGACGAGCTTCCCGAGGTGCTCGCTTGCGGTGGACGGCGCCACCCCGGCGTGCCGGGCGAGCTCCCCGGCGGTCCAGGCCCGCCCGTCGAGCAGGGCGAGCAGGAACGCGGCGCGGCTCTCGTCCGCGAAGAGCGCCGCGAGCGCGGCGAGATCACTGGCTGCCATACGGCAAGCCTGCCCCACTCACGCTTCGGCGGTGGCCGAACCGTGCGGTGCCCCGGGGCGGGCGGGGATCGCCTCGTACTGGAGCCGCAGACCGTCGAGCAGCGCGCGCAGGCCCGTCTCGAAGGCCCCCTCGTCGACCTTCTGGCGGTGTTCCGCGAGGAGGTGGGCCTGGCCGAGGTGGGGGTAGTCGGCCGGGTCGTAGGCTGCCTCGTCGTCGACGAAGCCGCGGGCGAAGGAGCCGAGGGCGGAGCCGGTGATGAAGTACCGCATCAGCGCGCCGATGGAGGTGGCCTGGGCCGGCGGCCAGCCCGCGCGGACCATCGCGCCGAAGACCGCGTCGGCGACCTTCAGGCCCGCCGGGCGGCGGCCGGGCCCCTGGGCGAGGACCGGGACGATGTGCGGGTGGTCGGCGAGGGCGGCGCGGTAGGAGACGGCCCAGTCGTGCAGCGCGGTCCGCCAGTCCCGGTCGTCGTCCTCCTCGAACATCGACAGGTCGATCTTCGCGCTCACCGCGTCCGCGATCGCGTCGAGGATCTCGTCCTTCGTGCGGAAGTGGTTGTAGAGCGAGGGCCCGCTCACCCCGAGTTCGGCGGCGAGCCGCCGGGTGGAGAGCGCGGCCAGGCCTTCCGTGTCCACGAGCGCGCCCGCCGTCTCGACGATGCGTTCTCGGCTGAGCAGGGGCTTGCGCGGTCGGGCCATGGCGCACATAGTAGGCCCGCACAAGAAAAACTAGCAGTGGTAATTAAATGGCCGAGTGGGGTGGCACCGCATGAATCTGGAACTGAGCGAGGAGCAGGAGGCCGTACGGCGGCTCGCCGAGGACTTCGTCGCCCGTGAGGTCACCCCGCACGCGACCGCGTGGGACCGCGCCGAGGAGGTCGACCGGGGCATCGTCAAGAAGCTCGGCGCCGTCGGCTTCCTCGGGCTCACGATCCCGGAGGAGTACGGCGGTTCGGGTGGCGACCACCTCGCGTACTGCCTCGTCACCGAGGAACTGGGCCGCGGCGACTCCTCCGTGCGCGGCATCGTCTCCGTCTCCCTCGGCCTGGTCGCCAAGACCATCGCCTCCTGGGGCGGCGAGGAGCAGAAGCGGGAGTGGCTGCCCCGGCTCGCCTCGGGCGAGGCCCTCGGCTGCTTCGGCCTCACCGAGCCCGGCACCGGCTCCGACGCCGGGAACCTCGCCACCCGGGCCGTGCGGGACGGCGACACGTATGTCGTCAACGGCAGCAAGATGTTCATCACCAACGGCACCTGGGCCGACGTCGTGCTGCTCTTCGCCCGCACCGGCGACACCCCCGGCCACAAGGGCGTCTCCGCCTTCCTCGTCCCCACCGACACCCCCGGCCTCACCCGCCGCCCCGTCCACGGCAAGCTCGGCCTGCGCGGCCAGGCCACCGCCGAACTGGTCCTGGAGGACGTCCGCGTCCCCGCCGCCGCGATGCTCGGCCCCGAGGGCAAGGGCTTCGCCGTCGCCATGTCCGCCCTCGCCAAGGGGCGCATGTCGGTCGCCGCCGGCTGCGTCGGCATCGCCCAGGCCGCCCTCGACGCCGCCGTGCGGTACGCGGGGGAGCGCGAGCAGTTCGGAAAGCCCATCGCCTCGTACCAGCTGGTCCAGGAGCTCCTCAGCGACATCGCCGTCGACGTGGACGCCGCCCGGCTGCTCACCTGGCGCGTCGCCGACCTCGTCGACCGGGGCCAGGACTTCGCCACGGCCGCCTCCAAGGCCAAGCTGTACGCCTCCGAGGCCGCCGTCCGCGCCGCGAACAACGCCCTCCAGGTCTTCGGCGGCTACGGCTACATCGACGAGTACCCGGTCGGGAAGCTGGTCCGCGACGCCCGCGTCATGACCCTGTACGAAGGCACCAGCCAGATCCAGAAGCTCATCATCGGCCGCGCGCTGACGGGGGTCTCGGCCTTCTGAGTACCTCGCTGAGTACGCGGACGGATGTGGCGCCGGCCACATCCGTCCGATGCTGTCCGGCATGAGCGACACACCGGTCAAGCAGCAGAACACCGCGGCCTACTACCTGCAGGCCGTCATCTCCTTCGGGATCGCGATCGCGGCCGTGGGCATCGGCATCTTCCAGCTCGACGCCAGCGCCTGGGTCCGCGCCTTCCTCGCGATCTCGGTCCTCTACCTCACGACCTCGGCCTTCACCCTCGCCAAGGTCGTCCGCGACCGCCAGGAGGCCGGCCAGATCGTCAGCCGGGTCGACCAGGCCCGCCTGGAGAAGCTCCTCGCCGAGCACGACCCCTTCCAGAAGCTGGGATGAGCACCCGCGGGATCTAAGCGCTTGCTCACCCTCGTTGTATGGTGTTCGTCCTGACGGGGTCCGAGAAGGAGTGTGGGATGAGCGCGGCGGAGGAGACGCCCGGGGCCGAGGACATGCCCTGGGGCGAGGTCACGCCCGAGGCGGCCCGGCGGCTGCTCGTGGCCGCCGTCGAGGCGTTCGCCGAGCGCGGCTACCACGCCACCACCACCCGCGACATCGCGGGCCGCGCCGGGATGAGCCCCGCCGCGCTCTACATCCACTACAAGACCAAGGAAGAGCTGCTCCACCGGATCAGCCGCATCGGCCACGACAAGGCCCTGGAGATCCTCCGGGCCTCCGCCGACGGCGACGGCACCGCCGCCGAGCGCCTCGCCGACGCCGTGCGCTCCTTCGTCCGCTGGCACGCCGAGCGCCACACGACCGCGCGCGTCGTCCAGTACGAGCTCGACGCCCTCGGCCCCGAGCACCGCGCCGAGATCATCGAGCTGCGCCGCGAGTCCGACGCGACCGTGCGCCGGCTGCTCGAAGAGGGCGCGGCCGCGGGCGAGTTCGACGTGCTCGACGTGTCCGGCACCGCGGTCGCCGTGCTCTCCCTCTGCATCGACGTCTCGCGCTGGTTCAACACCCAGGGCCGCCGGACGGCCGACGAGATCGGCGTGCTCTACGCCGACCTCGTCCTCCGGATGGTCGGCGCTCAGAAGTAGTAGCGGGAGACCGACTCGGCCACGCAGACCGGCTTCTCGGAGCCCTCGCGCTCCACGGTCACCGCCGCCGTCACCTGCACGCCGCCGCCCGCCTCCTCGACCTTCGTCAGGACGGCGGTCGCGCGCAGCCGCGAGCCCACCGGGACCGGGGCGGGGAAACGCACCTTCTCCGTCCCGTAGTTGAGGCCCATCTTCATGCCCTCGACCCGCAGCACCTGCGGGACGAACAGCGGCAGCAGCGACAGCGTCAGATAGCCGTGCGCGATCGTCGAACCGAACGGGCCGGCCGCGGCGCGCTCCGGGTCCACATGGATCCACTGGTGGTCCCCGGTCGCCTCCGCGAAGAGGTCGATCCGCTTCTGGTCGATCTCCACCCAGTCGCTGTGCCCCAGCTGCTCGCCGACCCCCGCGCGCAGCTCCTCGGCGGAGGTGAAGATCCTCGGCTCGGCCATGTTCCTCGTCCCTTCTGGTAGGGCATACGACATACCCATTGGTCGGTATCCAAGCGCTTGCTCAGCATGTGGGGTGCGGGGGCGACTGTCAACGGCCGCAGGCCAGGGACCAGTAGGGTTCGACGAGTGCCGCAGATTCCAGAGAAGATCCACGAACTCACCGTCGGCCAGCTCTCCGCCCGCAGCGGGGCCGCGGTCTCCGCCCTGCACTTCTACGAGGCCAAGGGGCTCATCAGCAGCCGCCGCACCAGCGGCAACCAGCGCCGCTACGGCCGCGACACGCTCCGCCGCGTCGCCTTCGTCCGCGCCGCGCAGCGGGTCGGCATCCCCCTGGCCACCATCCGCGAGGCGCTGGCCCAGCTCCCCGAGGAGCGCACCCCCACGAACGAGGACTGGGCCCGGCTCTCCGGGGCCTGGCGCACCGAACTCGACGAGCGCATCAAGCAGCTCGGCCGGCTCCGCGACCACCTGACGGACTGCATCGGCTGCGGCTGTCTCTCCCTGGAGACCTGCGTCCTGTCCAACCCCGACGACCGCTTCGGCGAGCAGATGGCGGGCTCCCGCCTCCTCCCCGTACGCCGCCCGGTGGAAAAGACCACCGACTAGTACGCGAGGGCCGCCGCGACCAGTTCGGCGTTGGAGCGCGCCCGGGTGCCGTCCGGCAGGAACAGGGTGTCCTCCAGGCCGATCCGGGCATGGGCGCCCAGGCGGCGGGCGAGCCGCAGCACCGGCCAGACGCCGTCGTCCACGCCGTGCAGCAGCACCGGGACCCCGGGCGGCACGGCCGGTGCCGGGAGCAGGACGCGTGCGGTGGCGGCGGAATCGCCGCCCCGGCCGCCGGCCTGGGCGAGGAGGCCGGGGTCCGTGACCTCCGTGAGCAGGTCGGGGTCCGCGATCTTCGCAAGCGCGTCGAGGTCCGTGACCTTCGCGAGGAGGTCGGGGCCCATGGCGGGGGCCGTGACCTTCGCGAGGACCCGCTCCACCCGCGACGCCGGCGGCGAGCTCGCGAACCGGGCCGGGCCGTCCGTGCCGGACCACAGCGCGGCCTCGACCGCGATCCCGCGCTCCAGGAGGGCCGTCGCCACCTCCTCGGCGCCCGGCTCGTGCCAGTCGACCGACACCAGACCGGGCAGCACCGTCCAGGAGCGGATCCGCTCCACCCGGCGGCCCGGGTCGGGCTCGGCGGACGCCGTCGTCGTGACCCGCACCGGAGTTCCGACCGCCGCCCCGATCGCCGTCAGGACCGGCCCGAGCACCCGGGGCGACAGCGACGTGCCACCGCACGGAGTACGGGGATGCACCCGCACCTCGCGGGCCCCCGCCGCCACCGACCGGGCCGCGGACTCCGCCAGGGACTCCGGCGTCATCGGGACCGCCGCCGAGTCCCGCGGCCCCCGTGACCCGTTGAGACACACCTGCAGCACCGCGGCTGCGGCGCTCACGCCGCCGAGGCCAGTGGCAGGCGCCGGTCACCGCGCGCCCGGGCCAGCGCCCCCGTGGTCAGGACCGCACGCGGGACGCCCACCCCGCAGTCCCCGCACACCGGGCCGAGCCACGGCTCGTACGGGTCGCCCGGCCCCGCCCACTCGATCCGCGGCCCCGCGCACACCGGGCACGCCTCGCCCGGCCCCCGCTCCAGGGCGCCGATCAGCCGCCGCAGCACCTCCGGCAGCGGGTCCGAGGGGTGAACCGCCGGGTCGCCGCAGCGGACCACGCCGTTGCCGCCCCAGACCCGCCGGTGCCAGTCGTCGAGCGCGCCGAGCCCGCGCAGCCCCTCGCTCTTCTCGCGCCGCCGCCGGGCGGCGAACCGCTCCTCGTACGCGAGCCACACGGCCCGCGCCTCCTCCAGCTCGTCGAGCGCCGCCACGAGGCGCTCCGGGTCGAGCTCCCGGTCCTCGGGACCGAACCTGTGCCGGCGGCACAGATGGTCCCAGGTCGCGCGGTGCCCGTAGGGCGCGAACCTCTCCAGGCACTTGCGCAGTGAGTATCTGCGCAACGCCGTGTCGCACCCCGGATCGCGCACCTGTCTCGCGAGACTCCGGAAACCGGCCATCCCTCGCCACCTCCGCCGCTGGTCCTTCCGCGCTATCAGAGGGACGAACGGGAGCCCCGCCGTGTTCCATCGAAATTCCGATGGCAGCCATCAACGGGGTGGAAGAGACACCTGTCACCCGGCGGAACCAGCGCGTCCGGTGGGTTCTACCGGCCCGCCCGGGCCGCCGAGACCACGACCCCGGCCAGCTCCGGACGGCAGATGTCGCTGTGCGAGCGGACCACCTCGGCCGCGTCCACACTCACGCACCCGGAGTCCGGCACCCCGTCGCGCAGGGCCTCCGCGAGGCCCAGCCGCACGGCCCCGGGCACGGCCTGCACGCCGTCGTGCCCGATCGCGCCCCAGCGCGGGTCGTCCGGGCCGAGCAGCCCCTCCGTCGGGCCGGCCAGCGACGCGGAGTCGTTCGCGAGCCGGGACGCCAGCGGGTACATCACCCCGAGCGCCGAGTCGTGCCGCGAGTAGCAGGCCACCACCGGCCCCCGGACCCGCTCCTTGACGTCCCGCAGCGAACCGGACCGCCCCGGGTCGTGCGGCAGCCGCGCCGCGAACGCGTAGTGCGAGAAGGCACCCTGCAGGAGCGTCACGGAGGCGACCGGCCGGGCCCCGCCCGGCAGCCCCCGCAGGGCGTACGCGACCAGGCGGGCGCCCATGCTGTGGCCCACGAGATGGACGCGGAGCCCGGGGGCGGCGCGCGCGACCTCGCCGAGCAGCGGCCCGAGCCCGTGCTCGCCGACCTGCCCGGCCCGCTTCTTCATCACGTAGTACGTGGCCTGCCGCAGCGCCTCCTTGGCGCCCTTCCAGTACTTCTTCAGCCCCGCGCCGAAGCTCGCCACCGGGACCGCCCCGTCGGATTCGAGGGCCTCGGTGAACAGGGCGCACACCGCCACCGGGTCCGCCACCAGGAACTCCGGCACCGGCTCCGCGACCGCCGCGGACGCCACCGCCGCGGACGCCACCGCCGCGGACGCCACGTCCACGTCCGTCAGCTCCCGCAGCAGCGCCCCGAACTCCTCGAACGCCGCCTCCGACTCCGGCGCCGCGGCGAGGAGCTCCGTGAGCCGCCCGATGACCGGCTCCTTCTCCGGGAGGACCGTCACCAGGGCCCGGTAGTCGGGCACCGGCTCGTCCGTGAACATCATCGAGGGCCAGATCAGACCCGCGTACCCCGCCTCCACCCCGGGGGCGAGCAGCCCCGGGAAGGGTGCGAAGAAGTCGGAGCAGAGGCGGGTGGCGGCGGACGGGGAGTTGTTCCACCCGTGCGCGAACACCACCAGGTCGCCCACCCCCTGCCGGGCGAGCGCGGCGAGTTCCGAGGCCTGGCCCGGCGGCCCGTCGCCGTCCTTGTCGAAGGTGATCTCCCGGTACGGCTCCACACTCATCCCCGTCACGGCCAGCCCCGTCCCTCCACGTCGAGGGGGCCGCAGCGCCCGTGCGCCCCGTGCGCGGGCGGCGGCTCCTCCGCAAGGATGCCCGCGCACGGCCCCGTCCAGACCTGTGAAGGGGAGTCAGCGCAGCCGTGCCGCAGAGACCCGGGGGAAGTGGATCAGCAGGTCGTACGCGGTGGAGAGCCGCACGGGCACGGTGTCGTCCGGCCAGGGGAAGACCGTCCCGATCTGCCGGGTCGGCCGGGGCACGGCGAGCCAGTCGCGCGCCGCCGGAGTCGTATGCCTCAGGTCCAGGTAGAAGGGGGTGGCGGCGACCCGGTCGAGGGTGTGGGAGCTGCTGTCGGCGCCGAGCGGGGCGACCGTGAAGGTCCGGAGCGGCTCGCCGGGGGCGCCGGTGTCGTGCGCGTTGAAGGAGCCCTGCCCGAAGGAGGCGCCCACGCTCACGTAGTCCCGGCCGAGGGCGTCCCGCAGGAAGGCGCCCTGGAGCCGCGGGTACTGGTCCGGCCTCGGCGTCTCGTAGCCGACGTGCCCGTTGTGCGCGGAGAGCACGATCCGGTCGCCGGTCCGCCGCTGCCACCACACGGTGTTCTCGGCCATGACGCGGTCGCGGTAGAGCATCGCCGCGGCGACCCCCTCCGGTGTCATCAGGTCGTGGGCGTACTCGGTGCCGACCTGGGCGATCGCGCGCGCGTGCTGCACCGCCCACAGGTGCGCCTCCCGGGCCCCGGGGCCCTTGCCGGGGCTCTGCCGCTCCAGGAGGGCGAGGGCGCGGTTCACGTCGCCGGCCATCCGCTGCCGCTCGGCGTGCGGCTTCTCCATGTACCCCTTCATCCAGGCCTCGACCTCGCCGGTGGGCCGTGAGTCCCGGTACAGCTCCTGGAAGCGGGGGAGGAGCGCGGGGTGGACGCGGGCGACGTACGAGGTGACGGTGTCGAAGAGGTTCGGACCGGCGTAGCCGAGGTCGTCGCCCATGAAGCGGACCTGGTGCCCGGGGTGGCGCTGGTTGTACGCGCGCATCCACCGGAAGAGGTCGAGGTACTCCTCGGTGTTCCACAGGCGGTACGACTCCTGGAACTCGTCCCGCATGATCGTCCGGATGTCGCCCCTGCCGGTGCGGACCCACTCGTCGACGAGGAGTCCGGTGGACCAGGGCGCCTCCAGGGCGAAGGTGGTGAAGCCCCGGGACTCCACGAGGTGGGCGAAGACCCGGTGCTTGGCCTCGAAGAACTCCGCCGAGCTGTGGGTGGCCTCGCCCAGGCCGACGACCTTGGCCGAGCCGATCATCCGGTCGAGGGGACGCAGATCGGTCAGGGGCCGGGCGGAGCGGGCGAGTTCCCGTGCGGGATCGGGGCCGGGCGGGGCCGTGGCGGCGCCCGCGGCGGGCGCCAGGGAGCCCAGGCAGGCGGCGAGCAGGAGCCCGACGAGCGGCAGACGACGGCGTCGTAAGGAGAGCTTCATGTGTCCCAGCGTGGTCGGCGGGACGCCTGGGGGGACATCCCGCCGGCCCCCCTCTCGTACGGGGGGCAACCCCCCTCACCGGTACAGCAGATGCTCCTCGCGCACCGCCCGGAACGCCTCCAGGTCCGTCTCCCACGCGCCGACGACCTCGTCGACGCCCGCGCCGGCGTCGATCAGGGTCCGTACCCGGGTCGAGCCGGTCAGCTTGTCGATCCAGTGGTCCGCCCGCCAGGCGAAGCCGGACCAGGAGCCGCGGGCGGTGACCAGGAGACCGATCCCGGTGCGTACCGGGTCGAAGGACTCCCGGTCGTGGACGTGCAGCTGCACGCCGCCGACCGTCTTCCCCTGGAACTTGGAGAAGGTCGGGGCGAAGTACGCCTCGCGGAACCGGACCCCGGGCAGGCCGAGGGCGTTCGCCGCCTCCGCCCACCGCCGGTCGACGCCCTCGGCGCCGAGGAGTTCGAAGGGGCGGGTGGTGCCCCGGCCCTCGGAGAGGTTCGTGCCCTCGAAGAGGCAGGTGCCGGAGTAGGCGAGCGCGGTCTCCGGCGTCGGCATGTTCGGGCTGGGCGGCACCCACGGCAGCCCGGTCGCGTCGAAGAACTCCGAGCGCCGCCACCCCGTCATCCGTACGGTCTCCAGGGCGACGGGAGAGGCCAGGAACTCGGCGTTGAACAGCGCGGCCAGCTCGGCCACGGTCATGCCGTGCGCCTGCGCGATCGGCTCACGCCCGACGAAGGTCGCGAACGCCCGGTCCAGGACGGGTCCGAGCGCCGCCCGTCCGGTCGCCGGGTTCGGCCGGTCCAGGACGACGAACCGCTTCCCGGCGACGGCGGCGGCCGCCATGCAGTCGTACAGCGTCCAGATGTACGTGTAGAAGCGGGCGCCGACGTCCTGGATGTCGAAGACGACCGTGTCCACCCCGGAGGCGGTGAAGACGTCCGCCAGCGGCTGTCCGCTCTTCAGATACGTGTCGTAGACGGGCAGTCCGGTCGCCGGGTCGTCGTACCGGCCCTCGGAGCCGCCCGCCTGGGCGGTGCCCCGGAAGCCGTGCTCGGGGCCGAAGACGGCGACCAGGTCCACCCGCTCGTCGGCGTGCATCACGTCCACGATGTGCCGCGCGTCCGGAGTGATGCCGGTCGGGTTGGTGACGATGCCGACCCGCTCGCCCGCGAGGAGCGCGTATCCGTCGGCCGCGAGCCGTTCGAAGCCGGTCCGGACGCGGCCGTGACCCTCGCCGGCGGCCGAGGCGGGGGCGGCGCTCGTGGCGGCCACCGCCCCCAGGGCGCCTCCGGCGGCCAGCAGACTCCGTCGCGACAGGCTCATGCGGGACCTCCTCGCCAATGACATGACCACGCACGCTAGCGCTCCTGACCGCCCCGGGGAACGAGGCGTGCGGAACGGGTCTTCCGTCGCTCCATACCGACCGGTTAGTCTGTGGCGGTCTTCAGTGCGTCGTCACAGCCGAGAGGTGGGTCCATGACCGCGGACACGAACGGACTCCGGGGCGCCGGCGTCGTCGTCACCGGAGCGGGCGGCGGCATCGGCGCCGCCCTCGCCCGCCGCTTCGCCGCCGAGGGCGCCCGGGTCGTCGTCAACGACCTCGACCCCGGGCGCACCAAGGCCGTCGCCGAGGAGATCGGCGCCGTCGCCGTCCCCGGCGACGCCTCCGCCGTCGTCGACGAGGCCCGCGAGGCACTCGGCGGCACCGGCGCCATCGACGTATGGTGCGCCAACGCCGGACTCTCCTCGCCCGGCGACGCCTTCGCCGACGAGGACGTCTGGGCCGCCGCCTGGGACGTCAACGTCATGGCCCACGTCCGCGCGGCCCGCGCCCTCCTCCCGGAGTGGCTGGAGCGCGGCAGCGGCCGCTTCGTCTCCACCGTCTCCGCCGCCGGACTGCTCACCATGATCGGCGCCGCGCCCTACAGCGTTTCCAAGCACGGCGCGTACGCCTTCGCCGAATGGCTCTCCCTCACCTACCGCCACCGCGGCCTGAAGGTCCATGCCATCTGCCCCCAGGGCGTGCGTACGGACATGCTCACCGCCGCCGGATCCGCGGGCGAGCTCGTCCTCGCCCCGACCGCCATCGAGCCCGCGGACGTCGCCGACGCCCTGCTCGACGCCATCGCCGCCGACCGCTTCCTCGTCCTGCCCCACCCCGAGGTCGCCGGCTACTACCGCAACCGCGCCACCGACCCCGAACGGTGGCTCACCACGATGAACCACGTGCAGCGGACCTGGGAGACGGGCGCCCGTCAGCCGTAGGCCCGGACTGATGGGAAGATCTACTGACGGGAACGCGTTCCCGTGACCGAAAACGATCACCAGGGAAGGCGGCGGAGCATGGCCAGGACGACGGACGGGAACGGCACCCCCGTCCCCCAGAGACTCCTCGCCGCCGCCACCCGGCTCTTCGCGGAGCGGGGCTACGACCGCACCTCCGTCCAGGAGATCGTCGAGGCCGCCGGGGTCACCAAGGGAGCGCTCTACCACTACTTCGGCTCCAAGGAGGACCTCCTCCAGGAGGTCTACTCCCGCGTCCTGCGCCTCCAGCAGGAACGGCTCGACGCCTTCGCGGACGCCGACGAGCCCATCGAGGACCGGCTGCGCGCCGCCGCCGCCGACGTCGTCGTCACCACCATCGAGAACCTCGACGACGCCGCCATCTTCTTCCGCTCGATGCACCACCTGAGCCCCGAGAAGAACAAGCAGGTCCGGTCCGAGCGGCGGCACTACCACGAGCGGTTCCGGGCCCTCATCGAGGAAGGCCAGCGGTCGGGCGTCTTCTCCTCCGCCACGCCCGCCGACCTCGTCGTCGACTACCACTTCGGCTCCGTGCACCACCTGTCGACCTGGTACCGCCCGGACGGCCCGCTGACCCCGCAGCAGGTGGCCGACCACCTCGCCGACCTCCTGCTGCGCGCCCTGCGCCCGTAAGCGCTAGAGGTACTTCTTCAGCTCCCGCCGTGCCAGAGACCGCTGGTGCGCCTCGTCCGGCCCGTCCGCCAGCTTCAGCGTCCGCGCCGCCGCCCACAGTTCGGCCAGCGGGAAGTCCTGCGAGACACCGCCCGCCCCGTGCGCCTGCACGGCCTTGTCGATGATGTCGACGACGGCGCGCGGGGTCGCGATCTTGATGGCCTGGATCTCGGTGTGGGCACCCCGGTTGCCGACGGTGTCCATCAGCCAGGCCGTCTTGAGGACCAGCAGCCGCAGCTGCTCGATCGTCACCCGGGCGTCGGCGATCCAGTTCTGCACGACGCCCTGCTGGGCGAGCGCCTTGCCGAAGGCGGTGCGGGAGACGGCGCGCCGGCACATCAGCTCGACCGCCCGCTCCGCCATGCCGATGAGCCGCATGCAGTGGTGGATGCGGCCGGGGCCGAGCCGGGCCTGCGCGATGGCGAAGCCGCCGCCCTCCTCGCCGACGATGTTCGCCGCCGGGACCCGGACCCCGTCGAAGATCACCTCGGCGTGGCCGCCGTGGGAGTGGTCCTCGTACCCGTACACCTGCATCGCGCGCCGGACCTCGACGCCCGGGGTGTCGCGCGGCACGAGGATCATCGACTGCTGGCGGCGGAGGTCCGGCCCGTCGGGGTCGGTCTTGCCCATGACGATGAAGATCCTGCAGTCCGGGTTCATCGCCCCGGAGATGTACCACTTGCGGCCGTCGACCACGTACGCGTCGCCGTCCCGCCGGATCCGGGTCTCGATGTTCGTCGCGTCGGAGGAGGCCACCTCGGGCTCGGTCATCGCGAAGGCCGAGCGGATCTCGCCGGCGAGGAGCGGCTCCAGCCACTGCTTCTTCTGCGCCTCGTCGCCGAACTGGGCGAGCAGCTCCATGTTCCCGGTGTCCGGGGCGGCGCAGTTGAGGGCCGTCGGGGCGAGGTGCGGGCTGCGGCCGGTGATCTCGGCGAGCGGCGCGTACTGGAGGTTGGTCAGCCCCGCCCCGTACGCGGCGTCGGGAAGGCCGTGCTGGTCCACGAAGAAAAGGTTCCAGAGCCCCTGCCGCTTGGCCTCGGCCTTGAGCTCCTCCACCACCGGCGGGGTGTCCCAGGGGGAGGCGAGCCGGGCGCGCTGCTCCTCGGCGACGGCCTCGGCCGGGTAGACGTGCTCGTCCATGAAGGCGAGGAGCTTCTCGCGCAGTTCGACCGTACGGGCGTCGTAGGCGAAGTCCATGAGGGGTCAGCCCTTCTGAAGGGTGGTCAGGCCGTGGTCGATGAAGACGGGGACGAGTTCGCCGATGCGGTCGAAGCCGGCGCCGACCGTCTGTCCGAGGGTCCAGCGGTAGTGGATGCCCTCCAGGATCACGGCGAGCTTGAACCAGGCGAACGCCGTGTACCAGGCGAGCCCGGAGGTGTCGCGGCCCGAGCGGGCGGCGTACCGCTCGACCAGCTCGGCGACGCTCGGGTGCCCGGCGGCCGTGGCGGTCGTGGACACGGGGGAGTCCGCCACGTCGAGCGGGGTGCTGTACATGGCGAGGAGGCCGAGGTCGGTGAGTGGATCACCGAGCGTCGACATCTCCCAGTCGAGCACGGCCCGGATCCGGTCGTCCTCGCCGACGAGGACGTTGTCCAGCCGGTAGTCGCCGTGGATCACGGTCGGCGCGGGCGAGACGGGCAGCGCGCGCCCGAGGGCCGAGTGCAGCTCGTCGATGCCGGGCAGCTCGCGGCCGCGCGAGGCGTCCAGCTGCTTGCCCCAGCGCCGCAGCTGCCGGTCGAGGAAGCCCTCCGGGCGCCCGAAGTCGCCGAGGCCGACCGCCTCCGGGTCGACGGCGTGCAGGTCGACGAGCGTGTCGACGAGGCCGAGGACGGCCGCGCGGGTGCGCTCGGGGCCGAGCGGGGCGAGCTGACGGGCCGAGCGGTACGGGGTCCCGTCGACGAACTCCATGACGTAGAACGGCGCGCCGAGCACGGACTCGTCCTCGCAGAGCAGCACGGTCCCCGGGACGGGCACGCCCGTCCCGGCCAGGGCGCTGATGACGCGGTGCTCGCGCCGCATGTCGTGGGCGGTGGCCAGGACGTGGCCGAGCGGGGGCCGGCGGACCACCCAGCGGCCGGTGCCGTCGCTCACGACGTACGTCAGGTTCGACCGGCCGCCCTCGATCAGCCGGGCTTCGAGGGGGCCGGACACGAGGCCGGGCCGCTCGCGGTCGAGGAATCGGCGCAGCTGCTCGGGGTCGAGTCCTGGCGGCGGGGCGGAGCTCATGCGTGCGTACCTCCGGATCGGCTTCGGTCGGCGTTCATGATGACCGACCAGTCGGTATGTCGTCCAGGGGGTGCGGGAAAGCACCGTCGTTCACGCTCTGGCTCCGGATTGCATCCCTGAATACAGTTCACATATGGATGCGAAGCTGATCGTCGACGAAGTCCGGCTGACCCCGATCCTCATCTCCGACCCGCCCCTCCTCAACACCCAGGGCGTCCATCAGCCCTACACGCCCCGACTCGTCGTGGAAGTGGTCACGAAGGGAGGGGGGTCACCGGCCTCGGCGAGACGTACGGCGACACGGTCCATCTGGACACCGCCCGACCGCTGGCCGAGGCGCTCCCGGGCCGCTCGATCACGGATGTGAACAGCCTCTTCGCCCTGGCGGCGGAGACCGGAGACGTGCCGGACCCCGACACGGACGAGGGGGTCGACGCGAGCGGCCTGCGCGGGGTCCGTACGGCCGAGAAGCTCCGCCTCTCCGTCGTCTCCGCCTTCGAGACCGCCTGCCTCGACGCGCTCGGCAAGACCCTCGGCCTGCCCGTCCACGCCCTCCTCGGCGGCAAGGTCCGCGACGAGGTCGAGTACAGCGCGTACCTCTTCTACAAATGGGCCGGTACGGACGCGTGGGGCGCGGCCCTCGACCCGGCCGGCATCGTCGCCCAGGCGCGCCGCTTCGACCGTGAGTACGGCTTCCGCTCCTTCAAGCTCAAGGGCGGGGTGTACGAACCCGAGCGGGAGATCGCCGCGATCCGGGCCCTCGCGCACGAGTTCCCCGGCCGTCCGCTCCGCCTCGACCCCAACGGGGCCTGGTCCGTGGAGACCTCGCTCGCCGTCGCGCGCGAGCTCAAGGACGTCCTGGAGTACCTGGAGGACCCGGCGAGCGGCACGGCGGCGATGGCGGCGGTCGCCGCCGGCACGGACGTCCCGCTCGCCACCAACATGTGCGTGACCACCTTCGACGAGGTCCCGGAGGCCTTCGCCAAGGGGGCGGTACGGATCGTCCTCTGCGACCACCACTACTGGGGCGGACTCCACCGCACCCGCGAACTGGCCGCGCTCTGCCGGACGTACGGGGTCGGGCTCTCCATGCACTCCAACACCCACCTGGGCATCAGCCTCGCCGCGATGACCCAGGTCGCGGCGACCCTGCCGGGGCTCCACCACGCCTGCGACACCCACTACCCGTGGCAGACGGAGGACGTGATCACGGTCCGCCCGGTCTTCCGCGAGGGCCGGCTCCGGGTCTCCGACGCGCCGGGACTCGGCGTCGAACTGGACCGGGGGGCCCTGTCGGCTCTGCACCGGCGGTGGCGGGAGGACGACGGGACGCACCGGGACCGGGACGACAGGGCGGCGATGCGGACGGCCGACCCCACCTGGACCCCGGGCCACTGGTAGCACCCGCGCCCGCTGCCGTGTGGGCGGCGCCCCCCGCCCACCCCCGTGTGGGCAATCGTCCCGCAGGGCGGGACGGGTGGGCACACGGGACGGCGCCCTCTCGCGGCGCCTCCGCGTTCCGCGCCTGTGCCCGCACCACCCTGGACGGCGCACGCGTGGTGCGGGTCAGGGCGCGGAAGCCTCGGGCGCCGGCAGGGGCGCCGTCCGTTGTGCCCACCCGTTCCGCCCCTTGCGGAACGCCTGCCCACAACGGGGGGGCGCCGTCTGTGCGGGTGGGCACCGACCCGGCCGAACTCATGCCCACAACGGGGCGACCGTTACGCGTGGCACGCCACCGGTACCCCGCCGTTCATCGCCGCCATGTCACCGAACACCGCCACCGGATCCAGCGGCGACCCCTCCGGCAGGCCCTCCAGTTCCGCGTACGCCCGGTGCAGGTTCGCCACCAGCCGCTCGCTCTCCCGCCACGCGGCGAACTCGCCGAGGTCCGCCGCCCGAGCCGTCTCCAGTGGCGTCGCCCCCTTCGCGTACCCGTCGGCGGCCAGCTCCGCCACCCAGCGCAGGTACCGCTCCGTGGTGTCGTACGCCGAGGGGTCGGTGACCCGCCCGTGCCCCGGCACCACGGTCGGCGCGTCGAGGGACCGCAGCAGGTCGAGCGCGCGCAGCGAACCGGCGAGCGAACCCATCGGCAGGAACGGCGTCCCGCCGTGGAAGACCAGGTCACCGGTGAAGACGACGCCCTGCTCGGGGAGATGGACGATCGAGTCGCCGGTGGTGTGCGCGGCGCCCGGGTGCAGCACGCGCACCTCGATCCCGCCGACGTACAGGGTGAGCCGCTCGCTGTACGTGAGGGACGGCGGCAGGATGTCGACCCGCCCGAAGTCGGTCTGCGGCCACAGCAGATGGAGCTGGTGCCCGGCAGCGAGCTGCTCGGCCCGGCAGTTCTCGTGGCCCACGATCCGCGCCTCGGGGCGGAACACCCCGTTGCCGTAGGTGTGGTCGCCGTGGTGGTGGGTGGAGACGATGGTCCGCGGCAGCGGCAGCCCCTCGGCGAGCACCGCCTCGCGCAGCAGCAGGGCCCGGCGCTCGGTGGCGGCGGTGTCGACGAGCAGCGACTCGCCCGCGTCGCCGAGGAACCCGGCGTTGTTCAGGCACCAGCCGCCGTCGGGCTGGACGAAGGCGTGTACCCGCGGAGCGAGCGTGACCACATAGGGATCGGTGGCAGACAAAGGGATTCCCCCGGATGAGAGCCCGACTGGACAGGGGAAGAGTGCCAGCCGCCACCCACCACTGAAAACCCGGAACCAGTCACTCCTCCCCCTCCCAGCCCTGCGCCGCCACGAACGCGTCCCCGTACTCCGCCGACCACCGCCCGAGCGCCTCGATCGGCCCCAGCAGCGAACGCCCCAGCGCGGTCAGCGCGTACTCCACCCGCGGCGGTGTCTCCTCGTACGCCCGCCGTTCCACCAGCGCGTACCCCTCCAGGCGCCGCAGCGTCTCCGTCAGCACCTTCGCGCTGATCCCGCCGATCGCCGTCCGCAGCTCGCCGGGCCGGCGCGGCCCCTCCGCGAGCGCGTACAGGACGACCCCGTTCCAGGTGTTCGCGAGCAGGTCAAAGCCGAGCCGCGCCCGGCAGTCCGCGAGGACCCGGTCGGTAACCATTCGGTAAGTCGCCCCCTGTCTACGGTCGTTCATGACGGCACGCACAACGCTACGTGAGGGAGGACGCCCCATGCGGGTGGGAGTACTGGGTTCGGGAGAGATGGCGCGGGCGCTCGGCGGAGGATGGGCCAGGGCGGGCCACGAGGTGCTCGTCGGCGGCCGGGACGCGGAGCGGACCGCCGCGCTCGCCGCGAGCACCGGGGCCCGGCCGGGCACCCTCGCCGAAGCGGCCCGCTTCGGGGAGGCGACCCTTCTGGCCCTGCCGTACGACGCGGTCCTGCCGGCCCTCGAAGCGACGGGCCCCGTCGGCTCGTTCGGCGGGCGGATCCTGATCGACTGCACCAACGCGGTCGGTCCGGGCCCGGTCCTCACCACCGGCGAGGGCCCCGGCGCCGCCCGCACGCTCGCCGCGGCGACGGGCGCCCGGGTGGTGAAGGCCTTCAACCACGTGACGCCGGCGGTGTGGAGCCGTACCCCGCCCGTCTTCGCGGACGGACCGGTCGCCGTCCCGCTCTGCGGGGACGACGAGGAGGCGCTCTCGCTCGTCTCGGCCCTCGCCGCCGACCTGGGCTGCGCCCCCTTCGTCGCCGGCCCGCTGGCCCACGCGGACCTCCTGGAGGCGACGACGGCCTTCCTCATCGGCCTCTGGACCTCGGGCCGTGACCCGCGCGCCATGCTCCCGCCGCCGGCGGCGCTCGGCGGCTGACGGGGGGGCGACCGTCGCCCCGGCTTGCGGGCCGGTCCGTACGCACCGAGGGTCGGGGTATGAAGGCGATCAGCTACAGCCGGTACGGCGGCCCCGAGGTCCTGGAGTACGGCGAGCTGCCCGAGCCCAAGATCGGACCGGACGCGGTCCTGATCGAGGTGCGGGCGGCCGCCGTCAACCCGGTCGACTGGAAGTGCCAGGCCGGATACCTCGACGGCATGATGGACGCGGTCTTCCCGGTCGTCCCCGGCTGGGACGTCTCCGGTGTCGTCGTGCGGCTCGGCCTCTCCGTCCCCGAGTTCGCCGTGGGCGACGAGGTCATGGGGTACGTCCGCGAGGACTTCCTCTCGCGCGGCACCTTCGCCGAGTACGTCGCCGCGCCCGTCCGCACCCTCGCCCGCAAGCCCCGCACCTTCGACTTCGAGGAGGCCGCGGCCCTCCCGCTCGCCGGCCTCACCGCGTACCAGGCGCTCCACCGGCCCCTCGCGGTACGGCCCGGGGAGACCGTCCTCGTCCACGCGGCGGCCGGCGGGGTCGGCTCGATGGCCGTGCAGATCGCCCGCCACCTCGGCTGCCGGGTCATCGGCGCGGCCAGGGACGCGGGCCTTGAGCGGGTCGCGGAGCTCGGCGCCGACCCCGTCCGCTACGACGAGGAGACCTTCACCGACCAGGTCCGCGCCCTCGCCCCGCTGGGCGTGGACGCCGTCCTCGACACCATCGGCGGCCCGTTCCTGGAGCTCTCCGCCCGGCTCCTCGCCCCGCACGCCCGCCTGGCGTCGATCGCCGACGGCGAGGTCCTCGCCCTCGGCGGCACCTACTTCTGGACCCGCCCCGACGCCGCCGACCTCGCAGCCCTCGCCGACCTGGCCGACGCGGGCGTCCTCACCGTACGGGTGGCCAGGTCGTTCCCGCTGGAACAGGCGGCCGAGGCCCAGCGCGCCAACGCGGCGGGCGGCCTCAACGGCAAGGTCGTGGTGACCGTCCCGTAGGACCGTCGCGCCTCACCAGATCACCGCCGCGCCGAAGACGGCGAGCGCGATCGTGCACAGGGCCGCGAGCAGCGCGCCCCGGTGGGAGAGCGGGAGCGGCCGGGCCGCGCCCAGGGAACGGATCCGCCGGTGGGCCACGGCCAGGAACGCGACCCACACCAGGGACGACAGCGCGAGCCCGGTCAGCTCCTTCGCCGTGATCTCGTCGCTGACGGTCAGCTTCACGGCGAGGACCGCGACGACCGTGCACGACAGGGTCGTACGCCGCCACGCGAGCCGGGTCCGCTCCGGCTGGAGTCCCGGATCCCGGGTCTCGGCGGCCGCGCTCACCGCCCGGCCCAGCCGAAGACGACGAGCACCACCATCGCGAGCGCCACCGCGGCCACCGCGAGGCTGAGCACCGCGGGGAACCGGGAGGTGGGAAGGTCCTCGCCGCGCCGCATCGCCCGCTCGCAGCGCACCCAGTGGTTGACCGCCCGCAGGGCGCACAGCACGCCGGCGGCGAGCAGCGCGAGCGCGAGCCCGACGCGCACGCCCCAGCGCAGGTCCGGCAGGAACTGGTCGACGGCGAAGCCACCGCCGACGAGGGCGAGCGCGGTCCGGATCCAGGCGAGGAAGGTCCGCTCGTTGGCGAGGGAGAAGCGGTAGTCGGGGGTCTCGCCCTCGTCCCGGATCCGCTGCGGCGCGAACCACAGCCGCAGGCTCTGCACGAATTCGCTCACGCGTGCACCCTAACGGTCGGATGATCGGCCCGCCGGGCAGCGCCTCCCGCGCCGGGCCGTCAGCCCGCCGTGTGCCCGCTCCGGGCCCGCAGCCTCTCGTACGCGGCGAGGCCGTCCGGCACCCACTCCCAGGTGCCGAGACGTTCCTCCAGCTCCCCGTCCGTCAGGAAGGTGTGCCAGGCGACCTCCTCCACCTGCGGGTCGACCGGCAGGTCGCAGCGGACCTCGTAGACCGCGGACCACCACTTCCCGTCCCCGTCCGAGTCGAACAGGAACGTCAGGACCGGCTCGGGCCGGGGCAGTCCGGAGACCCCGAGCTCCTCCTCGGCCTCGCGCAGCGCGGCCTCGTCGTAGGACTCGCCCGCGCCGACGACACCGCCGACGAACATGTCGTACAGGGAGGGGTACGACAGCTTCGTCGGCGTCCTGCGGTGGACGAAGGTCCGGCCCTCGGCGTCCCGGACCCGGATGAAGACGCAGCGATGGGTCAGGCCCCGCGCGTGCACCTCACCGCGCCGGGCCTGACCGATCACCCGGTCGTTGTCGTCGACGACGTCCACGATCTCTTCAGCGCTCATGCGCCCATGAAATCACCGCCGCACGAGGCACGGGACGGGCCTCACTGCCCCATGACGTACTTGACCGTCGGACCGGTCGTCCAGCCGCCGTCGACGGCGAGCTCCGCACCCGTCACGTACGAGGCGGCGTCCGAGAGCAGGAAGACGACCGCGCCCGCGATCTCGTCGGCCTCGCCGACCCGGCCCATCGGCGTGTTCGGGTACTTGCCCTCGCCGCGCTCGATGCCGACGGAGGCCGTCATCGGGGTGTAGGTCATGCCGGGGTGGACGGAGTTCACCCGGATCTTCGCCGTGCCGAGCTCCACCGCGCCGATCTTCGTCAGGCCGCGCACGCCCCACTTCGAGGCGCCGTACCCGGCGGTCAGGGCCAGGCCCATCAGGCCCGCGGCCGAGGAGATGTTGACGATCGAGCCGCCGCCGGCCTCCTTCATGGCGGGTATCGCGGCCTTCATGCCGATGAAGACGCCCGTCAGGTTGATGTCGAGGACCTTGCGGAAGTGCTCGACGGACTCGGTCTCCAGGAACGCGCCGGTGGAGATGCCGGCGTTGTTCACCAGACCGTGCAGCCCGCCGAACTCCGCCACCGCGAAGGCGACGGCCGCCGCCCACTCCTCCTCGGAGGTCACGTCGTGGTGGAAGAACCGGGCCCGCTCGCCGAGCGCCTCGGCCGTGGCCTTGCCGTCCTCGTCGAGGACGTCGGTGATCACGACGTTCGCGCCGGAGGCCACGGCCAGCCTGGCGGCCTCGGCGCCCAGGCCGCGGGCGCCGCCGGTGATGAGCACGGTCTTGCCGGTGAGGTCGTTCATGAGAGAGGTCCCTTTCAGCGGGTTCGGACGCTCCGGGGCTGTGCGGCCCGGAGAAGCGCGGTGGTGGTCTCGACGAGATCGGCGAGGAACAGGGGCTCGTCCGTGAGCGGCTCGCTGCCGTCGAGGTACTGCCGTGCCCGGTCCGCCATGGCCGCGCCGACCACGGTCAGCGCCAGGTCGAGGCGCTCCAGGAGCAGCGGCTCGGGGAGCCCTCCCGCGGCGAGGCGGTCCGCGATCCGCTCGATCAGGCGCCAGTAGACGGTGCCGGCGAGCGTGGGGTGGGGGGTGCGGGTGCGGACGCCGCTCTCGTGGCTGAGCTGCGCGGAGATCCGCAGGCAGCGGCGGCCCCGGTCCGTGCGCAGCTCGCTGGCCTCGGCGGTGACGAGTGCGGCGATCAGTCGTCTCAGGTCGTCCTCCGTGTCGTCGAGGAGGGGCGCGAGCACCTGTTCCGTACGGGCCTGGCGGCCGGCCATGACCGCGTCGAGCAGTCCGGCGCGCGAGCCGAAGTGGTACTGCACCGCCGAGGGGTTGGCCTGTCCGGCCAGCGCCACGACGTCCCGCAGCTGTGCGCCGTCGACGCCCTGTGCGGCGAAGAGCTCCTCCGCCGCGCGGATCAGTTTCTCCCGGGTCTCGGGTCCCGACGTCCTCGCCATACCTCCATATTAATGCTCGACATTAGAAAACGGAAAGGCCGAGGGAGGGCTCGGACGGTTGACTCGATACATCCGTGTATCCAAGATGCGATCCATGTCCTACGACGCTGATGTGATCGTGATCGGGGCGGGCCTCGCCGGCCTCGTCGCCACCGCCGAGCTGGTCGACGCCGGCCGCACCGTGATCCTCCTCGACCAGGAACCCGAGCAGTCCCTCGGCGGCCAGGCCCACTGGTCCTTCGGCGGCCTGTTCCTCGTCGACTCGCCCGAGCAGCGCAGGATGCGCGTCAAGGACAGCCACGCCCTCGCCCTCCAGGACTGGTTCGGCACCGCGGGCTTCGACCGCACCGAGGACCACTGGCCGAGGAAGTGGGCCGAGGCCTACGTGGACTTCGCCGCCGGAGAGAAGCGCGCCTGGCTCCACGCGCGCGGGGTGCGCTTCTTCCCCGTCGTCGGCTGGGCCGAGCGCGGCGGCTACGACGCCAACGGCCACGGCAACTCCGTACCCCGCTTCCACATCACCTGGGGCACCGGACCCGGCCTCGTCGCCCCCTTCGAGCGCAAGGTCCGCGAGGGCGCCGCCCGCGGCCTCGTCGACCTCCGCTTCCGCCACCGCGTCACCGGCCTCGGCCGCACGGCCGGAGCCGTCGACACGGTCTCCGGCGAGATCCTGGCCCCCTCCACCGCCGCCCGCGGCACCGCGTCGAGCCGCGAGGTCACGGGCTCCTTCGAACTGCGGGCCCAGGCCGTGATCGTCACCTCCGGCGGCATCGGCGGCAACCACGACCTCGTCCGCGCGCAGTGGCCCGCCCGGCTCGGCACCCCGCCCGCCAAGCTGCTCTCCGGCGTCCCCGCCCACGTCGACGGACTGATGCTCGGCATCGCCGAGAAGGCCGGTGCCCACCACATCAACCGCGACCGGATGTGGCACTACACCGAGGGCATCGAGAACTGGAACCCCATCTGGGCCCGCCACGGCATCCGCATCCTGCCCGGCCCGTCCAGCCTCTGGCTCGACGCCACCGGCAAGCGGCTCCCCGTCCCGCTCTTCCCCGGCTTCGACACCCTGGGCACCCTCGAACACATCATGCGGACCGGCCACGACCACACCTGGTTCGTCCTCGACAAGCGCATCATCGGCAAGGAGTTCGCGCTCTCCGGCTCCGAACAGAACCCCGACCTCACCGGCAAGTCCGTCCGCGACGTCCTCGGCCGCGCCCGCGCCGACGTGCCGGCCCCCGTGCGGGCCTTCATGGACCACGGCGTCGACTTCGTCGTCGAGAACGACCTCTCCGCCCTCGTCCGCGGCATGAACGCGCTCACCGACGAACCCCTGATCGACGAGGCCCCCTGCGCCGCGAGATCACCGCCCGGGACCGCGAGATCGCCAACCCCTTCACCAAGGACCTCCAGGTCACGGCGATCCGGGGCGCCCGCAAGTACCTGGGCGACAAGCTGATCCGTACGGCGTCCCCGCACCGCATCCTCGACCCGAAGGCGGGCCCGCTGATCGCCGTACGCCTCAACATCCTCACCCGCAAGTCCCTCGGCGGCCTGGAGACCGACCTCGACTCCCGCGTCCTGACGGAGGGCGGCGAGCCCCTGGAGGGCGTGTACGCGGCGGGCGAGGCGGCCGGCTTCGGCGGCGGCGGAGTCCACGGCTACCGCTCCCTCGAAGGCACCTTCCTCGGCGGCTGCGTCTTCTCGGGCCGCGCGGCGGGCCGGGCGGCGGCGAAGGCGGTGAGCTGACGGACCCCGTCCGGCCCGAGGTGCGGGGGCCGACGCCCGTCCTGTGGTACGGGTCACACGCCGAGACCTTCGTGTCGCGGGAGGCCCCCCGGCCCAGGATGAGGTCATGGAGATAGGCATCGCACTGCCCCAGTACGGCACCCACGCCCGCGCCGACCGCATCGCGGCCTTCGCGCGGGACGCCGAGGACGCCGGGTTCGACTCGTTCTGGGTCGGCGACCGCGCCCTGACCCCGGTCGCCCCCAGTGACCTCTATCCGGGGCACACCCCGGAGAACCCGTACCCCCACCAGTACAAGACCTTCCTCGACCCGCTGACCGTGCTCACCGTCGCCGCCGGCGCCACCTCCCGTGCCCGGCTCGGCATGAGCACCCTCAACGGCCCCTGGTACCCGCCGGCCCTGCTCGCCCGCTCCCTGACCTCGCTCGACCAGGTGAGCGGCGGACGGCTCGACGTCGGTCTCGGCATCGGCTGGCTGCGGGACGAGTACACCGCCGTCGGCGCCGACTTCGGCCGGCGCGGCGCGCTCCTCGACGAGCTGCTCGACGTCCTCCACGGCTTCTGGACCCAGGAGGAGTTCGGCCACGAGGGCCCGCACTGGACGATCCCCGTCTCGTACGTGGGCCTGCGCCCGGTCCAGCCGGCCGGACCGCCCGTCTACCTCGGCGGCTTCAGCCCGGCCGCGCTGCGCCGGGTCGGCCGCCGGGCCGCGGGCTGGGTCGGCGCCGTGCTGCCGCCGGGGGCGGCCGAGGGCCTGTGGGACGTGGCCCGGCGCGCGGCCGAGGAGGCGGGCCGGGACCCGGGGGCGCTGCGCCGGGAGATCCGCCACAACCCCGCCCCCGGCGCCACGGCCGACGCGATCGCCACGGTCCTCGCGGGCGTCCGGGACACCGGCGCCGACGGCTGCTTCGTCGACCTGCAGCAGTCGGTCGACTCGCCCGGCGAGGCCCTGGAACTCGGGATCAAGGTCCTCGGCCTGCTGCGGGGCTGAACACGACGGAGGGGCCCCGGACATCCGGGGCCCCTCCGTGCGTACGAGACGGGCTACAGCACCAGCGACAGCAGCAGCACGAACACGATGCCGACGACCGAGATGATCGTCTCCATCACCGACCAGGTCTTGATCGTCTGTCCGACGTTCATGCCGAAGTACTCCTTCACCAGCCAGAACCCGGCGTCGTTGACGTGGCTGAAGAAGAGCGAACCGGCACCGATGGCGAGGACGAGGAGCGAGACCTCACCGGTCGACATGCCCTCGGCGAGCGGGGCCACCAGGCCGGCCGCCGAGATCGTCGCCACCGTGGCCGAGCCGGTCGCGAGCCGGATCGCGACCGCGATCAGCCAGGCGAGCAGCAGGGCCGGGATCGACCAGCTCTTCGAGAAGTCGAGGATCATCTGGCCGACGCCGATGTCGATCAGGGTCTGCTTGAAGCCGCCGCCCGCGCCGACGATCAGCAGGATGCCGGCGATCGGAGCGAGGGACTTCTCGACGGTCGAGTTCAGCCGCTCCTTGGTGAAGCCGGCCGCGCGGCCCAGGGTGAACATGCCGACTATGACGGCCGTGAGCAGGGCGATCAGCGGGGAGCCGATGACGTCGGTGACCTTCTGCACGCCGTTCTCGGGGTCGTCGATCACGATGTCGACGAGCGCCTTGACCAGCATCAGGACGACGGGGAGCAGGATGGTCGCGACGGTGGCGCCGAAGCCCGGGCGCTTCTCCAGGTCCTCGGACGGCCGGGTCGGGATCATCTTCTCGGGCGCCTGGATGTCCACCCAGCGCGCGGCGTACTTGGAGAAGAGCGGACCGGCGATGATCACGGTGGGGATGGCGACGACCAGGCCGAGCGCGAGGGTCACGCCCAGGTTGGCGCCGACCGCGTCGATCGCGACGAGCGGGCCGGGGTGCGGCGGGATGAGGCCGTGCATCACGGACAGGCCGGCCAGGGCCGGGATGCCGATCCGCATCAGCGAGTAGTTGCCGCGCTTGGCGACCATGAGCACCACCGGGATCAGCAGCACGATGCCGACCTCGAAGAAGAGCGGCAGACCGATCACGGAGGCGATCAGGACCATCGCCCACGGCATGGCCTTCTTGCCGGTCTTCGCCAGGATGGTGTCCACGATCTGGTCGGCGCCGCCGGAGTCGGCGAGCAGCTTGCCGAGGATCGCGCCGAGCGCGATGAGCACGCCCACACCGGCCACGGTGTTGCCGAGCCCGGTGCTGAACGACTTGATGGTGTCCGCGAGCGGGGCACCCGCGAACGCGCCGAGCGCCAGCGACCCGATGGTCAGCGCCAGGAACGCGTGCAGCTTGAACTTGGTGATGAGCAGGACGATGACGGCGATGCCGGCGAGCACGGCGATCCCGAGCTGGGCGTTGCCTGCCGAGGTGATCGGTTCGGCGGCGTCCGCTGCCAGGATCTCGACGCTGAGACTGGTCACGGTGGTGTCCTTCGTACGGGCAGGAAGGGGGACGGGGGTGCGGGGTGACGGGGGAGGATCAGCCGGCCAGGCCGCGCAGGGCGGCGACGGCGCGGGCGGTGATCTCCTCCGGGGTGCCGGAGACGTCGACGGCGACGCCGGCCTCGTCCTCCTGCAAGGGCTGCAGGGTGGCGAACTGGGAGTCGAGGAGCGCGGTGGGCATGAAATGGCCCTTGCGTGCGGCCATCCGGCCCTCGATCAGCTCCCGGTCACCGGTCAGATGCAGGAAGACGACCCCGGGCGCGGCGGCACGCAGCCGGTCCCGGTAGATCCTCTTGAGCGCGGAGCTGCTCACGACCCCGCCGAGCCCGGCCCGGCCGTGCGCCCACTCCCCGATGGCGTCGAGCCACGGCCCCCGGTCCGTGTCGTCCAGCGGGATGCCGGCCGACATCTTGGCGACGTTGGCCGCCGGGTGGAAGTCGTCGCCCTCGGCGTACGGCAGACCGAGCGCCTCCGCGACCAGCGGACCGATGGTGGTCTTGCCGGTCCCGGCGACGCCCATCACGACGACGACCGGGGGAGCGGAGAGGGGGGTGGTGCTCATGGGGGGTGCCTCGCTGTCTTCTTCGACATCGATTCGGTGAATCCGTCGCGCTCATGAAACCCATTGGGTACGACGTATTCAAGAGACTGTGACAAAAAAGTCGTACTTTTCATTCCCGGGTGTGATCACACACGCCCGCGCGCATAGGCTGATCGTCATGACGACACCGGCTCAGGGGCTCCACTCACACGTCCTGGCCACCCTGGGCCTCGCGATCACCGCCGGGGAGTACCCGCCGGGCACCGTGCTGCGCACCGACGAGCTCGCCCAGCGCTTCGACGTCTCCCGGACCGTCGTCCGCGAGGTCGTCCGGGTCCTGGAGTCCATGCACCTCGTCGAGTCCCGCCGCCGCGTCGGCGTGACCGTGCTCCCCACGGCCAGCTGGAACGTGTACGACCCCCAGGTCATCCGCTGGCGGCTCGCCGGCGCGGACCGCCCCCGCCAGCTCCGCTCGCTCACCGTGCTCCGCTCGGCCGTCGAACCGGTCGCCGCGGGCCTGGCCGCCCTGAACGCCACTCCCGAACAGTGCCGCGAGCTCACCGAGCAGGCCCTCGGCATGGTCGCCACCTCGCGCGGCCGCCGCCTGGAGGAGTACCTCGTCCACGACATCGCCTTCCACCGGGTCGTGCTCAACGCCTCCGGCAACGAGATGTTCGCCCGCCTCGGCGACGTCGTCGCCGAGGTCCTCACCGGCCGCACCCACCACCACGTGATGTTCGAGGACCCCGACCCGGCCGCCGTCACCCTCCACGTCCAGGTCGCCGAGGCCGTACGGGAGCGGGACGCGGCCCGCGCCGAGGAGCTCACCCGTCAGATCGCGGTCGGCGCGCTCCAGGAACTGGACGTCCTCGCGCCGTGAGTGGCCGTAAACCCCCGTTACTTTCGGGTAAGACCCCCGTAAAGCTCTGAACTAGCTCAAATACGGGCTTTCAGTGATATGCGCCACAGTCAGTCGGCGTCGTTGCCGTGAGGATGTCCGCTGGCCGTGCCGGGGACACCTCCCCTTCATGGGGACACCCCCCGCCAGGTACGGCCGGGCCCGCACAGCTCCCCCCTCACGAAGGCGAACAACTCCATGACTGACCGCGTCACCGCGGCCGAGCCGCTGTCCGCCGCTCCGGCGAACCCGGCCGCCGCCCCCCACGTCGACGCAGGCGACGCCGGATACCGCAAGGACCTCAAGTCCCGGCACATCAACATGATCGCCATCGGCGGCGCCATCGGCACCGGCCTCTTCCTGGGCGCCGGCGGCCGCATGCACAACGCCGGACCGTCGCTCTTCATCGCGTACGCGGTCTGCGGCCTCTTCGCCTTCTTCGTCGTGCGCGCGCTCGGCGAGCTCGTGCTCTACCGCCCGTCCTCCGGCGCCTTCGTCTCGTACGCCCGTGAGTTCATGGGCGAGAAGGGCGCCTACACGGCCGGCTGGCTCTACTTCCTCAACTGGTCGACCACCGCCGTCGCCGACATCACCGCGGCCGCCACCTACGCGCACTTCTGGGCCATGTTCAGCGACATCCCGCAGTGGGTCCTCGCGCTGATCGCCCTCGCGGTCGTCCTCGCCGCCAACCTCATCTCCGTGAAGTACTTCGGCGAGATGGAGTTCTGGTTCGCGATCATCAAGGTCGCCGCCCTGGTCGCCTTCATGCTCGTCGGCATCTTCCTCGTCGTCACCTCGCACGACGTCGGCGGCCACACCCCCGGCCTGCACAACATCACCGAGAACGGCGGCATCTTCCCCAACGGCGTCATGCCGATGCTGCTGCTCATCCAGGGCGTCGTCTTCGCCTACGCCTCCGTCGAGCTGTGCGGCGTCGCCGCCGGTGAGACCGAGAACCCCGAGAAGATCATGCCGAAGGCGATCAACTCGATCATGTGGCGCGTCGGTCTGTTCTACGTCGGCTCGGTCGTGCTGCTCGCGCTGATCCTCCCGTACACCGCGTACACCGGCGACCAGAGCCCGTTCGTCACCGTCTTCGACAAGCTCGGCATCCCCGGCGCCGCCGGCGTGATGAACCTCGTCGTCCTCACCGCCGCGCTCTCCAGCCTCAACTCGGGCCTCTACTCCACCGGCCGCATCCTGCGCTCGATGTCGCTGTCCGGCTCCGCGCCCAAGTTCACCGGCGTCATGAACAAGGGCGGTGTCCCCTACGGCGGCATCCTGCTCACCGCGGGCTTCGGCATCGCCGGTGTCGTCCTCAACTTCCTGATGCCGGGCGAGGCCTTCGAGCTCGTCCTCAACTTCGCCTCCATCGGCATCATCGGCACCTGGGCGATGATCATGGTCTGCTCGCTGCTCTTCGTGCGCCGCGCCGAGCAGGGCAAGGTCGTCCGGCCCGCGTACCGGCTGCCCTGGGCCCCGTACACCCAGATCATCACCCTGGGCTTCCTCGCCTCCGTCCTCGTCCTGATGTGGATGGACGGCGGCGTCGGCCGCACCACCGTGAACTGTCTGCCGCTCATCGCGGCCGCGCTCACCGGCGGCTGGTTCCTGGTCCGCCGCCGGGTCCGCGAGACCGCCGCGGCCCAGCAGGGCTGAGACTCCCCCCACGGGAGACGGCGGGACCCCCACAGGCACGGCCTGCGGGGGTCTCGCCTTTTGTCAGGAGATAGTGGTACGCAAGAGCCTTACAAGATCCGTTCGGAGAAAAGGAAGTTCGCGATGCCGCAGCACGTCCAGGGGGTCATCGCCCCCGGCAAGAACGAACCGGTACGGGTCGAGACGATCGTCATCCCCGACCCCGGCCCCGGCGAGGCCGTCGTGAAGATCCAGGCCTGCGGCGTCTGTCACACCGATCTCCACTACAAGCAGGGCGCGATCAACGACGAGTTCCCCTTCCTGCTCGGCCACGAGGCCGCCGGAATCGTCGAGTCCGTCGGCGAGGGCGTCACCGACGTCACCCCCGGCGACTTCGTGATCCTCAACTGGCGTGCCGTCTGCGGCACCTGCCGCGCCTGCACCCGCGGCCGCCCCTGGTACTGCTTCGCCACCCACAACGCCAAGCAGAAGATGACGCTCCTCGACGGCACGGAGCTCTCCCCGGCCCTCGGCATCGGCGCCTTCGCCGAGAAGACCCTCGTCGCCGCCGGCCAGTGCACCAAGGTCGACCCGGCCGTCGCCCCCGAGGTCGCGGGCCTCCTCGGCTGCGGCGTGATGGCCGGCATCGGCGCCGCCATCAACACCGGCGACGTCGGCCGCGGCGACACCGTCGCCGTCATCGGCTGCGGCGGCGTCGGCGACGCGGCGGTCGTCGGCTCCCGCCTCGCCGGAGCCGCGAAGATCATCGCCGTGGACATCGACGACCGGAAACTGGCCAAGGCGCAGGAGATGGGCGCCACCCACACGGTCAACTCCCGGTCCACGGACCCCGTCGAGGCGATCCGCGAGCTCACCGGCGGCTTCGGCGCCGACGTCGTCATCGAGGCCGTCGGCCGCCCGGAGACGTACGAGCAGGCCTTCTACGCCCGCGACCTCGCCGGCACGGTCGTCCTGGTAGGCGTCCCCAGCCCCGAGATGAAGCTGGAACTCCCCCTCCTCGACGTCTTCGGCCGCGGCGGCGCGCTCAAGTCCTCCTGGTACGGGGACTGCCTGCCGTCCCGCGACTTCCCGATGCTCATCGACCTGCACCAGCAGGGCCGCATCGACCTCGCCGCCTTCGTCACCGAGACCATCGGCCTCGGCGACGTCGAGAAGGCCTTCGCGCGCATGCACGAGGGCGACGTCCTCCGCTCGGTGGTGGTCCTCTGATGGCCGCCCGCATCGACCACCTGGTCACCTCCGGCACCTTCAGCCTCGACGGCGGCACCTGGGACGTCGACAACAACGTCTGGATCGTCGGCGACGACACCGAGGCCCTCGTCATCGACGCCGCCCACGACGCCGCGGCGATCCTCGCCGCGCTCGACGGCCGCGCCCTGCGCGCCATCGTCTGCACCCACGCCCACGACGACCACATCGACGCCGCCCCGGCCCTCGCGGCCGCCACCGGCGCCCGCATCCTGCTCCACCCGGCCGACCAGCCGCTGTGGAAGCTCACCCACCCGGACCACACCCCGGACGGAGACCTCGCCGACGGCCAGGTCCTCACCATCGCGGGCACGGACCTCAAGGTCCTCCACACCCCGGGCCACGCCCCCGGCGCGGTCTCCCTGTACGCCCCCGACCTGGGCACCGTCTTCACCGGCGACACCCTCTTCCAGGGCGGCCCCGGCGCGACCGGCCGGTCCTACTCGGACTTCCCGACGATCGTCGACTCGATCCGCGAGAAGCTCCTCACCCTGCCGCCCGAGACGGTGGTCCGCACGGGCCACGGCGACCCGACGACGATCGGCGCGGAGGCCCCGCACCTGGAGGAATGGATCAAGAGGGGCCACTGAGAACGGAGGGACTCTCGAAGGCCCTCGCCCCACCCGTGAACGGGTCGGTGAACTCCAGCGTCCGAGCGAGCAGTTGCAGCGGACGCGAGAAGTCCTCCGGCCCGTCCTCACGGACCACGGGATACACGGGATCGCCGAGAATGGGCAGCCCGAGCCCGTTCATGTGCACCCGCAGCTGATGGGTCCGCCCGGTCACGGGCACGAGCCGGTACCACCCCACCCCACCCGCGTGCCGCACCAGCTCCACCCGACTCTCGGCATTCGGCTCACCCGGCACCTCCCGGGCGGCCATCACCCCACGCTCCTTCTCGATCCGGCTGCGCACGGTGACGGGCAGCTCGACGGCCGGATCGTACGGAGCGACCGCCTCGTACTCCTTGCGCACGAGCCGGTCCCGGAACAGCGTCTGGTACGCCCCCCGGTCCTCCGGCCGCACCACGAACAGCACGAGCCCGGCCGTCAGCCGGTCCAGCCGGTGCGCCGGCTGGAGGAACGGCAGCCCCAGATCACGCCGCAACCGCGCGAGCGCGGTCTCCGTCACATGCCGCCCCCGAGGCATGGTCGCCAGAAAATGCGGCTTGTCGGCCACCACGATCCGCTCGTCCCGGTGGACGACCCCGACCTCGAAGGGCACGGGCGTCTCGGCGGGAAAGTCCCGGTGGAACCAGAGATACCGCCCGGCGACATACGGCTCGTCCCCCCGAACCGGCCCGTCGACCCCGACGAACCGCCCCTCCCGCACCATCCCCTCGACCCGCCCGACCCCGACGGCACCCCCGTACCGCTCGACCAGAAAATCCCGCACGGTCACCCACCCCGCACCGACCCCCTCAGGCAACCGCACCCGCACGGGATCGATCCCGTACCGCTGGGGGAGGGGCGCGACCGGCGCTCTGTTTCTCCTTCTCACAGACCCACGGTAACCAGCCCCTCAGCAGGGTGGCGAAGCGCCCGTCGTCACTCCGGGGCCGGGGCGAGGCAGGTCAGAGCGGCTTCCTCGGTCTCCGCCACGGAAGGCGGTGCGCCGCCCTCCCAGTGCGGGTGCGCGGCGACCAGCTTCGCCCGGAGCTCCCGCGCCAGCCGCCGACGCTCCTCCGGCGCAGGTGCCTCGGCGATGCGACGGCCCCACCGGACCGTGTCCACGACCGCCGACTTCATCTCCTCGTAGGCGAGATAGAAGGCCAGACCCGACTGCCAGTCCGTCCGGCACTCGAAGGGAACGGCCCGCTCCCAGCCGAGGCACGTCCGATGCCGGTCCGCCGCCGTGTACGCCATCTTGTGCAGGTGGTCCGCCAGGTCGTACACGGGATCGCCCCACAGGGCCAGCTCCCAGTCGAGGAAGGCCACCCGCGGCTCCTCGGTGAGAATCATGTTCTTGCGGTGGACGTCCGCGTGCAGGAGCCGGAACGGCCGCTCGACGAGTTCCCGGCTCGCGCGCTCCGCCAGCCGCGCACCCGGGTCGACCGGTACGCCGAGCGCCTCGTAGAGAGCGAGAACGGCGGCGTCCCCCCGCCCCCGGATCTCGCCGACCAGGCGCAGGAGGCGGCCGGCGAACCCGGCCGTGTCGCCGTCGGCGGGCCAGTCGTCGGGCACAGCGGGCAGCGCGGAGGAGGCCACGCGGGTCATCTCGCCGAAGAGCCGCTCCACGCCGTCGAGGACCACGTCGGGCAGCGGCTTCCCGTCCTGCGCCACGTCGTCGACCCTGCGGCCCGGTACGTACTCGTGGATCTGGAACCGGTGGTCCGGGTCGGCGTGGAGGAGCCGGGGCGCCTGGGAGACGTACGGGTGGATCGCCTCCAGCACGGCGGGCTCCGGCCAGAGGGTGAGGTCCATCGGTTCGGAACCGGGGCCGGGAATCCGCACCAGGACCGGTCCCGAGCCCGTCTCGATGCGTACGTTGCGGTGGTAGAAGCCGGCGAGGGAGTCCTCGCGGTCGCGTGCCTCTGCGTACAGCGCTGTGGCGTCCATGCCTAGCCTTCTACCCACGGCGCCAGCGTCCGAGTGACCCGCTCCGGCGTCATGTCCGGGGCCGCCCCCCAGACCGGGCGGGCGACATTGAGTTTCTTCGCGAGACGATGCGTGAGGAACTCCACGACCGCGGATGGCGCCCCGACGAGTTGCTTCGAGTACCGGACCGTGTCGACGATCGCCGACTTGACGCGCTCGTGGGCGAGATACAGATCGAGGTCCGCCTCGGGCCCCACCGTCGCCGAGACGGGAAGCCGGTCCCGCCAGCGGCGAAGGACCTCCGCGCGCTGCCCGGCCGGGTAGTCCATCTTGTGGAAGTGGATGCCGATCTCGTAGAGCGGGTCCCCCCACAGCGCGAGCTCCCAGTCGAGGAACCAGGTCGTGCCGTCGGAGACGATCATGTTCTTGCGGTGCAGGTCCGCATGGAGCACGGCGAAGGGACGCGAGACAAGTCCGTCCCAGAGCGGCTCGAGGACCGCCAGCGGTTCCTCCGGCACGCCGAAGTCCGCGAAGACCGCCGCGTACTCGTCACGATGGGTGTCGTGGACCTGCTGCGTCAGCCGGGCGAGCAGCCGGCCGAAGCCGGCACCGTCGCCGGACTCGGGCCAGTCGACGGGCAAGGGGGGAGCCTTCTCCGGAGGAATGCGGACCAGCTGCTCCATCACCCCGACGACGTCGTCGATCACATGCTCGGGAACACTGCTGCCCCGGGGACTGAAGCTGTCGAGCACCCGCCCCTCGATGAAGTGGTGCACCTGGAACCGGGGATCCAGGGAGACGTGCCGCAGCTGCGGAGCCCGGCTGACGTAGGGCCGGATGCAGTCCAGGACGTCCTCCTCGTCCCAGATCCGGACGTCCATCGTGTCCGCCGCCGCGAGCGGGATGCGGACGTTCACCTTCCCCTCGGCGGTCCGCACCCCGACATTGCGGTTGTAGTAGCCCGCCGCGGCCTCGCCCGATGCCTGGGCCTGCCCGTACAGCTCCAACCAGTTCACGCGGTCACCTCCATGAACATCGACAGGACGGCGTCCGTACGGCGCTGCAGGTCGCCCAGCGGGCCGAGCGGGCGCACCGCAGGCCGCGCCCGGTCGGCCGCCGCGGCCAGCTCCGGCTCGTTCAGGTCCAGTCGCTCGGCGGCCCGGTGGATCGCCAGGATCAGCGAGGGATACACCTGGCACGCCAGGAACTCCCGGGCCGCGTGGACGAGCAGCTCACGTGTCGTCTCCCGGTCCCCCTGGCGCAGCGTCAGGAACGCGCGGAACATGTCGGCCCGGGCCCTCCCCGAGCGGTAACCCGCCCGATCGAGCGCCTCGTTGGCGTTGAGGAACGAGGTCGCGGCCCGGTCGTACTGCCCGAGCCGGGTCTGCGCCATGGCCATCGCCGTGTACGCCTTGCCGAGTTCGTGCTGCGCCCCCAGGTCGCGCTGCACCTCCAGTGCGGCCGACGCCTCCTCGACCGCGGCTGCCGGATCGGTGAAGGCGTACAGCTCCGCGCGATTGGTTCGGATGTTGGCAAGCCCGACCACCGCGTTCGCCGCCCGGTACTCCGCCTCCGCCTCCTCCATGAGCCGCGCCGAACTCTCGAAGTCCATGAGGAAGCGGTGACCGAGGTGCATCAGGCGCTTGAGGTCCCCTCGGATCACCCGGTGCTCGGGAGCGGTGATCCCGTACACCTCGCGCGACAACGAGAAGGCCCCAGCGAAGTCCCCCTGCCACATGCGGATGTCGGCGACGCAGTACCCGGCCGCCGGCCGCGCCTCGCCCTCGTGCTCCGTCCAGACGCGCTCGAAGATCGCCGCCGCCTCGTCGCTCTCGCCCGCGATCCGCCGGGCGTTGGCGCCGGCGAGAGCGAGCCGTGCGGCGACGAGCGAGTGGACGGGCCGGTCCGGACGCGGGGTGAGCGCGATCGCGCCCGCCGCGTCGCCGCGCTCCAGCTTCGCCTCTGCCTCGAGACAGTCCGCCGCGTCGCTCAGCCCGGCGGCGACGCCGTCGTCCGAACCTGCCTCCCGCGAGGCCAGATGGTCGCGCAGGTCCTTGACCATGCCGTCCACGGCCTGCCTGCCGCTCAGCGCGACCGCGCGGTCGGCGTACCTCTGGATCTGTGCGGGTGAGATGTCGGCGGCATGCAGCCCGTGGAACGCCGCCTCGCGCAGCGGTGACAGCCGGACCATGCCGGACGTGTTCCGCTCGCTGCCCTCCATCCGCTCCGCCATGCCTTCCCAATGGGCGCGGAGCGTGGCGTGGACGCCACGCTTCACCGCCGGCGAGAGGTGACGCCGCAGCGCCCCGATCATGAGCTGGTGCAGCCGGTACCAGCCCTCGCTGAGCCGGTACGCGAAGGAGTACGCCGTGAGCGACTCCCAGATCAGGAGGTTCGCGGGCAGGTCGAAGGCCCGTCCGACAGCCTGGAACACACCGAAGTCGAAGGTCCGCGCCACGCTGAGCAGCTCGAGGATCCGCACCTCGTCGGGGGCGACGTGCTGCAGGAAGCGCTGGACGATCTCCTCGGAGGTTCCGGCGAGCTCCGGCCGGGCCGGGTTCTGCAGATGGGTGTCGACGGCGAGGTGGAGATAGAAGGGAACGCCCGCACTGGCCTCGGCGATGGACCGCTGGCGGGGGATCTCGGTGATCCCCGCCTGGGTGAGCAGGTCGAGCCTGGCCGCCATGGGGAGCCCGTCCACATCCGCCCGCCGGATCACCGTCTCCCAGTCACGGTCGTAGGCGGCCCAGCGCAAGGGTTCCCGGCTGGCGAGGACAGTGAGTCCGCCCTGGAGCTGGCCGAGCAGATCCCGCAGCCAGGCGTCCGACCCGAAGCTCCGGCCGAGGGGGAGCGGCGTCGGCACGAGCGCCTCGTACGCGTCCACGTACACGACGTACGGCTGCTCCGCCGCCCGCAGGTCCTCCGCGAAGAGGTAGGCGACGGCGTGTCCCAGTTCCGCGGTGCATAGGCTGTCGAGCTCGTTCAGTGTGGGGTCGGCCTCGATCCGCTGACGGCGCTGGCGGTTCTTGATCGCGCGCCCGGTCAGTCGGACCAGCCCGGCAGCCGTTCCGAAGACGGGAATGCCCATGGCGTCGTCGAGGATCTTCGAGAGGATCTCGCTCTCCTCGGCGAAGGGTGTGTTCTTCGCGTTGAGCTGCAGCTGTGGGTGGACCCGCTGCCAGAGGACGGCGTAGGCGATGTCGAAGCGGTCGAACCGAACGCCTTGGGCTCCGAGCTCCATCCTGAGGACCGCGAGCGCGTCCTCCTGCTGCCGCATGGCCGGCAGCTGCAGATCGAGGCGCGCGGTCCGGTACTCCCCGGGCGTACGGTTGCGTAACTCCTGCAGGAGCCGCGACTTGCCGATTCCCCCGACGCCGACGACGTTGAGGATGCGCGGGGCGTCGTCCACCGTCCGCAGCTCCTCGTCGTACGCGGTGAGAATGCTTTCCCGGTTGAAGAACTGGCGCTGCAGCGCCGACACCCTCCGGTACTGCGGTCTGATGGGCATGTCCGATGTCCCCCCGACGTCGCTGTGCGCAAGCGAGGGAAAAGGCTATCGGCATCGACCGACGACCGACAGGGAGTACATACACAGAGAGACCCCAGATGAACTGGGGTCTCTCGCTGGTGTCCGAGGGGGGACTTGAACCCCCACGCCCGATAAAGGGCACTAGCACCTCAAGCTAGCGCGTCTGCCATTCCGCCACCCGGACAAGGTGTCTGCCGTTCGGGGCGCTCGGCCCTTCCGACGAACAGAACAATAGCAAAGATCTGAGGGGGTCGATCACCACCCCCGCTCGGCCCCCGGCATGTGACAGCGGCGTGTCGGGCCCCGCGGCGCCCTTGGGCGGTGAGGGGGCCACGCGGGAGGATGGGGGGATCACGAGGAATCATGTGGGGCACGTAGTGGGAGGAAGCAGCGTGAGCGAGTCGAACACGACCCGGAGCGTCAGCGGCGAGGACGAGGTGGTGGACCTCTGTCGTGACCTCATCCGCATCGACACCAGCAACTACGGCGACCACTCCGGTCCGGGGGAGCGGGCGGCGGCCGAGTACGTCGCCGAGAAGCTCGCGGAGGTCGGACTCGAGCCGAAGATCATCGAGTCGCACAAGGGGCGGGCCTCCACCGTCGCCCGGATCGAGGGCGAGGACCCGTCGCGGCCGGCCCTGCTCATCCACGGCCACACCGACGTCGTCCCGGCCAACGCCGAGGACTGGACCCACCACCCCTTCTCCGGCGAGGTCGCCGACGGCTGCGTCTGGGGCCGCGGAGCCGTCGACATGAAGGACATGGACGCGATGACCCTCGCGGTCGTCCGGGACCGGGTGCGCAGCGGCCGCAAGCCCCCGCGCGACATCGTGCTCGCCTTCCTCGCCGACGAGGAGGCCGGCGGCACCTACGGCGCCCGGCACCTGGTCGACAAGCACCGCGACCTCTTCGACGGGGTCACGGAGGCGATCGGCGAGGTCGGCGGCTTCTCCTTCACCGTCAACGAGAACCTGCGGCTCTACCTGGTCGAGACGGCCCAGAAGGGCATGCACTGGATGCGGCTGACCGTCGAGGGCACGGCCGGCCACGGCTCCATGACCAATGACGACAACGCCATCACGGAGCTCTGCGAGGCCGTAGGCCGCCTCGGCCGCCACCAGTGGCCGGTGAGGGTCACCAAGACCGTGCGGTCCTTCCTGGACGAGCTCTCGGACGCCCTGGGCACCCCGCTCGACCCCGAGGACATGGACGGCACCCTCGCCAAGCTCGGCGGCATCGCCAAGATGGTCGGCGCCACCCTCCGCAACTCGGCCGCCCCCACCATGCTCGGCGCGGGCTACAAGGTGAACGTGATCCCCGGCCAGGCCACGGCGCACGTCGACGGCCGTTTCCTGCCCGGCTACGAGCAGGAGTTCCTGGCCGACCTCGACCGGATCCTCGGGCCCCGCGTGAAGCGCGAGGACGTGCACGGCGACAAGGCCCTGGAGACCAGCTTCGACGGCGCCCTCGTGGACGCCATGCAGCTGGCGCTGCGCGCCGAGGACCCGATCGCCCGCGCCGTGCCGTACATGCTCTCCGGCGGCACCGACGCCAAGTCCTTCGACGACCTCGGCATCCGCTGCTTCGGCTTCGCCCCGCTCCAGCTGCCGCCCGAGCTCGACTTCGCCGGCATGTTCCACGGCGTGGACGAGCGGGTCCCGGTGGACGGCCTCAAGTTCGGCGTCCGCGTCCTGGACCGTTTCCTCGACGCCTGCTGAATTCGCCAGTCTGTTTGTATGTAACCGGAAAGAGTGAATGCCCTCGGGGGCTCGTAGCCCTCACCATTCCCCCTCGTTACAGGTGGTGCGGTCCGCGGCTGGGGCCGCATTGCCAACTAGGAGGAATAATGATCAAGAAGGTCGTCGCTGCTGCGGCTGCCACCGGCGGTCTCGTTCTCGCGGGCGCGGGCATGGCCGTTGCCGACGCGGGTGCCCAGGGTGCCGCCATCGGTTCCCCCGGCGTGCTCTCGGGCAATGTCGTCCAGGTTCCGGTTCACGTCCCCGTGAACGTGTGCGGCAACACGGTCTCCGTGATCGGCCTGCTGAACCCCGCCTTCGGCAACACCTGCGTCAACGCCTGACGTTGTGCCTCGCCCCGTGAGGGTGTGAGCCGGTCCGGCCCCGGAGTGCGTGCCATGCACTCCGGGGCCGGTGGCCATTTCCGCCCCGGGCCGACCGCCCGGTGGCACTCCTTCTAAGCCGAGCAGGCAGGAACAAGCTATGCGACAGGTCACGCGCAAGGGCCTCATCACGGTCGCTGCCGCCGGAGGCGTTTTCGCCGCCGTCGGCGGCGGATATGCGCACGCCGATTCCGGCGCGAACGGTACGGCCACGAATTCCCCGGGCGTCGCGTCCGGGAATTCCGTCCAGGTCCCGGTGCACGTACCGGTGAACGCCTGCGGAAACACCGTCAATGTCGTCGGAGTGCTCAATCCGGCCTTTGGCAATACGTGCGCCAACACCTCCCCGTCCGGCAGCGGCTCCTCGGCCGGCGGGCACACGAGCAACTCTCCGGGCGTGGGCTCCGGCAACCACGTCCAGGTCCCGGTCGACGTCCCGGTGAACGTCTGCGGCAACAACGTCACGGGCGTCGGCCTGGGCAACGCCGTCACGGGCAACGACTGCGCCAACGGGGGAGGCGACACGGGGTACGGGGAGGAGGGGCCTGGCACTCCGGGGACGCCTGGGACCCCGGGTACGCCTGGTACTCCGGGTACGCCCGGGACGCCTGGTACCCCCGGCACCCCTGGTACTCCCGGCACTCCGGGTACCCCCGGGACTCCCGGTACACCTGGAACCCCGGGTACTCCCGGTACGCCTGGGACCCCGGGTACCCCCGGTCACCCCGGTACCCCGGGCGCTCCCGGCACCCCCGGCAGCGAGGGCGGGCCGAACACTCCCGGTGCCCACGGCGTCACTCCGCCCCGCGCCGTCGAGGAGCTCGCCGAGACCGGCTCCGGGCCGCTCGGCGTGATCGTCCCCGCCGGTGCCGGACTGCTGCTCGCCGGCTCGCTGATCTACCGCCGCGCCCGCAGCGCCGCCTGAGCCGCCGCGGTCACGCACCACGCACAGGGGCCCCGCACACCGCGGGGCCCCTTCTCGCTGTCCACTCGTCGCGCTACCAGGTCGCCCTCACCTGGCGGATGATCCGTCGCTTCAGCCGCACTCTGCGGCTCCCGTCCCGGTGGAGGCTCAGACGGTCCAACTCCCAGTGTCCGTACTCGGCATGGTCGGTCAGGAGCCGCGTCGCCTCCTTGCGGGAGACACCGCGCGGCACGTACACGTCGACAAATTCGTATTCCGGCATCGCATCTATTGTGCGGGCACGGGCCCGGTACGGATAGCGTCTGTCCCATGTCTGATGCTGCGCAGCCGACCGCTGCCGAGGTACGTGCCGCCGCCGAGGCGGTCAAGACCGCACTGGACCGTCACCTCGCGGCGGTCGAACGCCGCACGGGAGACGACGACACGGCCGTCTACGAAGCCTTCAACGCCCTCGCCGCGGCGGCCGAGGCGTACGACGAACTCCTCTACGACCGCTACGACGAGGTCACCCCCTTCGAGATCCCCGGAGCCGACGGCAACCTGCCGCCGTACGCCGGACCTGACGAACCTCACGCCCTCAGCCTCCTGATCCGCCGCGACTACGCCGTGGCGGAACCGCAACGCCTGCTCGCCCAGGCCCGTCGCGTCGCCGAGCTCGGCGGCGACGCGGACTCCGCGGCGGCCACCAAGGCCGGCGTCTCGCCGCTCGCCGCCCTCGGCGTGCTCTTCGGCGAGTACGAACCGGACGAGATCGCCTCCCGGCACAAGGAGTTCGGCCTGGAGGAGGGCGACTCCACGCTCTGGGTCACCGCAGCCGACGAACTCCCCGAACCGGGGGAGTGGCTGGGCGCCCCGTTCGACCACGCCGATCCCGAGCGGATCATCTGCCGCTTCGACGTCAGCTCCGTCTTCGACGAGGAGGAGGACGAGGACGAGCCCGTGGACGCGGTGGTCCGCGGCGTGGACGCCTGACGTCCGACCCCCGCCGCCCGCCGGGACGCGGGAGGGCCGGGACGCCGTGTGCGGTGTCCCGGCCCTCCGTCGTTCCCGTGCCGCGCTACTTCTCCTCGTCGGCGGCCAGCAGCGCCTCCAGGAGCGGCCGCAGTCGCGTCGTACGCTCCGGGGCCACCCCCTCGGCCACCGCGCGGGCCAGCGCCTGGTCCACGCCGTGCACGACCGAGAGATGGCGCTCCGCCCGGCCGAAGGCCGTGTACACCCACGGCCGGCTCAGTCCGCCCGCGGCGTCCCCGGGCAGCACCACGACCACCGCGGGCCAGCGCGCCCCCACCGCCTGGTGCGCGGTGAGCGCCCAGCCGTGCCGCAGCGCCGACTCCACCCGCTCCTTGGGTACGAGGAGCTCGTCGTCCCCGCAGCGCAGCCGCAGCCCCTCGGCGTCGGCCCCGAGGACCGTGCCGGTCACCGTGCGCCCCGGCACGGGCGCGTACGCCACCCGGTCTCCCGGGTCGTAGCCCCCGAACCGGCCGGGGCCGGGGTTCAGCCGCTGCTTGAGCGCGGCGTTCAGCGCGCGCGTACCGGCCGAGCCGCCGTGGCCGACCGTGACCACCTGCGTCTGCTCGGACGGCACCCCGATCGCCCGGGGCACCGAGTCCGCCACCAGCTGGACCGTACGGTGCACGGCCTCGCCCGCGTCCCGCACCGGGACGATCACGACCTCCTTGCCGGGGGCCTCGACCTGGTTCAGCTCGCCGACGCCGATGCCCGACACCAGCTCGCCGAGCGGCCCCGGGTCGGGGACGCGGGAGGCGATCCTCGGGCACACCCGGGCCGCGAGCACGTCCGCGAACACCCGGCCCGCGCCCGGCGCGCCGAGCACCTCCGGGTCGCCGCTCAGCACCAGACGGCAGCCGTCCGGGAGCGACTCCACCAGCATCGCGCCGCTCTCGACGTCCAGCTGCGGCGCGTCGAGCACCACGAGGAGGTCCAGGGCGAAGGCGCCGTCCTCGTCCCGGCCGGGGCCCGCCGCCCCGGACAGCAGGGCGGCGACCGTCACCGCGTCCGCCCCGGCGGCCGGGCGGCCGGCGTCCGCGTGGACGGCCACCAGCGTGCGCAGCCCGCGCTCACGGGCGGCCGCGGCGAGCGCCACCGGCTCGGCGCGGGAGGCCTCTCCGCCGGTGTGCAGGACGAGGCCGTGCGCCCCGGCGGCACGCTCGAGCTCGCCGCCCTCCCAGCTGTCGGGCGACGCCGTCCTGACCAGGCGGGCGAGACCGTCGGCGAGGCTCTCCTCCGCGAGCGCGTACCGGTCGAGGCCGAGCAGTACGGGAGCGGCGGGCGCGGGCGTCTCCTCGACCTCCTCGTCGCCGTCGGGCTCCTCCGCCGTCTCCTCCTCCTGGAAGACGAGGACCGCGCCCTCGGAGACCGCCGTCTCGACCGCCTGCTCGGGGTCCGGCACCGCGTGTCCGGCGAGTCCGGCGCGCACGGCCTCGATCTCCAGGGCCGTGTGCCCCTGGACGGCGGCGCGCTCCAGGAGCCACACGGTCAGGGCGACCGCACGGCGCGGGTCGCCGGGGCCGCAGTCGGGGCCGAGCAGCGCCCGCGCGAAACCGTCGGCCTGTTCGGGCCGGACCCCGGACACCGCGAGCAGCTGCCACGGGTCCTCGCGCAGCGCGCCGGCCGCGCCTTCGCCGAGCGCGGCGGCGACCTGGCCGGCCAGCGCCTCGGGGGCCCCGCCCTCGGCGAGGACCTCGCGGACGGCGGCCGTGGTGCCGGGCGCCGGTGCCGCCGGCCGCTCGGGTGCGGGGGGCCGCACGGTCATGGCCGGGGGCGCCTCGGCGGCGGGGCGGCGGGGTGAGGGCTCGGGTGCCGCCTCGTAGAACGCACTGCCGGAGGCGCCGCCGCCCTCCACGGCCCGGACGGCCGCGAGGAGGTCGGCCGCGGTGCCGCTCAGCTTGCCGCCGCTCGTCACCGGGCCGCCCTTCTCGGCCTTCCGCGCCTCGATCTTCGCCCGCAGCTCCCGCTGCGCGGCGAGCTCGGCCTGCGCCTCGCTCAACCCGGCCGCGTCGCCACCCGCAGCGGCGGCCTCAGCCTCACCGCCGGCCTCAGGCTCTCCGGCCGCGCCGGGCTGCGCGTCGGCGTCGGGCTCCGCGTCGGCGTCGGGCTGCGCGTCGGCGTCGGGATCTCCGGCCGTGGAGGGCTCTTCAGCCGCCTCGGGCTCCGCGTCTCCGCCAGGCTCTGCGTCTCCGCCAGGCTCTGCGTCCGCGTCGGGCTCTTCGGCCGCCTCGGGCCCTTCGGCCGCAGCCGCCTCGGGCTCTGCGTCCCCGTCAGGCTCCGCACCGCCCTCAAGCCGCTCGTCCGCCTCCGGCTCCTCGGCGGTCTCCGGTGCGTCGGTCGTCTTCGCCTCTTCGGCGGTGCCCGGCTTCTCGTCCGCGCCCGGCTCTGCGTCCGTTCCCGGCTCTTCGGCCGTCCCCGGCCGGTCGTCGGGCTCCACGGCCTCGGGCGCGGTCTCCCCGGAAGGCTCGGTCACAAGGTGCTCCAGTCGTGATCCGGATAGCGGTGCACGGGCGCCGACACATCGTCCAGCGCCCGACAGATCTCGTCAGGAAGACTAAGGGCCTCCACTGACAACGCGGCCGTGAGCTGCCGCGCCGTGCGCGCGCCGACGATCGGCGCGGTCACGCCGGGCCGGTCGCGGACCCAGGCGAGGGCCACATGGAGCGGGGTCGTCGCGAGCCCGTCCGCCGCCGTCGCCACCGCGTCCACGATCCGGCTCGCCGCCTCGTCCAGGTACGGCTCCACGAACGGCGCCATCGTCTCGGAGGCGCCCCGCGAGTCCGTGGGCGTGCCGCTGCGGTACTTCCCCGTCAGGACCCCGCGTCCCAGCGGGGAGGAGGGCAGCAGGCCTATGCCGAGGTCCATGGCGGCCGGCAGCACCTCCCGCTCGACGCCCCGCTGGAGCAGCGAGTACTCCAGTTGCGCGCCGGCGAGCCGGGTCCGGTCGCCGGCGAGCTGCCAGGTGCCCGCCTTGGCGAGCTGCCAGCCGCAGAAGTTGGCCACGCCCGCGTACCGCGCCCGGCCGCTGCGTACGGCGATGTCGAGGGCCTGGAGCGACTCCTCCAGGGGCGTGTACGGGTCGAAGGCGTGCAGTTGCCACAGGTCCACGTGGTCGGTGCCGAGCCGGGCGAGGGAGGCGTCGAGCGCGGCCAGCAGGTGCCCGCGTGAGCCGTCCGTGCGCCGGTCGGGGTCCGGGACGCTGCCCGCCTTGGTCGACAGGACCAGGTCCTGCCGGGGGACCAGGCGCTCCATCAGGCGGCCGAGCAGATACTCCGCCTCGCCCCCGCCGTACACGTCGGCGGTGTCCACGAGCGTGCCGCCCGCGTCCCAGAACGTCTTCAACTGCTCGGCGGCGTCGTGCTCGTCGGTGTCCCGGCCCCAGGTGAGGGTGCCGAGTCCGATGCGCGACACACGCAGGCCGGTACGTCCGAGATGCCTCTGCTCCATGGGCGCGAGAGTACTGGCCAGGGCACCACGCGGAGAGAGCCTGTGGACAACCGCGTCCTGACGGATGGCCCACGCGCGCGCTAGAGTCCGGCCAAAGAGACGTTACCGATGGGTAAGGGGTGCGTGGAATGCGGCTCGGCATCAACCTCGGCTACTGGGGCGCCGGCATGGACGGCGACAACCTCGCCGTCGCCCAGGAGGCGGACCGCCTCGGCTACGACGTCTGCTGGGCCGCCGAGGCCTACGGCTCCGACGCCCCCACCGTCCTCGCGTGGGTCGCGGCCAAGACCGAGCGGATCGACGTCGGCTCCGCGATCATGCAGATCCCGGCCCGCCAGCCCGCGATGACGGCGATGACGGCGGCCACCCTCGACTCGCTCACCGGCGGTCGCTTCCGCCTCGGCCTCGGCGTCTCCGGACCGCAGGTCTCCGAGGGCTGGTACGGCGTGAAGTTCGACAAGCCGCTCGCCCGGACCCGCGAGTACGTCGAGATCGTCCGCAAGGCCATGACCCGGGAGCGGCTCAGCTACGACGGCGAGCACTGGACCCTGCCGCTGCCCGGCGGCCCCGGCAAGCCCATCAAGCTCACCGTCCACCCGCAGCGCGAGCACATCCCGCTCTACATCGCCGCGATCGGGCCGAAGAACCTGGAGCAGACCGGCGAGATCGCCGACGGCGCCCTGCTGATCTTCCCGTCCGCGGAGCACCTGGAGGAGACCGCGCTCCGGCATCTGCGCGCGGGCCGCGAGAAGGCCGGTCTGACCATGGACGGCTTCGACGTCTGTCCGACGCTGCCGCTCGCCCTCGGCGACGACGTGAACGCGCTCGCCGACGTGTTCCGCCCGTACACCGCGCTGTACGTCGGCGGCATGGGCAGCCGCAAGCAGAACTTCTACAACCAGCTCGCCCAGCGCATGGGGTACGAGAAGGAGGCCGCCGAGATCCAGGACAAGTACCTGGCCGGCGACAAGACCGGGGCGGCGGCCGCGGTGCCCCACTCGCTGATCGACCAGACCACGCTGCTCGGTTCCGTCGAGCGGATCGCCGAGCGGATGACGGCCTACGCGGAGGCCGGGGTCACCACCCTCACCCTCGCCCCGGCCGGCTTCACCCTGGACGAGCGGCTGGCGGCCCTGCGCGCGGGCGTCGAGGCGATGGAGCACGCCGGCCTGGCGTAACCACAGGGCGTGGCGCCGGACCCGACGGACGGAGTCCGGCGCAGGGGGTCGAGCCCGTGAGGCCCCCGGGGCCGATCGGCGCGAGAGCGCCGTCCAGGAGGGGGAAGTCTGCGGCCGTGGTGGGGGCTCGGGGGTCTTCCCCGCCACGGCCGTCATGCGGAACAACGCTCCACGGGGCCACCGGTTACGCCCTCGGGACTCACTCTTTCGGCCGAGCCGCCGCGCCCTCCTGTTGCCCGCCGTCCGGGACACGACTTGACTCGTTCTTCCCGGACGTACCGGAGTGCGGACGTCCGCACGGAGGTGGCGGCGATGCTCACGGCCAAGGGCCTGTTCCAGGAAATCATCGACAACGACGAGTCCTTCCGGCTCTTCTGTTCCATCGCCGCGAGCGGCGAGTCCCAGGGCGGCTGGGAGAACGCCCGGATCGCGGCCCTCGTCGCACCCGGCATGCGCGCGCTCGCGCCCAAGATCACCCGGCACGGCGCCGACGAGGACAAGCACGGCCGGATCTTCAACGCGTTGATGAAGAAGCGCGGCCTCGAACCCGTCCCCGTGCCCCCCGACACCGACTACACGATGCTGCTCGAACAGCGCGGCATCGGTCTCGCGCACGAGAAGCTCCGCGCCGACCGGCCGCTCACCGAGGAGGACGTGGTCGTCTACCTCGCGCACAGCAGGGTCACCGAGGAGCGCGCCGCCGACCAGATGCAGCTGCTCGTGAAGTACTTCGGCGACCATCCGGAGCTCGGCAGGGCGATCCGGATGATCTGCAACGACGAGGACAACCACCTCGCCTACTGCCACGAGGAACTGCTGCGGCTCGCCCGCCAGGGCCACGGCCGGCTCATCCAGCGGACCCTGCGCGAGTCCGCCCTGGCCGAGATCCGGGTCTACCGCGACGTCAGCCTCGCCGTGATGCGCCACATGGGCCGCATCCTGAACTGGCCGAGGCCCAAGGCGGCCGTGCTCGCCGCCGGGATCCACGCCGTGTACGCGTACGAGCGCGGCGCCGGCTGGCACAGGATGGTCGACCTGCGGATGCCCGAGCGGCTGAACGCCCTCGGCGGCCCCGCGACCCCCGTCCCCGCCTTCTGAGCGGGGTCGGCCGGGGCTACAGCCAGCCGCGCCGCTTGAAGGCCCGGTGCAGCGCGAAGACGATGCCCGCCATCACCACGATCACCACCGGGTACGAGGCCACCCAGTGCAGCTCCGGCATGTGCTCGAAGTTCATCCCGTAGATCCCCGCGACCATCGTGGGGACCGCGGCCATGGCGGCCCACGCGGAGATCTTCCGCATGTCGTCGTTCTGCCGGACGCCCATCTGCGCGAGATGCGCCGACAGCACGTCGGACAGCAGCCGGTCGAGGCTCTCCACCTGCTCGTTGGAGCGCAGCAGATGGTCGTTGACGTCACGGAAGAAGGGTTGCGAGCGCTCGTTCACGAACGGCACCGAACCGGCCGTGAGACCGGCCATCGGCCCGGCCAGCGGACCGCTCGCCCGCCGGAACTCCAGGACCTGCCGCTTCGCCGTGTAGATCCGTTCCGCGGTGTTGGCCGGATTGCCGCCGCTGGGCGCGAAGACGTCCGCCTCCAGTTCCTCCAGGTCGATCTGGAGCTCGGCCGCCACGTCGAGGTAGTGGTCCACGATGGCGTCGCTCACCGCGTACAGCACCGCCGTCGGCCCGTGCTTCAGGACCTCCCGCTCGGCCTCCAGGCGCCGGCGGACCTGCGCGAGGGGAGCGCCCTCGCCGTGCCGGACCGTCACGACGAACGAGTCGCCCATGAACACCATCAGCTCGCCGGAGGACACCCGGTCGCTCTCCGGCTCGTACACGATCGGCTTGAGCACGACGAAGAGCGAGTCGTCGTAGACCTCCAGCTTGGGCCGCTGATGGGCCTTCAAGGCGTCCTCGACGGCCAGCGGGTGCAGGGCGAACTCCGAGGCGACATGAGCGAACTCCGCCTCCGAGGGCTCGTGGAGCCCCACCCACAGGAACGCGTCGCCCGTCGCCCGCGCCTCCTCCAGGGCGTCCGAGAGGTCGGCGGGGCCGTCCGTACGGCGCCCGTCCCGGTAGATGGCAGAGTCCACGATCACGCCGCGCATTCTCGCACCGCCTAGGCTGGCCCGCATGGCCACGCTGATCCTCGTCCGGCACGGACGCTCCACCGCCAACACCTCCGGGGTCCTCGCCGGGCGCACGCCCGGGATCGCGCTCGACGAGCGCGGGGCCGCCCAGGCCGCCGCCCTGCCGGGGCGCCTCGCGGACGTTCCGCTCGCCGCGGCCGTCAGCAGCCCCCTCCAGCGCTGCCGGGAGACCCTGCGGCCGCTCCTGGACGCCCGCCCCGGTCTCCCGCTGCACGTCGAGGACCGGATCAACGAGTGCGACTACGGCGACTGGTCGGGCCGCAAGCTGGCCGAGCTCAACGACGAGCCGCTGATGGAGGTCGTCCAGGCGCACGCCTCCGCCGCCGCCTTCCCCGGCGGCGAGTCCATGCGCGCCATGCAGAACCGCGCCGTCGAGGCCGTACGCGACTGGAACGCGCGCATCGAGGCCGAGCACGGCGAGGACGCCACGTACCTCATGTGCTCCCACGGGGACATCGTGAAGGCGATCGTCGCCGACGCGCTCGGCCTCCACCTGGACCTCTTCCAGCGCATCCACGTCGACCCCTGCTCGGTCACCGCGATCCGCTACACGCGCGTGCGTCCCTTCCTCCTCCGCCTCGGCGACACCGGGGACTTCGCCGGGTTCGCCCCCCGGGAGCACGCCGACGGCAGTGGGACCGCGGAGGTCGGTGGTGGTGCGGGCGCACCGTGATCCCCACGCGCAGTAGGGTGGACGCGCCGCTGTAGTACGACTGTCGAGACTCAAGGGAGCCGGGAACGTGTCCCGTCAGGTGTTCCTCTACGACCCACCGGAGCGTTTCGTGGCCGGCACGGTCGGGCTGCCTGGCCGCCGTACGTTCTTCCTCCAGGCGTCCGCCGGCGGCCGGGTCACCAGCGTCGCCCTGGAGAAGACCCAGGTCGCGGCCCTCGCCGAGCGCATCGACGAACTCCTCGACGAGGTCGTCCGCCGCACCGGGGGCAACGCGCCCGTGCCCGCCGTCGCCCCCGCGGAGATCGCGGACACCGCGCCCCTCGACGTGCCCGTCGAGGAGGAGTTCCGGGTCGGCACCATGGCCCTCGCCTGGGACGGCGAGGAGCAGCGCATGATCGTCGAGGCGCAGGCGCTGGTCGAGCTCGACGCGGACTCCGAGGAGGACCTCGCCGAGGCCGAGGAGCGGCTGCTCCAGGACGAGGAGAACGGCCCGCCGATGCTCCGGGTCCGGCTCAGCGGGGCCCAGGCCCGGGCCTTCGCCAAGCGCGCCCTGGACGTCGTCAACGCCGGCCGGCCGCCCTGCCCGCTGTGCAGCCTGCCGCTCGACCCCGAGGGGCACGTCTGCCCGCGCCAGAACGGATACCGCCGCGGAGCATGAGCAGCCCCTCGACGCCGTCGGACGCCGAGCTGCTGACCCACGGTGAGCTGACCGTGCGCGGCCGGGTCCGCGAGGCCTCCAACGCCGTGCTGTACTGCTCCGTCGCCCACGAGGGCCGGGAAGCCGCCTGCGTCTACAAGCCGGTCGCGGGGGAGCAGCCCCTGTGGGACTTCCCCGACGGCACCCTCGCCCAGCGCGAGGTCGCCGCGTACGAGATCTCCGAGGCCACCGGCTGGGGCCTGGTCCCGCCGACCGTGCTCCGCGACGGGCCGTACGGGGAGGGCATGGTCCAGCTGTGGATCGAGGCCGACCCCGGGGCGCGGCTCCTGGCCCTCACCGAGGACGACGAGCCGGGCGAGGGCTGGAAGGCCGTGGGGCCCGCGCAGATCGACGAGGACCGCACCGCGCTCCTCGTCCACGCCGACACCCCCGAGCTGCGCCGGCTGGCCGTCCTGGACGCCGTCATCAACAACGGCGACCGCAAGGGCGGGCATCTGCTGCCGGCCCCCGGCGGGCGGCTCTACGGCATCGACCACGGGGTGACCTTCCACGTCGAGGACAAGCTGCGCACCCTGCTGTGGGGCTGGGCCGGCGAGGAGCTGCCCGCCGAGGCCGCCGGTGTGCTCGACTCGCTGGACCGGTCCCTGGCCCCTGGAGCGCCGCTCGCCACCCGACTGGCGGAACTCCTGACCGGCGCCGAGGTCGCGGCCGTACGCGCCCGCGTGGAGGCCCTGCGCGCCACCGGACGGCACCCGGAGCCCTCGGGGCAGTGGCCGGCGATCCCCTGGCCGCCCGTCTGAGGTCCCGGTGTCCGCCGTCTGCCCGAGGCATCGCGGTGACCGAATGTTTTCGGCCACATGCCCCGGGAGGGCTCCGGACCCCTGGGGGGTATGCACGCACGCCTCCGACCCGCAAGAGCGCCTAATCGGTCAAGATCCCGGATCCGGTTCGTATCCGGAACACCTGTCCGGTTACGCTCGGGTCATGCATGCCTGGCCCGCTTCTGAGGTCCCCGCCCTTCCCGGCAAGGGCCGCGACCTCCGGATCCACGACACCGCGACCGGCGGGCGAGTGACCCTCGCCCCCGGCCCCGTCGCCCGTATCTACGTCTGCGGCATCACGCCGTACGACGCGACCCACATGGGTCACGCGGCGACCTACAACGCGTTCGACCTCGTTCAGCGCGTGTGGCTCGACACCAAGCGGCAGGTGCACTACGTCCAGAACGTGACGGACGTGGACGACCCGCTCCTGGAGCGCGCGATCCGCGACGGCATCGACTGGGTCGGCCTCGCAGAGCGCGAGACCGCCCTCTTCCGCGAGGACATGACCGCCCTGCGGATGCTGCCCCCGCAGCACTACATCGGCGCGGTCGAGGCCATACCGGGCATCATTCCGCTCGTCGAGCAGCTCCGGGACTCCGGCGCCGCCTACGAGCTCGAAGGGGACATCTACTTCTCCGTCGAGGCCGACCCGCACTTCGGCCAGGTGTCGAACTACGACACCCAGCTGATGCGCCACCTCTCCGCCGAGCGCGGGGGCGACCCGGACCGTCCGGGCAAGAAGAACCCGCTCGACCCGATGCTCTGGATGGCCGCCCGTGAGGGCGAGCCGAGCTGGGACGGCGGCAGCCTCGGCCCCGGCCGCCCCGGCTGGCACATCGAGTGCGTCGCCATCGCCCTCGACCACCTCGGCATGGGCTTCGACGTGCAGGGCGGCGGCTCCGACCTGATCTTCCCGCACCACGAGATGGGCGCCTCCCACGCCCAGACCCTCACGGGCGAGTTCCCCATGGCCAAGGCGTACGTCCACGCCGGCATGGTCGCGCTGCACGGCGAGAAGATGTCGAAGTCCAAGGGCAACCTGGTCTTCGTCTCCAGGCTCCGCCGCGACGGCGTCGACCCGGCCGCCATCCGGCTCGCGCTGCTCTCGCACCGCTACCGCGACGACTGGGAGTGGACGGACCAGGTCCTGGAGACGGCCGTGGAGCGGCTCGGCCGCTGGCGCGCCGCCGTCTCGCGCCCCGACGGCCCGTCCGCCGACGCACTCGTCGAGGAGCTCCGCGAGGCGCTCTCCGACGACCTCGACACGCCCACCGCGCTCGCCGCGGTGGACCGCTGGGCCGAGCTCCAGACGGCCGAGGGCGGCACGGACGAGTCCGCCCCCGGTCTCGTCTCGCGCGCTGTCGACGCGCTGCTCGGTGTCGCCCTGTAACGAACGGACCGCGCAACTCCCTTTCAGGCAACCGCCCTTGGACTTCTCGTCGAAGTCCGAGGGCGGTTCCGTTTTGTCCTGGCGGGGATGCGCACTTCTGCGCTAAACAACCTGCATGCAATCATCATCACGCATGAAAGTTGCACTCGCCGGAGCCGTCCTCGGGCTCTTCGCGGCCTTCGCGGGACCCGGCTCCATCGCGTCGGCCACACCCACCGACACCACCGTCGGCGAGGTCACCGGCTTCGCCGCCGACGGGGCCGTCTACCGGCTGACCGCCGGCCGCACCGAGGCCCGCGTCTCCTTCGTCACCGCCGACACCTTCCGCATCGAACTCGCCCCCGACGGCAAGTTCGCCGACCCCACCGGCACCGACATCACGCTGCCCCAGGGCCCGCCCCCGGCCACCCGCTGGCGCGACCTCGGCGACCGCTACGAACTCGCCACCGCCGAGGTGACCCTGCGCGCCACCAAGTCGCCCCTGCGCTTCTCGGCCGTGCGTGCCGACGGCACCCCGCTCTGGACCGAGACCCAGGGCCTGACCTGGAACCAGGACCGCACCGTCCAGACCCTCGCCCGCGGCGCCGACGAGCAGTTCTACGGCGCCGGCATGCAGAACGGCCGCGGCAACACCTCCCACCGCGACAAGACCGTCGAGGTCGGCGTCGACTACAACTGGAACGACGGCGGCCACCCCAACTCCGTCCCCTTCTACCTCTCCTCCGCCGGCTACGGCGTCTACCGCAACACCTACGCGCCCAACACCTACGCCTTCACCGACCCGGTCACCACCAGCGCGAAGGAACAGCGCTTCGACGCCTACTACTTCGCCGGCAGCGGCAGCGACGCCGTCAAGGACGTCATAGGCCAGTACACCCGGCTCACCGGCAAGCCCTTCCTGCCGCCCGTGTACGGCCTGGAGATCGGCGACTCCGACTGCTACCTCCACAACGCCAACCGCGGCGAGCGCCACACCCTCGACGCACTGAAGGTCGCCGACGGCTACGTCGCGAACGACATGCCCAACGGCTGGATGCTCGTCAACGACGGCTACGGCTGCGGCTACGAGAACCTCGCCGAGACCTCCGCCGGCCTCGCCCAGCGCGACATGAAGCTCGGCCTGTGGACCGAGGACGGCATCGACAAGCTCGCCGACCAGGTCAAGGCCGGCCAGCGCGTCGCCAAGCTCGACGTCGCCTGGGTCGGCTCCGGATACAAGTTCGCCCTCGACGGCTGCAAGGACGCCCACGCCGGCATCGAGGCCAACAGTGACGCCCGCGGCTTCACCTGGGCCCCCGAGAGCTGGTCCGGCGCCCAGCGCTGCGGTGTGCAGTGGTCCGGCGACCAGTCCGGCAGCTGGGAGTACATCCGCTGGCAGATCCCCACGTACGCGGGCGCGTCCATGTCCGGCCTCGCCTACACCACCGGTGACGTCGACGGCATCTTCGGCGGCAGCGCCAAGACGTACACCCGCGACCTCCAGTGGAAGATGTTCCTGCCCGTCACCATGACCATGGACGGCTGGGCCGCCAACGACAAGCAGCCCTTCCGCTACGGCGAGCCGTACACCAGCATCAACCGCGCTTCGCTCAAGCTCCACGAGGCCCTCCTCCCGTACATCTACAGCCACGCCCACCGGGCCACGAAGACCGGCGTCGGCCTCGCCCGGCCGCTCGCCCTCGAATACCCGGACGACCCGAAGGCCGCGACCGACGCCGCGAAGTACGAGTTCCTCAGCGGCGAGGACTTCCTCGTCGCCCCCGTCTACCAGGACGCCACCGAACGCGACGGCATCTACCTCCCCAAGGGCACCTGGATCGACTACTGGAGCGGCCGCACCTACCAGGGCCCCGTCACCGTCGACGACTACAGCGCCCCGCTCGACACCCTGCCCCTCTTCGTCCGGGCCGGGGCGGCCGTCCCCATGTGGCCCGGCTCCCTCCGCTCGTACCAGGACCGCGCCCCCGGCGACCCGATCGCCTGGGACGTCTACCCGAAGGGCAACACCTCCTTCGAGCTGTACGAGGACGACGGCGTCACCCGCGAACACCGCACCGGGAAGTACGCCACCCAGCGCGCCGAGGTCGGCGCCCCGCAGTCCGGCCCCGGCGACGTCACCATCCGCCTGGGCGCCAGCACCGGCTCGTACACCGGCAAGCCCACCGCCCGGCCGTACGGCTTCACCGTCCACACCGGCGACGCCCCCGAAGCGGTGAAGCTCGACGGACGCCCGCTGCCCGCCCTCACCTCCCGCGCCGCCTTCGACGCGGCCGGCCAGGGCTGGTGGTACGACCGCGACGAGCGCGGGGGAGTGGTCCGGGTCAAGACCGCGGCCCAGTCCACCGACCGCGGCTTCGAACTGCGCCTGAGGGAGACCAGCGCCGTCGGCGGGGCCGTCCCCGGCGCCTCCGCCGTCCTCGCCGCCCCCACCGGGCAGGAGCTCGGCGCCGGCACCCCCGGCACCGTCGCCGTGGACGTCACCGCGGGCACCCGGGACGCCACCGACGTACGCGTCTCCCTCGACGCCCCCGCCGGCTGGCAGGTCACCCCGGCCGCCCCGATCGCCCGCGTCCCGGCCGGCACCACCCGCCGGGTCCAGGTCGCCGTCACCCCGGCGGCCGACGCCAAGCTCGGCGAGGCCACCCTCACGGCGACCGCCCGCCACCGGGCCGCGGGCACCGACCGCACCGCCGTCCAGCGGTTCGCGATCGGGCTGATGCCCCCGGCGCCGACCGCCGACGCCTGGGCGAGCGACCTGGCGTGGCTCCGCGCGACCAACGGCTGGGGGCCGCCCGAGCGCGACCGCTCCAACGGCGAGTCCGGCGCCGCCGACGGCCACACCCTCACCCTGGCCGGAAAGACCTACGAGAAGGGCATCGGCGCCCACGCCGACTCCGACATCGAGGTCTACCTCGGCGGCCGCTGCACCACCTTCACCGCCGACGTCGGCATCGACGACGAGATCAACGGCTACGGGGACGTGGCCTTCTCCGTCGAGGCCGACGGCCGGGTCCTGTGGACCTCGCCCCGGCTGACCGGCGCCTCCGCGACCCTGCCCGTGAACGTCGACGTGACCGGCGCCCGGCACGTCCGGCTGAAGATCACGGACACCAACGGGTCGAAGAGCGGCGACCACGGAGACTGGGCGGCGGCCCGCTTCGGCTGCGCCTGACACACGAACGGGAGGGGCGCCCTCGGGCACCCCTCCCGTTCCGTCCGTTCCGCCGGGCGGCTACGTCTCGTCGCCGCCGTCCACGTCCCCTTCGGGACCGCCGGATCCCTCGGCCGGCCCCTCGCCGGTGTCCGAGCCCGGCCCTTCGCCGGTGTCCGAGCCCGGTCCCTCGCCGGTGTCCGAGCCCGGTCCCTCCTCGGCATCCGTCCCCGGGACCGACTCGGGGCCCGGCTGCTCCGGCTTCGGCGGGCGGGTCCGGCCGCTGCCGGAATCCCTCAGGAACTCGCCGCCCTCCGTCGCCACGCCCGGACCGGAGCCCGGGCCCGTGCCCGGCTCGCGCCGCCGCAGATACCGCTCGAACTCGCGGGCGATCGCCTCGCCCGAGGCCTCCGGCAGCTCCGCCGTGTCCCGCGCCTCCTCGAGCGTCTGCACGTACTCGGCGACCTCGCTGTCCTCGGCCGCCAGCTGGTCCACGCCCAGCTGCCAGGCCCGCGCGTCCTCCGGCAGCTCGCCCAGCGGGATGCGCAGCCCGATCAGGTCCTCCAGGCGGTTGAGGAGCGCCAGCGTCGCCTTCGGGTTCGGCGGCTGCGACACATAGTGCGGCACCGCCGCCCACAGGCTCACCGCCGGCACGCCCGCGTGCGTGCACGCCTCCTGGAGGATGCCCACGATGCCCGTCGGGCCCTCGTACCGGGTCTCCTCCAGGTCCATCGTCCGCGCCAGGTCCGGATCGGAGGTCACCCCGCTGACCGGGACCGGCCGGGTGTGCGGGGTGTCCCCGAGCAGCGCGCCCAGGATCACCACCATCTCCACGCCCAGCTCGTGCGCGAAGGCGAGCAGCTCGTTGCAGAACGAGCGCCAGCGCATCGAGGGCTCGATCCCGCGCACCAGCACCAGGTCGCGCGGCTTCTCGCCGCCGACCCGGACCACCGAGAGCCGGGTCGTCGGCCAGGTGATCTTTCTGACCCCGTTGTCCAGGAAGACCGTGGGGCGGTTGACCTGGAAGTCGTAGTAGTCCTCGGCGTCGAGCGCCGCGAACACCTCGCCCTTCCATTCCCGGTCGAGATGGGCGACCGCGGTGGAGGCGGCGTCGCCGGCGTCGTTCCAGCCCTCGAACGCGGCCACCATGACCGGGTCGATCAGCTCGGGTACCCCCTCGAGCTCGATCACCCAGCGCCTCCTTATTCGAAGTTCCTGTCGTACGGCCCCACCTTACGGCTTTCCGGTGGTCCGCCCGCAGCCCCCGGACGTCCCCGAAAACCCGTGCGGCCTTGATCGACTACCCAGGAACTCGCCTCCGCACACGGCGGAGTCACTCCTCCCAGAGCGTGCTGGGCGCCTCCCTCCGCACGACCGGCGCGATCTCCTCGGCGAACCGCTGGAGGGTCTCCTGCTGCTCGGCCGTCGACTGGCCGAAGGTGTCGACGGAGATGGACTGCAGGTCGTGCCCGTAGGACGCGTGGTAGCCGAGGATCTTGTCGATGATCTGCTGCGGGGAGC